>NZ_JBBDHD010000001.1:0-179918 GCF_044129415.1 Streptomyces racemochromogenes
CCACCCCGCGCCCGCCCCCACCAGCCGGCCCCCGCCCCCCCCCCCCCGGATGCCGCCCCCCCCCCCCCCCCCCCCGGGGGGTGCGGCGCCCTTGCCGTCGCCGCTCCTTCAGCCCAGGGCGGCGTCGAGGATCCCGGACCACTGGGCGACGACGCGGTCCCGGCGGGCGGTGTCATCGGTCAGGACGTTCGCCAGGCCCAGCCCCCGGGCCATGTCCAGGAGGCCCTGCACGGTTTCCCGTACGCCCGGCACCGACTCGTCCGCGCCGAGCAGCTCGACGGCGATGCGGTGCGTCTCCCGGCCCACCCTGGCCTCCAGCTCCGTCACCTGCGGGCGCAGCTGCTCCTCGTTGGAGGCGGCGACCCACAGCTGGAGGGCGGCCCGGAACAGGGCGCCGGTGTAGAGGTCGACGAGGGCCGCGACGACCGCCGGCCGGGGCGCCGGCGCGGCCTGGAACAGCTCCCGCAGGGCAGTGGAGCGCTCCTCGGCGACGTACTCGACGGCGGCCGTGAAGAGCGCCTCCCGGGTCGGGAAGTGGTGCTGGGCCGCGCCGCGCGAGACCCCGGCGCGTTCGGCGACGACGGCGACGGTGGAGCCCGCCCAGCCGTGCTCGGCGAGGCAGGACACGGCCGCCTCCAGGAGGTGGCGGCGGGTGACCCGGCTGCGGGCCTGCTTGGGGAGGCCGCGGACGGGGGTCGTGCCCTTCTCGGACGCGGTCAGCGCACCCATGACGGGTCCCGGCGCTCGAAGCGGGCGGTGATGCCCTCGCGGGCCTCGGCGGAGGCGAAGAGCCGGGCGGAGAGCTCCGTCAGGCGGCCGCCGTCCCGGTCCAGGGCCTCCCGTACCCCGGCGGCCACCATCGCCTTGGTCTCGGCGAGGGCCTGCGGGGAGGCCTTGCGCAGCCCGTCGAGGACGGGGGCGAGGGCGGTGTCGGGGTCGCCGTCGGTGTGGAGGGTGAGCAGCCCGATGCGGGTGGCCTCGGCCGCGTCGAAGGGTTCGGCGGTCAGGAAGTAGCGGGAGGCCGCGCGGGGGTCGAGGCGGGGCAGCAGCGTCATCGAGATCACGGCGGGGGCCAGGCCGAGGTGGGTCTCGGTGAAGGCGAACGACGACTGCGGGCCGGCGGCGGCGATGTCGCAGGCACCGAGCAGACCGAGGCCGCCGGCGCGGACGTGGCCCGTGACGCGGGCGACGACGGGCTTGGGGAGGGCGGTGATCTCGCGCAGGAGGGCGAGGAAGTCGGCGGGGTCGCAGGGGGACTTCAGGTCGGCGCCGGCGCAGAAGGTGTTGCCGGTGTGGGTCAGCAGCACCGCGCGGGTGTCGGGGTCCCGGCCGGCTTCGGCGAGCGCGCCGCGCAGCTCGGCGACGAGGCGGGCGGAGAGCGCGTTGCGGTTGCCCGGCGAGTCGAGGGTGAGGGTGGTGATGCCGGTGGCCTGGGCGGCGTGCACGAGTGGGGCCATGTCTCCTCCGGAGGGGTCTGTTGACGGGGCGCCCTTCCTCCCGGGAGGGTACGCGGCACCCCCGTGGGGCCCCGTGCCCCGCCGGTCAGCCCGCCCGCCGGGCCGGGACGGGCGCGGGCTGCCGTTCACCCGGTCGGGGGCGGGGTGCGGAACCCGGTGGGGCCCGGCCGGGTCAGTAGGACTTCGGGAGGCCCAGGGTCTGGTGGGAGACGAAGTTGAGGATCATCTCGCGGCTGACCGGAGCGATCCGGGCGACCCGGGCCGCCGTGATCAGGGACGCCAGCCCGTACTCCCGGGTGAGCCCGTTCCCGCCCAGCGTGTGCACCGCCTGGTCCACCGCCCGCACACACGCCTCGCCCGCCGCGTACTTCGCCATGTTCGCCGCCTCCCCGGCCCCCGTGTCGTCGCCCGCGTCATACAGGCGCGCGGCCTTCTGCATCATCAGCCGGGCCAGTTCGAGCTCGATGTGCGCCGCCGCCAGCGGGTGCGCGACGGCCTGGTGGGCGCCGATCGGCTCCTGCCACACCTGGCGGGTGCGGGCGTAGTCCACCGCCCGGCCCAGCGCATAGCGGCCCATCCCGATGGCGAAGGCCGCCGTCATGACGCGCTCGGGGTTGAGTCCCGCGAAGAGCTGGAGCAGACCGGCGTCCTCGTCACCGACCAGCGCGTCGGCGGGGAGGCGGACCTCGTCCAGGACCAGTTCGAACTGCTTCTCCGCCGCCTGGAGTTCCATGTCGATCACCGAGCGGGAGAAGCCCGGGATATCGCGGGGGACGATGAACAGGCAGGGCTTCAGCCGGCCGGTGCGAGCGTCCTCCGTCCGGCCGACGATCAGGGTGGCGTCGGCGATGTCCACGCCGGAGATGAACACCTTGCGGCCCGTGAGGAGCCAGTCGTCGCCGTCGCGCCGGGCGGTGGTGGTGATGCGGTGGGAGTTGGAGCCGGCGTCGGGTTCGGTGATCCCGAAGGCCATCGTGCGGCTGCCGTCCGCGAGCCCGGGGAGCCAGGCCCGCTTCTGGACTTCGGTGCCGAAGCGGGCGATGACCGTGCCGCAGATGGCCGGGGAGACGACCATCATCAGGAGCGGGCAGCCGGCGGCGCCCAGTTCCTCCAGGACGATGGAGAGTTCGGCGATCCCGCCGCCCCCGCCCCCGTACTCCTCGGGCAGGTTGACCCCGAGGTAGCCGAGCTTGGCGGCATCGGCCCACAGTTCGTCGGGGTGGCCGCCCTCGCGGGCGAGGCGGGCGAGGTAGTCGCGGCCGTAGCGCCGGCCGAGGGCGGCGACGGCGGTGCGCAGGGCCTGGTGCTCTTCGGTTTCGGTGGGGCTCATGACGGCGTTTCCTCCTGGACTACGGCGAGCAGGGCGCCGAACTCGACCTGTCGGCCGGTGGCGGCGTGGAGCGCGGTGAGCGTGCCGGAGGCGGGGGCGAGGATGCGGTGCTCCATCTTCATGGCCTCCAGCCAGAGCAGGGGCTGCCCGGCGGTGACGGCCGAGCCGGGGGCCAGGCCCTCGGCGACGCGGACGACGGTGCCGGGCATGGGGGCGAGCAGCGAGCCCGGTTCGGTGCGGTCCTGGGGTTCGGGGAACCGGGGGACGGGGGTGAGGGTGTGGGAGCCGAGCGTGGAGTCCACGTAGACGGTGTTCGATTTGTGTTTCACGTGGAACACGCGTCGTGCGCCGTCGACTTCGAGGGTGACGAGCGTGGGGGTGGCGGCCAGGACGCGTACGCCGGGATGGTCGACGGGCTGGTACTGGACCTCGTGCTCGGTGCCGGAGACGGTGTAGCGGCGGGTCTGCGGCTGGGAGCGGAGGTTGCGCCAGCCGCCGAGGCGGGCGGCGAGCGGCGCGCCGGGGGCCGGGGCGGCCTCGGCGAGGGCGGCGGCCAGGCAGGCGAGGGCGGGGTCGGGGCCCCCGTCGGTGAGGGCTTCGAGGTGGCGGTCGTAGAAACCGGTGTCGAGCCGGGCGGCGGTGAAGTCGGGGTGGCGCAGGGAGCGTACAAGGAGTTCGCGGTTGGTGGCCGGGCCGTGGATCCGGGCCCGGGAGAGGGCGTCGGCGAGGACGCGGACGGCTTCGGTGCGGGTGGGGGCGTGCGCGACGACCTTCGCGAGCATGGGGTCGTAGTGGACGGAGACGGTGTCCCCGTCGGTGAAGCCCGTGTCGACGCGGACGTGGCCGGGGAGGGAGAGGGTGTGCAGGACTCCTGTCTGCGGGCGCCAGCCGAGGGCGGGGTCCTCGGCGTAGAGGCGGGCCTCGACGGCGTGGCCCGAGGGCTCGGGCGGGGCGGGCGGCAGGGGCTCGCCTTCGGCGACGCGCAGCTGGAGGGCGACGAGGTCCAGGCCGAAGACGGCTTCGGTGACGGGGTGTTCCACCTGGAGGCGGGTGTTCATCTCCAGGAAGTACGGGCGTCCGTCGGCGCCGACGAGGAACTCGACCGTGCCCGCGCCCCGGTAGGAGACCGCCCGGGCGGCGGCGACGGCGGCCTCGTGGAGGCGGGTGCGCAGGTCCTCGGGGAGGGCGGGGGCCGGAGCCTCCTCGATGACCTTCTGGTGGCGGCGCTGGAGGGAGCAGTCGCGGGTGCCCAGGGCCCAGACGGTGCCGTGGCCGTCGGCGAGGACCTGTACTTCGACGTGCCGGCCGCGCTCCACGTACGGCTCGGCGAAGACCTCGCCGTCGCCGAACGCGGACAGGGCCTCGGCGCGGGCGGCGTCCAGGTTCTCCTTGAGGGAGTCGAGGTCTCGTACGACGCGCATCCCGCGGCCGCCGCCGCCCGCGGCGGCCTTCAGCAGCAGGGGGAGGTCGGCGGCGGTGGCGGTGGCAGGGTCGACGGGTTCCAGCAGCGGCACCCCGGCGGCCCGCATGAGGTCCTTGGCCCGGGTCTTGGAGGCCATGGCCTCGATGGCCGCGGGCGGCGGGCCGATCCAGGCCAGGCCGGCGGCCTCGACCCGGCGGGCGAAGTCCGCGTTCTCGGAGAGGAAGCCGTATCCGGGGTGGACGGCGTCGGCGCCCGCCGTACGGGCCGCCTCGACCAGCAGGTCGGCGCGGAGGTAGGTGTCCGCGGGAGCGGCCCCCGGCAGCCGGACGGCGGTGTCGGCCGAGCGGACGTGCAGGGCGTCGGCGTCGGGGTCGGAGTGGACGGCGACCGTGGCCAGGCCCAGGGCGCGGGCCGTACGGAAGATCCGTACGGCGATCTCGCCCCGGTTGGCGACGAGGAGGGAGGTGATCGGGTTCGTCATGGGCGGGCTCACATCCGGAAGACGCCGAAGCCGCCACGGGCGCCCTCGACGGGGGCGTTGTGGACGGCCGACAGGCACAGGCCGAGGACGGTGCGGGTGTCGCGCGGGTCGATGACGCCGTCGTCGTACAGCCGCCCGGACAGGAACATGGGCAGGGACTCGGACTCGATCTGCGCCTCCACGAAGGCCCGCATCCCGGCGTCGGCCTCCCCGTCGTAGGGCTGTCCCTTGGCGGCGGCGGACTGCCGGGCCACGATCGAGAGCACCCCCGCCAGCTGCTGCGGGCCCATGACGGCGGACTTGGCGCTGGGCCAGGCGAAGAGGAACCGTGGTTCGTAGGCGCGGCCGCACATGCCGTAGTGGCCGGCGCCGTAGCTCGCGCCGATGAGGACGGACAGGTGCGGGACGCGGGAGTTGGACACCGCGTTGATCATCATGGAGCCGTGTTTGACGATGCCGCCCTGCTCGTACTCCTTGCCGACCATGTAGCCGGTGGTGTTGTGGAGGAAGAGGAGCGGGATGTCGCGCTGGTTGGCGAGCTGGATGAACTGGGCGGCCTTCTGGGACTCGGCGCTGAACAGCACGCCCTGGGCGTTGGCGAGGATGCCGACCGGGTAGCCGTGGAGGCCGGCCCAGCCGGTGACGAGGCTGGGGCCGTAGAGGGGCTTGAACTCGTCGAAGTCGGAGGCGTCGACGATGCGGGCGATGACCTCGCGCGGGTCGAAGGGGGTCTTCAGGTCAGGCGGGACGATCCCGAGGAGCTCCTCCGCGTCGTACAGCGGCTCCTCGGCGCGGGGCGGTTCGGGGTACGGCTTGCGGTGGTTGAGCCGGGCGACGATGCGGCGGGCCTGGCGGATGGCGTCGTACTCGTCGAGGGCGTAGTGGTCGGCGAGGCCGGAGACGCGGGCGTGCATGTCGGCGCCGCCGAGGGACTCGTCGTCGCTCTCCTCGCCGGTGGCCATCCTGACGAGGGGCGGACCGCCCAGGAACACCTTGGAACGGTCCTTGATCATGACGGTGTGGTCCGACATCCCCGGGATGTACGCGCCGCCGGCCGTGGAGTTGCCGAAGACGACGGCGACGGTGGGGATGCCGGCGGCGGAGAGCCGGGTGAGGTCGCGGAAGATCGCCCCGCCGGGGATGAAGATCTCCTTCTGGGAGGGCAGGTCGGCGCCGCCGGACTCGACGAGGCTGATGCAGGGGAGCCGGTTCTGCAGGGCGATCTCGTTGGCCCGCAGAGCCTTCTTCAGGGTCCAGGGGTTGCTGGCGCCGCCGCGCACGGTGGGGTCGTTCGCGGTGATCAGGCACTCGACGCCCTCGACGGTGCCGATGCCGGTGACCATGGAGGCGCCGACGGGGTGATCGCTGCCCCAGGCGGCGAGCGGGGACAGTTCGAGGAACGGGGTGTCGGGGTCGAGCAGGAGCTCGACCCGCTCGCGGGGCAGGAGCTTGCCGCGGCCCCGGTGGCGGGCGGTGTACTTCTCCCCGCCGCCGGCGAGGGCCTTGGCGTGCTCGCCGTCCAGCGCGGCGAGCCGCTCCAGGGCGGCGGTACGGGCCTGCGCGTGCTCGGGGGCGCGGGGGTCGACGGCGGTACCGAGACGGGTCATGAACGGATCCCCTCCGGGGCGGACGGCGTGGGCTCGGGGGTGGACGGCGCCCCGTCGGGGGCGGAGGGCAGGAGGCGGGTCGGGATGTCCACGTGGCGGGCGCGGAGCCATTCGCCGAGGGCCTTGGCCTGGGGGTCGAAGCGGTGGCCGGAGGCGACCCCGGCGCCGAGGATCCCGGTGACGGTGAAGTTCAGCGCCCGCAGGCGGGGCAGCTCGTGGCGGGCGACGGCCAGGGGCGCGGTCTCGGGGAGCAGCTCCCGGAAGAGCTCGACGGTGAGGGTGGCGCGGAGCCACTCCCACGCCGCGTCGGTCTCGACCCAGACCCCGATGTTGGCGTCGCCCCCCTTGTCCCCGGACCGCGCCCCGGCCACCAGCCCGAGCGGGGCGCGGGTGGTGGGGCCGGCGCCGGAGCCCGCGGCCACCGCCGCGCCCCGACCGGAGCCACCCGTCGGAAACCCGGCCCCGCAGCCCCCGGACAGGGTCTCGCTGCCGGGGCCGGGGGTGTTGGGGGCGGGGGCGACGGCCGTGGGCGGGGTCCGGGGCGCAGCCTCGGTTCCGGGAAGGGGCGGGGTGGGGGGACCCAGGTCCCCGGCCCCGCCGCGCGGCCCGGCCCCGGCCCCGGCCGGCGGGACCTCCACCCTGACCCCGTCCGGGAGTACGGCCGTGTGCGGGACCGAGGCCGCCGGGACCAGGACGGACGTGAACACCCCGTACGGCTGGGCCGCCCCCGGCGGGGCCGTGACGTGGAAGCCCGGGTAGCTGGACAGGGCCAGCTCCACGGCCGCCGACGTCAGCTCCCGCCCCACCCGCTCCGCCGACGGATCGCGGACCACCAGCCGCAGCAGGGCGCTGGCCTCCTCCTCCGTGTCCGCGTCCGCGCGATCGGTGCGGGCCAGCGTCCACGACACCCCCGCCACCCCGGCCAGGGCGTCCGCCAACTGCTCGCGCACCAGCGCCGCCTTCGCCTCGACGTCCAGCCCCGTCAGGACGAAGACGACCTCGTTGCGCCAGCCCCCCACCCGCGTGACCCCCACCTTGAGGGTGTCCGGCGGCGGCTCCCCCACGGTCCCGCTGATCCGGACCCGGTCCTCCCCGTCCGGGGTGAGCCGGACCGTGTCCAGCCGGGCCGTGACGTCCGGGCCCAGGTACCGCGCGCCCTGGGTCTCGTACAGGAGCTGCGCGGTGACCGTGCCCGGGGAGACGATCCCGCCCGTGCCGGGGTGCTTGGTGACGACCGCCGAGCCGTCCTCGAAGACCTCCGCCAGCGGGAAGCCGGGCCGGCGCACGTCGTGGGCCGTGAAGAACGCGTAGTTGCCGCCGGTGGCCTGCGTCCCGCACTCCAGGACGTGCCCCGCGACCACCGCCCCCGCCAGCCGGTCGTACTCCTCGGGCCCCCAGTCGAACCACCACGCGGCGGGCCCGCTGACCAGCGCCGCGTCGGTGACCCGGCCGGTGACCACCACGTCCGCGCCCGCCCGCAGGCAGGCCGTGATCCCGGCGCCGCCGAGGTAGGCGTTGGCGGTCAGCGCCCCCTCGCCGGTCACCGCGTCCCCGTACGGCATCAGGTCGTCGCCCTCGACGTGCGCGACGCGTACGGGAACGCCCACCTTGCCGGCCAGCGCGCGCACCGCGTCCGCCAGCCCGGCCGGGTTCAGCCCGCCGGCGTTCGTGACGATCCGCACACCGCGTTCGTGCGCGAGCCCGAGCCCCTCCTCCAGTTGCCGCAGGAAGGTCCTGGCGTACCCGAGGTCCGGGTTCTTCAGCCGGTCGCGGCCGAGGATCAGCATGGTCAGCTCGGCGAGGTAGTCGCCGGTGAGGACGTCGAGCGGGCCGCCGGTCAGCATCTCGCGCACCGCGCCCAGCCGGTCGCCGTAGAAGCCCGAGGCGTTGCCGATGCGCAGGGCGCGCCGGGCCGTCACCGCGTCCCCCGGGGTGCACGGCCCGGACCCGCCGGACCGGCGAAGGCCTGGGCGATGTCCAGCCAGCGGTCGGCGTCGGGGCCGGTGGCGGTGAGCGCGAGGTCGGCGCGGTGGGCGCGCTGGGTGACCAGCAGGCAGAAGTCCGACGCCGGCCCCGTGACCCGCTGCCCGGCGTCCTCGGGCCCGTACGCCCAGAGCCCCGCCCCGTCCGGCGCGGTCAGCTCCACCCGGAACTCCTCTTCCGGCACCGCCAGTCCGCGGACGGCGTACGCGTAGTCGCGCGCCCGGACCCCGATCCGCGCGACGTGCCGCAGCCGGGCGGTCGGGGCCCGGCGCACGCCGAGCGCGTCGGCGACGTCCTGGCCGTGGGCCCAGGTCTCCATCAGCCGGGCACTGGCCATCGAGGCGGCCTTCATCGGCGGCCCGTACCAGGGGAACCGGGCGTCGGAGGGGGCGGCGGCCAGGGCCCGGTCCAGTGCCTCCCGCCCGGCCCGCCACCGGGCCAGCAGCTCGGCCGGCGCCAGCCGGGCCCCCTCCTCCGCGCCCGCGTCGACGAAGGTCTCCGGCGCCTTGAGGGCCGCCTCCACCTCCCGCGCGAACCCTTCGGCGTCGGTGAGGGCGAGGAGCGCGGCCCGGTCGGTCCAGTGCAGGTGCGCGATCTGATGGGCGACGCTCCACCCCTCGGCGGGCGTCGGCCGCGCCCACTGGGACGCGCCCAACTCCGCTACGAGGAAGTCGAGTTCACGGCCCTCCTCGCGGAGATCGGCGAAGACGGCGACGACGGACGGCTCGGGCACGGGCGTGCTCCCCTCTCGGCGTGAGGGGAAGCCTGGCAGCCACCCGAGAAACAATCAAGCACGCTTGCATGATTTTCATCCGATCCCGCCGGAATCCCGCCACCAGCCAACCGAGGCGCGACAGCGGGAACTTGACCCCGCCGCCCTACTTCCCCGAGGCCGCGGGGCCCGCCACCGCCCCCGCCCCGCGGCCGGATCCGGCCGTACGGCCCCCGGCCCCCGGGCGCACCCGGCGCACCGCGCCGATACTGAGTGCGCCGCCGTACCGCCGGAGCAGAAGCAGCGCCGCCGCCCCCCGCATCCGAACACGTCCGTGCCGCGCCAAGCGGAGCCGACGAGATGACGAGACGACGAGGATGATCCGACGTGCACCCTGCTGCCCACTCCCTGTACCCCGAACTCGACGCGACCGCCCTCAACGCCTTCGCCGCCGCCCTGGAGACCGGTGAGCCCGCCGGCCTGCCGCCCGCACGCGCCGCCGAGGCCGCGGCCGTACGCGCCGCCACCGTCTTCAGCCGGGGCAAGGTGACCGGCGCCGACGGCACCCTCCTCGACGCCGCGCTCTGGCGGCACACCGGGCCCGCGCCGCGGCCGGTGGTCGTGATGCCCGCGCCGTGGAGCGACCTGGGCTGGCCCGCGTACGCCGTCCAGGCCTCCCGGTTCGCGATCCGCGGCTACGACGTCCTCGCCTACAGCCCGCGCGGGTTCGCCGCCTCCGGGGGCCACGCCGACTGCGCCGGGCCGCTCGACGTCACCGACGGCCGGCACGCCCTCGACCACCTCCTGGAGCGCACCGCCGGACCCGTCACCCGGATCGGCGTCCTCGGCGTCTCCTACGGCGCCGGCATCGCCCAGCTCGTCGCCGCGCACGACGCCCGCGTGGACGCGGTGGCCGCGCTCAGCGGCTGGGGCGACCTCGGGGAGGTGCTGCGCGAGAACCACACCCGCCGCACCGCCGCCGTCCACACCCTCCTCACCGCCTCCCCGCGGGCCCGGCTGAGCCGGCCGACGGAGCGCGCCCTGGAGGACGTCCTCGCCGGCCACGCCCTCGGGGAGGCCCTGGCGTGGGCGGAGCAGCGCTCACCGTTCACGCACGTCAAGGAGTTGGGACGGCGACGGGTCGCGGTCTTCTGCGCGCAGGCCTGGCACGAGACCCTCTTCCCGGCCGGCCAGGTGCTGCGGATGTTCCAGGAGCTGACCGGCCCCAAGCGCATCGACCTCTCCATCGGTGACCACTGCGGTCCCGAGATGACCGGCCTGCCCGGACTGCCGAACCGGATCTGGGCGGACGCCCTGCGCTGGTTCGACCACCACCTCGCCGGAGTCGACAACGGCATCGACGCGGAGGGGGAGGTCCTCTCCGAGGTGATGTGGACCCGGGCCCTCGAACCGTCCCCCGTCTGGCCCCTCCCCACCCACCGCGTCCGGCGCCTGCACCTCACCGGCACCGGCGAACTGGCCGACGCACCCGACCCGGGCTGGGCGGCGGTCGTGCTGTGCGGGGTCGAGACACCGGTCGCCGTCGCCGACGCGGTCGCCCGCTCCGGGTACGCCGAGCTGGAGGGCCTGCCGAAGCGCTACCCGGCCGCGGACGCCATGGACCGCACCGCGACGGCCGTCTGGACCGCCGCCCCGGCGGCGGAGACCACCCGCCTGCGCGGCACGCCGCGCCTGCGCGTCACCTACCGCGCGGCGAACTCCGGCTCCACCGTCGTCGCGTACCTCCTGGACCTCGCCCCGGACGGCTCGGCCCGCCTGATCACCCACGCCCCGTTCAGCGACCTGGACGCCCCGCCGGACAGCCTGATCAGCGCGGACGTCGACCTCCACCCCATCGCGTACGACCTCCCGCCGGACCACCGCCCGATGCTGGCCCTGACGACCCGCGACCCCTTCTACGCGGACGCCAACCTCCCCCGCGCCACCCTCTCCTTCACCTCCCCGGAGCCGACGCCGTCGTACGTGGAGCTCCCGCTGGGGTGAACCGCCCGCCCCCCTTGACCGGTTTCAGGGAGGGGTTGGGGCTTTCCCGTCCGTCTCATCGTCCTTCCGTGTCGGGCCGGCCTGTCAAGGGCGCTCCTTCGTCGCGTCGCTGCGCGATGGCCTCCGGCCACCCTTGACAGACCGTCCCGCCCCGGAAAAACGAAGACTGCCGGGAAACCCCCAAAGGAACGGGACGGATGTTCATGGACACGCGGCCGACTCAGCGACCGGGCAAGGTGGTCGGGGGCCGGCAGACCAGCCATCCCCCCCCCCCCCCCCCCCTTCAGCCGCAATCGGCGCCACCCCACGCATCAGATCGCTACGTGCTCCTCGTTTCTCAGCGTCTGACGGCCGTCTGTGGCCGCTACCCGCAAGAACCGACGACCAGGAACCCCATCCCGGACCGGTGGACGCCACAGATCGCTACGCGCTGCCCAGGTTTTAGCGCCCGACGGCCGTCGAGGGCTGATACCCGCACGCGAGGACGGACTGGCCCCCGTCGGGCGCCGCCCGGCGCATCAGATCGCTACGCGCTGCCCAGGTTTCGGCGTCCGACGGCCGTCTGGGGCTGGTCGTGGGCGGGGACGACGTTGTCGACAGCGGTGGTGAACTCTCGGCCGGATCCGCCCCGGATATAGGCGAGTTCCATCCAACGTTCGTAGTCGGCGGAGTCCGAGACGTTCTCGTTGACGACGGCCATCAGCACACCCTCGGCCCCGGAGGCGATGTCGCGAACACGGCGATGCAGGAGGCGGTGGGGGACGTATTCGTACTGCTCACTCATCGGTCGTGACCTCGAAGGTGTCGAGGAAGCGCTCCCAACCGGATCGGGCGCGCGCGAGGAGTTGTGGGCTGAGTTCAGGCCTTTGCTCCGAATGCGGCCAGGAGTCAGCAGGTGAGGCGTCAGTGCCGACAGGCATGTGTCGAGTCCTCCGGATCGTCGAGTTATGCCGTTGAGCCCTTCGGGCGGGTGGCATGGAAGGAGGATCTGATGACACTGCGTACGCACTCGATATCCCAGCGGTAATCTCAGCGTGAGATGTCTTTCCGTCTCGGGGGTGCAGATGACGGGAGTAACCGATCATGGCCACACCACTCGTCCCGGTTTCATTGCCGACTTGGGCATGGGAGCGGGCAGATGTCCGTCAGGCCCTTCGCGGACGGGACGTGGCAGCCGTGTTCAGGTACGTGCAGCAGTACAGCGGAGCCAGTCAGGCCCGCATCGCGGCCGCAGTCGGGATGACGCAGGCGCGGGTGAACGAGATCATCAACCGTCGCCGCGAGGTGTCCCGTCTCGATGTGTACGAACGGATCGCCGATGGACTGAACATGCCGGACGACGCACGGCATCTCCTGGGGTTGGCAGCCGGCCGTGAGCGGCGTTCCGGCGGAGCCGCGTTCGATCTCGCGGCCTTCCCGGAGGTGGTTCGGGTCTACTCGGCGCAGGCATCGGCCAAAGAGGAGATTCAACAACAGGTCCGAACTGCGAAGGAGTTGGACGTTCTCGCTGTGCGCGGCCTCGGCCTCGTCGGTTTGAACGACTCGATGTTGCGTCCGCACCTCGTCCGGCAGAACGGCGGCTTGCGGGTGCGAGTGCTGTTGCTGAACCCGGAGGCGCCGGCTCTTGCGTTGCGTGCTGCCGAAATCGGTGAGTCGGCGGAATCGCTCGCCGGTGGTGTGCGGCTGGCCGAGGCCAGGCTGCGTGAGCTTGCCGGGATCTGCGACATCGAGGTGTACAGGTACGGCATGCTGCCGACATGGCGGTTGATCCGCGCTGACTCCACCCTGTTCGTCGGTGCCTTCGACGCAGGCTGGGAAGGCCATGAGTCCGCCACCTACAAGGTGATGCACACCCCGCACGGCCCGCTGTTCAGGGGCTTCCAGCGCATGTTCGAGGCCATGGCCGCAGGTGCTGAGCGCACGGTTTGAGAGGACGGCGCATGATCGAGGCGGAACTGAAGGCACGCGTCCGCGCGCCAGAAGAAGTGTTGCGACGGTTGGATCAACGGTCCGAGGGCCGGGTCGAGGTGTATCAGGACACCTATTACGACACCGTGGACGGAGCGCTCGACGCACGGGATGAAGAGCTCCGGGTCCGGACCGTCCACGGACCGGATGACACGCGCACCCTCCTTACCTACAAAGGCGCCCGTGTGGACGAGGAATCCGGCTCCAAACCGGAACACGAGACCCGAGTCCAGGACGCCGAAGCCGTTCACGCGACCCTGCGCGGTCTCGGCTACGTGCCCGCCATCGCGTTCGAGAAGAGGTGCAGGAACTACACCTTCCAATCCCGGGGCCGCCAGATGCTCGCCACGCTGGTCCGCGTCCCCGAACTGGACGGCACATTCCTTGAGCTGGAGACCCAGGTGGAGGAGAAGGACGTCGCCGCAGCCCTCCATGACATCAGGGCCGTCCTCGCCGAACTGGGCATCGGGCCGGACGACCTCACCAGCGAGCTGTACACGGCATCGGTCAAAGCACACCGCCTGAACGCAACCGCTTGAAGCTGCGCACCGAACCGGGTCAAGCCCCCCTGGTCCCCCTGGCCGCCGTTCGGCGGCAGGTAGCAGCCCAAGACGGCGGCGAGGCGCCGAGATAGGGGTAGTGCGTAGCGATCTGATGCGCCCACCGGCCCCTCTGCCTCTCTGGCTGGCATTTCTTGCGGGTAGCGGCCCCAGACGGTTGGCAGACGCCGAGGAATGAGGAGCGCGTAGCGATCTGGCGCGGAGGGTGGTCCCGGAGGGCGTTCGTGGCGGGGCGGGTGCCCGGTGTGGCGGCCCCGACGAGCCCGACGGGGCGCTGATGCCGCCGCATGTCCACGGAACGTCCGTCCCGTTCCTTTGGGGGGTTCCCGGCAGTCTTCGGCGTTTCGTGGCGGGGCGGGCGGTCAAGGGTCGCCGGAGGCGATCGCGCAGCGACGCGACGAAGGAGCGCCCTTGACGGGCCGGTCCGACGCGGAAGGACGATGAGACTGGCGGGAACCCCCCAACCGATCTCCGAGACCGGTCAAGGGGGTCCCGTCCACCCCCCGGCCCCCCGCACTCTCAGGGCTTCTGCGCCCGTACCGCGCCCATGCTCGCCGCGATGACCAGGGCGATCGCCAGGGCGTCCAGCAGGGACATGGCCTGGTGGAGGACCAGGAAGCCCGCCGTGGCGGCGATGGCCGGTTCCAGGCTCATCAGGATCGCGAACGTCGGAGCCGGGAGGCGGCGGAGGGCGAGGAGTTCCAGGGTGTACGGGAGCACCGAGGAGAGGAGCGCCACGCCGAGGCCCAGGGCCAGGGTGCTCGGGACCAGGAGGGCGGAGCCCGCCTGGATCACGCCCAGCGGGAGGGAGAGGACGGCGGCCACCGCCATCGCCAGGGCCAGGCCGTCCGCCTGGGGGAAGCGGCGGCCGGTGCGGGCGCTGAAGACGATGTACGCCGCCCACATCGCGCCCGCGCCCACCGCGAAGGCCGCGCCGAGGGGGTCCAGGGAGCCGAAGCCGAGGCCTCCGCCGCCGTGCCCGGAGAGGAGGACCACGCCGCCCAGGGCCAGGGCCGCCCACAGGAGGTTCACCAGGCGGCGGGAGACGATGACCGAGAGGGCCAGCGGTCCGAGCACCTCCAGGGTGACCGCCGGGCCGAGGGGGATGCGGTCGATGGACTGGTAGAAGAGGCCGTTCATGCCCGCCATGGCCACGCCGAACGCGACGACGGTGCCCCAGTCGGCGCGCGTGTAGCCCCGTACCTTGGGCCGGCAGACGACCAGGAGCACCAGGGCGGCGGCCGCGAGGCGCAGCGTGACCACGCCGGCCGCGCCCGCCCTCGGCATGATCATGACCGCGAGGGCGGCGCCGAACTGCACCGAGACGCCGGCCGCGACGACGAGCGCCACCGGGCCGAAGCGGCCGCCGGCGGCCTTGGGGACGCGGGACGGGGCGGAGGCCCGGGTGCGGGTGGGGGTGGGGGTGGTCGCGGGGGACGGGGAGGGTGCGGGCATTTCTCCAGATTAAGGGGTGGGTAAGGGTCGTGCCCGCGTGTTCTGGCTTACATCGGGTCCGGCGGAAGGGCCTCCGCGAGGAGTTCCGCCAGGTGGCGGGCGCGGTGGCCGGAGAGCTGGGCGATCTGGGTGCGGCAGGAGAAGCCGTCCGCCAGGACGGCGGTGCCGGGGGTGGCGGCGCGCAGGGACGGCAGGAGCTGCTCCTCGGCGCAGGCGACGGAGACGGCGTGGTGGCCCGGCTCGAAGCCGAAGTTGCCCGCGAGGCCGCAGCAGCCGCCGCTGAGCTCACCGGTGAGGCCGGCGCGCTCACGCAGCCGCCGGTCGGCGGTGTCGCCGAGGACGGCGTGCTGGTGGCAGTGGGTCTGGCCGGCGACGGGCCGGTCCAGGCGGGGCGGGGTCCAGTGGGGGGCGTGCTCCTCCAGGGTTTCGGCGAAGGTGCGGACCGCTGCGGCGAGGCGGTGCGCGCGGGGGTCGTCGGGGAGGAGGGCGGGGAGGTCGCCGCGCAGTGCTGCGGCGCAGCTGGGTTCCAGGACGAGGACGGGGCCCTTGACGTCGCCGAGGGTGTCGAGGGTGCGGCGCAGGACCTTGCGGGCGCGGCTGAGGCGGCCGGTGGAGACGTAGGTGAGGGCGCAGCAGACCCGGTCGGCGGGGACGGTGACGGGGAGGCCGGCGGCCGCCAGTACGCGGACGGCCGCGCGGGCGGTGCCGGGGGCGAGGTGGTCGGTGAAGGTGTCGGGCCACAGCATCACCCGTGCCGGGACCGGGACCGCAGCGTCGGCGGCGGGGGCCGGCGCCGAGTCCGACGCCAGGTTGGGGGCAGGGGCCGCCGCCGGGTCCGAATCCGACGCCGGAGCCGACGCCGACGCCGGAGCGGGGGCGGGAGCCGACCCCGGAGCGGGAGCCGACGCCGACGCCGACCCCGGAGCCGGTCGCGAGTGCGGCGTCGGATGCGTGTCCCGTGGTGCCCCGTGTGTTCGCCACCAGTGGGTGAACGGTGTGGCCGCCACCTTCGGCAGTCTCCGCTCGCGGGCCAGGCCCGGTACCCGCAGGGTCCGCCCCGCCGCGTTGACCAGGCGGGCGGCCCGCAGGGCGGCGATCAGCCGAAGCCAGGTCGGCAGGCCGCCCAGGAGGTAGTGGGACAGGGGGCGCAGGCGGCCCTTCCAGTGGCGGTGCAGGAACTCGGACTTGTACGCGGCCATGTCCACGCCCACCGGGCAGTCGCTGAGGCAGCCCTTGCAGCCCAGGCAGAGGTCGAGTGCCTCGGCCACCTCCGCGGAGCGCCAGCCGTCGCGGACGACCTCCCCCACGAGCATCTCGTGGAGGAGCCGGGCCCGGCCGCGCGTGGAGTGCTTCTCCTCGCCGGTGGCCCGGTACGACGGGCACATCACCCCGGGCCCGCCCGGCTCGCGCGTCCGGCACTTCGCGACGCCGACGCAGCGGGCGACCTCGCTGCCGAACGGGGTGGGGGGCAGGACGGCGAAGCGGAGGTTCTCGTCGAGCCTCGCGGGGCGGACCAGTACGCCGGGGTTCATGCCGCCCGCCGGGTCCCACACGTCCTTGTAGGCCCCGAAGAGGTCGATCACCTCCGGGGGGTACATGCGCGGCAGCAGCTCCGCCCGGGCCTGGCCGTCGCCGTGCTCGCCGGACAGGGAGCCGCCGTGGGCGACGACCAGGTCGGCCAGTGCGGAGGAGAAGGAGCGGAAGCGGGCGATCCCGGGGCGCGACACCAGGTCGAAGTCGATGCGGACGTGGACGCAGCCCTCCCCGAAGTGCCCGTACGGGGTCCCCCGCAGCCCGTGCCCGGCGAGCAGGGCGCGGAACTCGCGCAGGTAGGCGCCCAGCCGGGCCGGGGGGACGGCGCAGTCCTCCCAGCCGGGCCAGGCCATGGTCCCGTCGGGCATGCGCGTCGCGGTGCCGGCGGCGTCCTCGCGGAGCCGCCACAGGGCCCGCTGCCCCGCCGGGTCCGCGACGACCACCGCGTCGAGGGCGTCGGCGGCCCGTACGAGGCCGCGCGCGGCCCCCTCGTCCCGGGTCTCGACGAACAGCCACGCCCCGCCCCGGGGCAGCCCGGCGGCGCCGTGGACCAGGTCCCGGGCCATGCCCTCCACCGTGAGCGGCCCGTACGGCAGCAGCCCGGCGGCGGCGTCGGCGGCGGCGCTCTCGTCGGGGTAGCCGAGCACCGCGAGGGCGGGGGCGGGCGGGAGTTCCACGAGGCGCACCACCGCCTCGGTGACCACGCCCAGGGTTCCCTCGCTGCCGCAGAAGGCGCGGGCGAGCCGCGTCCCGCGTTCGGGGAGGAGGTGGTCCAGGCCGCCGTAGCCGGAGATGCGGCGGGAGAAGCCCGCGCCCAGCCCCGTCCGCAGGACCGCGAGGTTCCCGGCGACCAGTTCCCGCAGGCCGGGCGGGGCCCCCGTCCAGCCGTCGGCGAGCCGGTGGGCGGCACCCCCGTACGCGGTCACCGCCAGCTCGGCCACGTTGTCGGCGGTGGTTCCCCAGGCCACGGAGTGGGCGCCGCAGGCGTTGTTGCCGATCATGCCGCCGAGGGTGCAGCGGGAGTGCGTGGACGGGTCGGGGCCGAAGGTCAGCCCGTACGGGCGCACCGCCCGCCGGA
Organism: Streptomyces racemochromogenes; assembly: GCF_044129415.1. Classification (GTDB taxonomy): domain Bacteria; phylum Actinomycetota; class Actinomycetes; order Streptomycetales; family Streptomycetaceae; genus Streptomyces; species Streptomyces racemochromogenes_A. Next base: position 17,592 of record NZ_JBBDHD010000001.1, read on the forward strand.
GCCGGTCGAGGACGAGCCCGGGCTGGACGACGGCGGTGCGGGCGGCCGGGTCGACCGACACCAGGGCGTTCATGTGCCGGGTGAGGTCGAGGACCACGCCGGTCCCCGTCGCCTGCCCGGCGATGGAGGTGCCGCCGCCGCGCGGGACGACGGGGACGCCGGCCTCGGCGCACACCCGCAGCGCCTCCGCCACGTCCTCGGCGTCGCGCGGGGCGACGACTCCGACCGGGACGCGCCGGTAGTTGGAGGCGTCCATGGTGGCCAGGGCGCGTGCGGCGGCGCCGAAGTCCACCTCCCCGCGCAGCCGGGTCCGCAAGGTCCGCTCAAGTTCCCCTGGAGACGTCACGGACACACCCTCCCATCACCCGCGTATCACCCGCGCGTGTCTCATCGGGTGGACGCGCCTCCGACGCCCGGTCCGGGACCCGATACGCTCCGCTCGTGGCTGAGATCCAGATTCCCGCTGACATCAAGCCCGCCGACGGACGCTTCGGCGCGGGCCCCTCCAAGGTGCGGACCGAGGCGCTGGACGCCCTCGCCGCCACCGGTAACTCCCTGCTCGGCACCTCGCACCGCCAGGCCCCGGTCAAGAACCTGGTCGGCTCGGTGCGTCAGGGCCTCCGGGACCTCTTCTCCCTCCCCGAGGGCTACGAGGTGATCCTGGGCAACGGCGGCTCCACCGCCTTCTGGGACATCGCGACCGCCGGTCTCATCGAGCGGAAGTCCCAGCACCTGACCTTCGGCGAGTTCTCGTCCAAGTTCGCCAAGGCCGCGAAGCTCGCGCCGTGGCTGGACGAGCCGTCCGTCATCTCCTCCGAGCCGGGTACGCACCCCGAGCCGGTGGCGGAGGCGGGTGTGGACGTGTACGCGTACACGCACAACGAGACCTCGACGGGTGTCGCGGCGCCGATCAAGCGCGTCGCGGGCGCCGACGCCGGTTCGCTGGTGCTGGTGGACGCGACCTCGGGTGCGGGCGGTCTGCCCGTGGACATCACCGAGACGGACGTCTACTACTTCGCGCCGCAGAAGTCGTTCGCCTCGGACGGCGGCCTGTGGCTGGCCGCGTTCTCCCCGGCCGCCCTGGAGCGCGCCGCGCGCGTGCACGCGTCGGGCCGGCACATCCCGGAGTTCTTCTCGCTGCCGACGGCGATCGACAACTCGCTGAAGAACCAGACGTACAACACCCCGGCGCTGGCCACCCTGTTCCTGTTGAACCAGCAGCTGGAGTGGATGAACGGCCAGGGCGGCCTGGAGTTCACGACCTCCCGTACGGCGGCCAGCGCGGCCAACCTGTACGGCTGGGCGGAGGCGTCGAAGTACGCGAACCCGTTCGTGCAGGACGCCGAGAAGCGTTCGGCGGTCATCGGCACGATCGACTTCGACGACGCGATCGACGCGGCGGCCGTGGCGAAGGTGCTGCGCGCCAACGGCATCGTGGACACCGAGCCGTACCGCAAGCTGGGCCGCAACCAGCTGCGCATCGCGATGTTCCCCGCGATCGACCCGGCGGACGTGCAGGCGCTGACCGCCTGCGTCGACTACGTGATCGAGCGCCTCTGACCGCGGTCCGCGTCCGCTGACGCGCGGGGAGCCCCCGGTGCCGTTCCGGCGCCGGGGGCTCCTGCCGTTCCCGGGCCCGGACGCCGGGACTTTCGTCCCAAAAATCGGGGCAAAGAGCATGCAAACGGACACCCTCCCTCTGCCCTGCCGCCTGCGCGTTCCCGGCGCGGGACCTTCGGCAGGGGGTCCCGCCGGGGCTCGGAGCGGGGGCAACCGAACTCATGGAATGTCCCTCATGTCTGGTGTGCCGGGAAAGACCCGGCTGCCCGTTCAGGAGGAGATCCCATGCGCAAGGCACGCACCGTCCGCACCCTCTCGGCGATAGCCCTCGCCTCCACGCTGGCCGTCGCCGGGGGCGCCGCCACCACCGCCTTCGCCGCCGGTGCCCCGTCCCCCTCCCCGTCCACGAGCGCCCCCGCCGCCAAGGCCTCCGTGACGGTGCCCAGCTCGCCCGTGAAGCCCGGCGACGCGGTCAGCGTCACCGTGACCGCCCCCGCCGGCTCGAAGAACCTGACGGTGTCCTCGGCCGCGCTCGGCCCCGTCACGCTCGCCCCCGGCAAGGACGGCACCACCTGGACCGGCACCGCCACCGTCGCGGCCGTCAAGGACGGCGGCCACGGCGTCACCCTCACCGGATCCGGCCCCGACGGCGCCGCACTCCGGGCCGCCGCCGAGCTGACCGTCACGACCGGCTCCCCGAAGCCGAAGCCGACCCCCGCGTCCTCCACCCTCCGGCTGTCCACCGACTTCGGCCGGCCCGGCGACAAGGTCGTCATCACCGTGAGGAGCTCCGAGAGGGAGGCGTACGCGAAGTCCGCCGCCTTCACCGGCGGCCGCGTCGACCTCAAGGGCGACGGCAAGGGCACCTTCACCGGCACCGCGACCGTCGCCAACGACGTGAAGACGGGCTCCTACGGGGTGGAGGCCTTCGCGGGCGGCAGGGCGTTCGACACCGTGAAGTTCTCCGTCGAGGCCAAGGCCGCCCCCGGCGTGAAGCCCGTGAAGCCCCTGACCCCCGGCGAGCACAAGACGCCCAAGGGGTCCGTGAACACCGGCCAGGCCCCGGCCGATGCCTGAGCCCGCCCCCTCCCGCCGCCGGGGCGGCCGCGCACACCGCGCCGCCGCCCTGGCGGGGGCCGCGGCCCTCGCCGCCGCCCTCGTCACCGGCTGCTCCGCGGGCGACGGCGCGCCCCGGGACACCCCCGCGAACGCGGCCGCCGTCCTTGCCCTCCCGCCCTCCGTACCCGACCGCGTGACCATTCCCTCCCTGCACGTGGACGCCCCCCTCGACACCGTCGGCCTCGACCCGCAGGGCGTCATGCGGGAACCGGACTTCGCCACACCGCAGGACGCCGCCTGGTACCGGGAAGGCCCCACCCCCGGCGAGGCGGGCGCCGCCGCGATCGTCGGGCACATGGACACCCCCCAGGCCCCGCGGGCCGTGTTCTTCCGCCTCAAGGACATCGCCCGGGGCGGGGAGATCGACGTCCACCGCACCGACGGCACCACCGCCGTCTTCACCGTCGACGCCGTCGACACCTTCAAGAAGGACGCCTTCCCCACGTCCAGGGTCTACGGCGACACCCACGGCAGGGCCGAACTCCGCCTCATCACCTGCGGCGGCAACCTCACCGCGGACCGCCACTGGGACTCCAACGTCGTCGTGTTCGCCCACCTCACGGGCAAGACGTAGTCGTCCACGCGATACCTTCACAGCAGGACGTGGAGGCAGCACAGCGTGGAGGCAGCGGCGTGAACGTGCGAGTGACGGCGGCCCAGAGCGGCATGGACCCCTTCAGTACCGCCCGGCTCCGGCGGGCGGTGCTCGACGCGTGGGCCGCCGGACCCGCCCGGTTCCGTGAGGACGCCAACGCCGAGGAGGACCTGGCGCTCGGCGGCTACCGCGACCGGCTCGTGGTCGAGCTGGCCCAGAACGCCTCCGACGCCGCCGCCCGCGGCCGCGTACCCGGCCGGCTGCGGCTCACCCTGCACCCCGCCGTCCCCGGCGAGGACGGCCACGGCGTGCTCGCCGTCGCCAACACCGGTGCCCCGCTGGACGCGACGGGCGTCGAGTCGCTCAGCACCCTGCGCGCCTCCGCCAAACGCGCGGGCGCCTCCTCCGCCGACACCGTCGGACGGTTCGGCGTCGGCTTCGCCGCCGTCCTCGCCGTCTCCGACGAACCCGCCGTCCTCGGCCGGCACGGCGGCGTCCGCTGGTCCCTCGCCGAAGCCCGTGAAATGGCCCGCGAGGCCGCCCACTTCAGCCCCGGCCTCGGCGACGAACTCCGCCGCCGCGACGGCCACGTCCCGCTGCTGCGCCTGCCGCTGCCCGCCGAGGGCACCGCCCCCGACGGCTACGACACCGTCGTTGTCCTCCCGCTGCGCGACGCCGCCGCCGCGGACCTCGCCGAACGCCTGCTGCACGGCGTCGACGACGCCCTCCTCCTGACCCTCCCCGGGCTCACCGAGGTGGTCGTCGACACCCCCGCCGGCGGCACCCGCACCCTCTACCGGCACGCCGACGGCCCCTACACCGTCATCGAGGACTCCGCCTCCGGCACCCACCGCTGGCGCACCGTCCGCACCAACGGCCCCATCTCCCGCGAACTCCTCGCCGACCGGCCCGTCGAGGAGCGGCTGCGCCCCACCTGGAGCGTCACCTGGGCCGTCCCCGTCGACGCCGACGGCGCGCCCGAACGCCCCCGCACCGCGCCCGTCGTGCACGCCCCCACCCCCACCGACGAACCCCTCGGCATCCCGGCCCTGCTCATCGCCTCCCTGCCGATGGACACCTCGCGCCGCCACCACGCGCCCGGCCCGCTGGCCGAGTTCCTGGTGGAGCGCGCCGCCGACGCCTACGCCGAACTCCTCGCCGCCTGGGAACCGGTGACCCCCGCCCTGGTGGACCTCGTCCCCGGCCCCCTCGGCAAGGGCGAGCTCGACGGGGCCCTGCGCGCCGCCGTCCTGCGCCGGCTCCCCCGTACGGGCTTCCTCGCCCCGGCCGTCCCGTCCGAGGACCTCACCCGGCTGCGCCCCTTCGAAGCCGAGGTGGTCGAAGGCGCCGGAGCCGACACCGTACGGGTCCTCGCGGAAGTCCTGCCCACCCTGCTGCCCGCCGGGCTGGAGCGCCGGCCCGAGCTGCGCACCCTCGGCGTGGGCCGGCTCCCGCTCGGGGAGGCGATCGAGCGGATCGCCGGCATCGAACGCACCCCGCAGTGGTGGCACGACCTCTACGACACCCTGGCCGGCGTCGACCCCGACCGGCTCTCGGGCCTGCCCGTCCCCCTCGCCGACGGCCGTACCGCCATCGGCCCCCGCCACATCCTGCTGCCCGGCCCGGACACCCCCGCGGACCTGGCGCGGCTGGGCCTCAAGGTGGCCCACCCGGACGCCGCGCACCCCCTGCTGGAGAAGCTGGGCGCCCTCCCCGCCACCGCCCGGGCCGTCCTGACGACCCCGCAGATCCGGGCGGCGGTGGCCGGCTCGCTGGACGCCGGCGAGATCTGGGACGAGGACTCCGACGCCCCCGACGCCGACGAGCTCGCCGACATCGTGCTGACGCTGGTCCGCGACGCCGGCCTGGCCCCCGGCGACGAACCGTGGCTGGGCGCGCTGGCCCTGCCCGACGAGGACGGCGAACCGACCCCGGCTGGGGAACTCCTCCTCGCCGGCAGCGCCCTCGCATCCGTGGTCCGCGAGGACGAGATCCCCTACCTGGACGCCGAGCTCGCCGCCCGATGGGACGCCGACACGCTGGCCGCCTGCGGGGTGCTGACCACCTTCCAGCTGGTCCGCGCCACCGACGTCGTCCTCGACCCGGACGAGCTGGAGCCCCGCGAGGGCGACTACGCCGAGCCGGACGACGCCGGACTGCTCGACGCCGTCGACGTGTGGTGCGAGGACCTCCTCGACCAGCTCCCCGACTCCCCCGTGCCGCCGGTCGCCACCGAGCTGATCGCCGTAAGGGACCTCGACCTCGTCGACGACGACCGCTGGCCCCAGGCCCTGGCGATGCTCGCGCAGCCCCCGCTGCGCGACGCCCTCACCCAGCCGGTGCGGGTCCTGCTGCCCGACGGCACCACCCGGTCGGTGCGCCCGTACACCGCCTGGTGGCTGCGCGACCACCCGGTGCTCGACGGCCGCCGCCCGGCGGGACTGCGCGCCGCGGGCGGGGACCCGCTGCTCGCCGGCCTGTACACGCCGGCGGACGCGACGGGGTTCGAAGACGAACAGGTGCTGCGCGCCCTGGGCGTACGCACCTCGGTGCGGGCCCTGCTGGAGGAGCCGGGCGGTGCGGCCGAGCTGCTGGGCCGGCTCGCCGACCCGGACCGCGAGGTGTCGGGCGAGCAGCTGCACGGGCTGTACGGTGCGCTGGCCGACCTGGACCCGGAGCAGGTGACGCTCCCGGACGAGCTGCGGGCGGTGGTGGACGGCGAGGTGGTCGTGGTGGACGCGGCCGAGGCGGTCGTCTGCGACGCCCCCGACCTGCTGCCCCTGACGCAGGGCCTGCCGCTGCTGCCGGTGGCTCCCTCCCGGGCGGCGGACCTGGCGGAGCTGTTCCAGGTGCGGCGGCTGTCGGAGACGGTCCCGGCGGAGGTGACCACGCCGGGTGAGGTCCACGAGGTCCCGGACGCGGTACGGGTACTCCTGGGCCCGGCCACCCCGCGGACGTACGTGGAGCACGAGGAGCTGGTGGCGGGCGGTACGGAGCTGGACTGGCGCCTCACCCCGGACGGGGTGCTGCACGCGGCCACCCTGGAGGGCGTGGCGGCGGGCCTGGCCTGGTCGGCGTCCCAGTGGCCCCGCCGCTTCGAGGTCGCGGCCCTGCTGGAGGACCCGTCCCGCACGGCTGAACTCGCGCGGGACAGGTGGTTCGACTAGGACGCCGGCCGGCGGCCCCGGCCGGCGGTCTACGCCGCCGGGGCCAGTTCGCGCTGCGGGGTCGCCGGGACGAAGGTGAGCCCGTGGCGGCCGACGCGCAGGCGCAGGTTGCCGACACGGCGCAGGATCAGGCCGACGGCCACCGCGGCCGCCAGGGAGACCAGGCCGCCCGCGGCCATGCCGAGCCGGGCGCCGTAGGTGTCGGTGATCCAGCCGACCAGCGGGGCGCCCACGGGGGTGCCGCCGGTGAACACCATCATGTAGAGGGCCATGACCCGGCCTCGCATCTCGGGGTCGGTGGCCATCTGGACGCTGGAGTTCGCCACGACGTTGACCGTCAGTCCGAACATCCCGACCGGCACGAGCAGCGCCGCGAACAGCCAGAAGCCGGGCGCGAACGCCGTCACCAGCAGCAGGACGGAGAACAGCACGGCCGCCGTCACCAGCAGCCGCAGCCGGGTGTTGCCGCGGCGGGCGGCGAGCAGGGCGCCGGCCAGGGAGCCGGCCGCGATCAGGGTGTTGAACAGGCCGTACGTGCCCGCGTCCCCGTGGAAGACGTCGTCGACGAAGGCCGACAGCCAGATCGGGAAGTTGAAGCCGAAGGTGCCGATGAAGCCGACCAGGACGATCGGCCAGACCAGCTCGGGCCGGCCGGCGACGTAGCGCAGGCCCTCCCGCAGCTGCCCCTTGGCGCGCGGCTGCGGCTCGACCCGGTACAGCTCGCGGGTGCGCATCATCAGCAGCGCGGCGATCGGCGCCGCGAAGGACAGCCCGTTCAGCAGGAAGGCCCAGCCGGAGCCGACGGCGGTGATCAGCACACCGGCGATCGCCGGGCCGACCAGCCGCGCGGACTGGAAGTTCGCGGAGTTCAGGCTGACGGCGTTGGCGACCTGCGCGGGGCCGACCATCTCGGAGACGAAGGTCTGCCGGGCCGGGTTGTCCACGACGGTGACCAGGCCGAGCACGAACGCGGCGAGGTAGACGTGCCACACCTGGACGTTCCCGGCCAGGGTGAGGGCGGCCAGCGCGACGCCGGTCAGGCCCATCGCGGTCTGGGTGGCGATCAGCAGCGGCCGCTTGGGCAGCCGGTCGGCGAGTACGCCTCCGTAGAGGCCGAACAGCAGCATCGGCAGGAACTGCAGGGCGATGGTCACGCCGACGGCGGACGCGGAGCCGGTCAGGGAGAGGACCAGCCAGTCCTGCGCGATGCGCTGCATCCAGGTGCCCGTGTTCGAGACGACCTGGCCCGCGGCGAAGAGCCGGTAGTTCCGGATCTTCAGTGAGCTGAACATGGAGTTCGAGCGGGTGCCCGGTCCTCTGTTCCCGCTCGGGGTCTGGGGGGTGGGTAGGTGGCCGGGTGCGGAGTTCCCTCCGGTTCCCGTACTCAAAAGCGTTCGCCTCCTGGCGTCGTTCCTATAGGTGCGCGAGCTTCTCCAGGACGGGGGCGGCGGCGCGGAGCTTGGCCCATTCGTCCTCGGTGAGCTCGGCGGCGAGCCCGGCCAGGAAGGCGTTGCGCTTGCGGCGGCTCTCTTCGAGCATCGCCTCGGCCTCCTCCGTCTGGCTGACCACCTTCTGGCGGCGGTCGTCGGGGTGCGGTTCCAGCCTGACCAGTCCCTTGGCCTCCAGCAACGCGACGATGCGGGTCATCGACGGCGGCTGGACGTGCTCCTTGCGGGCGAGCTCACCGGGGGTGGCCTGGCCGCAGCGGGCGAGGGTGCCGAGGACCGACATCTCGGTCGGGCTCAGCGATTCGTCGACGCGCTGGTGCTTCAGGCGCCGGCCCAGCCGCATCACGGCCGAGCGGAGGTCGTTCACGGCGGCAGCGTCGTCGCCATGGGAGAGGTCTGGCATGTACTTAGAATAACTCATTACTCTGGCTAACGAACGCTGGGGGTGACGGACAGGGCGGGAAGGGGTCCGGAAACGGATCCGGCCGGATCACTCGTACGGGTGAGTCCGGCGGGGAAAGGGGCGCACGCGCGCGCCCTCTGGCCCGACCCTTTCGCCATGGGGACACATGTGCTGAGCATGCGCATAGACGGGGAGCTGCTGGAGCGGCTGAGGCACCATGCCGCCAAACGCGGAATGAGCGTCCAGGACTATGTCGTCCGGACGCTCATTCGCGATGACTTCGACGAGCGGTTCAAGGCCGCCGTCGACGAGACGGAGAAGTTCTACGGGCTTACGTGAGGCCCAGGGCCGGCATCGCGTAGTAGAAGACGAAGACCCCCGCGACGACGTACATCGCGGCCGGGACCTCGCGGCCCCGGCCCGTCGCCAGGCGCAGCACGCAGAAGCTGATGGCGCCGATGCCGATGCCGTTGGTGATCGAGTAGGTGAACGGCATCATCACCATGGCCATGAAGGCCGGAACGGCGATGGTGAAGTCGCTCCAGTCGATGTCCCTGACGGAGCCGGCCAGGATCAGGAAGCCGACCGCGACGAGGGCGGGGGTGGCGGCCTGCGAGGGGACCATCGTGGCCAGCGGGGTCAGGAAGAGCGCGACCGCGAAGAGGCCGCCGGTGACCACGTTGGCCAGGCCCGTGCGGGCGCCCTCGCCGACGCCCGCGGTGGACTCCACGAAGCAGGTGGTGGCGGAGGACGAGGTGGCGCCGCCGGAGGCGACGGCCAGGCCGTCGATCAGCAGGACCCGGTTGATGCCGGGGAAGGTGCCGTCGGGCTTGGTGAGCTTGGCCTCGTCGCCGACGCCGAGGATGGTGCCCATCGCATCGAAGAAGCAGGACAGCAGCACGGTGAAGACGAAGAGGACGCCGGTCAGCACCCCGACCTTGCCGAAGCCGCCGAAGACGCTGACCTGGCCGACGAGCCCGAAGTCGGGGGCCGCCACCGGGTTGCCCGGCCACTGCGGGACGGTCAGGCCCCAGGCGGTCGCCGGCAGGTCGGCGATCAGCTGCACCGCCACCGCGACGACGGTCATGGCGACGATGGAGATCAGGATGGCGCCGGGGGTCTTGCGGATCAGCAGCGCGAGCGTGAGCAGCACGCCGACGACGAAGATCAGGACGGGCCAGCCGTGCAGGTGGCCGTTGGAACCGAGCTGGAGCGGGACCGTGGTGTGCGCGGCGTCCGGAATGCGGGTGACGAAGCCGGAGTCGACCAGGCCGATCAGCATGATGAACAGGCCGATGCCGATCGCGATGCCCTTGCGCAGACCCAGCGGGACGGCGTTCATGACCCGCTCGCGCAGACCGGTGGCGACGAGGAGCATCACCACGAAGCCGGCCAGGACCACCATGCCCATGGCGTCGGGCCAGCTCATCCGCGGGGCGAGCTGGAGGGCGACGACCGTGTTGACGCCGAGGCCCGCGGCCAGGGCGATCGGGACGTTGCCGATGACACCCATGAGGAGGGTGGTGAAGGCGGCCGTCAGGACGGTGGCGGTGACCAGCTGGCCGCCGTCGAGCTGGTGCCCGTACATGTCCTTGGCACTGCCGAGGATGATCGGGTTCAGCACGATGATGTAGGCCATCGCGAAGAAGGTCGCGAAGCCGCCCCGTACCTCGCGGGCCACGGTCGAGCCGCGTTCCGAGATCTTGAAGAAGCGGTCCAGGCCGCTGGTGGGGGCCGCGGCGGGTGCCGAGGTGCTCATGCGGTCCTCAAACTGGGTCGAGTTAGCGGTTCCTACGACGCAATCCGGCCGTAGGCAAACCGTTTCAGTATGAACACATGAACGGAGGGCAGTCCATCTCCGCGCGTAGACTCCGAAACCGGCCACCTAGACTGGTCCTCATGGCGAAGTGGACCCCTAGGCACGAGGCACCCGAACCCCTGGAGGGGCCGGTTGTCGCCACCATCACCGGCGGAACGATCCTCTGGTTCGCCATGTTCCTCGTCCAGCTGCCCTTCTACGGCTGGTTCGCCGAGCGCGAGCTGCTGTGGTGGGTGTGGACCTGCGCGGCCGGCGGCGGCCTCGGCCTGATCGGCATCTGGTACGTCCGCGGCCGCGACGCGGCCCTCAAGGCCCACGCGGCGCGAGAGGCGGCCGGCGGCGAGGACGGGCACCGGCCCGGCCCGGCCGGACAGTAGGGCCGCCGGGGCACCGCCCGCCCCTCACGGGGGCGACCCGGGGAGGATTCGGCTCATCCTGAAGTCGGATCTTCCCGCCGCTCGGCGGGTGGAGCGCGGGAACGCCCTTTACCGTCGAAAACATGACCCAATGGGCGAGGATCGACCATGACGGGCCCGAGCGGCCCGGTGCCGCCATCGACGCGGGGGCCGAGCTGGACCCCGTCCACCCCGTGAAGCCCCCCGCCCCCCGCTTCAAGCCGGGCGGTCTGACCACCGCCGAGGTCGCCGAGCGCGTCGCGCGCGGCGACGTCAACGACGTACCGCTGCGCTCCTCGCGCTCCACCGCCGACATCGTCCGCGCCAACGTCTTCACCCGCTTCAACGCCATCATCGGCGTCCTCTGGGTGATCATGCTGTGCGTGGCGCCCATCCAGGACAGCCTCTTCGGCTTCGTGATCGTCGCGAACACCGGCATCGGCATCGTCCAGGAACTGCGCGCGAAGAAGACCCTCGACGGGCTCGCCGTCATCGGCGAGGCCAAACCGAGCGTGCGCCGCGACGGCACCACCGCCGAGATCTCCACCTCCGAGATCGTCCTGTCCGACGTCATCGAGCTCGGCCCCGGCGACAAGGTCGTCGTCGACGGGACCGTCGGCGAGGCCGAGGGCCTGGAGATCGACGAGTCCCTCCTCACCGGCGAGGCCGACCCGGTCCTCAAGAAGCCCGGCGACCAGGTCATGTCCGGGTCCTTCGTCGTCGCCGGCGGCGGCGCCTTCACCGCCACGAAGGTCGGCCGCGAGGCCTACGCCGCGCAGCTCGCCGAGGAGGCCTCCCGCTTCACCCTCGTCCACTCCGAACTGCGCACCGGCATCTCCACCATCCTCAAGTACGTCACCTGGATGATGATCCCGACCTCCATCGGCCTGATCATCAGCCAGCTCGTCGTCAAGGACGACAACCTCAAGGACGCCATCGCCCGCACCGTCGGCGGCATCGTCCCGATGATCCCCGAGGGCCTCGTCCTCCTCACCTCCGTCGCCTTCGCCGTCGGCGTGATCCGGCTCGGCCGCAAGCAGTGCCTGGTCCAGGAGCTGCCCGCCATCGAGGGCCTCGCCCGCGTGGACGTCGTCTGCCTCGACAAGACCGGCACCCTCACCGAGGGCGGCATGGACGTCACCGAGCTGCGCCCGCTGGGCGGCGCGGAGCCGGAGTACGTCAAGAAGGTGCTCGGCGCCCTCGGCGAGTCCGACCCCCGGCCCAACGCCAGCCTCCAGGCCGTCATCGACGCCTACCCCGACACCGCCGAGTGGCGCTGCACCGAGTCCCTGCCCTTCTCCTCCGCCCGCAAGTACAGCGGCGCCAGCTTCAGCGAGGGCGACGGCGAGAACAACACCTGGCTGCTCGGCGCCCCCGACGTGCTCCTGCCCAGCGGCGACCCGGCGCTGGAGGAGATCGACGGCCTCAACGAACAGGGGCTGCGGGTCCTGCTGCTGGCCCGCTCCGCGCGCGAGCTCGACGACCCGGCCGTCGCCAGCGGGGTCAGGCCGACCGCCCTCGTCGTCCTCGAACAGCGGCTGCGGCCCGACGCCGCCGACACCCTGCGCTACTTCGGCGACCAGGACGTCAAGGCGAAGGTCATCTCCGGCGACAACGCCGTATCCGTCGGCGCGGTCGCCGGCAAGCTGGGCCTGCCCGGCGCGGCCGACACCGTCGACGCCCGGCACCTGCCGGCCGAACGGGACGCGATGGCCGAGGTCCTCGACGGCAACGCCGTCTTCGGGCGGGTCACCCCGCAGCAGAAACGGGACATGGTCGCCGCCCTCCAGTCGCGGGGGCACACGGTCGCCATGACGGGCGACGGCGTCAACGACGTCCTCGCCCTCAAGGACGCCGACATCGGCGTCTCCATGGGCTCGGGCTCCGAGGCCACGCGGGCGGTCGCGCAGATCGTCCTCCTGAACAACAGCTTCTCCACCCTGCCGTCGGTGGTGGCCGAGGGCCGGCGGGTCATCGGCAACATCACGCGCGTGGCGACCCTGTTCCTCGTCAAGACGGTCTACTCGGTGCTGCTGGCGATCCTGGTGGTCTGCTCCCAGGTGGAATACCCCTTCCTCCCCCGCCACCTGACCCTGCTGTCCACCCTCACCATCGGCGTCCCGGCCTTCTTCCTGGCGCTGGCCCCCAACAAGGAGCGGGCACGGCCGCACTTCGTACGACGGGTCATGCGCTACGCCATCCCCGGCGGGGTGGTCGCGGGGGCGGCCACCTTCGCCTCGTACCTGATCGCCCGGGCGTACTACAGCGGCCCGGACGCGCTGACGTCGGAGACCAGCGCGGCGACGCTGACGCTGTTCCTGACCTCGCTGTGGGTTCTGGCGATCATCGCCCGGCCGTACACGTGGTGGCGGGTGGCGCTGGTGGCGGCGATGGGGGCGGCGTTCCTGGTGGTGCTGCTGGTGCCGTGGCTCCAGCACTTCTTCCAGCTGAAGCTGGAGGGGGTCACGATGCCGTGGATCGCGGTCGCGATCGCCGTGGCGGCGTCGGCCCTCATCGAGGCAGCGTTCCGCTGGGTCGACCGCCGCTTCCCGGCGTGACCCTCCGGGGGCGAGGAGCTCCGCGCAGCGGATATCGTCCGGGCATGAGGCTGTTCGCCGCCGTACTGCCAGAGGCACACGCCGTCGCCGAGCTGCGCGAGGCGGTGGCGGCCACTCCACGCGCCGAAGACCTCCGCTGGACCGGCGAAGCCGGCTGGCACTTCACCCTCGCCTTCATGGGAGAGGTCCCGGACGACCGCCTCCCCGAGCTGCACGCCCGTCTCGCCCGGGCGGCGGCCCACACCGCCCCCTTCCCGCTCCGCCTCCACGGCTCCGGCCACTTCGGCCGCCGCGCCCTGTGGATCGGCGCCGCCGGCGGGCTGGACGCGCTGCGGATGCTCGCCGAGCGGGCCGACGCCGCCGCCCGCCGGGCCGGGATCCCGATGGAGCAGCACCGTCGCTACACCCCGCACCTCACCGTGGCCCGCGCCCGCCACGACGCCGTCGACCTGCGGCCCTGCCTCGACGCCCTGGCCGGGTTCGAGGGCACGCCCTGGCAGGTCGACGCGCTCAGCCTCGTCCGCAGCCATCTGCCCGTCTCCGGGATCCCCGGCGAGCAGCCCCGCTACGAGGTCGTCAACGCATGGCCCCTGACCGGCCATTAGCACTATTCGGGCATTCGTGCAGGGTTTTGGGAAAGGCTTTCACATCCGGAGGCAAAGGATCCGCCGAACCCTTGCCGCGCCGCCGGGGGCCCGATGTGATGCGCGAGTCCTGTCGCTGACATCGAGGTCGAACCACACCGTGCGTTACATATCTCCCGTCGCCACCCTCTTGGCCGTCGCGGCCCTGCCGCTCGCGCTGACCGCCTGCTCCGCCACCCCCAAGGCCGCTCCGAGCACGGCTGCCAAGGCCGCCTCCCCGGCCGCCCCGAAGGCCGCCGACGCGGCCCCGGCCGCCGACGGCCCGAACAAGGGCCTCCTGACGGGTACGCAGCTCAAGGCCGCGCTCGCGCCCGCCTCCTTCTTCGCCCCGGGCTACACCGCCGACCCCGCGGACGCCCGCGACACCGGCCCCGCCTACCGGGCGCCTGCCACCGCCGACGTCCCCACCCCCGACTGCACCAAGCTCGGCGGGACCGCCTGGACGGAGATCACCGGCATCACCGGCGTCTCGTTCGCGCAGAACGCGTACGTCAACAAGAACACCTCCGAGGAGTACGCCCAGGAGATCGACGTCTACCAGGGCACCACCTCGACCACCGTCCTCGGTGCCCTCGGCATGCTCTCCAAGGCCTGCCCGACCTTCTCCGACGAGGCCACCCACAGCACGGTGACCGTCACCGAGAAGCCCCTCGCCGGCATCGGCGACGGCGCCTGGGCCATCACCGAGACCAGCCCCGCCTGGGAGGGCGGCACCACCCTCGTCGCCGCGCGCGTCGGCCACTCGGTGGTGACCGTGCTGGTCAGCAGCAGCACCGACAAGGGCCTGGCGGGTGCCACCAAGCTGACGAACCAGCTGGTCGGCAACCTCAAGGGCAAGGCCTGACGGACCGCCGCCCCGGTGCCGCCCCCGCCCCGCGGGGTCGGCACCGCCGTGCGCGCCTCAGGACCCCTGGTAGGTGATCGTCACGTACAGGTACTCGTCCAGCAGCTTGGCCAGCGGCAGCCCCGGCCGGCCCAGCTCGGCAGCCAGCGCGGCCTCGTCCAGACCGCCGCTCTCCGCGAGCGCGGCCCGCGCCCAGGCCCGGCCGGCCGTCAGGTGCCGGGCGAACGCCGCCTCGTCCCGGGCGCCCCACAGCCGCTGCGCGATCGCCGCGTCCCAGGGCATCACCGTGTCGGGCCGCAGCGCGAACAGCGCCTTGGCGGCAGCCGTCGGCCCGAGGCTGCGCCGCCCGACGGGCAGCGCGGCCAGCTCCCCGTACGCGGCGGCCAGGCAGCCGATCTCCCGGTCGGACAGGGCCGCCAGCCGGGTCCCTGGCAGGCCCCCGTGCCGGGACCACCACAGCGCCAGGCCCTCCCCGAACAGATCCGGCTCGCCCTCGCGCGGGTAGCGGATGCGGCAGCCCCACGCGTTGAGCCACCGGTGCAGGGCCGCCCGGTGCGCGGCGCCGGACAGGTCGAGCCCGGGCGCGGTGTCCGCGCGCAGCGCGAGCCAGCTGCGGTCCACCCCGGGGAACGCCCCGAACACCTCCGCGGCGGCCCGCAGCCGGGCCAGTCCGGGCGCGGGCGGCAGGCCGCCTCCCGCCCCGCCCTCCAGGTGCGCCCGGGCCACCTTGGCCGGCACGCACATCCGCCAGGCGTCGGTGACCAGCTCCTCCAGCTCCGCCGTATCGAGGGCGGCCATCCGCGCCTCCACCCAGTGGTAGCGCATGTCTCCGGAGCCGGGCAGGAAGAACTTCTCCGGCTCGGCGGCGACGAGCGCGGCCCGTTCCTCCTTGGGGAAGGCGAAGCCCAGCTCGGTCTCGTCCCGGGAGAGGGCGAGGTAGACGATCCTGCCTATCCTGAATTTCACCCGGTCGCGGATGAGGTGTTCCTCGGTGCGCGGCAGCGCGAGCGCCAGCCGTCGTACGTCGTCGACTGTGACCATGACGGAAGTCTCGCAGCCCCTGGCACGGGGGCGGGCGGCCGTCGCGTTAGTCTCGACGGGTGGATCCGAAGACCAGAAACCGTGTCATGGCCGGTGTGCTCGTGCTGATGTTCGTCGTCGTCGCCGTGGCGGCCGCGGTCGGCCAGTAGCAGCACCCCCGCGGCCGCCCCCGGGCCTACCAGGCGAAGGCCTCCGGCGAGGCACCCGGGCCGGGGAAGATCTCGTCCAGCCCGTCCAGCACCTCCTGCGACAGCTCCAGCTCCACCGCGCGCAGCGCGGACGCGAGCTGCTCCCGCGTGCGCGGGCCGACGATCGGTCCGGTGACCCCGGGCCGGGTCAGCAGCCAGGCCAGGGCCGCGTCGCCGGGCTCCAGACCGTGCTTGTCGAGCAGGTCCTCGTACGCCTGCACCTGCGCCCGTACCGTGCTGTTGGCCAGCGCGTCCGCGGTGCGGCCGGAGGAGCTGCGGCCGGTGCCGCCCCCGCCGGCGGCCTGCTTGCGGATCGCCCCGCCGAGCAGGCCCCCGTGCAGCGGCGACCAGGGGATGACGCCGAGCCCGTACTCCTGCGCGGCCGGGATGACCTCCATCTCGGCGCGGCGCTCGGCGAGGTTGTAGAGGCACTGCTCGCTGACGAGCCCGAGCCGGCCGGAGCGCGCGGCGGCCTCGTTGGCCTGGGCGATCTTCCAGCCGGGGAAGTTGGAGGATCCGGCGTAGAGGACCTTGCCCTGCTGGACGAGCACGTCGACGGCCTGCCAGATCTCCTCGAAGGGGGTCTGCCGGTCGACGTGGTGGAACTGGTAGACGTCGATGTGGTCCGTCTGGAGCCGCTTGAGGCTGGCGTCGACGGCGCGGCGGATGTTGAGGGCGGAGAGCCGGTCGAAGTTGGGCCAGGTCTCGCCCTCGGGGGACATGGAGCCGTAGACCTTGGTGGCCAGGACCGTCTTCTCGCGCCGGCCGCCGCCCTGGGCGAACCAGGTGCCGATGATCTCCTCGGTGCGGCCCTTGTTCGGGCCCCAGCCGTAGACGTTGGCGGTGTCGAAGAAGTTGATGCCGGCGTCGAGCGCGGCGTCCATGATGGCGTGGCTGGTGGGTTCGTCGGTCTGCGGACCGAAGTTCATCGTGCCGAGTACGAGTCGGCTGACCTTGAGTCCGGTGCGTCCGAGCTGCGTGTACTTCATGGGGCCCAAGCCAACTGCTTGGAGTGCGCTCGAATCAAGTCCCCCGCGACCCAGGCGTGTTACGCGCCGGTCGCCGGGCGGTAGGGGCCGCCGACGCCCCAGGCCTGGTGGAGGACGGCCGCGAACTCGCCGGCCAGGCGGTGTTCGCCGGAGGCGTTGGGGTGCGTGCCGTCATAGGTGTCCCGGTGGATGTCGTACGCGTCCGGCCGCGCGGCCAGCAGGAGGGGCGAGGTGGCGTCGGCTAGGTCGGCGACGGTCTTGGCGAGCAGTTCGTTGAATCGGACGACCTCGGCGGCGAAGGGGGCGTCCTCCTCGGCGCGGACGTTGGGTATGACCGGCAGGAGGACCATCCGGATGCCGGGGCGGGCCTCCCGGGCGGCCGTGACGAAGGCCCGGGCGTTGGCGGCGGTCTGGTCGGCCTTGGTATAGAAGCCGAGGTCGATCAGGCCGAGGGAGACGAGCAGGACGTCGGCGCGGGCCTCGCGGACGGCGGGCCCGATGAGCGGGGCCATGTGCTGCCAGCCCTCGCCCCAGCCGGCCAGGTGGCGGCGGGCGGGGGCGGGGAAGCCGGGGTCGGCGTAGTCGTCGCTGGAGGGGGCGTCGGCGGCGGTGTCGTAGAGCGCGCTGCGCGGGCCGACGATCTCGAAGGAGCCCTCGCCGAGGGTGGCGCGCAGGTGCTGCCACATCCGGTAGCGCCAGGTGTAGTCGCCGGCGCGTCCGATGGTCATGGAGTCGCCGACGAACATGAAACGCATCCGGTCATCATCGCGGATCGGGCCGCCGCAGCCCCTGTGATGCCGGACACGCCGGGCGCGGGACGGGGCGCGGCCCCCGACCGGCCCGGTCCTGGCAGGCTGGGGGGATGCGCCTGCCGACCGTGCCGACGACCGCCGTTCCCGCCGCCCTCGTCCTGGGGCTGCTGCTGCCGGGTGCCGCCGCGGCCTCCGGCGCCGCACCGGCCACCGACAGCCCGGCCCCCACCGTGTCCGGGTTCACGATCGGCGATCCGCGGATCACGGAGTCGAGCGGGCTGGCCGCGAGCCGGATCCACCCGGGCGTGTACTGGACGCACAACGACAGCGACGACGGCCCGTACGTGTACGCGGTCGACTCGTCGACGGGCAGGACGGTCGCCCGCGTGACGATGGCCGGCATCGGCACCCCGCGGGACGTGGAGGCCATCTCGCTGGGCCCGGACGGGAACCTCTACGTCGGGGACATCGGCGACAACCGCGACGGCACCTGGGACCACGTGTGGATCTACCGCTTCCCCGAGCCGAGGGAACTGCACGACACGACGGTCAACGCCGAGCAGTTCACGGCGGTGTACGCGGACGGGCCGCGCAACGCGGAGGCGCTGATGGTGCATCCGGTGACGGGCCGGGTGTACATCGCGAGCAAGAACGAGAAGGGCGGGGGCCTGTACGAGGGCCCGGAGAGGCTGTCGGCGGACGGGCGCAACGTGTTCCGGCGGGTCGCGGAGGTGCCGTGGGTGACGGACGGGGCCTTCTCCCCGGACGGGACCCGGCTGACCCTGCGGGGCTACTTCACCGCGCGGACCTACCCGTGGAAGGACGGCCGGCCGCAGGGGGAGGGCGAACGGGTGGACGCGCCCTGGCAGGGGCAGGCGGAGTCGGTGACGTACTCCCCGGACGGGCGGACGCTGCTGTTCGGGGCGGAGGGCGCGGGCAGCCGCGTGGTGGCCGTCCCGGTGGCCCCCGCCGCCACCCCGGCCCCCTCCGGTGCGGCGCATCCCGCTCCCGGCGCGGCCGCGGAGAAGGGCCCGGCGGCCGGGGCGGAGGGCGGCACCTTCACGAAGGGCGCCCTCGTCCTCGCGGCGGCCACGGCGCTGACGCTGGCGGCCAAGCGGGCCCTGAGGCGGCGCCCGAAGGACTGACCGGTGCGCGGGGCCGTCTCCGGAACCACCGGGGACCGGCGCCGCGTCCCAGCCCTCGAACACGCGCATGGCATGCCCATGCAAGAGGGAAACGGGGGCGGGCGGACATGGAGTACATCGACCTGGGTCCCGTCCGGGTGTCCACCTCCTCCCGCACCCCCGACCCCGACCGCTACCAACTCGCCCTCGGCACCGACGACCTCGTGCTCTGCGACAGCGCGCACCCCTACGAGCCCGCCGCCACGGCGCCCCGCACGGTGGTGCTCCAACTCCCGCGCGCCGCGCTCCCCTTCCGCCCCGAACGGGTCGACCGGCTGCTCGCCCAGCGGATCCCCGCCACCCGCGGCACCGGCGCCGCCCTGGCCCAGTTCCTCGGCAGCGTCGGCGCCCACGCCCACGGCTGCGGTGAACGCGAGCTGGCGCGCCTCGGCTCCGCCGCCCTCGGCCTGGCCACCGCCTGCCTCGCCGAACGCCTCGACGTGTACGACGACCTCCCGGCCGAGGCCCGCGAGGAAGCCCTGCTGCGGCGGATCGACGCCTACATCGAGCACAACCTCGGCGACCCGGAGCTGACCCCGGGCGCGGTGGCCGCCCGCCACCACATCTCCCTGCGCCGCCTGCACCTGCTCTTCCAGGGCCGCCCCGCCGGTGTCGCTGCCACCATCCGCGACCGCCGCCTGGCGGCCGCCCGCGCCGACCTGCTCCGGCCCGACCTGACGCGTCGCCCGGTGCACTCGATCGCCGCCCGCTGGGGCTTCAGCAGCGCCGCCGTCTTCAGCCGGGCGTTCCGCCAGGCGTACGGGACGAGCCCGACGGAACTGCGCCGCAAACGCGTTGCGCGCCAGGTCAACGATCCTTGCGCGCAACGCACGTGCCACCGCGCGGCACCGGCCTAAGATCGCCTTCCGGCCATCAGCCGGCGCATGCGCCGGTCAGGCCCGGTCCTCGTCGATCGGGATCTGTGTCCGACCGGGGCCTCTGCCGTTCACGGGGGTGACGGCAGAGGCCTTCCCCTCCGCCCTCCCCTCCGTCTCGCCCTTCTGCTGGGCGGCCATCGACGCCAGCAGCTGACGGGCCACCCCCAGCCCCGTACCGCCCATCGTCAGGGCCTTCGCGAACATCTCCGACATCCCCTCGGCCCCGTTGAGCAGCACCATGTGCTCCACGTTGCCGAAGGCGCCCGCGCCCGCCTCGACGATCGCCGGCCAGTTCTCGGCGAGCTGCTGGGCGACCACGGCCTCCTGGTTCTCCGCGAGCGCCGCGGCCCGCGCCTTGATCGCCTCCGCCTCGGCCAGACCCCTGGCCTTCGCCGCCTCCGCCTGCGCGAGGCCGTTCGCCCGCGCCGACTCGGCCGCCGCGAGGCCCTTGGCCTGGGTGGCCGCCGCCTCCGCCTCGCCGCTGACGCGGGTGGCGGTGGCCGCCGCGTGCCCGCGCGCCTCGGTGGCCTGGGCCTCGGCGCCCGCGGCCGTCCTGACCCGGGTCGCCTCGGCCGCCGCCGCCAGCTCGGTCTCCTTCGCCTTGGCCTGCGCCGCCGAGATGCGGGCGTCGCGCTCCGCCTCGGCCAGCGTCCTCGTCTGGTACGCGGCCGCGTCCGCGGGCTTGCGCACGTCCGCCTGGAGCTGCTGTTCCCGCCGGTGCGCCTCCAGCTCCGCGACCCGGGTCTCCTGGACGACGACCTCCTGGCGGGCGGCCGCCTCGGACAGCGGGCCCGCCTGCCGGGCGGTGGCCGCGGCCTTGTCCCGTTCGGCCTGGTAGCCGGCCTGGAGGATCTCGCTGTCCCGGGTGGCCTCGGCCATCCGGGCGAAGGCGGTCTGCTCGGCCTCGGTCGCCAGCCGGTTGGCCTCGGCCTGCGCGATGCGGGCGTCGCGCTGGACGGCGGCCGCGTGCGGCATGGCGAGGTTCTTGATGTACCCGGTCGGGTCCTCGATCTCGTGGATCTGGAGCGAGTCCACGATCAGTCCGAGCTTCTCCATCTCCGTCCCGCAGGCCGCCCGGGTCTGCCCGGTCAGCTTCTCCCGGTCGCGGATCATGTCCTCGACCGTCAGACCGCCGACGATGGACCGCAGATGGCCGGCGAAGACGATGTGCACGCGCTCCGGCATCATCTTCTGCTGGTCCAGGAAACGGCGCGCGGCGTTGGCGATGGACACGTAGTCGTCGCCGATCTTGAAGATCACGACGCCCTTGACCCGCAGCGGGATGCCCTGGTGGGTCACGCAGTCCACGTTCAGCTGCGTCTCGTTGAGGTCCAGCGACAGCTTGCGCACCGCCTGCACGCCGGGCAGGACCAGCGTGCCGCGTCCGGTGACGATCCGGAAGCCCATGCCCTCGCCGATGCCCTCGGTCTTGTGCGTGGAGCCGGAGATGACGAGCGCCTCGTTCGGTTCGGCCACCCGCCACATGAGCTTGAACAGGCCGATCAAGGCAATGATTGCGGCGAGAACGACTCCCGCCACGACGCCGACAGCCATCGGCAACGCCCCCTTATCGCGGTGCCGTTCGGCACCGACGGGGGTGAGTGTGCGCCCGTCGGGGGGCGGTGGAGAAGTGGCCGGATCATTCTTGTCGCCATCTTGATACGAGGGCGGGCGTCAGTCCTCGTAGACCGCCATCACGTAGACGGTGCGCGGGGGCTGGTACTCGACGACGGTGACGACGGCCCCCACCCCGATCCGCGAGGTCTCCCCCGGGGCGGGGTGGGCGAGGAAGTGCTCGGCGCCGCCCCGGATGTGCACGATGACCTCCCCGACGAGCCCCGGCCCCACGGCCCCGGTCACCCGCCCGGTCATTCCCACCATGTCCATGCCCTGAGCGTACGGTCCCCCGGCCGCGCGGGGCAGTTCCCCGCCCCGCGCAGCGGCTCCTACGAGTGGCCCAGGTCCTCGGGCGGGACCTCCGACACCGGCACCGAACCCCCGGTCTCGGCCTCGGCCGGCCGCAGCGGGAACTCGTCGATCGCCATCGAATCCAGCACCGGCTCCGCCGGCCTCGGCGGCTTCGGCATCACGGCCGCCTCCGAATGCCCCCCGCACCCGTACGACAGCGACACCAGCCGCCCGTCCGCCGGGCCGAACTCGTTCGCGCACACCCCGAACGCCTGCCCCAGCGACCCCCCGATGGCCACGAGGAAGCCGCAGGACACGCACGACGCCGGCGCGGCCTGCGCCATGGGCGTCTTCGCCCCGAAGGACTCGTCCCAGCGGTCGGCGGCCGTGTGCAGCCCGTACCGGGACAGCACCCGCGCACGCCGCATGCCCAGCTCTTCCGCAACGGCCGTGATCGACCCGCGCACCGGCGCGACCACCCGGTCGGTGACGTCGGCGTCCTCCGCCTCCACCAGCTCGGCCATCTCCGCCGAGACCACCGAGTTCGGCGGCGGCGCGTCCTCGCCGGTGTACCCGGGCTCCAGCCGCAGGTCGTCCGCGTCGGTCGGGAGCAGGTCACCCGGACCCATGTCCCCCGGACGCAGCCGCTCGCTCCACGGGACCCACTCCGGCGCGAGCAGCGCGTCGTCACCCGGCAGCAGCACCGTTTCGTCCAGGGTGACGTTCTTGGCGCGCGACGCGCGGGTGACGGTGACGGCCCAGCGCCAGCCCCGGTAGCCCGCTTCCATGCACTCGAAGAAGTGGGTGACGACGCGGTCGCCCTCCGCTACGACGGAGACGTGCTCGCCCACCACCCCGGGGTGGGCGGCCTCCTCGGCCGCCTCCCGGGCGAGCTCCACGGCCTCGGCGCACAGGCGGTCGGGGGCGGGGGTACGCGGGGTACGCGGGGTACGGCTTCGCGTCGTCGCAGCACTCACAGGTCTCGTTCTCTCCTACGCCGTCTCACGAGTGCGCCGTCCGTACTGTCGTCCACAACGACCCGTCGGTCTCGTCCGTACGTAGCGCGGGCGGAGCGGACCAGAGGGCCGCGTCGACGTCCGCGCCCCGATCGGCCTCGGGCGCACCCCACGTGATCCATTCTGCGGGATCGCGAAGAGGCGCGCGGCCAAGAGCAACCGCCGGTGGCGCGCTACGCACGCTACCTCCTCCGACGCCTTCGGCCCACATGCGAGGTCCGATTCGCGGACATCGGAAGCACCCGGAGCACCCCCGGACGACCCCCCGGCCGCGCCCGGACGCGCCGGGGCGGGTCCCGGCAGGCGCTCTGGGGCACTATGTCCAGGTGGCTCCCGCACGGTCGTCCGCAGACGGCTCGGGACCGGCCAGGCGGGCCGGCCGGGCGGTCGGACGCGCCCTGCGGCTTCCGTTCACCGGTGCGGCGCGCGGGATCCGGCGCGTCACGCACGCCCACGGGGCGGGGGAATCGGGGCTCGGCCGGCTGATCGAGCTGCACGCGATCAACGGCGCCGGGGACGTCATGATCACGGTCGCGCTCGCCTCGACCGTCTTCTTCTCCGTTCCCACGGACGAGGCACGCGGACGGGTGGCCCTCTACCTGGCCATCACCATGGCCCCGTTCACCCTGCTGGCCCCCGTGATCGGCCCCCTCCTGGACCGGCTGCCGCACGGACGGCGGGCGGCCATGGCGTGCGCGATGCTGACGCGGGCGGTGCTCGCGCTGACGATGTCGGGCGCGGTGGCGACGGGCGGCCTGGAGCTGTACCCGGCGGCGCTGGGCGTCCTGGTCGCGTCGAAGGCGTACGGCGTCGTCCGCAGCGCGGTGGTCCCGCGCCTCCTGCCGCACGGGTTCTCCCTGGTCAAGGCGAACTCCCGGGTCACCCTCGCCGGCCTCCTCGCGACGGGCGCGGCGGCGCCCGTGGGCGCCGGCCTGCACACGATCGGGCCGCCCTGGCCGCTGTACGGGGCCTGCGCGGTCTTCGTATGGGGGACGTTCGCGGCGTTCCAGCTGCCGCACAAGGTGGACGAGGCCAAGGGCGAGCGGCGGGCCCGCCTGTCCACCCACGAGGCGCACTCGAAGCGGCCCGGGCTGCGGACGGTGAGCCGTCCGGTGCTGTGCGGGCTGCTGGCGAACGCGGCGATGCGGGCCCTGTCCGGGTTCCTGATCTTCTTCCTGGCGTTCCTGCTGCGCGAGCACCCGCTGGACGGCCAGAGCGCGGCGGTCTCGCTCGGCATCGTGGGCGTCGCGGCGGGCGTGGGCAACGCGTGCGGCACCGCGGTGGGGGCGTGGCTGCGGGCCCGGGCTCCCGAGGCGATCGTGGCGGCGGTCCTGGCCGCCACCCTGGGGGTGGCGATCCTGGCGGCGGTCCTGTTCAGCGGCCCGCTGATGGCCGTCCTGGCCGGCACGGCGGGCTTCTGCCAGGCCCTGGCGAAGCTCTCCCTGGACGCGATGATCCAGCGCGACGTCCCGGAGGCCGTCCGCACGTCGGCCTTCGCCCGTTCGGAGACGCTGCTGCAGATGGCGTGGGTGCTGGGCGGCGGCATCGGCATCGCCCTGCCGCTGAACGGGGTCCTCGGCATGGCGGTGGCGTCCGCCATCGTCGCCCTGGGCACGGCGATCGCCCTGCGGGGCTTCCTCTCCGTCCACCACCGCAGCTCCCCCCACCCCCGCGTGGCCTGAACCCCCCTCCCGCCCCGCGCCACTCCGGGCCGGCGTCGCTGACGCGGGGTGCCCCGGGGTGCGGGGGGCGGCGGCGGAGCCGCGGCCGGTAGCGCCCCGCAGGTCCCCGCGCACCCCGCGGAGCGCAAGGGCACGCCGCCGCACCACCCCCGTGCGGCGGCGCGGCCCGGCGGCCAGATAGCCTTCGGCTCATGACCGCACCGCTTTTCCCGGGTAGGGCCCGCCGCAGCGTCGCGGCCCTCGGAGCCGTGTCCGCCGGCCTCCTCCTCCTGTCCGCCTGCGACAAGCCGACGCCGCTCGCGACCGTGACCGTCGGCAGCTCGTCGGTGTCCGCCGAGTCCGAGTGCCGCGCCGACGGCCAGGAGCTCTCCATGGACAAGGTCCAGGAGTGCCTCACCGGCCGCAAGGACGCCAAGACCATCGAGTACGGCCGCGGCGACACGCTGCGCCTCGGCGTCGAGCCGAAGATCGTCGAGGACGGCAAGAAGTGGCAGGCGGTCCTCGACGGCCAGCCGATCACCGAGCCCTCCGCGAACACCTACCGCAGCTTCGCGGGCGCCGACGTCTTCGCGACCGGCGGCCAGGGCGAGGCGCCCCAGTCGAAGATGCTGAGCTTCGTGCAGGTCGGCGAGGACGGCAAGCCGCTCGCCGTCTGGTCCTTCAAGCTCAAGCTCAAGAAGTAAGCGGCGGCGGCGCAGCGTGCGCGCGCTGATCGTGACCGCGGTGGCCGCGGAGGCCGAGTCCGCGGCCTCCGGGCTCACCCCTCATCAGGACCCGGTCACGCCCGAGCCGCGCACCCTGCCCGGGGGGTACCTCATCACCCGCCGGGACCTGCCCGGCCTCGCCGCCGACGTGCTCGTCGGCGGTGTCGGCCCGGCCTCCGCCGCGGCCGCCACGGCCACCGCGCTCGCGCTGGCCGACTACTCGCTCGTCATCTCCGCCGGCATCGGCGGCGGGTTCGCCCCCGCCGCCCCGCTCGGCTCGCTCGTCGTCGCCGACGCGCTCGTCGCCGCCGACCTGGGGGCCGAAACCCCCGAGGGCTTCGTCCCCGTGCAGGAGCTCGGTTTCGGCCGCAGCGTGCACCTTCCGCCCGCCGAGCTGGCCGCCCTGGCCGCGGAGGCCACCGGGGCGCTGCTCGCACCCGTCCTCACCGTCTCCACCGTCACCGGCAGCGCCGCGCGCGCCGCCGAGCTCGCCGCCCGGCACCCGCTCGCCGGAGCCGAGGCGATGGAAGGCTTCGGGGTGGCGGAGGCGGCCGCCGCGCACGGGCTGCCGGTCCTGGAGATCCGCGCCGTGTCCAACGCCGTCGGGCCGCGCGACCGGGCCGCCTGGCGGATCGGGGAGGCGCTGGCGGCCCTCGCCGACGGGTTCCGCGCGCTGGGACCCGTACTCGTCACCTGGGGAGAACGCCATGACCGCGACCGCTGACCGCACGCCCGCCCCCCTGCGCACCCTGGACATCGCCTACTCGCCCTGCCCGAACGACACGTTCGTCTTCGACGCGTGGGCGCACGGCCGCGTGCCGGGCGCGCCCGCCCTCGACGTGACCTTCGCCGACATCGACGTCACCAACGGGATGGCCGAGCGCGGCGAGCTGGACGTGCTGAAGGTGTCGTACGCGGTGCTGCCGTGGGTGCTGGAGGAGTACGCGCTGCTGCCCTGCGGCGGCGCGCTGGGCCGCGGCTGCGGCCCGCTGGTGCTGACCCGCGAGCCGGGGCTGGACCTGACGGGGAAGACGGTCGCGGTGCCCAGCGAGCGCTCCACCGCCTACCTGCTGTTCCGGCTGTGGGCGGCGGACGTGCTGCCCGAGGGGGTCGGCGAGGTCGTCGTCCTCCCGTTCCACGAGATCATGCCGGCGGTGCGCGACGGCCGCGTCGACGCCGGGCTGGTCATCCACGAGGCCCGGTTCACCTATCAGGAGTACGGGCTGCACCGCCTGGCCGACATGGGTGAGCACTGGGAGTCCACCACCGGCCTGCCGATCCCGCTCGGCGCGATCATCGCCAAGCGCTCGCTGGGCGCGGACGTGCTGCGGGCGCTGGCCGAGGCGGCCCGTACGTCGGTGCGGATGGCGTGGGAGGACCCGGAGGCCTCCCGGCCCTACGTACGGGCCCACGCGCAGGAGCTGGACCCGAAGGTCGCCGACCAGCACATCGGGCTCTACGTCAACGAGTTCACCGCCGACCTGGGCGACGCCGGCTACGCGGCCGTGCGCGGGCTGCTGACCAGGGCCGCGGCCGAAGGGCTCGTTCCGGCCATCGGGCCGGACGCGCTGGACTTCCCGTAGCCGCGCCCCGCACGCGCCGGTGCCCCGTCGCTCGGGCGAGCGGCGGGGCACCGGCGTACGCGCGGGGGAACGGTCAGACGTCGAGCTGGTCGGCCACCGCGCGCAGCAGGCCGGCAATCTTCGCACCGTGCGCCCTGTCGGGGTAGCGGCCGCGTTCCAGCATGGGCGTGATGTTCTCCAGCAGGGTCGTCAGGTCCTGCACGATCGAGGCGAGCTCGTCGGGCTTGCGCCGCTGCGCGGCCGCCACGGACGGCGTCGGCTCCAGCACGACTACCGAAAGCGCCTGGTCACCGCGCTGTCCCGCGACAACGCCGAACTCGACGCGCTGCCCGGGCTTGAGCGCGTCGACCCCGTTGGGGAGCACCGACGAGTGCACGAAGACGTCTCCGCCGTCGTCACGGGAGAGAAAGCCGAAGCCCTTCTCGCTGTTGAACCACTTGACCTTGCCGGTAGGCACGTCCGTCCTCTGTCCTTGTGCTCGTCGGGTCCGGTTTGCCGAGGTGAACGGCTCCGGATAGCAGTACAGCGGGTCCAGCGACCCGCCTCCTCCAGGCTAATGGTCCTGAAACGGGTGACAAGACGTTCCCCGGTCCTTCCCGCTCGACCGCTTCGGCCAGGGAACTACCCTGGTGGGGTGACTGTTACTCCTCACCCAGACGAAGCACGGCCCGGCGACGGACTGGTCAAGGCCGGCGGCGTCGTCTTCATCGTCGGCGCCGTGGCGACGCTCGTGACGATGGCTCCGCTGTTCCTGGGCACCGACCCGTTCCCGTCCTACGCGTGGGCGGTGTGCATGCTCATGGGCGTCGGCTTCGCCGTCTCCGCGGCAGGCGTGCTCCGCTCGGTGGCGGCCCAGCGCCGGGCGGCCCGGGCGTCGCAGGCCGCCTGACGCCCCACAGCCGGGCCGGTGTCAGACCGCGCCGAGGGTGCGGGCGTATTCCTCCAGCCACTCCGGCAGCGCGGTGAGGTCGTCCAGCACGACGTCGGCACCGGCCTCGCGGAGCTCGGACGCGGCGCACGGGCCGGTCGCCACCGCGACCGACAGGGCGCCGGCCGTCCGGGCGCCGCGCACGTCGCCGATGTGGTCGCCGACGTAGACCTGCGCGCCGTACTCCTGCAGCGCCTTGGCCTTGGCCTCGGCCCAGAGCCAGCCGATGACGGCGTCGGCCTCTATCCCGAGGTGGTCGAGGTGCTGACGGGCGTTGGGCTCGTTCTTCGCGGTGACGACGATGGCCCGGCCGCCGAGCGCCTGGACGGCCTTGACCGCCTCGCGGGCACCGGCCATCGCCGGGGTCCGCTCGATGGCGTGCGCCGGGTACAGCTCGCGGTAGAGGTCCCGCATCGCGGGGATCTCCTCCTCCGGGAACCAGTAGGCGAGCTCCTCTTCCAGCGGGGGGCCGAGCCGCGTGATCGCCAGGTCGGCGTCGATGAACGCCCCGGTCTTGGCGGAGACCGCCTGCCACGCCGCCTTGATGCCGGGACGGGAGTCGATGAGCGTCATGTCGAGGTCGAAACCGACGGTGAGCCGCGGGGAGATGTGGGAGGTCATAGCGCCATTGTGCCGAGGCTCCAGCCGACTGCGGGAACCTCGGAGGACGTTGGCTCATCGGATAGCGGTATTTGGCGAAATGTCAGCTATTGCCCTATTTGAGGGCACCCGTTTGCCTTTTCACCTCCGCCGACTGCGCCACATCAGGTAGACCGCGAGCGTGGCGCCCGCCGCACGGCCCAGGACCGGCCACATCGACTGGAAGGCCGGCCCCAGCTGCGCGGCCGCCAGCGCCTCGCCCCAGCGGCCCGTCGTCCGGCCCCACAGCCACAGCGCCGCCACCGTGAACACTCCGGCGGGCACGCCGAGGACCACCCACTTGCGTTCCTGCGGCCCGAGCACGCGCGACGCGTACGCCAGCAGCGCGCCCGCCCCGAGCAGCAGCCAGTACCCGGTGAGCGCCCCGGCCGCGAGCAGCACCGCCGCCAGCAGGAGGAAGCCGTGCGGGCGCGGGCGCGACCCCTTGGCCGGCCCGGGTCCCCTGGCGGCGGCCTCCTTGCCCGCGGCCTCCTTCTCCGCGCCGCCCGCGCCCGCCCGCGCCCGCCGCTCGCGCCGCTGCCGCAGGTGGCGCAGCAGGCCCCCGCCGGCCCCGCCCACCGAGGGGCCGCCGGGCGGCTCGGCGGCCCCCGCCCCGGCCTCCTCCTCGCCCGGCAGGCCGAGCAGCTCCGGGATCTCGATGCCGCCCGCGAACCCCTCGACCTGCGGCCCGCGCCCGGCGGACGGCAGCCGCCACCAGTCGGGTTCGCCGTCCGAGGCGGACCCGCCGAGCTCGTCCAGCCCCGCCAGATGCGGCGGCACGTTCCGCGGCTCCGGGGCCGGAGCGGGCTTCGAACCCGCCCGCCGCCGGTTCCCGCGCTGCTGCGGCACCGCCACCGGCGGCTCGGGGACGCGCGCGGGGGCGACCTCCGCCGCGCCGCGCCGGGCCGCCTCCTCCAGGACCTCCTCCGGCGTGCCGAGCCGCCGCAGGACGGACCGGACCGCGTCCGGCGTCTCCGGCTCGAACCGCGCCCGCCGCCGGTCGATCTCGTCGCGCAGCCCCGACACGAGCCGCATCCGGTCCCCCGACGACAGCTGCCGCTGCTGCGCCAAGTCCCCGACCCGGCTCAGGTATTCGTAGACCAGATGGTCGCTCTCGATCCCCACGTCCCAGAAGGTAGCGCGTGCACGCGTGGAGCGGCCGTCGGCGCAACGGATACCGTTGCCCGGATGGGGACCGGCCGACGACCGGCCGACGTGACCAGGAGGCGACCACCGTGCCCGAGGGAAGTCCACAGGGAAGCGCCGCGGAAGGCATCACGGAAGGCAGCGCGGACGCCGGCACGGCAGGCGGCACGGGAGGCCCCGCGGACGCCCCCGCGGCACCCCCCGCCGGGCCCGCGTCCGCCGGCCCCGCCCCCCAGCCCCCCCGCTCCCTCGCCGAGGCGCTGCGCGCCCGCGACGACGCCGCGCTCGCCGCGCTCCTGCACGCCCGCCCCGACCTGCTGAACCCGGTGCCCGGCGACATCACGCAGCTGGCCACCCGCGCCGGGACCCGGGCCTCCGTGGCCCGCGCCCTGGACCGCCTCGACCGGTTCGCGCTCCAGACCGCCGAGGCCCTCGCGGTCGCCCCCGACCCGTGCCCGTACCCGGTGCTGGAGGAGCTGCTCACCGGTACCGGGGCCGGCGCCCTCGGCGAGGACGCGGACGGCGGCACGGCGCGCGCGGCCCGCGACGCCCTCCCCCGGGCCCTGGGAACCCTGCGCGACCAGGCCCTGGTGTGGGGCGACGACGAACGGCTGCGCCTGGTCCGCACCGCCCGGGAGCTGCTCGCCCCCTCCGCGCAGCGGCCCTCCCCGACCGGGCTCGGGCCGACCGTCGCCGAGGCCACGGCGGGGATGTCCCCGACCCGGATCCAGGAGATCGTCGCGGCCGCCGGGCTGCCCCCCACCCACGACCCCGTCTCGGCGGTCGCCGCCCTGACCGGGCTGTTCACCGACCCGACGCGGATGTCGGCGCTGCTGGACCAGGCCCCGGCGGAGGCGCACCAGGTGCTGGGGCGGCTCGTGTGGGGGCCGCCGTACGGGGAGGTCACCGCGAACCCGGCGCCTCCCGTGCGCTGGCTGCGCGACCGCGGACTGCTGCTTCCGGCCTCCCCGCGCACCGTCGTACTGCCCCGCGAAGTGGCCCTGCACCTGCGGGGCGGGCTGGCGCACCGGCGGACCGAGCCGCTCCCGCCGCCGGTCGGCGCGCACCGCGAGCACCGTCCACAGCTTGTGGACGCCAACGCCGCCGGGCAGGCGCTCGCCGCGCTGGCCACCGTCGAGGAACTCGTCAAATCCTGGGAGCACAACGGCCCGCCGGTGCTGCGGGCCGGGGGGCTGGCCGTACGCGACCTCAAGCGGACGGCGTCCGCCCTCGACACCACCGAGCAGGCGGCCGCGTTCTGGATCGAACTGGCCTACGCGGCCGGGCTGCTCGCCAGCGACGGCGAGGCCGACGAACGGTACGCGCCCACCCCCGCCTTCGACGACTGGTGCGAACTGCCGCCCGCCCCACGCTGGTCGGCGCTGGCCGAGGCCTGGCTGGCCGCCACCCGCACCGCCGGGCTGGTCGGCGAGCAGGACGCCAAGGGCCGCACCCTGTCGGCGCTCGGCCCCGACCTGGACCGCTCACCCGCGCCCGAGGTGCGCCGCCGGGTCCTCGCCCTCCTCGCCGCCCTGCCCGAGGGCGGCTCCCCCGACCCGGACGCGCTGCTGGAGCGGCTCGCATGGGAGCGCCCGGAACGCGGTACGAGCGGCCTGCGGGCCCGCCTCGCGCACTGGACCCTGCACGACGCGGAGGTACTGGGCGTCACCGGCCGGGGCGCGCTGAGCGCGTTCGGCCGGGCCCTGCTGGAGGGCCGCGACCCGGCGCCGCTGCTGGCGCCGTTGCTGCCCGAACCGGTGGACCACGTCCTGCTCCAGGCCGACCTCACGGCGGTCGCGCCCGGACCGCTGCGCCGGCCGCTGGGCGACGTCCTGGCGGTGCTGGCCGACGTGGAGTCCAAGGGCGGGGCGACGGTGTACCGGTTCACCCCGGGGTCGGTGCGCCGGGCCCTGGACTCCGGGCAGACCGCCTCCGACCTGCACGCCTTCCTCGCCGAGCACAGCCGCACCCCGGTACCGCAGCCGCTGGCGTACCTGATCGACGACGTGGCCCGGCGGCACGGACACCTGCGCGTCGGGGCGGCCTCCTCGTACCTGCGCTGCGACGACGACGCCGTGCTGGGCGAGATCCTGGCCGACAAGCGGTCCGCGGGCCTGGGGCT
This sequence comes from Streptomyces racemochromogenes, assembly GCF_044129415.1. GTDB lineage: Bacteria > Actinomycetota > Actinomycetes > Streptomycetales > Streptomycetaceae > Streptomyces > Streptomyces racemochromogenes_A. Next base: position 48,904 of record NZ_JBBDHD010000001.1, read on the forward strand.
GCGCCGGCTCGCACCGACGGTGCTGGCGGCGCAGGCCGAGCCGGGCGCGCTCCTCGACGGGCTGCGGGCCATGGGCTACGCCCCGGCGGCGGAATCCCGTACGGGCGACGTGCTGGTGGCGCGGGCGGCCGCGTACCGCACCCCCGAGCGCACGGCTCCGGTGCCGGTCCCGGACGGCCCGCCGGTGCCGGACGCGACCCTGCTGGGCGCGGCGGTACGGGCGGTCCGCGCGGGCGACATGGCGGCGACGGCGGTCCGCAAGGAGCCGGCCGGGGCCTCGGCCGCCCCGGCCCCGGGCGAACTGCCCCGCACCAGCCCGGCGGAGACCCTTGCGACGGTGCAGGCGGCCGCGCTGACCGGGTCGGCCGTGTGGATCGGGTACGTCAACGCCGAGGGCGGGGCGAGCCAGCGGGTCATCGCCCCGGTGCGGGTGGAGGGCGGATTCGTCACCGGCTACGACCACACGGCCGACGAGGTCCGCACCTACGCCCTGCACCGGATCACGGGGGTCGCGGAGCTGGCGGAGGACCAGGTCTAGGGCCTGTCGTCACACTCCCGTCGTCGCCCGGAGGGCGGCCCCGCGGCGTCATGGGGGTCCCCCCTGGTCGAGCGAAGTCGAGAGCTTGGGGGAGCGTGCTCTCGGTGCGCCGGGCGGAAGCCCGCGTACTGGACGTACTCGGCTTGCGCCCGGTGCGGCGAGAGCACGTGCCAGGCGTCGCGGGGCAGACGGGAGTTTGACGACAGACCCTAGGGCTTCCGGGGAGGAAAACCCCTGGCGGGAAGGGGTGCGCGCGGCGCACCCTGGCCGCATGCAGGAAACCACCCAGGAAATGCCCCGGGAGACCGGGCGGGTTCCGACGCGCCAGATCCGCGCCGCGCACACCGCCGCCACCGTGACGGTGTACCAGGCGTACTCCCCCGCACTCGGACTGCCGGCGGCCCGTGACGGCCGCTTCCCGCCCGCCTGGAAGCGGGAGCGGATGACGTGGATCAAGCCGTCGTTCCTGTGGATGATGTACCGCTGCGGCTGGGCCACGAAGGAGGGTCAGGAGACCGTGCTGGCCGTCGAGATCAGCCGCGAGGGCTTCGACGCGGCCCTGGCCCAGGCCTGCCTGTCGCACTACGCGCCGCGCGTGCACACCGACCGCGCGGCCTGGAAGAAGACCCTGTCGCGCTCCCCGGTCCGCGTCCAGTGGGACCCCGAGCGCGACCCGCACCTGAACCCGCTGCCCCACCGGTCCCTCCAGTTGGGCCTGTCGGGGCCGGCGTCACGGGCCTACGCCGACGAGTGGACGGTCTCCATCCGCGACGTCACCCCGCTGGTCCGCGAGATCCACGGACTCGTCCGGGCCGGCGACACGGACGCGGCCCACGCCCTGCTCCCGGTGGAGACCCCGTACCCGGCGGGCCCGCTTCCCCACCTCGACGCGTAGGCCGGCTCTTCCGGATCTCGCCGCTCGGGGTGTCCCCCGGGCGGCCCGGCAGGACCCCCACGCCCCCGGCGGGATACGGCAGACTGGAGGTTTGGCCGCCCGCGCCCGGGCGGCCGCCACCCCGCCGGAAAGGGACAGGCGTGAACGGGCCTCTCATCGTCCAAAGCGACAAAACCCTCCTCCTGGAGGTCGACCACGAGCTCGCCGGTGCCGCGCGCCGGGCCATCGCCCCCTTCGCCGAGCTGGAGCGGGCGCCCGAGCACATCCACACGTACCGCATCACCCCGCTGGGGCTGTGGAACGCGCGGGCCGCCGGGCACGACGCCGAACAGGTCGTCGACGCGCTCGTGGAGTTCTCCCGCTATCCCGTCCCGCACGCGCTGCTCGTCGACGTGGCCGAGACGATGGCCCGCTACGGGCGGCTCACCCTCTCCAAGCACCCCGTCCACGGGCTGGTGCTGACCAGCACGGACCGGCCCGTGCTGGAGGAGATCCTGCGGTCGAAGCGGATCACCCCGCTGGTCGGGGCGCGGATCGACGCGGACACGGTGGCGGTGCATCCGTCGGAGCGCGGGCAGATCAAGCAGACGCTGCTCAAGCTGGGCTGGCCGGCGGAGGACCTCGCCGGGTACGTGGACGGCGAGGCGCACCCGATCGAGCTGGAGGAGGACGGCTGGGCGCTGCGGCCGTACCAGGCGCAGGCCGTGGAGGGGTTCTGGCACGGCGGGTCCGGTGTGGTCGTGCTGCCCTGTGGCGCGGGCAAGACGCTGGTCGGGGCCGGGGCGATGGCGAAGGCCAAGGCGACCACCCTGATCCTGGTGACGAACACGGTCTCCGCACGGCAGTGGAAGCACGAGCTGGTCAGGCGGACCTCGCTGACGGAGGAGGAGATCGGCGAGTACTCGGGGACGCGCAAGGAGATCCGGCCCGTCACGATCGCCACCTACCAGGTCCTCACCACGAAGCGGAAGGGCGTCTACCCGCACCTGGAGCTGTTCGACTCCCGGGACTGGGGGCTGATCCTCTACGACGAGGTGCACCTGCTGCCGGCGCCCGTCTTCAAGTTCACCGCCGACCTCCAGGCGCGCCGCCGCCTCGGGCTGACGGCGACGCTGGTGCGCGAGGACGGCCGGGAGTCGGACGTGTTCTCGCTGATCGGGCCGAAGCGGTTCGACGCCCCGTGGAAGGAGATCGAGGCGCAGGGCTACATCGCGCCCGCCGACTGCGTCGAGGTGCGGGTGAACCTGACCGAGTCGGAGCGGCTGGCGTACGCGACGGCCGAGACGGAGGAGAAGTACCGCTTCTGCGCGACCACCGCGACGAAGCGGAAGGTCACCGAGGCGCTGGTGCGCAAGCACAAGGGCGAGCAGACGCTGGTCATCGGTCAGTACATCGACCAGCTGGACGAACTGGGCGAGCACCTGGACGCGCCGGTCATCAAGGGCGAGACCTCCAACGCCCAGCGCGAGAAGCTCTTCGACGCCTTCCGTGAGGGCGAGATCAACGTGCTGGTCGTGTCGAAGGTCGCGAACTTCTCCATCGACCTGCCCGAGGCCACCGTCGCCATCCAGGTGTCGGGCACCTTCGGTTCCCGGCAGGAGGAGGCGCAGCGCCTGGGCCGGGTGCTGCGGCCGAAGGCGGACGGGCACGAGGCACGGTTCTACTCGGTCGTGGCGCGCGACACGATCGACCAGGACTTCGCCGCCCACCGCCAGCGCTTCCTGGCGGAACAGGGGTACGCCTACCGGATCATGGACGCCGACGAGCTGCTGGCGGGTGACTGAGCCGGGCGGCGTCCGGTGCGGGTCCCCGCCCCGGGGGTGGCCTCGGGGCGGGGGCCCGGGCCGCCGGCCGCACGGTGGCGGCGGCTGCGGAGGGCCGCCGCCGCCCGGGCCGCGAGGGCGGTGAGCGGCAGGACGGCCCACACCCACAGGTGCTGCCAGTGCAGCAGCGGGGCCCCGCCGGCCGTGGGCGGGAGGTGGGCCCAGAAGCCGGCGGAGGCCTCCGGCAGGACCAGCGCCCCGAGCAGGGCGGTGCCAGTGAAGCCGGCCAGGGCGGTCAGGCCGGCCCGGACCCGCCCGGTGAGCAGCAGGTACGGGACGAACACCGCCGGGGTGAGGGTGATCCCGGCAGCGACGCCCAGCGCGAAGCCCTTGCCGAGCGCGGCGCGCGGCCGGCCCAGGTCCCACAGCGCCAGGCAGGCCAGGGCCAGGTTGATCTCTCCGGGCAGCGGGCTCTGGAACAGGGGCTCCAGCCACAGTCCGGCGATGGTGGCGGCCAGGACGGGACCCGGCCGGGCCCGTACCCCCGCGAGGCGGCAGGAGAGCAGGACCAGCAGGGCGAGCAGAGCGCCGCTCCCGAGGACGAGGACGGCCTTGAGCACACCGGCCGGCAGCCAGGCGGCGGGGGTGAAGAGGATCGCGGCGAACGGCGGATAGCCGGCGGGCGGGTGCCAGTCGGCGGCGGAGAACCCGCTGAAGAGGGCGTCGGCGGCCGGGACGCGCAGGGCGACGCACAGGACGCCGAGGGCGAGCAGCGCCCCCGTGACCAGCATGCCGGCGAGAGGCGACGGCGAGCGGTCGGGATCGGTGCTGCGGGTCACGCGCGTGACCCTAGTGGATCAACACGCGGCCTCCGCCGGGATCAGGCCACGCGTCGGTGCCGCAGGTCAGCGGCCTGGTCAACGGCTTGGTCAGCGGCCTGGTCAGCCGGGTGGTCAACGGCGTATGACGGCCGTGTCCTCGGGGTGGTCGGGGTGCTCGGCGTGCTCGGAGTAGTCGGAGTACTCGCCGAGGACGACGACGCTCACGGCCGCGGCCGCGAAGACCTTCACGGCGCGCAGCGCGTCGCCGACGCGGTGGCGGGGGTGGTGGGAGGCGATGGCGGTGGCGCCGCGAGGGCGGCCGCCCTGGATCGGGGTGAAGGTTGCGGTGCTCATGTATCCATGGTGCGTTTTTCCGCCGTCCCGCACATCGGTCTGGAGAGCCAACCTCACGGGCCGGCGGGTCCTCCTCCAGTCCCACGGCCTCCCCCCGGGCTCTGCCGAAGGTCTGACACTCCCGGGTATGACACCCGTTCGGGGGTACCGGGCCCCCGGGACCTTCGTCCCGTAAATCCGTTCGCGCCGCCCGCACCCGCTGACTACAATCTCCGCTCTTGCCGCCTCCCGCCGCCGTACCGGGGAGAGCCGCCTCCCGGCCGGAAACCGGGGGCTTTCTGTTCCGCACCGAAGCCGCTGGAGGCAGTCCCGTGCCCGCGCACGCCCCCGACACCACGCCCGACACCGCCGATCTCCTCGGGCGCGAGCGCGCCCACCTGGCCGCCTCCCGGGCCGCCCTGCGCGCGATGCGCGAGGACGTCGAGGCGCTCGACATCCGCGACGTCACCGCGAACTGGGTCAACGCCGTCGTCCTCCAGGCGCAGATCGACGACCGGATCAAGGCGCTGGCCGACCTCGCGCACACGCCGCTGTTCTTCGGCCGCCTCGACTACCTGCACGCCCCGGGCGCCGACCTCGCCGAGGGCGCGGGCGGCGAGCAGTTCTACATCGGCCGCCGCCACGTCCACGACGCCGACGGCGACCCGATGGTGATCGACTGGCGCGCCCCCGTGTCGCAGCCGTTCTACCGCGCCTCCAAGGCCGACCCGCAGGACATCGCCCTGCGCCGCCGCTTCGGCTACACCGGCGGCGACCTCACCGCCTACGAGGACGAGCACCTCTCGGACCCCGCCGAGACCGCGGCCGTCAGCAGGCTGCTCCAGCAGGAGATCGAGCGCCCGCGCGTCGGCCCGATGCGCGACATCGTCGCCACGATCCAGCCCGAGCAGGACGAGATCGTCCGCTCCGGCCTGTCCGGTTCGGTGTGCGTGCAGGGCGGCCCCGGCACCGGGAAGACGGCCGTCGGCCTGCACCGGGTCGCGTACCTGCTGTACGCGCACCGCGAGCGGCTCGCCCGCACCGGCACGCTGGTCATCGGGCCGAACCGTTCCTTCCTGCACTACATCGAGCAGGTCCTGCCGGCCCTGGGCGAGCTGGAGGTCCAGCAGGCCACCGTGGACGACCTCGTCGCCCGCCCCGGTCTGGAGGTCCGCGGCGCCGACGCCGCCGCGACCGCCGTGGTCAAGGGCGACGCCCGGATGGCGGAGGTGCTGCGCCGCGCGGTCCGCTCCCACGTCACCGCGCCCGCCGAGCCCCTGATGGTGGTCCGCGGCTCGCGCCGCTGGCGGGTCCCGGCGTACGAGCTGGAGGAGATCGTCACCGAGCTCCAGAACCGCGACATCCGCTACGGCGCCGCGCGCGACGCGCTGCCGCAGCGGATCGCGCACGCCGTCCTCGTCCGCATGGAGCAGGCGGGCGAGGCCCCCGACGACCGGGTGCAGGACGCGGTGGCCCGCAACGCGGCGGTCAAGGCGGCGGTCAAGGCGGTCTGGCCGCAGATCGAGCCGGCGAAGCTGGTGCTGCGGCTGCTGTCGGACCCGGAGTTCCTGGCGGAGCACGCCGAGGGGGTCCTCACGGAGGAGGAGCAGAAGCTGCTGCTGTGGCCGAAGCCGTTCCGCAGCGTGAAGTCGGCGAAGTGGTCGGCGGCGGACCTGGTGCTGATCGACGAGGCCGCGGACCTGGTGGAGCGGACGCACTCGCTCGGGCACGTCGTCGTCGACGAGGCGCAGGACCTGTCCCCGATGCAGTACCGGGCGGTGGGGCGGCGCTGCACGACGGGTTCGGCGACCGTCCTGGGCGACCTCGCGCAGGGCACCACCCCGTGGGCCACGCGCAGCTGGGCCGAGGCGCTGGGGCATCTGGGGAAGCCGGAGGCGGTGCTGGAAGAGCTGACCGCGGGCTTCCGCGTGCCGCGCGAGGTGATCGCGTACGCGTCGCGGCTGCTGCCGGAGATCTCGCCGGGACTGGCGCCGGTGTCGTCGGTGCGTGAGACCCCGGGGTCGCTGACGGTGACCCGGTCCGCCCCGGAGGACCTGGTGGAGGACGTGATCGGAGCCTGCCGGGCCTTCCTCGCGCACGAGGGGTCGATCGGGCTGATCGCGGCCGACGCCCGGATCCCGGTCCTGGCGGAGGCCCTGCTGGCGGCGGGGCTGCCGTACCTTTCGCCGGGCGAGGAGACGACGGCCGAGTCCCGGCTGACGCTGGTGCCGGCGTCGCTGGCGAAGGGTCTGGAGTACGACTACGTCGTGCTGGACGAGCCGGCGGCGGTCGTGGACGGCGAGCCGGACGAACGGACGGGGCTGCGCCGCCTGTACGTCTGCCTCACCCGAGCCGTCTCGGGCCTCACGGCCCTCCACGCCGCCCCCCTGCCGGCGGCCCTGTCGGCCGCCTGATCCCCTTCGGACACGGTTGTACGGCGGCACGGTGGGCGGGACTTCACCCCCCGCGAGGCGCCGGGGGCGGGCCGGTGGCTGCCCACCCGCCGGCCGGGGGTACCGCGGGGCGGGGGCGGCTAGTCCAGTGCCGCCCGCCACTCCGCCACCGCTGCCGCCGAGACCGGCCGGGCCCAGCCGGCGGGGCGGGCCGCGCCGCCGATGTGGAAGGCGTCGATCCCCGCCTCCTTCAACGCCGGTACGTGCGCCAGTGTCAGGCCGCCCCCGACCATGATCCGCGGGCCGTACCCCGGCTCACCCCGCCGCTCGGCCTCCGCCAGCAGGACCGGGAGCCCCTCGGGGACCCCGGCCGCGGCGCCGGCCGTCAGGTACGTGTCCAGCCCCGGCAGGTCGGCCAGCGCCTTGCGCAGCCCGTCCCGGTCCGCCGCGCGGTCGATGGCCCGGTGGAAGGTCCAGCGGCAGCCGTCCAGCTCCGCCAGCACCGCCTCGACCGCCGCCAGGTCGGGGCTGCCGTCCGGGTGCAGGAAGCCGAGGACGAACTCCTCCGCCCCCTCCGCCCGCAGCTCGCGCGCCGCCCTGGCCAGCCCGTCGACGTCGCCCGCCGCGAACCCGTCCGTCAGACGGAGCATCACGCGCAGCGGAATGCCGACCGCGGAACGGATCGCCGCGAAGGTCCCGCGCGACGGGGTGAGCCCGTCGGCGGCCATGTCGGTGACCAGTTCGAGTCGGTCCGCCCCACCCGCCTGGGCGGCGACCGCGTCCTCCACGTCGAGGGCGATCACCTCCAGGAGCGCACGGTTGCTCATGTGATCCCATCCTTCGGAACATAGGGAAAATAGGTCTAGTCCAATATCAGGGTACGGGCCCCGCCCCACCCACCACCAGCACCATCGCGCCACCCGCACAATGTCCGCATGGACACCGCGCTGCGCAGCCGCTGGGCCGCCACCACCGCCGCCGCGGGGGCCGACCGGGACCCCGCCCCCTACGCCGACCGCCTCCTCGCCGCCTGGGCCGAACCCCAGCGCCGCTACCACACCACCGCCCACCTGGCCGACGTCCTCGCGCGGATCGACGTCCTGGCCCCGCACGCCGCCGACCCCACCGCCGTCGAGCTCGCCGCCTGGTTCCACGACGCCGTCTACCGCCCCGACCGCTCCGAGAACGAGGAGCGCAGCGCCGCCCTCGCCGAGCGCGCCCTCCCCGAGCTCGGCATCGACGCCGCCCGCACCGCCGAGGTCGCCCGCCTGGTCCGGCTCACCGTCACCCACGACCCCGCCCCCGGCGACACCAACGGCGAAGCCCTCTGCGACGCCGACCTCGCCGTCCTCGCGGGCCGCCCCGACGACCCCGGCGCCTACGCCGCGTACGCCGCCGCCGTCCGCGCCGAGTACGCGTTCGTCCCCGACGAGGCCTTCCGCACCGGCCGCGCCGCCGTGCTGCGCCAGCTCCTCGGGCTGCCCCGCCTCTTCCGCACCCCGTACGGCGCCGCCCACTGGGAGGCCCCGGCCCGCCGCAACCTCGCCGCCGAGCTCGCCTCCCTGACCTGACACATCCGGCACCCCGCCGGGAATGCGGCCCCCTGCGTTCCGGTTCGTCAGAGACATGTCCCCAGCTTCAGCGAACGCCTCCTCCCGCATGCCCGTCGCCGTCTACGTCCTCGGTCTGTCCGTCTTCGCACTCGGCACCAGCGAGTTCATGCTGTCCGGGCTGCTGCCGCCCATCGCCGAGGACATGCACGTCTCCATCCCGCGGGCGGGCCTGCTGATATCCGCCTTCGCGATCGGCATGGTCGTCGGGGCACCGCTGCTGGCCGTCGCCACCCTGCGCCTCCCGCGCCGCACCACCCTCATCGCGCTCATCAGCCTCTTCGGGCTCGGACAGGTCGCGGGCGCGCTGGCCCCCTCGTACGGGTTCCTCTTCGCCTCCCGCGTGGTCTCGGCCCTCGCCTGCGCCGGGTTCTGGGCCGTCGGCGCGGCCGTCGCCATCGCCATGGTCGACAAGGACCAGCGCGCCCGCGCCATGTCCGTCATGATCGGCGGGCTCTCCATCGCCAACGTCCTCGGCGTGCCCGCCGGCGCCTTCCTCGGCGAGCAGTTCGGCTGGCGCTCCGCGTTCTGGTCGGTCGCCGCCGCCTCCGCCCTCGCCCTCGCGGGCATCCTGGCGCTCATCCCGAAGATCCCGCTGCCTGCCGAGAAGCCCCGCCTGCGGCGCGAGCTCACCATCTACGGCGACCGCCAGGTGTGGCTGGCCGTGGCCGTCACCGCCCTCGCCGCGGGCGGCGTCTTCTGCGCCTTCAGCTACCTGTCGCCGCTGCTCACCGACGTCGCAGGACTGGACGCGGCGTGGGTGCCGTGGGTCCTGGCCCTCTTCGGCGTCGGCGCGCTGGTCGGCACCACGGTGGGCGGCCGGATCGCCGACGGCCGCCTCTTCGGGGTGATGGTCTGGGGCATCACCGCCTCCACCGGCTTCCTCACGGCCCTCGCCCTGCTGGCCTCGGTCCAGGTGGCGGCCGTCGCCCTGTCCTTCCTGCTCGGCGTCTCGGCGTTCTTCACCGCCCCGGCGCTCAACGCCCGCATGTTCAACGTCGCCGGCGCCGCGCCCACCCTCGCCGGGGCCACCACGACCGCCGCGTTCAACCTCGGCAACACCGGCGGCCCCTGGCTGGGCGGTACCGTCATCGACGCCGGCCACGGCTACGCCGCCACCGCCTGGGCCGGCGCCGCCATGACCGTCACCGCGATCGCCCTGACCCTCCTGGCCCTGCGGACCGAGCGGCGCACGGGGGCGGGCGCGACCCGCCTGGTCACCGGCTCGGCCGCCACCGCGACCCCGGCCGACGCCCAGCCGGCGGCCTGCTAGCCGGAACCTCTGCGCGGGCCACGGGCGGCTACGCCGACGGGCGGCCCTTCGGGCGGCGCAGGCCCGCGGCCGTCAGGCGGCGGACCAGCTCCTTGCTGCCGATCTCCACCGCCCCCGCCCCGACCGCGTCCGCGTACCGGGACGACGGCACGTCGTAGTGGTCCCGCTCGAACGCCCGCGGCGGGCAGCCGATGGCCGCCGCGAAGGCGTGCAGCTCCTCGTACGAGACGTCGCTGACCATGTGCGACCACATGCGGCCGTGCCCCGGCCAGACCGGCGGGTCGATGTACACCGTCACCGGCTGATCACCGGCCCGCGCCCGGGTGGAAGACGGGGCCGAGACCGCCCACCGCCGCCACCTTCACCCCGGCCTCCGAGCACACCCAGTGCGGATCGCGGCCCAGCTCCGGCTCCACGTCCAGCGCGTGCGGATCCCCGTGCTCGCACACCGGGCACAGCGGCCAGCGCCCGTACTTCTCCAGCAGGGCGTCCTTCACGTCCTGTGCGACGAGTCCGGCCAGGTAGTCGACCCCCTCCGGCCACTGCTCCACCCACCACCGGCGGTGCGTGACCGAGTCCTCGACGAGGGAGACGACGTCGGCGTCGGCGACCTCGCCGGCGGCGAGGTCGGCGAGAACCAGAGCGCGGGCGACGTGCAGCGCCTGTTCCAGGGGGGTCGCGTGGTCCATGGGCTCATTCTGGACCCTCACCGCCCCAAAAGGGGAGGCCGTGCCACCGCCCCCGGCCCGGTGCACCGCGCCCCGGCCGCCCCCGGTGCACCATGGCTCCCACACCGGGAAGCCCCGGAGACCGCCGAGCCACCGCCCGCAGGAGCCCGCCATGACCGCGCACGCCGACCTCCGCGCCCAGCTCGACACCCTGACCACCGAGGCCTTCCGCCCCGACCTCGCCGAGATCGACCGGCTCCCCACCCTGGAGATCGCCCGGCTGATGAACGCCGAGGACGCCACCGTCCCGGCCGCCGTCGGCGCCCAGCTGGAGCCGATCGCCGCCGCCGTCGACGCCATCGCCGCACGGATGGCCCGCGGCGGCCGGCTCGTCTACGCGGGCGCCGGCACCGCCGGCCGGCTCGGTGTCCTGGACGCCAGCGAGTGCCCGCCCACCTTCAACACCGACCCGCAGCAGGTCGTCGGACTGATCGCGGGCGGCCCCGGCGCCCTGGTCACGGCCGTCGAAGGCGCCGAGGACTCCCGGGAACGGGCCGCCGAGGACCTCACCGCCCTCGCCCTGACCGCCGACGACACCGTCGTGGGCGTCTCCGCCTCCGGCCGCACCCCCTACGCGGTCGCCGCCGTCGAGTTCGCCCGCACCCGCGGCGCGCTGACCGTCGGACTGTCCTGCAACGCCGGATCCGCCCTCGCCGCGGCCGCCGACCACGGCATCGAGGTGGTCGTCGGCCCCGAACTCCTCGCCGGCTCCACGCGCCTGAAGGCCGGCACCGCCCAGAAACTCGTCCTGAACCTGATCTCGACGGTGACGATGATCCGCCTCGGCAAGACGTACGGAAACCTCATGGTCGACGTCCGCGCCACCAACGAGAAGCTGCGCGCCCGCTCCCACCGCATCGTCGCCCAGGCCACCGGCGCGCCCGACGCCGAGATCGAGGCCGCGCTCACCGCCACCGGCGGCGAGGTCAAGCACGCGGTCCTCGTCCTCCTCGGCGGAGTCGACGCCCCCACCGCCGCCCGCCTCCTCACCGCCTCCGGGGGCCACCTCCGCGAGGCCCTCGCCGCCCTCCGCTGACCCCGCTCCCGCAGCTCCCGCACGCACAGCAAGGCGACCGCATGTCCCCTGACCCGAACCGCGCCACCGCCGCCGCGATCCTGCCCCTGGTCGGTGGCCCGGACAACATCGGCTCGATCGCGCACTGCATGACCCGCCTGCGGATCGGCCTGCACGACCGCTCCCTCGTGGACGACGCCGCGCTCAGGGCCCTGCCCGGCGTCCTCGGCGTGGTGGACGACGACACCTACCAGATCGTGCTGGGGCCGGGAGCCGTCGCCCGCGTCACCCCCGCGTTCGAGGCGCTGGTCGCCGAGGCGCGTACGGCGGCGCCCGCACGGCCCGTCACGGCGCAGGAGCTGGCCGCCCGGGGCGCGGCCCTGAAGGACGCCCGCACGGCCCGCAACGCCACCCCGTTCAAACTGTTCCTGCGCCGGATCGCGAACGTCTTCGTCCCGCTGATCCCCGCCCTCATCGGCTGCGGGATCATCGCGGGCCTGGGCGGGCTGCTCGCCAACCTCGGCTGGGTCCCGGCCCTGGTACCGGCGCTGACCGCGATCGGCTCGGCGTTCATGGCCCTGATCGCCGTGTTCGTCGGCCACAACACCGCCAAGGAGTTCGGCGGCACCCCCGTCCTCGGCGGGGCCGTCGCGGCCGTCATCGTCTTCCCCGGCGTCGCGAAGACCGAGGTCTTCGGACGGCACCTCTCCCCCGGCCAGGGCGGGGTCCTCGGCGCCCTCGCCGCCGCGCTGCTCGCCGTCCACGTCGAACGGTGGTGCCGCCGACGGGTCCCGCAGGCCCTGGACGTGCTGGTCACCCCCACCCTCACCGTGCTCGTCCCCGGCCTGGTCACCCTCTACGGCCTGATGTTCCTCGCGGGTGCGGTCTCCGCCGGCATCGGCACCTTCGCCGACCGCCTGCTCGCCACCGGCGGCGCCGTCGCCGGGCTGGTCCTGGGCGGCCTCTTCCTCCCCCTGGTGATGCTCGGCCTGCACCAGGCCCTGATCCCCATCCACACCACCCTCATCGAACGGTCCGGCTACACCGTCCTGCTGCCCATCCTCGCCATGGCGGGCGCGGGCCAGGTCGGCGCGGCCCTCGCCGTCTACTGCCGCCTCCCGGGCAACCCGTCCCTGCGCGCCACGATCCGCTCCGCGCTCCCGGCCGGCCTCCTGGGCGTCGGAGAGCCGCTGATCTACGGCGTCTCGCTGCCGCTGGGCCGCCCGTTCGTCACCGCCTGCGTCGGCGGCGCGGCGGGCGGGGCGTTCATCGGCCTGTTCCACCAGCTGGGCGTGGCCTTCGGCTCCACCGCCATCGGCCCCTCGGGCTGGGCCCTGTTCCCCCTGCTGGAGGGCACCCGGGGGATGGCCGCGTCCCTCGCCGTCTACGCGGGAGGCCTGGCGGTCGGCTACGTGACGGGCTTCGCGGCCACGTACTTCTTCGGCTTCACGCGCCGCATGCTGGACGAACTGAACACGGCCCCGCAGCCCGCACCCCCACCCACCACCCCGGACCAGCCGACGGAGGCACCGGCCCTGGCCTGACAGCACCCCTCATGAGGGTCAGACGCCCTCGACCAGGATGCGACCGTGCTCGGCAGTGAGCAGTCCGATGTCCTCGACATCGGACGTCAGGATCGTCACGAGACCCTGCTGCGCCAAGGCCGTCGCACACAACATGGCGTCGATCGCGTACTTGTGGCCGTGCAGGCCCGCACCCTTCAGCAGAGAGGCAGCGGACTGCGCGACCGCCTGAGTGACAGGCTCCACGCGCAGGAGAGAAAGCGTCCATTTCAGCGCGGCGTCGTTCACTTTCGGATGGATGACCTCGACCAATACGGCGGCCGACGTCACCACCGGAAGGCCCTCCGCGCGAGCAGCCGTCACCCACTCGTGAACGCCTTTGTCCCGTTGCACGGCCTTCGCCAGACCTTCGCTGTCGAGCACCAGGACACCGCTCACGCAGCGGCACCAGCTTCTGGCGACCGGCCCGTGAGCTTGGCACGCTTCGCGGCCACGGCCTCCGGGTCGGCCGGCCCGTTGACCCGGTCGAAGTCGGCGATCAACTCGTCCAACTTGTCCAGCTCGATCTGGCGCTGCGCGGCCCGTTCCAGATAGGCCGAGACTCCTCGCTTGCCGACCCGGTCACGGATCGCCTGCAAGGTGCCCGCGGTGAGCGATACGGAGATGCCGCTGCTGGGCCCATCGCCGGGGAGGAAATCGGTGTCGTCAGCCATGACACCACTATGGCATTCGAAATGCCATACCGTCACGGCCCTCATCGGACGCACCCGGCAGCCGCCCGCAGGAACCCGGCCAGGTCCTCCACCGAGTACCCCAGCCGCGGCCCCCGCTCGGCCGCCATCAGCAGCAGCTGGCCCACGATCTCCGCGCCCCACCCGTCCGGCCCGTCCGCCGCCCACTCCTGCACCTTCTCGACGCCCAGGTCGCACATCAGCAGGCCGTACCCCGCCCGGACCTCCGCGCACGTCGCCGCGACCGCGTCCAGCAGCCGCACCCCCGGCCGCTCGCACCGCAGCCCGAAGCCCCCGCCGACCTCCTCGGCCACGCACCCGCGCGGCGGCTCCGCCTTGAGCCGGTCGTAACGCGGGTCCCCGTACGTCGGACACTCCCCGGCCGGGCGGTGCAGCAGCGTGAACCGCTGCCAGCCCGGCGGCGGGGGCGGCTGCGGCCGCCACCCCTCCACCCCGAACGCCTCCTGCACCTGCGCCGTCGCCTCGTCCGCCGACCCCGCCGTCCGGGCCACCCTCCGCCGCCCGTCGTCCCCGACCGCCGTCCACGTCCCGCCGCCCCCGTCCGGCCGCACCCTCACGGACAGCCCCGCGCCCGCACGCCTCCACCCGCCGCCCCCGAGGGCCGCCTCCAGCCCGCGCAGCCGCCACCCCAGCTCGAAGGCGAACTCCGCCGCCTCGACCGGCTCGCTCACGCCCGGCCCCCGGCCCGCTCGTGCAGCACGGCGGCCAGCCGCAGGGCGGTGTCCAGGTTGCAGCGGCCGAGGTCCACGAGGGGGAGCCCGTACGTACCGGCGGCGGAGACCCCGTCCACGTCGAGGGAGGGGAAGGTGACCCCGACCCCCTCCAGGGACTCCCGCAGCTGCCGCACGGCCTCCTCGGCCGCCCGCATCCGCTCCTGGGGCGTGAGCACCATGACATGTCACCTTTCCACTCTGAGTATTCAGGTCCTCTACACAGAGTGGTTGCGCCCTCGATAGCCTTCAAGGAGGTCAACCACAGCAACCGCAGCTGTTGGAGCAGGAGTTGCCATGCCGGGAAAGCCCCTCGACCCCTCCTCACCCCGCGCCCTTCTCGGCGCCGAACTCCGCGTGGCCCGCGAACGCCGCGACATGAGCCAGGCGGGCCTGGGCGAGAAGCTCTTCGTGAGCGGCTCGTACGTCGGCCAGATGGAGAACGGGACGCGCCGCATCACCCTCGAACTCGCCACGGCCATAGACCAGGTGCTGGGCACGGACGGGTTCTTCACCCGCAACTGCGGCGCCTCGGCCAAATCCAAGTACCCGAACCACTTCGCCGCAGCAGCCGAAGCAGAGGCCGACGCGATCACCATCAAGGAGTACTCACCCCTCGCACTGCCGGGCATGCTGCAGACAGAGGCGTACGCCCGGGAGGTCTTCCGCGCCTACCGGCCAACCGCGACAGAGGATGTCATCGACGAGCTCGTGGCGAACCGCCTGGACCGAGCCTCGCTGCTGAAGAACCCAACTAGGCCCATGTTGTGGTGCGTTCTGGACGAGACTGTCATCCGGAGGTCAGTCGGGGGCCCCGCAGTCATGGCGGGCGCACTTCAGCACATCCTCGGCCTCATCCGCACCTGTCGAATCGTCGTACAGGTACTCCCCTTCCTGGCAGGCGCCCACGCATCGATGGGCGGCACCCTGAAACTGATGACGTTCGAGGACGCTCCTCCTCTCGCCTACATCCAAGGCAACGCAATGGGGGTCCTGTTGGACGATCCGGCCACGGTTACCCGCCACGCCCTGACCTACGATCTCCTCACGGCCAATGCGCTGTCACCGCGCGAGTCCCTGGCCATGATCGAGTCTGCGGTGGAGGGTTACGCACATGACGACCGTGCCTGAATACGACCTGTCGACGGCCACCTGGCACAAGTCCAGCTACAGCGACGGCACCGGGGGCGACTGCCTGGAGATGGCCACCTGGCACAAGTCGAGTTACAGCGACGGCAGTGGCGGCAGCTGCGTCGAGATGGCCACCTGGCGGAAGTCCACCCACAGCGCCGGAGACGGCGGAAACTGCGTCGAGGTCTGCGACGCGCACGCCGACCTCGTGCCCGTCCGAGACTCCAAGCAGCCCGAAGGCCCGCACGTGGTGTTCCGCGCGCGGGCCTGGGCCGAGTTCGTCCGTACGCTCTGACCCGTCACAGACCGCCGGTGAACAGCAGCTTGTTCGGGCTGCCCGCGCCGATGCTGGTGATGACGTCCTTGGTGGAGGAGCCGTCCAGGAACTGGGAGACCTCCGCCGGGGCGGCCGTCGGGTGGGCCGCCTTGTAGAGCGCGGCGACGCCCGCGACGTGCGGCGCGGCCATGGACGTACCGTTCAGGGCCACGCTGCCGCCGCCGAGCTTCGCCGAGACGATGTCCTGCCCGGGGGCGTAGAGGCTGAGGCACCGGCCGTAGTTGGAGAAGGCGGTCTCCTGGTCGAACCGGTCGGTCGCGCCGACCGTCAGGACGCGCGCCGCCGAGGCGGGCGAGACGGTGCAGGCGTCGATCGAGGAGTTGCCGGCCGCGATGACCGGCAGGACGCCCGCGTCGGACACGGCGGTGGCGGCGTCGTTGACCGCCTGCGAGCGGTCCCCGCCCAGGGAGGCGTTCATCACGGCCGGCTGCCGGGCGTTCTTCGCGATCCAGTCCATGCCCGCGATGATCCCTGACCACGCGCCCCGGCCGTCGCACCCCAGGACCCGGACGCTCACCAGGTTCGCCTTGCGCGCCACCCCGTACGTGGCACCGGCCACCGTGCCCGCGACGTGCGTGCCGTGGCCCTGGCAGTCCATGCCGCCCCACCCGTCGCCGATCGCATCGAAGCCCGCCCGGGCGCGGCCCCCGAACTCGGAGTGGTTGAAGTCGATGCCCGAGTCCAGGATGTAGGCGGTCACCCCGGCGCCGTTGCCCTGGGTGGTGAAGTCGTTGTCCAGCGGCAGCCTCCTCTGGTCGATCCGGTCCAGGCCCCACGAGGACGCCGGGGCCCGCACTCCCGCCGTGGAGGACGGCGTCGGTACGGACTGCACCTTCGCGTCCTCCTCGACCGCCTTCACCCCCGGGCTGCTGCGGACGGCCTTGAGCTGGAGCGGGGTCAGCGGGGCGGCGAAGCCGTTCAGCGCCGAGCCGTAGACGAACATCGGCTTCAGCCCGAGCCTCTGGGCGGCCTTGGCCGCGTCGACCCCCTTGTCCAGGGTGACGATGTACTGGCCGGGCACGGCGTCCGCCGCCGTGTGCAGCGGTACCGGGGTGGGTTCGGGGCCGGCGGCGGAGGCTGTCCCGGCCGTGACGGGGGTGGCGGTGAGGAGGGCGGCGGCGGCCAGGCGGACGAACAGGCGCATGGAGGGGACTCCCTGGGGGCGGTGCCGGTCGGTGCGAGGGGGCCGCTCCCGCGCGAGGAGTGACTCCGGCGGGGCAGCGGCCTCCCCTTCCATCGGGTGGCGCGCCGGCGCGGCTTGACCGCTCGCCCCCGCCCGGCCCAGTCACCGCGCGGCCGTGCGGGGTACGCGCCCGCCCGCCCCGCCGACGGGCGCCGCCGCCCCGGTGCGCCGGGACCACGGCCCCGCGCCGCGCCGGCCGTGGGTCACGGGGCCGGGCGGCGGGACCACCCGTACGGCCCGCCGCCAGTCCGGGGGGCGCGCGGGCGGGAGGCGCCGTGCCCCCGCCACACCCCGGGACGTCGTTGACCGGCCCCCTCGTGCGTGATGGCCTCGCCGCATGACCGCCCGTGTGAGCCGAGCCCTGTCCGTGACCGTCGCCGTCCTGGCCGCCGTCGCCGTCCTGCCCCTGTCCACCGCCGCCGCGGCCCCCGCCCCGGTGCGCGGGCCCGCCCCGCGGACCGCCCCGGCGGACTGGCCCTCGTACATCGTCACCGTGCGCCGGGGCGTCGACCCGGCCGCCGTCGCCGCGCAGGTCGGCGGCGTACGCCCGGACCGCTACTTCCACCACGCGCTGAACGGCTTCGCGGCCCGGCTGAGCCCCGGGCAGGTCGCCGACGTGGCCGCGCTGCCGGGGGTACTGGCGGTGGAGGCCGACGGCTCGGCGGGACCCGCCTGACCCGGCCCCGCCCCGGGCCGGGCGGTCCCTGCCGCCCCTACGCCCCCGGGTCCGGCGGGAGCAGGGCGAGGAGCGCCGCCCGGGCCACGGCGGCGGCCGGGAGGATGCCGGTGTAGCGGCCCTCGTCGGTGAAGGCGATGTGGTCGCCGTCGTCGAGCAGGGCCGCGCGCAGCCAGGCCGCGTCCGCGTCGGTGTGCTCCAGCGCCCGCGTGTGCAGGACCGGGGTGAACAGCTGCCGGAGGCGGGTCACGTCGATCTCGTCGGGCGAGCCGTCGAACCGGTCCAGGCCCCGGGCCAGCAGTTGTTCCTCCAGGAACGGGTTGAGGGCGTCGCGCGGCGGCGGGTGGGTCAGGCGGCGCGTGCCCTCCAGCCCGAGCTCCTTCATCAGCCGCGCCGACGGCCCCGGCCCCGACGCCTCGGCCAGACGCACCCCGGCGGCCTGTCCGGCAGCCTCCAGGCAGGCCTTGCGCAGCCCCGGGTCACCGTCCTGGAGGCACCGCAGCAGGTCGGCCGGGGCCGCCCAGCCCACGAACCGGCCGGGCCGGCCCTGCTGGTGGGCGGTGAAGACGACCACCGCGGGCGACCCGAGGCGGGCGGCCGCGGCGCACAGGAGCAGCAGCCGGTGCTCCCACCAGGCGTGGCCGTCCTCCAGGTCGACGACCACCGCCTCGGTTCCGCGCAGGCCCCGCAGCGAGGTGACGGCCTCGGTCCCGCCGGGGCCGGCCGCAGGGACGCCCCGTTCGGGGACCACGTTGCGGGGGACCGCCGGGCCGCGCCGGGACGCGGCCGCCACCGTGAGCGCGGCCTTCACGGCAGCCGGCTCGATCCGCGTTCCAGCCGGCGCGAGCCCGCTGAGCACCACCAGCAGGACGGGCAGCAGGCTCAGCGCGACGATGACCAGCAGCGCCCACCCGGCGTCCACGGACTCCAGACCCAGTGCGGTCCGCCCGGCACCCCAGGCGACGGTCAGGACGACCAGGAGGACGGGCACCAGCACCAGGGCCGTCCGTACGCCGAACGGCCAGAACGCCGGGCCGGACCCGCTCGGGCGGGCCGTGGCCTGCGCCCGGGTCGACCTGCGCGGCGAGTCCACGGCACCCATTATCGGCGGCCGGACCGATCGCCGCCCGGGGAGCCGGACGGCCCGGCCGGGCGGTGACCGGCCGGGTCCTAGCTGCGGTAGACGCGCAGCTCCGACACCTCGTACGACATCTCCGTCTGCTCCGGCCCCGGCGCCGGGTGGTAGCGGCCGGCGCAGACCGACAGGTTGACGATGAGGTAGGCGCGCCAGCCGCGCCCCACGCCCCGCCCGTCGGAGAAGGCGCGGGCCCCGTTGACCCACCAGACCACCGACCGCTTGCCGAACTCGACCCTGAGGTCGACCCAGGCCCCGGGCCGGACGGTGGGGTCGTGGTAGTAGCGGTGGGCCTCGCGGACGTGGTTGGACAGTTCCAGCAGGTCGGGATTGTCGGGGTGGTATTCGAAGATGTCGATCTCCTGGCCGCCGTCGCGCCAGGTCCAGATCGCGGGCCAGGCCCCGGTCTCGGTGGGCAGGCGGACGCGGGCCTCCAGGACGTCACCGGTGCGCACGGTGAACCCCTGGTCGCTGCCCTCGGTGGTCAGCAGGCCGGTGTCCCAGTTGCCGTCGGGGCGGCGGGTCGCCCGGAAGGTGCCGCCGCGGCTGTAGGCGGGGTCGGAGACGAGGTGGTCGAGCTTGTTGTCGCCCGGATTGACCGGGCCGCCGTCGGGATAGGCCCAGGAGCGGCCGGCCACCCACTGGGCGGAGGAGGCGAAGTCGGCGGTGAAGACGGGGGCGCTGCGCGGAGTGAACACCGGCAGGCCCCCGCCGCCGGCCGCGGGGAGGAGGCGGCGGGTCAGGCGGCGCAGCCATCCGGGGTGGTCCGATTCCATGGGGATGTCCTGCCCACCGGGCGGGCCGCCATCCCCGTGTTCTCACTCAGAGTAATCATATGATTGCGTGGCGGCTTCGATGAAAGCGCGGATGAGGTCGGGGGACTTCACGCCGCGCTCCCGCTCGACGCCGCTGGAGACGTCCACGCCCCACGCGCCGGTGGCCCGCACGGCCTCGCGGACGTTGTCCGGGCCGAGCCCGCCGGCCAGCAGCCAGCGCCCCTCGGGAGCCGTGAACTGCGCCGATCCCCAGTTCCAGGGCTTGCCGGAGCCGGGGTCGGGGGCGTCGATCAGCAGCAGGTCCTCGCCGTACTCGCCGCAGCGCGCGACGTGCTCGGCGGTGGCCCGCAGCAGGGTCCGGCCGGGTGCGCGGAGTTCCTCGTAGTACTCGGGACCCTCGTCGCCGTGCAGCTGCACCCCGCGCACGCCGCTCTCCCCAGTGAGCCGGCGCACCTCCTCCAGGGGCTGACCCCGGAACACCCCGACGGTGAGCACCCGTTCCGGCACCCGGGCGGCGAGCTCGCGCGCCAGGTCGGCGGTGACGGTGCGGGGGCTGTTCGGCGCGAGCACGAACCCGACCGCATGCGCCCCGGCCGCCACGGCCACATCGACGTCCTCGGGCGTCTTCAGCCCGCAGATCTTGACGAACACGCTCTTCCGGTCGCTCATGCGGCAAGTCAACCAAACGCCGCCCGGCCGCGCCGATTCGTCCCACGCTCCGGGCGGCTTCCGGGCCCGGGGCTCAAGCCGCGGGAGTCCGAGCGCCCTGTCTGTGGAATGGGTGGTGGGCGGAGCCCACCACCCCCCACCGTCCTCCTCAACCGCCGCCCATACCAGCCGCGATGACGATCCGTGACTGGCTTGCCACACTGGGCCATGAGGCCCTACCTTGCGGCTGGAAACGTAAATCGGCCCCCGCCGGTGCGCCAACACCACACGAGGGCCTGACCATCAAGATCGAGAAAAGGTCGATCCCGTGGATGACGTTCAGCTTAGTGCTGCCCCGCACCCCCTCGCCAAGCCCGGCTACGGCAAAATCGCCGCACCGGAGCAAGCGCCCCGCACCGCCCGCGACTTCGCGCACCTCCCGGCCCGGGAGGCGGCCGTCGCCGGGTACCTCGACCGGCTGCCGGACGGGGCCGACATCAGCGTGAAGACCCTCGCCGCCGTGCTGCCCCTGTGGGGCCAGTGCGCACTGCGCACCGCCCTCAACCGGCTGGCCACCGCCGGACACCTGCACCGCGTACGGCAGCGGCTGCCGGGGGAATCCACCCGGTGGGTCACCCGCACGTTCTTCTCCCGCACCCCCCGCGACGGCGCCTGGTGGGCCCGGTTCACCCAGAGGGATTCCCCCGCGCCGACCGCCCCGCCGCCACCCCCACAGGTGCCCCCGGCCCCCGCCGACGCCGACGCCCACCCCGACGCGTACGCCCTCCTCGCCTCGCTCGGCCGCGCCGCCCCGGCCCTCGCGCTCTCCAAGGCCGACTGCACGGCCCTCGCCCCGCTCCTCGTCCCCTGGCTGGCCCGGGGCATCGCCCCCGACCGCATCCGGCTCGCCCTCACCGCCGGCCTGCCGCCCGTGGTCCACCACCCGGCGGCCCTGCTCCGCAAACGCCTGGAGTCCAAACTCCCCGCCGCACCGCCCGACCCCGCCCCGGCGGCCCCGCCCCCGCCCCGCGCCGAGTGCACCGAATGCCGCGCGCCCGGCCCGCCCGCCGCCTTCACCGAAGGCCGCTGCCGCGCCTGCCGCCCCGAAGCGCCCCGGCCGCCGGTCTTCACCCCGCCCCTCACCCCGGCCGAGGTCCGCGCCCACGCGGCCCGCATCCGCGAAGGAACCCGCCGATGACCAGTCCGCCGCTCCACCGGCGCCGAACCCGGGCACCATGGTGTCGAGGAGGCGACCCCATGACCCCCAGCACCGCCGCGCACGCCCAGATGTCGTTGAAGGACTTCGAGACTCTGGCCCGCCGCGCACCCGAGACGGTCACGCTCGAATTCCTCAACGGAAGGCTCGGAGTCAAGCCATTGCCCGATCAGCGCCACGGCGCCATCGTCATGTGGCTGCTGCGCCAGTGCATGCAGCAGCGACCGGAGCTCGCCCTCTACCCCGAGCAGGGGCTGAAGGTGGAGAGCTACCGCACCGGACGGGCCCGCGCGGACGGCGCGCTCGCGCCGTACGACCACTACGCCGCCCAAGAGGGCGAGTGGGCGGATCCCGCCGGGACGCTGATGGTCGTGGAGGTCACGTCCTTCGACCCCGACACCGACCAGCGCGACCGGCACGAGAAGCGCGCCGCGTACGCCCAGGCGGGCATCCCGGTGTACCTCCTCGTCGACCGGGACGAGGACATGCTCACCGTCCACAGCGACCCCCAAAACGGCATGTACCGGCAGTCCGTGTCGTACGCCTACGGGGAAGCGGTCACCCTGCCCGCCCCCGTACAGATCACGCTGGACACGGAGAAGCTCAAGGACTACGCCCACTGAGCCCCGCCCCCGGAAACGCCCGAGGGCGGCACCCCCTCCGTCGGGAAGGGGTGCCGCCCTCGTTCGAGAACAGCCGATCAGCGCGGGGCCGATCAGAAGTCCATGTCACCGCCCGGCATGCCGCCCGGAGCGGCGGCGGCCTTCTCCGGCTTGTCGGCGATGACGGCCTCGGTGGTCAGGAAGAGCGCGGCGATGGACGCGGCGTTCTGCAGCGCGGAGCGCGTGACCTTCGCCGGGTCGATGATGCCCTCGGCGATCATGTCGACGTACTCGCCCGTGGCGGCGTTCAGACCGTGGCCGACGGTCAGGTTGCGCACCTTCTCCACGACGACGCCGCCCTCAAGACCACCGTTGACGGCGATCTGCTTCAGCGGGGCCTCCAGCGCGAGCTTCACGGCGTTGGCGCCGGTCGCCTCGTCACCCGAGAGCTCCAGCTTCTCGAAGACCGAGGAGGCCTGGAGCAGGGCCACGCCACCGCCGGCGACGATGCCCTCCTCGACAGCCGCCTTCGCGTTGCGGACGGCGTCCTCGATGCGGTGCTTGCGCTCCTTGAGCTCGACCTCGGTCGCGGCACCGGCCTTGATGACGGCCACGCCGCCGGCCAGCTTCGCGAGGCGCTCCTGGAGCTTCTCGCGGTCGTAGTCCGAGTCGGAGTTCTCGATCTCGGCGCGGATCTGGTTGACGCGGCCCTGGACCTGGTCGCTGTCACCGGCACCGTCGACGATGGTGGTCTCGTCCTTGGTGATGACGACCTTGCGGGCGCGGCCGAGCAGGTCGAGACCGGCGTTCTCCAGCTTGAGGCCGACCTCCTCGGAGATGACCGTGCCGCCCGTGAGGATGGCGATGTCGCCGAGCATGGCCTTGCGGCGGTCGCCGAAGCCCGGGGCCTTGACGGCGACGGACTTGAAGGTGCCGCGGATCTTGTTGACGACCAGGGTCGACAGGGCCTCGCCCTCGACGTCCTCGGCGATGATCAGCAGCGGCTTGCCGGACTGCATGACCTTCTCCAGGAGCGGCAGCAGGTCCTTGACCGAGCCGATCTTGGAGTTGACGATCAGGATGTACGGGTCGTCGAGGGACGCCTCCATACGCTCCATGTCGGTGGCGAAGTACGCCGAGATGTAGCCCTTGTCGAAGCGCATGCCCTCGGTGAGCTCCAGCTCCAGACCGAAGGTCTGGGACTCCTCGACGGTGATGACGCCTTCCTTGCCGACCTTGTCCATGGCCTCGGCGATGAGCTCGCCGATCTGGGTGTCGGCGGCGGAGATGGAGGCCGTGGAAGCGATCTGCTCCTTGGTCTCGACGTCCTTGGCCTGGGCGAGCAGGGCGGCGGAGACGGCCTCGACGGCCTTCTCGATACCACGCTTGAGGGCCATCGGGTTCGCACCGGCGGCCACGTTGCGCAGACCCTCGCGGACGAGCGCCTGGGCGAGGACGGTGGCGGTGGTCGTACCGTCGCCGGCGACGTCGTCCGTCTTCTTGGCGACTTCCTTGACCAGCTCGGCGCCGATCTTCTCGTACGGGTCTTCGAGCTCGATCTCCTTGGCGATGGAGACGCCGTCGTTGGTGATCGTGGGCGCACCCCACTTCTTCTCAAGGACGACGTTGCGACCCTTGGGGCCAAGGGTGACCTTGACGGCGTCGGCGAGCTGGTTCATGCCACGCTCAAGGCCGCGCCGGGCCTCCTCGTTGAACGAAATGATCTTGGCCATCTGAAGTGGTCCTCCAGGAGGGGTGGATTGCTCCGGACCGCGCCCGCGCCCGCGACGGACGGCCTGCCGACCCGGCGGTTCCTTCCCGCCGGACCCTGCGGGCCTCACCGACCCGGTCCTCGTCTTGTAGCACTCTCACCCGGAGAGTGCTAACGCAATGATTAGCACTCGACCCCCACGAGTGCAAGCGGCTTCGAGTCATGCCGCCCCGTCCGCGCGGCGCGCCGGCGCGGCACATACGTGAGGGGCCCGCATCCTGTCCAGGATGTGGGCCCCTCACGTGTTGGTGCGTGCGTCGGTGGCCGATCGCGCTTCGACTCAGCCGGCCGCGAGCTTGACCATGTCCGCCTGCGGACCCTTCTGGCCCTGCGAGATCTCGAACTCGACCCGCTGACCCTCTTCAAGGGTGCGGTACCCGTCCATCTGGATCGCGCTGTAGTGGACGAACACATCCGCACCACCGTCGACCGCGATGAAGCCGTAGCCCTTCTCCGCGTTGAACCACTTGACGGTGCCCTGAGCCATGCCTAACTCCCCTATTACTGGCCCTTGCGCAGGTCCGCACTTCGCGGACCCGGGTCAGAACTTGCGCCGGAACGCCTCGACCGGGGCTGAATGTATCTGCACCGCTGCTGTCTGCAACAGGTCATTCCGACGAGAAATCTGGACACGCGCAAACAGGGAAATGGGCTGAAAAGTTGTCCTATTCCTGGGCAAGTCGGGCCAGACAAGCCTCACCAATGCCCCAAAAGGCACGCGCATGTTGACTCAATGTCAACCCTCCCGCGGCCCGTTCATATGCGGCGGGCAAGAACAGCGGAGGGGACTTCCCCAACTCTACCGCGCCCAATCAAGCAGAATTGCCCCCTCCGCTTTTAGCGGAGGGGGCAATTCAGATTCGGTCACGCGTCGGCGGGGCTCAGCAGCCGCCCGCGACCGCCGGGATGATCGAGACGCCGGCGCCGTCCGGCGTCGCCGTCTGCAGGCCGCCCTCGAAGCGCACGTCGTCGTCGTTGACGTAGACGTTCACGAAGCGGCGCAGCTTGCCCTGGTCGTCCAGGACGCGCGCGGCGATGCCCGGGTGGTTCGCCTCCAGGGAGGCGATCACGTCGGCGAGGGTCGCGCCCTCGGCCGGGACCTCGGCGGCGCCGCCGGTGTAGGTGCGCAGGATGGTGGGGATGCGGACGTTGACGCTCATGGCGCTACCGCCTTTCCGTGGGGTGCGGGGGAAGGGTCAGGCCAGGCCGGCGGCGCGGAACGCGTCCAGGCTCGGGCGGATGGTGGCGGTCTGGCCGGTGCCGGACACCGCCTCCAGGGTCTTGAGGCCGTCACCGGTGTTCAGGACCACGGTGGTCAGCGAGGGGTCCAGGACCCCGTTCTCGATGAGCTTCTTCGTCACGCCGACGGTCACGCCGCCCGCGGTCTCGGCGAAGATGCCCTCGGTCTGCGCCAGGATCCGGATCGCCTCGACGACCTGCTCGTCGTTGACGTCCTCGACGAAGCCGCCGGTGCGGCGCGCGATGTCGAGCACGTACGGGCCGTCCGCCGGGTTGCCGATGGCGAGGGACTTGGCGATCGTGTTCGGCTTCTGCGGGCGCACCACGTCGTGCCCGGCCTTGAAGGCGGTGGACACCGGGGAGCAGCCCTCGGCCTGGGCGCCGAAGATCTTGTACGGCTTGTCCTCGACCAGACCGAGCTTGATCAGCTCCTGGAGACCCTTGTCGATCTTCGTGAGCTGCGAGCCGGACGCGATCGGGATGACGAGCTGGTCGGGCAGCTGCCAGCCGAGCTGCTCGCAGATCTCGTAGGCGAGGGTCTTGGACCCCTCGCCGTAGTAGGGGCGCAGGTTGACGTTGACGAAGCCCCAGCCCTCGCCCAGCGGGTCGCCGATGAGCTCCGAGCAGAAGCGGTTGACGTCGTCGTAGTTGCCCTCGATGCCGACCAGGTCGCCCCCGTAGACACCGGCCATGACGACCTTGCCCTGCTCCAGGTCGTGCGGGATGAACACGCAGGAGCGGAAGCCGGCGCGGGCGGCCGCGGCGCCGACGGCGCCGGCCAGGTTGCCGGTGGAGGAGCAGGAGAGGGTGGTGTAGCCGAAGGCGCGGGCGGCCTCGACGGCGATGGCGACGACGCGGTCCTTGAAGGAGTGCGTCGGGTTGCCGGAGTCGTCCTTGACGTAGAGCTTGCCGGTGACGCCCAGCTCCTTGGCCAGGTTCCGGGCGTCCACGAGCTTGGTGAAGCCGGGGTTCAGGCTGGGCTTGGACGCCACGTCGGCGGGGACGGGCAGCAGCGGGGCGTAGCGCCAGATGTTGTTCGGGCCGGCCTCGATCGCCGCGCGCAGGGCCTCGGGGTCGCCGGCGGGCAGCTCGTAGGCGACCTCCAGCGGACCGAAACACTCGACGCAGGCGAAGATGGGGCCGAGCTCGAAACGGGTACCGCACTCACGACAGGAAAGGCCGGTGGCGGGACCGAGGTCGACGGACCCGGTGGTGTCGGATCCCGGAGCGGCAGAGGTGGCGACAGACTGTGCAGCCATGATGGCGAGGCCCTTTCTCCTCATCTTCCCCATGGCGCACTTCGCCATGAGACGGAATTGGCACCTTCCCTAGCCGGGGCCCCGCGCGAGCGAGAACCGACTGGAGGGTTGCCGGGGCTTCAACGGGCCGTGTCCCTCTGCCCCTCTGGATGAGCGGTATGGCACCGGCATACGCGCTCGATGGCGCGCCGGTGCGTTTGTCGCGAGGCCCCCGGCATGCGGCGGACCTTCGCGTTGTTCAAGACTGTAACCGAAGGGACGGCGGGTTGAGACAGCCGTCCGAACCGCGAGATGGATCACAATTCGGCCGAAAACCGCCGGGTGTGATGCCGCCGCTGAGAAGCCAGGGAGTGCTGAGAGTGCTGGATGAGGTGGAGCGCTGGCTGGCCGACCGCTCCTGGTCCGCCGCCGACCGACCGCTCGACCAGCTGCTCGACCGGAAACGGGCGGCCGGGACCACCGTCAGCGTGGTGCTGCCCGCCCTCGACGAGGAGGCCACGGTCGGGGAGATCGTGGAGGTGATCCGGCGCGACCTCATGGACGGCCTGCCCGTACCCCTCGTGGACGAGCTCGTCGTGGTCGACTCCGGCTCGACCGACCGTACGGCCGAGGTCGCGGCGAAGGCCGGCGCCCGCGTGGTCCACCGGGACGAGATCCTCCCGCGCCTCCCCGCCGTACCCGGCAAGGGCGAGGTGCTGTGGCGCTCGCTCCTGGCCACCACCGGGGAGATCGTCTGCTTCGTCGACGCCGACCTGCGCGACTTCTCGTCCGCCTTCGTCTCCGGCATCGTCGGCCCGCTGCTCACCGACCCGCAGGTGCAGTTCGTCAAGGCGATGTACGACCGCCCGCTCGGGGACGCCCCGGGCCAGGGCGGCCGGGTGACCGAACTGGTCGCACGCCCGCTCCTGAACCTCCACTGGCCGCGCCTGGCCGGCTTCGTCCAGCCCCTCGGCGGCGAGTACGCCGTACGCCGCTCCCTGCTGGAACGCCTCCCCTTCCCCGTCGGGTACGGCGTCGAGCTCGGCCTGCTGGTCGACGCGCTGCACACCGTCGGCCTGGACGCGATGGCCCAGGTGGACGTCGGGGTGCGGCTGCACAAGCACCAGAGCGGGCAGGCGCTGGGCCGGATGGCCGCGGCGATCTACCGCACCGCGCAGCTGCGGCTCTCGCGCGGGCACCTCGTACGCCCGGTCCTCACCCAGTTCGAGAGGGGGCCGGACGGGTTCGTTCCGCGCACCCACCCCGTGGACACGGAGGAACGGCCGCCGATGCTGGAGATCGAGGAGTACGCGGTCCGCCGCGTGGCCTGAGGCCGGGCGGGGACGGCCCGGCCGCGTTCCCGCCGCCCGTACGTGACGAACCGGACATTTCCCGGACGTTTGAGCGAGCGGGCCCCGGGCTAGGTTCGCGGCATGGCTTCTCAGGTACTCGTCGCCGCCAACCGCGGCCCGCTCTCGTACGCCCTCGCCGCCGACGGCGCGCTCAGCGCCCGGCGCGGCGGGGGCGGTCTGGTCTCCGGCCTGTCCGCAGCCCTCGCGGCCCAGCCGGAAGCCCTGTGGATCTGTGCCGCGCTCTCCGACGCCGACCGCGAAGCGGTCCGGCGGGGGGTCGGCGAGCCCGGGGTCCGGATGCTGGACATCGATCCCGCGGTGTACGACGACGCGTACAACGGCATCGCGAACTCGGTGCTCTGGTTCACCCACCACCACCTCTACGACATCCCCCGCGAACCCGCCTTCGACGCGGAGTTCCGGCGGCGCTGGGACTCGTACACCGCCTACAACCAGGCCTTCGCCGAAGCGCTGGCCGAGGAGGCCGCGCCGGGCGCCCGCGTCCTCGTCCAGGACTACCACCTGGCCCTCGTGCCGGGCGCGCTGCGGCAGCTGCGCCCCGACCTGCGGATCGCGCACTTCACCCACACCCCCTGGGCCTCCCCCGACTTCCTGCACATGCTCCCGGACGACATCCGCAGCCGGCTGGTGTGGGGGATGCTCGGCGCCGACCAGCTGGGCTTCCACACCGCGGCCTGGGCCGCCGCCTTCATCAGCGGCGCCACGGTGGACGACGTGCACGGCGTCGCCGACGGCTTCGTCCCCCGCGAGGACCACCAGGGCGGGGTCCACCACCGCAGGCTGACGGAGGACGGCCGGTACGGGGAGATGCGCTTCACCGGGGTCGGCCAGTACCCGCTCGGCGTCGACGGCGACGACCTGCGGGCCCTGGCCCACCGCCCCGAGGTCGACGAGAAACTGGCCGCGCTGCGCGCGGAGGTCGGCGACCGCAAGACGATCGTGCGGGTCGACCGCACCGAGCTGTCGAAGAACATCCTGCGCGGGCTGGCCGCCTACCGGGAGCTGCTGACCACCCACCCGGAGTGGCGCGGCCGCGTCGTCCACCTGGCCTCCGCCTACCCCTCCCGCCAGGACCTGGAGGTCTACCGCACCTACACGGACGCGGTCCGGTCGCTGGCGGCGGAGATCAACGCCGAGTTCGGGACGGAGGAGTGGGAACCGGTCCTGGTCTCCGTGCAGGACGACTTCGCGCGCTCCCTGGCGGCGTACCGGATGGCGGACGTGGCCCTGATCAACCCGGTGCGGGACGGCATGAACCTGGTCGCCAAGGAGATCCCGGTGGTCTCGGAGGCGGGCTGCGTCCTGGTCCTGTCGACGGGCGCGGGAGCGTACGAGGAACTCCGCCAGGACGCCCTGGGGGTGAACCCGTACGACGTCACGGCGACGGCCGAAGCCCTCCACGCGGCCCTGTCGATGCCGGAGGCGGAACGCACGGAACGCACGAAACGCCTGGCGGCGTCGGCCACGGCCCTCCCCCCGGAGGCATGGTTCACGGCCCAGCTGGAGGCCCTGGGGAACTGAGGCGCCGGGGGCCTTGCGGTGCGGGCCCCCGTCGCCCCGGCCCGGCGGGCCCGCACCGCGAGCCCCGGCCCCTACCCCCGCAGCGCACCCGCCAGCCGGGCCAGGAACGCCGCCACCGCTGCCGGGCCCGGGAGGACCAGGTCGGCTCGGGCCGCGAGTTCGGGCACCTCCGCCGAGCCGCTGCACACCAGCAGGCCCGGGAGGCCCTCCGCCCGGCGCTTCTCGACCGCCGAGTACGCCGCGAGGTCGCCCAGGTCGTCCCCCGCGTACAGGACCGGCCCCGCCTCCCGTTCCTGGAGGAACTCGGTCAGGGCGACGCCCTTGTCCATCCCCGGCGGGCGCAGTTCCAGTACGGCGCGCCCCGGCTCGACGATCAGCCCGTGGCGGGCGGCGAGCTCCGCGAGGGGTTCGCGCAGGGCCTCGAACGCCGCCTCGGGGTCTTCCGCGCGGCGGGTGTGGACGGCCAGGGCCTGGCCCTTCTCCTCGATCCAGGTCCCGCGCCACGCCCCGATGGCGTCGAGGAAGCCGGGCAGCTCGGCCCGTACCGCCGCGACGCCGGGGTGTTCGGCGGGGGCGTGCACGACGCCGGTCACGGCGTCCCACCGCTCGGCTCCGTAGTGGCCGAGGACGACGAGGTGCTCCAGTCCGGGTACCCCGGCGAAGCCTCCGTAGCGGACGGCGACGCCGGCGGGCCGGCCGGTGACGACGGCGACGGCGGCCACCTCGGGGGCCAGCGCCGAGAGCGCGGGCACGGCGTCGGGGTGGGCGCGGGCCTGGTCTGGGTCGGGGACGATGTCGGCGAGGGTGCCGTCGAAGTCGAGGGCGATGACGGCTCTGCGGGGTGTGCGGAGGAGGGCTTCGAGTCCCTCGCGTCCGGCGGCGGTGGCGGGCACGGGCATCGGCGGCTGCTGCGGATGGCTCCCCATGGCCACGACCCTACCGGGGCGGCCGGGACCCCGCCCAGCCCCTCTCCCACGAACTAACGCCGGGCCCGCTGGGCCTCGCGTATGCGGCGGAGGCGGTTGACGGTGCCGGGGGCGTGGGCGAGGGCGCGGGGGTCGTCCATGAGGGCGTTGAGCAGCTGGTAGTAGCGGACGGGGCTCAGCCCGAGCCCCTCGCGTATCGCGCGCTCCTTGGCGCCGGGGCCGGGCCAGCTGCGGCCCTCGTACGCGAGCACGGCGGCCTCGGCGTCGGTCAGCCGGGCCGGGGCGGCCTCGCCCGCCTCGCCCGTCTCGCCCGTCTGGCCGCCGTCTGTCACATCGCCACACTAACGCGCGCCACCGACACCGCCCGGTCCGGTGCTTCGGGGGCGCCGCCGCGTTACTTCTCCCCGTCCGCCTTGCGGGCCGAGTCCGCTATCTGCTCCAGGACCTTGGCCGGCTGGCCGCCCGGCTGGACCGCCTTGCCGATGTTCTGCTTGATGTCCTCGCTGACCTGGGCCCAGGACTTCTTGCCCGCCGGGTAGAGACGGGAGTTCGGCAGGGCGGTGAGGAAGGTGCGCAGCTGGGCGGCCGGGCCGCCGTTCGCGGACTCCATCGCGCGGTAGCCGCTGGTGGTGACCGGCAGCAGGTCGTACTGGTGGGTGAAGGTGGTCACGTTCTTCGCCGTGTACAGCTGGTCGAGGAACTTGCCGGCCTCCTTCTTGTGGCCGTTCTTGAAGGCCATGACCCAGTCCGCGACGCCCATCGTGGAGTGGTCGGCGCCGTCGGCGGTGGGCATGGCGACCATGCCGAACTTCACGCCCTTGCCCGCCGCCTGCTTCAGCAGGGTCGGGTGGCCGTTGAGCATGCCGACCTCGCCCCGGGTGAAGGCGTCGAAGGCGGCCTGGCGGTCGAGCTTGGCGGGTTCGACGGGGCCGGTGAGGCCCTGGCCGACCATCCGGTCGCGGAGGAACTCGAAGGTCTTGACGTTCTCAGGGGAGTCGATCGCGTACGCCTCTTCGTTGTCGGTGTAGCCGCCACCGCCGGAGAGCATCCACATCATCGTCTCGGCCTGGGCCTCCTCGCGGCCGAGCGGCAGGGCGAAGGGGGTGGGGACGCCGGCGCCCTTGAGCTTCTTGGCGGCCGCCTCGACGTCCGCCCAGCTCTTGGGCTGCCAGGGGGTGGAACCGTCCTTGGGGATGATCCCGGCGTCGCCGAGGAGCTTGGTGTTGTAGAAGAGCAGCCGGGTGCTGGCCACGAACGGCATGCCGTACTGGACGCGGCGGACCTTGCCGGCGTCGGCGAGCGGGGCGAGGAAGTCGGCCTCGGTCTTGACGGACAGCAGTTCGTCGGCGGTGTAGAGCTTGCCCGCCTCGGCGTAGTCGGCGTAGGCGCCGATCTGGGCGATGTCGGGGGCCTTGCCGGCCTTGACCATCGCGGCGACCTTGGCGTCGACCTCCGACCAGGAGTAGACGCTCACCTCGACCTTGACGCCGGGGTTGTCCTTCTCGAAGGCGGTGGCGAGGTCCTTCCAGTAGGCGGCGGAGGAGTTCTGCGGATTGTCGCCGTAGTCGGCCGCCACGACCCGGAGGGTCACCTCGTTGTCTCCGGAGAGGCCCGGCACGGCTCCACAGCCGGTCAGTGTCACGCCGGTCAGCCACAGTGCGGCTCCGGACGCGGCCAGCCTCAGGTAACGGCCCTTCACAGTTCTCGATCCACCCCAGGTTGTACGTACGATCCACGTAAGGTCTACACCACTTTGGCGGCTCCTCCACATCGGCGGAGGCCTCCCGGGCGGACTGTTTCCAAACCGTCTCCGACCGGGGCGCCAGGGGCCTTCCGGATTTGTATGGCCGCTCAACAATCCCGCCCAATGGACTAGACCTTTCCCCTCGAAGCACGCGAGACTGTCTTTGTGAAACCCGTGAAACACGTCATCGCCCTCGATGTGGGCGGCACCGGGATGAAGGCCGCCCTCGTCGCCGGAGACGGCACCCTGCTGCACGAGGCGCGCCGCGCCACCGGCCGCGAGCGGGGCGCCGAAGCCGTCGTCGAGACGATCCTGGACTTCGCCGCCGAGCTCCTCGGCCTCGGCCGGGACCGCTTCGGTACGGCCGCCTCGGCCGCCGGGGTCGCCGTCCCCGGCATCGTCGACGCCGAGCGCGGCATCGCCGTGTACGCCGCGAACCTGGGCTGGCGCGACGTACCGATGCGCGAGCTGCTCAGCGCGCGCCTCGGCGGCATCCCCGTCGCCCTGGGCCACGACGTCCGCACGGGCGGGCTCGCCGAGGGCCGCATCGGCGCCGGCCGGGGCGCCGACCGCTTCCTGTTCGTGCCGCTCGGCACCGGCATCGCCGGCGCCATCGGCATCGGCGGCCGCATCGAGGCCGGCGCCCACGGCTACGCCGGGGAGATCGGCCACATCGTGGTCCGCCCCGGCGGCCCCGCCTGCGGCTGCGGCCAGTACGGCTGCCTGGAGACCCTCGCCTCCGCCTCCGCCGTCTCCCGCGCCTGGGCGGCAGCCTCCGGCGACCCCGACGCGGACGCCGCCGACTGCGCCAAGGCCGTGGAGTCCGGCGACGCCCGCGCCGCGGAGGTCTGGCTGGCCGCCATCGGGGCGCTCGCCGACGGGCTGGTCACCGCCATCACCCTGCTGGACCCGAGGACCCTGATCATCGGTGGCGGGCTCGCCGAGGCGGGGGAAACGTTGTTCACACCACTGCGGACGGCCGTCGGGGAACGCGTGACGTTCCAGCGGCTGCCCGAGATCGTTCCGGCCGCCCTCGGGGACACCGCCGGATGCCTGGGCGCAGGGCTGCTCGCCTGGGACCTACTCGCCACGGAGGTACCTGCCTGATGTCCGGACGCGCACACAGCACCGTTCTCTCCGGCGCCAGGGTGGTGCTGCCCACCGGCATCGTGGCGGGCGGCCGCGTCATCGTCGAGGGCGCCCGGATCGCGGGCAGCGCCCACGAGGACTCCGCACGCGTGGACCTCTCCGGGCACTGGATCGTCCCCGGCTTCGTGGACATGCACAACCACGGCGGCGGCGGCGCCTCCTTCACCTCCGGCACCGCCGAGGAGGTCCTCACCGGCGTACGGACCCACCGCGAGCACGGCACCACCACCCTCGTCGCCTCCACCGTCACCGGCGACCTCGACGAGCTGGCCCGCCGCGCCGCGCTGCTCGCCGAGCTCACGCAGCAGGGCGAGATCGCCGGCATCCACTTCGAGGGGCCCTTCATCAACCCCTGCCGCAAGGGCGCCCACAAGGAGGACCTGCTGCGCGACCCCGACCCGGCCGAGGTCCGCAAGCTGGTCGACGCCGCGCACGGCGCCGCCCGCATGGTCACCCTCGCCACCGAGCTCCCGGGCGGGCTGGACTCCGTACGCCTGCTCGCCGAGCACGGCGTCATCGCGGCGATCGGCCACACCGACTCCACGTACGACCAGACGCGCCAGGCCATCGACGCGGGCGCGACCGTCGCCACCCACCTGTACAACGCGATGCCCGGGCTGGAGCACCGCGCACCCGGGCCGATCGCGGCGCTGCTGGAGGACGAGCGGGTCACCGTCGAGCTGATCAACGACGGCACGCACCTGCACCCGGCGATGCTGGAGCTGGCCTTCCACCACGCGGGCGCGGACCGGGTCGCGCTGATCACCGACGCGATGGACGCGGCCGGCTTCGGCGACGGCACCTACCACCTGGGCCCGCTGGAGGTCGAGGTCAAGGACGGGGTGGCCCGGCTGGTGGAGGGCGGCTCCATCGCCGGCTCCACGCTCACCCTGGACACCGCCTTCAAGCGGTCGGTGACCGTCGACCGACTGCCCGTCGAGTCCGTGGTGCAGGCGATCTCCGCCAACCCGGCGAAGCTGCTCGGCCTCTACGACGAGGTGGGCTCGCTGGAGCCCGGCAAGTACGCCGACCTGGTGGTCCTGGATGCGGAGTTCGACGTCAAGGGCGTCATGCGACGGGGCGAATGGATCGTCAGCCCGCTGGGCTGAACCGGCTCTTCAGCCGTACGGAAGCGAGGCGACCGGCCCGGAGGACTGGGCTGGCCGCCCTCCATTTGGCATGATCCCGGCACACACCAAGACCGGGACTGGCCATGATCCTCACCGTCACGCTCAACACCGCGCTCGACGTCACCCACCGGGTGCCGCGACTGCTGCCGCACACCTCCCACCGGGTCTCCGCCGTCACCGAACGGGCGGGCGGCAAGGGGCTGAACGTGGCCCGGGTGCTCGCCGCGCTCGGCCACGAGGTGACGGCGACGGGCTTCGCGGGCGGCCCGGCGGGTGCGCTCGTACGGGAACTGCTGGCCGGCTCCCGCGGGGTGGTGGACGCCCTCGTCCCCTGCGCCGGCACCACCCGGCGCACGCTGGCGGTCGTCGACGAAAGCAGCGGCGACACCACCCAGTTCAACGAGCCCGGCCCGCAGATCTCGGCCGCCGAGTGGTCGGCGTTCCTCGCCCGGTACACCGAACTCGTCGCGGGGGCCCGCGCGGTGGCGCTGTGCGGGAGCCTGCCGCCGGGCGTGCCGGTGGGGGCGTACGCGGTCCTGGTACGGGCGGCCCGGGCGGCCGGCGCCCCCGTCCTCCTCGACACCAGCGGCGAGGCACTGCGCCGCGGGGTCGCCGCCCGGCCGGAGATCATCAAGCCGAACGCGGCGGAGCTGGCCGAGCTGACGGGCTCGCGCGACCCGCTCCCCGCCACCCGCGACGCCCGCCGCCGGGGCGCCCACGCGGTGGTGACCTCCCTGGGCCCCGAGGGCCTCCTGGCCGCCACCCCGGAGGGCACCTGGCAGGCCACCCCGCCCCGCACCCTGCGCGGCAACCCGACGGGCGCGGGCGACTCGGCGGTGGCGGGCCTCCTGTCGGCCCTGACGGAGGACCTCCCCTGGCCGGACCGCCTCACCCGCGCGGTAGCCCTCTCCACGGCCACGGTCCAGGCCCCGACAGCCGGAGAATTCGACCCCCGCACCTACACGGAGGTCCGGGGCTCGGTAAAAATCACGCCCGTCCCGGCGGCCGGGCGGTGAGGGGGCGGGTCAGCCGCGTTCGAGCCAGAGCTGGTCGATGTTGATCTCGCACTGGTTGCCCGTCTCGCACGAGATCCTGACGCTGTTGGTGCCCTTCTTCAGCTGGACCAGCGAGTAGGTGTTCGTCCAGCCCCACTCGCCCGGCTTGGCCAGCGCGAAGTTCTTCATGTTTATCGGGCGGTCCTGCTTCTCGCCGTTGACGGTCAGCGTGGTGCTGGCGTCCTTGCCCGGCACCGCGTACGTCATCTTCAGCTTGTACTGGCCGTCCTTGGGGACGTCCAGGGTCCATGTGACCGCCGCGCCGGTCTGGTTGAAGTTGCCGACGTACTGGCCGCCCGCGCTCTTCGCTCCCGGCACCGTCGTCTGCAGCGCGGCACCGCCCGTCAGCGCCATGCCCGCGCCCGAGGCGTCCGCCTTCGGCAGCGGGCTCTGCGAGGGCTCAGGCGAGGCGCTCGGCTCCGGGGAGCCGTCGGGTTGGGGTGGGGCCGCGGAGTGGGACGGGCCCGTCGCCTGGTTCTTGTTCTTGTCGTCGTCCTTGTTGCCGAAGGTCAGCGCGGCACCGATGCCGATCGCCACCGCCGCGACCACCGCGACCGCCGCGATAAGCACGCCCTTGCGGCTGGAGCCGCCGCCGGGCCGGCCACGGCCGGGGGTGGGGGCCATCGGGCGGGTCTGCGGGGACGGCTGCTGCGGGACGCCGTAGCCGTTGGCCTGGAGGGCCTCCGGGGCCTGGTACTGGGCCTGGTAGGCCTGCGGGGGCTGCTGCTGGGGGACGGCGCCGCGCTGGCCGCCGTACGTCCGCTCGCCGACCGTGCGCACCTGGTTGTACGAGGTGCGGGGGACGCCGGGCTGCGTGCCGGGCTGCCCTCCGACCGCGGGGCCGGGGTAGCCGTACCCGCCGCCCTGGCCGGGCGGGGTGGCTCCGGCGGCCTGGCCGTCCGCGTAGAGGTAGCCGAACGGGTCATCGTCCTCGGGCTGGTTCGCCCCACCGTGCGGGCCGTTGTTCGCGGGCGTCGTCATCGCAGGTCACTCCTTTCGACCCCCGGGAGCCTACCCCGAACACGTGCGCCCACGGGTGGCCGATCCGATCACCCGGCCCGGCGGTGGGCCTTGGAGCGGGACCTCTTCTCGATGTACATCCGCTGGTCGGCGGAGCGCAGCACCTCGTCCGCCGACATCCCGCAGCTGGCCCAGCCGATGCCGAAACTGGCGCCGACCCGCACGGCCCGCCCGTCCACCCGGATCGGCGGAATGATGGCGTTGCGCAGCCGTACGGCGAGGTCGGCGGCGTCGGCGGCGCCGAGGCCGTCGGCGAGGACGACGAACTCGTCACCGCCGAGGCGGGCGACGGTGTCGCCGTCCCGGACGCCGGTCGTCAGCCGCCGGGCCACCTCGATCAGGACCGCGTCGCCCGTGTGGTGCCCGAACCGGTCGTTGATCGACTTGAACCCGTCGAGGTCGCAGAAGAGCACCGCGAGGCCCTTCGTGCCGTCGTCGATGTCCGAGTCGGGAGCGACGGCGTGCACGTGGTGGTCGTACGGGCCCTCGGGCTGCCCGGGAAAGCCGGCGGGGAAGTCGAAGCCCTCACCTCCGGGGCCCGGTCCGGCCGGGACGGCGGCCGCGGCGTAGCCGTCGTAGCCGTGCTCGCCGGTCCCGACGCCCTCCGGGCGGCCCTCGAAGGCCGCGTCCAGCGCCTCCACCGCGCCGGCCCGCACCGACTGGGGCCGCCGGCACAGCCGGGCGCCGAGCCGGGCGCGCAGCTCGGCGCTGTTGGGCAGGCCGGTGAGGGAGTCGTGGCTGGCGCGGTGCGCGAGCTGGAGTTCGTGCCGCTTGCGCTCCTCGATGTCCTCGACGTGCGTCAGCAGGAACCGCGGCCCGTCGGCGGCGTCGGCGACGACCGAGTTGCGCAGCGAGACCCACACGTACGTCCCGTCGCGCCGCCCCAGCCGCAGCTCGGCCCGGCCGCCCTCGGCGGAGGTGCGCAGAAGGGTGCCGATGTCCTCGGGGTGGACGAGGTCGGAGAAGGAGTACCGGCGCAGCACGGACGCGGGCCGCCCGAGCAGCCGGCACAGGGCGTCGTTGGTACGCAGCAGCCGGCCGTGCTGGTCGCCGCCCATCTCGGCGATGGCCATGCCGCTCGGCGCGTACTCGAAGGCCTGCCGGAACGACTCCTCGCTGGCCCGCAGCGCCTGCTGCTCGCGCTCCAGCCGCACCAGGGCCCGCTGCATGTT
Source organism: Streptomyces racemochromogenes (assembly GCF_044129415.1). GTDB lineage: Bacteria > Actinomycetota > Actinomycetes > Streptomycetales > Streptomycetaceae > Streptomyces > Streptomyces racemochromogenes_A. Next base: position 86,300 of record NZ_JBBDHD010000001.1, read on the forward strand.
CGCGCGCAGCCGCGCGTTGCTGATCGCAATGGCCGCCTGGAAGGCGTACATCTGGAGGGCCTCGCGCCCCCAGGCGCCGGGGCGGCGGCCGTTGCGCGGTCTGTCCACCGAAATGACACCCAGAAGTTCCCCGCCCGTCGCATACATCGGGGCGTAGAGCCGGTCCTCGGGGTGCCACTCGTCCTCGAAGCGCGGATCGGGTCCGTCGGTGTGCCACTGGGGGACGTCGTCCTCCAGCAGGACCCAGCCCTCGGTGTGCGGGATGAAGCGCAGGCCGTCCCAGTCCTCGCCCATGGTCAGGCGGCGCTCCCAGGCGGGGCGGGAGCCGACGCGGCCGGTGATCAGGGCTTCGGCGGCGGGGTCGCCGGCGAAGGCGGCGACGACGAGATCGCCGTCAGGGCGTACGAGGTTGACGCAGGCGAGTTCGTAGCCGAGGCCGCGCACGATGCCGTCCACGACGGTCTGCAGAGTGTCCGCCAGGCTCCGGGCCGTGTTGAGCTCGGCCACCACCTGGTGCAGCTGCCGCAGGGTCGCAAGACGGACGTACGGCTCCGACTCGGTCTCCATTGCTCGCTCTCCCCGAGACCTCGACAGCAACTCCAGGTTTGTCATCGGCGTTTCGTTGCGGTGTCCCGTCCACTGAATCACAGTGAGCTGTGCGCCAGGTACACAGGGTCAACAAATCTTGCCCTCTGTGACTCAAGTCACATGAGATGAATAGTGCTGCGGCGTAGGCATGTTGAGGACAGGGGGCCGTCCCCCGCCTTCCCACGCGCAAACGATACGCCCGGGCCTAGGCCCAGCGGCGGGGACGCGGCTCGGACCAGCGCCCGATGTGCGGCACACGACGACCGCACTAGCGTGCGATACGTGCCGAAGACGACCCCCGCGCCGCAGCCTTGCGCCCCCGACGCCCCCTCCTCCCCCCATCCTGAGGGGGTGACCAACGACGAGTTCCGTGCCGCCATGTCCCGGCTGGCGGCGGGCGTGTGCCTGATCACCGCCCACGAACCGCCCCTGACCGCCGACGGGCCGCGCGGCGAGGACGTGGGCATGACGGCCACCGCGTTCATGTCGGTGTCCCTGGAACCGCCCCTGGTCCTGGTCAGCGTCCGCGAGGGCTCCCGGATGGACGACCTGCTGGCGGAGCAGCCGCTGTGGGGGGTCTCGCTCCTCGCGGAGAACCAGCTCCAGGTGGCCGGCCGGTTCTCGATGAAGGGCCGCATCAGCGACCGGCTGCTCTTCGCCGACCTCGCCTGCGAGCGGGGCGCCGCCTCGGGGGCCCCGCTGCTGTCGGGGGCCCTGGCCACCCTGGAGTGCCGCACGACGTCCCGGGTCCCGGCGGGCGACCACACGCTGGTCATCGGCCACGTCCTGACGGCCTCGTTCCCGTCACCGGACGCCCGGCCCCTGACGTACTTCCGCGGCCGCTACCGCCACCTGCTGCCGTAGCCCACCGGAGCGGACGGCCGGGCGGACCGGGGAGGACGGGCGGACGGGCGGACGGGCGGACGGGCCGGGGCCGCCTACCAGTCCCGCGAGCTGCGCCCCCGCTTCGTCTCCGACCGCGCCTTCTTCTCCCTCAGCCGCCGCTCGTTGATCCCGCGCGGGATCTTCGTCGGCCGCCGGACCTTCGGCGGGGCCGCCGTCGCCTCCGCCAGCACCGCCGCCATCCGCACCAGCGCCATCTCCCGGTTGCGGTACTGCGAACGGTGCTCGGACGCCCGTACCGTCAGCACCCCGTCCACCAGCCGGCCCGCGAGCCGCTCCAGCGCCCGCTCCTTCCACACCGCCGGCAGCGCGTTCGTCGCGGCGACGTCGAACAGCAGCTCCACCCGCGAGTCCGAGGTGTTGACGTGCTGCCCGCCCGGCCCGGAGGAACGCGAGAACCGCCAGGCGAGCTCCGCCTCGGGGAGCACGACCGCACCGCGGATGACATAGGGACCAGGCATGCCCCCTATGATCCGCCCCCGTCCCTCCCCCGTCACCCTCATTTCCCGCCCCCGGCCACCCCCTCGGAAACCCCCCTGGAACCTCCGCGCCCCCTCCCCGCGTTATGAAGGGCAGCGGTAGCTTGACCCCACATCGGGCTCACGCACCCGGAATGACGAGGAAGGACACCAGTCACATGGCAGTAAGCCTGTCCAAGGGCGGCAACATCTCGCTCTCGAAGGAGGCCCCCGGCCTCAGCGCCGTCACGGTCGGCCTCGGCTGGGACGTCCGTACGACGACCGGTGTCGACTTCGACCTCGACGCCTCGGCCATCGCCGTCGACGCGACGGGCAAGGTCGTCTCCGACGGCCACTTCGTCTTCTTCAACAACAAGTCCACCCCGGACCAGACCATCGTCCACACCGGCGACAACCGCACCGGTGAGGGCTCGGGCGACGACGAGTCCATCAAGGTCAACCTGGCCGGCCTCCCCGGGACTGTCGACAAGATCGTCTTCCCGGTCTCCATCTACGACGCCGACTCCCGCGGCCAGAACTTCGGCCAGGTCCGCAACGCGTACATCCGCGTCGTCAACCAGGCCGGCGGCGCCGAGATCGCCCGCTACGACCTCTCCGAGGACGCCGCCACCGAAACCGCCATGGTCTTCGGCGAGCTCTACCGCAACGGCGCCGAGTGGAAGTTCCGCGCCGTCGGCCAGGGCTACGCCTCCGGCCTCACCGGCATCGCCCAGGACTTCGGCGTCAACGTCTGAGCCCGCCCGGCCGAGCCCCTTCCCCGGCATCCCGGAGAGGGGGCCGCGCCCGGCTTCGCTACCGTTCGACGGGTGATCATCCAGCCCCTCGTCCCCGTGGACGGCGCCCTCCCCGGCCCGGTCCTCACCGAGATCGCCGCCCTCTACGCCACGAACCGCGCGTTCTTCGAACTGAGCGGCGACTTCCCCGACCCGGCCCGCATCACCGTCGAGCAGGTCGCGGCCGCACTCGCCGACGAACTCGCCCAGGACGGCTCCGAGGTCCTCCTCGCCCGCTCCGCCGGCCGCCTCGTCGGCCTCGCCGCCACCCTCGCCCAGCACCCGGACCCCGCCGACCCGGACCCCTGGATCGGCCTGCTCCTCATCGACGCCACCGCACACCGCGAAGGCCACGGCAGTACCCTCGCCCGCCTCGTCGAGGACCGCTTCCGCACCGCCGGCCGCACCGGCGTACGCCTCGCCGTGCTGGAGAACAACCCCCGGGCCCTCGCCTTCTGGCAGGCCCAGGGCTACACCCTCCTGCGCCACGCCGAAGACCGCGCCCGCGCCCGCCCCTGCCTCGTCCTGCGCAAACCCCTCCCGGCCTAGCCCTTCGGCCGGCCCTCCCCGTAGAGCCACACGTCCCACACCTTCTTCAGGTCCGCACCCGTACGCCGCTGCGCGTACGCGGTGAAATCGGCCGTGCTCGCGTTCCCGTGCCGGTGGTCGGCCGCCCACCCCCGCAGCAGGTCGAAGAACTTCGCGTCCCCCACCTCCTGCCGGATCCGGTGCAGCACCATCGCACCCCGGTAGTAGACGGGGTCGTCCGAAAGGTGCGCGGCATCCGGCGGCGCGGCCGGAGCGAACGCCGCCCAGTCGGCGCCGGCGTGCGCGTCCACCGACGTGTCACCGGCCAGGAACGCCTCGAACCGCCGCTGCGCGGACACGCCCCCGTGGGACTCCGCCCACAGCCACTCCGCGTACGTGGCGAACCCCTCGTTCAGCCACATGTCCTTCCAGGACGCCGGCGACACCGAGTCACCGAACCACTGGTGCGCCAGCTCGTGCAGCACCAGCTCCTCGTCCGGCGCACCGGGGTACACGGGCTTGGTCTGCGTCTCCAGCGCATACCCCAGGCTCCGCGCGGGCATCACGATCGACCCCACCGTCGAAAACGGATAGGGCCCGAACGTCGCGCTCCCCCACTCCACCATCTCCGGCACCCGCGCCAGCACGGCACGGCCCGCCGCTTCCTCCCCGGGTGCCACGGCCTGGTACACGGACACCCCCGAAGGGGTCTTCCCCGTACTCACCCTGAACTTCCCCACGGCGACGGTCGCCAGATAGCTCGCCATCGGCTCGGCGCTCCGCCACACGAACTCGGTCCGCTCCCCCACGTCCCGCCGGGACCGCAACTCCCCGTTCGACACGGCCTCGTAGCCCCGCGGAACGCTCACCGTGACGTCGTACGTCGCCTTGTCGGCGGGGTGGTGGTTGCCGGGGAACCAGGCCGTGGACCCCACCGGTTCGCCCACGGCGACGGCGTACTCCCCGTCCCCCGCGGTGATCCAGCCCTCCTTGGAGCCGTCCGGGTCGACCAGCGCCTTCGGCCGGCCGCCGTAGTCCACCCGCGTGACGAACACCTCGCCCTTGCGCAGGTCCTCGGCCGGGCGGACCGTCAGTTCGTTCCCGGTCCGGTTGAACCGCGCACCCACGCCCTGCACTTCCACGCCCTCGACCTTCAGCCCGCTGAAGTCGAGGTTGAACGAACTGAGCCCCTGCCCGGCCCGCGCGGTGATCACGGCCGTCCCGTGCAGCTCCCCGTCGGCGGGGTCGTACGCCAGGTCCAGCGCGTAGTGCTCGACCTCGTACCCGCCGTTGCCCGCCCGCGGGAAATAGGGGTCCCGCAGCCCGGACGCGCCCGGCCGCCCCTGCACCGTCGCCCCCGTACACCCCGTGGTGAGGGCGATCAGGGCGGCGAGGGCGGGGGCGGCGAGACGGGTGAGCGCGCGGTGGTCCACACGCCCGATCCTAAGTGGGGTTACTTGGCCAGGGCCTCGACGCCGGCCTTGGCGAACTTCTCGTCCAGGTCACCGCTCGGCGCACCGGCGACACCGATACCGGCGACGGGCGCACCGTCGGCCTGGACCGGGGCGGCACCGGCGAGGAACAGGGTGCCGGGGATGTCCTTCAGGTTGGGGGTCTGCGCGAGCCGGCCGGCGAGCACCGAGGTCGGGGCGTTCCAGGACACGGCGGTGAACGCCTTGCGCTGCGCGGACTCGTAGGACTGCGGGCCCGCGCCGTCGCCGCGCAGGGTGACGATGGTGTTGCCGTTGCGGTCCACCACGGCCACCGTCACCTTCTGGTTCTCCTTCTGGGCGGCGTCGAGCGCGGCCTGGGCGGCGCGGGCGGCGGCGTCGATGGTCAGGTGGGTCGAGGTGGTGAAGTTGCCGCTCTTGACCTCGTCCTTCTTGGCAGGGGTGGCGCTCGCGCTGACGGCCCCGAAGGTGCCGGCGCCGAGGACGACGGCGAGGGCGGTACCGGTGAGGACGCGGGTACGGGTGTTCATCTCTGCTCCTGATGGTCTCGACGGGCTCCCTCCCACCATCGCCGCCGCCCCCGCCACCGCCCGTCCCCGTACCGGCTCGCCCCGGCGACCGCACCGGTTGACCCGGAGGTCATCCGATCGGCCGATGCGGTGGGGACGGCCGCCCGGTTTCCTGGGGCTGCGCCTCCCCGGCCCGCCCCGGCTGCGGACCGCGTCCCCGAGGGCTCCGCCGCCGCGACGCCGCGCCCCACACGCCGGCGGGGCCGATCGCGCCGTACGGCCCCCCGCCCCGGCGCCGGCCCCGGGCGCCCCCGACCCGTCCACGCCCGACCCGTCCACGCCCGGCCCGTCCACGCCCGGCCCGGGCATCGGCACAATGGACACCCCACCCCCAGGAGCCCCGCCGTGAGCCACCCCCCGCGGAAACCCGACACCCGCGCCCTGGCCACGGTCATGCACACGGCGTTCTTCCTCCTCCTCGGCGCCTCGGTGGCCCGCTTCCTCCTGCGCCACCCCGGCGAACCCCGCACCCCCTGGGTCATCGCCCTCGGCATCGCCCTGGCCCTGCTCCACGTCCTCGGCCCCGCCGTGGGCGGCACCACCGCCCCCACCACCGGAACCCCCGCCCCCACCCTCCGCCGGCGGCTCTGGCTCGGCCTCGTCGTCACCACCTGGGTGGTCCTCGTCGTCCTCGCGCCCAGCTTCGCCTGGTGCGCCGTCCCCCTCTTCTTCACCGCCCTGCGCACCCTGCCCCCACGCGCCGCCGTGGCCCTCGTCACCGTCCTCACCGTCTTCGTCGTCGCCGCCCAGCTGAAGCTCTCCACCGCCTTCGACCCCAACCTCCTCCTCGCCCCGCCCGCCATCGCCGCCCTCGCCACGGCCGTCTTCGTCCACATGGAACGCCAGGCCCAGGCCCAGCGCGCCCTCATCGACGACCTGATCCGCACCCGCCGCGAGCTCGCCGCCACCGAACGCCGCGAAGGCACCCTCGCCGAACGCCAGCGCCTGTCCATGGAGATCCACGACACCCTCGCCCAGCACCTCTCCAGCCAGCAGATGCTGCTCCAGGCCGCCGACCGCACCTGGGACACCGACCCCGCCACCGCCCGCGCACACGTCCGCACCGCCACCGGCATCGCCGCCCGCGGCCTCGCCGAGGCCCGCCGCCTCGTCCACGACCTGGCCCCGCCCGAACTCGACAACGGCGCCGGCCTCGCCGACGCCCTGCGCGCGCTGGACGCCGGCCCCGGCATCGAGGTCCGCTTCCACCTGGAAGGCACCCCCGCGCCCCTCCCGGACCGCGCCGAATCCGCCCTGCTGCGCATCGCCCAGGGGGCCCTCGCCAACATCCGCGAGCACTCCGGCGCCCGCACCGCCGCCCTCACCCTCAGCTTCCTCGGCGACCAGGTCGTCCTGGACATCGCCGATGACGGCAGCGGCCTCACCGCCCCCGCCACCCCCTCCGCCGCCGACCGCGGCCACGGCCTCCCCGCCATGCGCGCCCGGGTGCGTCAGCTCGGCGGAACCCTGACCATCGAATCCACCCCCGGCGAGGGCACCGTCCTCTCGGCCTCGATCCCCCTGGAGCCCACCGGATGACGACGATCCTCCTCTGCGACGACCACGTCGTCGTGCGCGCCGGGCTGCTCGCCCTGCTCGGCAGCGAGCCCGACATCGAGGTCCTCGGCGAGGCCGGCAGCGGCGAGGAGGCCGTCGCCCTGGCCGCCAAGCTCCACCCCGACGTCGTCCTGATGGACCTCCAGCTCGGCGAGGGCATCGACGGCGTCGAAGCCACCCGCCGCATCACCGCCCTCCCCCGCCCCCCGCACGTCCTCGTCCTCACCACGTACGACACCGACGCGGACATCACCCGCGCCATCGGCGCCGGCGCCACCGGCTACCTCCTCAAGGCGGAACGGCCCGAAGAACTCTTCGCCGCCATCCACTCGGCCGCAGCCGGCCGGACCACCCTCTCCGCCCCCGTCGCCAGCCGCGTCATGGCCCACATGCGCGGCACCCGCCCCACCCTCACCGACCGCGAGCTCGACATCCTCGGCCAGCTCGCCCGCGGCCTCGGCAACCGCGACATCGCCCGCGCCCTGTTCATCAGCGAAGCCACCGTCAAGACGCACCTGGGCCGCATCTACGACAAGCTCGGCGTCGACACCCGCGCCGGCGCGGTCGCCGTCGCCAAGGAACAACGGCTCCTGCCGTCCTGACCCCAGCCGCCGGCCGACCTGGCGGCCCGCCCCCGCACCACCCACCGACCCGTGACACCATCACCTACGTGCTCGACATCGGCTACTCCCTCTCCCGCCGCTTCCCCGACCCCCCGCAGACCGACTACCGCTCGGCGGACGTCCACGCCCTGCGCCACGACCTCTTCTGCGGCGACGTCTACCTCGCGGACACCGACAAGGACACCGAGGTGTCCACAGCCTGGGGATGGGTACCCGTACTCGACTTCGCCTGGGCCCTCTGCGACATCGTCGAGCAGCTCGACCAGGACCCCCGCGGCAGCCGCTCCTCCCACAGCCAGTACGCCGAACTCGACTTCACCGAATCCAGCGACCGGATGCTCTTCGAACGCCGCTTCGGCTGGGTCGACATCGAAGCCGACTGGATGCCGCCGGAAGAGGAACCGCTGACCTTCAGCCACCGCCTGCTGCGCCGCGAGGCCCGCGACTTCCTCCACGACCTGATCGCCGACCTCATCGACATGCACGAAGGCCTGGCCGACAACCCCGTCATCTGGACCCTCCAGGCCCGCTTCCCCCGCGTCCCCGCCTGACCCGGCCCCCGACGGCCGGCCCCGGCGGCCCCTACGCCACCACCCGCACCCCCAGCTGCGCCGCCAGCGCCGGGGCCAGATCGAACAGCTGCGCCGGACTGATCACCGCCCCGGCCAGCGACTCCACCCCCCGCGCCACCTCCAGCTCGGCCGCACCCCGCAGATCCACATCCGTCAGCCGGGCCCCCGTCACGTCCACCCCCCGCAGCACACAGTCCCGGAACTCCACCCGTTCCAGCACCGCCCCCGCGAAGTCCGGCTCCACCAGCACGCACCCCTCGAAGACCACGTCCCTCAACCGCGCCTGCCGCAGGTTCAGGTAGTCGATCTTGCCGCCGCGCACCACGACCCGCTCCAGCACCGCCCCCTGCAACTGCACCCCGCCCAGCCGCGCCTCCAGCACCTCCACATCCCGCAGCAGAGCACCCGACAGGTCCGCCCCCACCCCCCGGACGCCCTCCCACACCGAGTCCAGGACCCGTGCCTTCGCCAGCCCCACCCCGTCCACCCCGCACCGGCGCACCGCACAGTCCATGAACCGCGACCCGACCCCCTCCTGCCCCGCCAGGTCCAGGTCGGCGAACTCCAGCCCGTCGTAATCCCCGTCCGGCTCCAGCCCACCGCCCTCCCACACCGCCAGATCCGGCAGCACCACCTCCGCCCGCCGTGCCGCCTTCACCGACTGCCCGCCACCACGGCCGTTCCCGCCACTGCGCACCATGCCCCCATCGTGGCCCCCGGCACTGACAATCCACCGGACCCCCACCACCCCCACCGCGCAACGGACACCCCGCACCCCACGCGCCGCCGCCACACGACACACCGCCCCTGGACACCCCTCCCACACCCCCAGTACCAACTCCCCCATGACGATCAACGGCGGCATCTCCTTCTGGTACGCGACGGACACCACCCACCAGCCACCCCGCGCCCCCCTCACCACCGGCACCACCGCCGACGTCGCCATCGTCGGCGGCGGCTACACCGGCCTGTGGACCGCCTACTACCTCAAGCGCACCGCCCCCGACCTGCGCGTCACCGTCCTGGAGCAGAAGTTCTGCGGCTACGGCGCCTCCGGCCGCAACGGCGGCTGGCTCTACAACGGCATCGCCGGCCGCGACCGCTACGCCGCCCTCCACGGCCACGAAGCCGCCCGCCGCCTCCAGCACGCCATGAACGACACCGTCACCGAGGTCGTCGACGTCGCCACCGCCGAATCCATCGACGCCGACATCCACCGCGGCGGCGTCCTCGAAGTCGCGCGCACCCCCGCCCAGCTCACCCGCCTCAAGGCCTTCCACACCACCGAGCGCTCCTTCGGCGAGACCGACCGCGAGCTCTACGACGCCACCGCCACCCGCGACCGCATCGACATCGCCGACGCCCTCGGCTCCAGCTGGACCCCCCACGGCGCCCGCGTCCACCCCCTCAAACTGCTCCGCGGCCTCGCCACGGCCTGCGAACGCCTCGGCGTCGTCATCCACGAGTCCACCCCCGTCACGGGCATCGCCCCCGGCCGGGCCACCACCCCCTACGGCACCGTCCGCGCCCCGTACGTCCTGCGCTGCACCGAAGGCTTCACCGCCTCCCTCAAGGGCCACCGGCGCACCTGGCTCCCCATGAACTCCTCGATGATCGTCACGGCCCCCCTCCCGCCCTCGGTCTGGGCCCGCCTCAACTGGGCGGACGCCCCCCTCCTGGGCGACATGGCCCACGCCTACATGTACGCCCAGCGCACCGCGGACGACCGCATCGCCATCGGTGGCCGAGGCGTCCCGTACCGCTTCGGCTCCCGCACCGACAACGACGGCCGCACCCAGCCGGCCACCATCGCCTCGCTGACCACCCTCCTGACCACCTTCTTCCCGGTCCTCACCGGCACGGAGATCACCCACGCCTGGTCGGGCGTGCTCGGCGTCCCCCGCGACTGGTGCGCCACGGTCACCCTGGACGCCACCACGGGCCTCGGCTGGGCCGGCGGCTACGTCGGCTCGGGCGTGGCCACCGCCAACCTCGCCGCCCGCACCCTGCGCGACCTGGTGCTGGGCGAGGCCACCGCCCTGACCGCCCTCCCCTGGGTCCACCACCGCGTCCGCCGCTGGGAACCGGAACCCTTCCGCTGGCTCGGCGTCCACGCCCTCTACGCGGCCTACCGCGAAGCGGACCGCCGCGAGACGAAGACCCGCACCCCGACGACGACCCCCCTGGCCCGCCTGGCGAACCGCGTCTCGGGCCGCTCCTGAGGCACGCGAAAGGGCCCCGGGTGATCACCCGGGGCCCTGGAACGGAGCCCCCTGTCGGATTCGAACCGACGACCTACGCTTTACAAGAGCGTTGCTCTGGCCAGCTGAGCTAAGGAGGCGCGCCACCCACCCGCAAACCCGCCGCGGATGGAGCGGTCATTACTCTACACAGCGCTCGATTCCCCAAGCCATCACATTGACGCCCCACGCGTAACCCCTCGGCGACCGCAATCCGCCCCGTCAGATTGCTGACAGAACCCCTCACACCGGGTAGCGTCGGGCCGAGTCCTGAATATTGGACTAGACCTTCCACTCGGATCGTCCGGCACGTTCCTGCCGGTAGAAGGGATGCATCACCATGGCTTCTGTCACCTTCGACAAGGCGACCCGCCTCTACCCCGGCGGCGACAAGCCCGCCGTCGACCAGCTGGAGCTGGAGATCGAGGACGGCGAGTTCCTCGTCCTCGTCGGGCCCTCCGGCTGCGGCAAGTCCACCTCGCTGCGCATGCTCGCCGGCCTGGAGGACGTCAACGGCGGCGCCATCCGCATCGGGGACCGCGACGTCACGCACCTGCCGCCCAAGGACCGGGACATCGCGATGGTGTTCCAGAACTACGCGCTCTACCCGCACATGACCGTCGCCGACAACATGGGCTTCGCGCTCAAGATCGCCGGTGAGGACAAGGCCACCATCCGCCGCAAGGTGGAGGAGGCCGCGAAGATGCTGGACCTCACCCAGTACCTCGACCGCAAGCCCAAGGCGCTCTCCGGCGGTCAGCGCCAGCGCGTCGCCATGGGGCGGGCCATCGTGCGCAAGCCGCAGGTGTTCCTCATGGACGAGCCGCTGTCGAACCTCGACGCCAAGCTGCGCGTGTCCACCCGCACGCAGATCGCCGCGCTCCAGCGCGACCTCGGCATCACCACCGTGTACGTGACCCACGACCAGGTCGAGGCCATGACCATGGGCGACCGGGTGGCGGTGCTCAAGGACGGCCTGCTCCAGCAGGTGGACACCCCGCGCAACATGTACGACCGGCCGGCGAACCTCTTCGTCGCCGGGTTCATCGGCTCGCCGGCCATGAACCTGGTCGAGGTGCCGATCACCGACGGCGGGGTGAAGTTCGGGGACAGCGTGGTGCCGGTGTCGCGCGAGGCGCTGTCGGCGGCCGCCGACGCGGGTGACAAGACCGTCACCGTCGGCGTGCGTCCCGAGCACTTCGACATCGGTGAGGCGGGCGGCCTGACGATCACCGTGAACGTGGTCGAGGAGCTGGGCGCCGACGGTTACGTCTACGGCAGCAAGGACGGCCAGGACATCGTGGTCCGCGTGGGCGGCCGCCAGGTGCCCGAAAAGGGCTCCTCGCTGCACGTCGTGCCGCGGGCCGGGGAGATCCACGTGTTCTCCACGTCCACGGGGGCACGGCTCTCCGACTGAGGCCCGGCGCAAGCCGGCTGGAGGGGCGTTCCGTCAAGGGGCGCCCCTCTCGGGGCAGTTGCGGGCGGCGTTCCCCAGGAACCCCGGCAGAGCGGGCCATTCGGCCGTACTCGTCAACCCGTAAATCGAAAAGCCACGTCGAACCATCCCCCGACCGGGTGACTAATTGTCGCCAATTCCTCACCGACCGCTACTCTCGCCCTCGTGACCCACACTGCCCGCCGAATCGGCCGTTCCCTCGCCCTGGTCCTGCCCGTCGTCCTGGTCCTGTCCGGGACCCTCGCGGTCACGATGGTCCCCTGGGCGGACAACTCGCCGTCCCAGGTCCTGACCGCCTCCGCCGAGGACGTCTCCGTCCCCGCCAAGCCGCGTGCCGCGCAGGACGTGCTCCGCGACAAGCTGCTGAGCGAGCTGCAGCAGGGTGAGAACCCGGGTGTCGTCCTCGGGCACCTGCAGGAGCAGGTGAACGGGCGGCCGTCGCTCGCCGAGCACTGCATGGGCATCGCCCGGGCCCTCGGCCGGGCAGCCGTCGAGGCCTACGGGCCCACGAAGGCGCAGTCGTACGCGCGCCCGGTGTGCGACACCTCGTACGCGTCCGGGGTCGCCTCGATGGGCTGAGGCCCGCCGTGCCGCCCCGGCCGGGGCGGCGGCCGTCCCTACGCTGGCGGCCATGACCGAGACCCCGCCCCCCGCTCCACCCTCCACCGATCGCGCGGCCGCGTTCCCGGCCCCGCCCGTCCAGGCCGTCGTCCTGGCGGGGGGCCAGGGTTCGCGGCTGCGGCCGTATACGGACGACCGGCCGAAGCCGATGGTCGAGATCCCCGGGACCGGACTGCCGATCATCGGGCACCAGTTGGCGTGGCTGGCGGCGGAGGGGGTCACCGACGTGGTCGTCTCGTGCGGGCACCTCGCCGAGGTGTTGCGGGAGTGGCTGGCGGGGGCGGTGCTGCCGTTGCGGGTGACGACGGTGGTCGAGGACGAGCCGCTCGGGCGCGGGGGCGGGCTGAAGTACGCGGCGCGGCACCTGCCTTGTCCGGAGCGGTCCTGGTACGCGACGAACGGGGACGTGTGGACGCGGTTCCCGTTGCGGGAGATGGCGGCGTTCCACGCGGAGCGGGGGGCGACGGCGACGTTGGCGCTGGCGCGGCCGCGGATCCCGTGGGGCGCGGTGGAGACGAACGAGCTGGGGCAGGTGCTGGATTTCGTGGAGGCGCCGCCGTCGCCCTATCTCATCAACGCCGGGGTGTACGTGTTCGCGCCCGAGTTCGCGGCGTTGCTGCCGGATGTGGGGGACCACGAGCGGACGACGTTTCCCCGTCTGGCGCGGGAGCGGCGGCTGGCGGGGTTCCCGTTGCCGCTGGGCGCCTACTGGCGGGCGATCGACACGGCGAAGGACCTGGAGGCGGCCGCACGGGAGTTGGCGGCTCACAGCGGCCTCTGAGGGCCCTAGGGGCGGTACGCGACACGGGCCCGGCGCGCGTTCGCGTGCCGGGCCCGTGTCGTGCCGGGTGGGGTCAGCCGAGGAGGCCGCCGACGAGGCCGGGCTTCTTGGCGGTGGTGTCGCCGCTGCTGCGGCTGCCCGAGGAGGTGGCCGGCGGCTGCTGGGGGCTGGACTGCTTGGAGGTGGTGCTGCGGGGGGTCTGGCCGGTGCTGCCCTTGGTGGCGCTGGGGGCGCCGGAGCCGGTGCCGGTGCTCTGGGTGGGGGCTCCGCCGGCGCGGCCGGACTTGGCGGCGGGTGCCGAGGCGGAGGCCGACGCGGAGGGCGAGGCCTGCTTGGAGGGCTGCTGCTGGGCGGGGGCGGACTGGCGGGGTGAGGGGGGCTGCGGGAGGGGGCTGCCGGGAAGGTAGTTGCTGGGGGCCTGGCCGGGGCCGGGGACGGTGACGACGGTGCTGGAGCGGACGGCTCCGCCGAGGAGGGAGCCGATGAGGAGGGTGAGTCCGCAGACGACGGTGGCCATGACGGTGCCGCGGCGCAGGACGCGGCGGCGGAGCTGCCACATCTCGGAACGGGGGCCGAGGGTGCGCCAGGCCTCGCCGGCGAGGCGTCCGTCGAGGGAGTAGACGGGAGCGCCGGCGATGATGAGCGGGCTCCAGGCGGCGAGGTAGATGATGTCGGGGGCGTCGTAGGCGGGGACGGTCTTCCAGCTGACGGTCATCAGCAGGGCCGCGGAGAGCAGGGCGCCGATGCAGGCGGCGAAGCGCTGCCAGAGGCCGAAGACGGTGAGGACGCCGACGATCACCTGGAGGAAGGCGACGGTGAGTCCGGCGCCGACGGGGTGGGCGAGCGCGAAGTCGCGCAGGGGTTCGGCCAGGGCCCAGGGGTGCAGGGTGTGCAGCCAGGTGACCATGGAGCCGCGTTCGCCGCCGTCGAAGTAGACGGGGTCGCAGAGTTTGCCCATGCCGGCGTAGATGGAGATGAAGCCGAGGAAGACGCGCAGCGGGAGCAGCACGACGCCGAGGTTCATGCGGCGGCCGGGGTAGTAGGAGGCCTGGGCGCGGTTGTCGGCGGGGCGCCGGGTGTCGGTGCCGGGGCCGCCGTGGGGGGGCTGGTCCGCGTAGGGCAGGCCGTGGGGCTGGTGTTCGTAGGGCTGGCGCGGCTGGTCGGGTACGGCGGCCAGCGGGCGGGTCTCGTCGGGGTCGGCGTAGCTGCGCTGGCCGATGACGGTGGGAGTGGCGAGGGTGTCCTCGGTGAGGTCGCGCGCGAGGTCCACCCGGGGGATGGTCTGGGTGGCGCCGCCGTCGTGGTCGTCGTGACCGCGTCCGGCTTCGCGGACGGCCTGGAGGAGTCCGCCCGTCGCCGCGGCGTCGCCACCGGGGGCGGTCTTGCCGCTCCAGACGACGGGGGCGCGGCGGCGGGTGGCTCCGGCGGCCGCGACGGCTCCGGCGGCCAGGACCGGTGCGCGGCCGGGGCCGGGGGCATTCGCGGGCTTGGAACGCGCGCTCGGGCTCGGTGCGAGCCGCACGCGGAAGCTGGCGTGGTTGACGATGACCTGTGCGGGGTCGCACGGCACCTTGACCATGCTCAGCGCGGGCTGGTCGTCGAACCCTGACGTTCTGGTGTCCACACTCATCTAACCGAGTGATCAGTGTTTAGGACACTGCCTTGACAGCAGGGATCTGTCCGAGACCCGTCAAGATCAAGTCGCCCCGCCCGGAAGGGGCGGGGCGACACGCTCACGGGTCATGTCCGGTGGGCCGACTGGATCAAGGCGGCGGCCCGGGGGTGGCCCGTACGGCTGACGGTCAGACGCGGCCCTGGGCGGCGCGGCGGCGGGCGGCCTCGTAGAGGACGACGCCCGCGGCGACACCGGCGTTGAGGGACTCGGCGCCGCCCGGCATGGGGATGCGGACGAGGTAGTCGCAGTTCTCGCCGACGAGGCGGCCGAGGCCCTTGCCCTCGGAGCCGACGACGATGACGACCGGGCCGCCGAGGGCCTCCAGGTCCTGGACCTCGTGGGTGCCCTCGGCGGCGAGGCCGACGACGGCGATCCCGGCCTTCTTGTACTCCTGGAGGGCGCGGGTGAGGTTGGTGACGCGGGAGACCGGGGTGCGGGCGGCGGTGCCGGCGGAGGTCTTCCAGGCGCCGGCGGTCATGCCGGCGGCCCGGCGCTCGGGGATGACCACGCCGTGGCCGCCGAAGGCGGAGACGGAGCGGACGATGGCGCCGAGGTTGCGCGGGTCGGTGACGCCGTCGAGGGCGACGATGAGGGGGTCCTCGCCGTTGTCGTAGGCGGCGTCGGTGAGGTCCTCGGGGTGCGCGTACTCGTAGGGCGGGACCTGGAGGACGAGGCCCTGGTGGTTGAGCCCGTTGGTCATGCGGTCCAGCTCGGCGCGCGGGGCTTCCATCAGGTTGATGTTGCCGCGCTCGCCGGCGAGCTTGAGGGCGTCGCGGACGCGCTCGTCGTTGTCGATGAACTGCTGCACGTAGAGGGTGGTGGCGGGGACGCCGTCGCGCAGGGCCTCGAACACGGGGTTGCGGCCGACGACCATCTCGCTGGTGCCCTTGGGGCCGCCGCGGCGGGGGGCGGGGCGGCGCTTGGCGGCCTGGCGGGCCATGGCGTTGGAGATGCGGAAGGCCTTGTGGCCCTTGCGGTCCTCGGCCTTGGGCGTGGGGCCCTTGCCTTCCAGGGCCTTGCGCCGCTGGCCACCGCTGCCGACCGTCGCGCCCTTCTTGTTGGACGTGCGGCGGTTCCTGCGCTGGCTGTTACCGGCCATGACCTCTACCTGTTTTCGTTCGTGCTGCGATATGTACGTATGAAGAGTGTGCCGCCCGGATGGCCGGGCGGCACAACGGCGCTGGTCCGAGCGGGTCCGGACCGGGCCCGACCGGCTCCGGTTCAGCGCGGGCCGAGCGTCCAGCGCGGGCCGGTGGGGCTGTCCTCGATGACCAGGCCGGACTGCTGGAGCTGGTCGCGGATGGCGTCGGCGGTCGCCCAGTCCTTGCGGGCCCGGGCGGACTCGCGCTGGTCCAGGACGAGGCGTACGAGGGTGTCGACGGCGCCGTGCAGCTCCTCGCCGCGGTCGGACTCGCCGGCCCACTGGGGGTCGAGCGGGTCCAGGCCGAGGACGCCGAGCATGGCCCGTACCTCGGACAGGCGGGCGATGGCCGCGTCCTTGTCGTCGGCGGCGAGCGCGCTGTTGCCCTGGCGGACGGTGGTGTGGACGATCGCGAGGGCCTGGGGGACGCCCAGGTCGTCGTCCATCGCCTCGGCGAAGGCCGGCGGCACCTCGGCGGCGGCCTCGACGGGCCCGCCCGCCTTCTCGACGACGCGCTGGCAGAAGCCCTCGATGCGCGCGAACGCGGACTCGGCCTCGCGCAGCGCCTCCTCGCTGTACTCGATCATCGAGCGGTAGTGCGGGGTGCCGAGGTAGTAGCGCAGGACGATCGGGCGCCACTGCTTGACCATCTCGGAGACGAGGACCGAGTTGCCCAGCGACTTGGACATCTTCTCGCCGGACATGGTGACCCAGGCGTTGTGCACCCAGAAGTTGGCGAACTCGTCGCCGAAGGCCTTGGCCTGGGCGATCTCGTTCTCGTGGTGCGGGAAGATCAGGTCCAGGCCGCCGCCGTGGATGTCGAAGGCGGAACCGAGGTACTTGTGCGCCATGGCCGAGCACTCCAGGTGCCAGCCGGGGCGGCCGCGGCCCCACGGGGTCTCCCAGGAGGGCTCGCCGGGCTTGGCGGCCTTCCACATGGCGAAGTCGCGGGAGTCGCGCTTGCCGGTCTCGCCCTCGGAGGAGGGCTGGAGGAGGTTGTCGAGCTCCTGGTTGGACAGCTCCAGGTAGCCGGGGAAGGAGCGCACGTCGAAGTAGACGTTGCCGTCGGCCTCGTACGCGTGGCCGCGCTCGATCAGGCCGCGCATCATCTCGACCATCTCGGTGACGTGGCCGGTGGCGCGGGGCTCGTAGGTGGGCGGCAGGCAGCCGAGGGCGGCGTAGCCGTCGTTGAAGGCGCGCTCGTTCTCGTAGCCGATGGACCACCAGGGGCGGCCCTGCGCGGCCGACTTGCTGATGATCTTGTCGTCGATGTCCGTGACGTTGCGGATGAAGGTCACGTCGTAGCCGCGGTAGGTGAACCAGCGGCGCATCATGTCGAAGTTGAGGCCCGAGCGGATGTGCCCGATGTGCGGCGCCGCCTGGACGGTGGCACCACACAGGTAGATCGAGACGCAGCCCGGCGTGAGCGGGGTGAAGTCGCGGATCTGCCGGGCGCTGGTGTCGTACAGGCGAATAGTCACGGCATCCAGGGTAGTGCGCTTGCGGCAGTGCCCCGCGACCGTTTGAGGTCGCGGGGACTCTTTGTTGCCGAAGAGGTGACATCGGTCATCGGCGGCCTGACATCCGTAACGGCCGCCTCGGGTGCATACCCCGTACTCAGTCCCGGTTCGTCCGGTAGACGAGGGCGGTGGCGATGGCGGCCAGGCCCTCGGCGCGGCCGGTGAGGCCGAGTCCGTCGGTGGTGGTGCCGGAGACGGAGACGGGGGCGCCCGCCGCGGCGGCGAGCGCCTTCTGCGCTTCTTCGCGCCGCTTGCCGATCTTCGGGCGCACGCCGATCACCTGGATCGCGATGTTGCCGATCTCGTAGCCCTCGGCGCGGACGATGCGGGCCGCTTCCGCCAGCAGGGTGACGCCGGCGGCACCGGACCACTCGGGGCGGGAGGTGCCGAAGTGGGCACCGAGGTCGCCGACACCGGCGGCGGAGAAGAGGGCGTCGCAGGCGGCGTGGGCGGCGACGTCACCGTCGGAGTGTCCGGCGAGGCCGTCCTCGCCCTCCCACAGCAGGCCGGCGCACCACAGCTCACGCCCGGTCTCGAAGGCGTGCACGTCGGTGCCGATGCCGACGAGCGGGATCGGGGGGGCGGGCGCCGGGGCGGAGCCCTCGGCGGACCGGTCCGCGGCGGCGCGGGCCCCGGCGGACTCCTCGGAACCTGCGGGGCTAGTACGCATCGGTGGCCCTCCTGCGGGCGAGTACGGCCTCGGCGAGGACCAGGTCGAGGGGGCGGGTGACCTTGAAGGCCTCCTCGTGGCCGGGGACGACCACGACGGTGACCCCGGTGCGCTCCACCATTCCGGCGTCGTCGGTGGCGCCCTCGCCGGTGACGGCGATGGTCTCGTGCGCGTGCAGGAGGGTCTTGAGGTCGAAGCCCTGCGGGGTCTGCACGGCGCGCAGCCGGGCGCGTTCGGGGGTGCCGAGGACGGGCTCGGGCTCGCCGGGGCGGCCGGGCTCGACCTCCTTGACGGTGTCGGCCAGCGGCAGGGCGGGAACGACGGCGGGGGCGCCGTCGCGGACGGCCTCCACGACGGAGTCCACGGTGTCGACCGGCACCAGGGGGCGGGCCGCGTCGTGGATGAGGACGGTGGTGACGTCGGCCGGGAGGGCGTCCAGGCCGGCGCGCACGGATGCCTGGCGGGTGTCGCCGCCGGGAACGACGAGGACGTCGGTGCGGT
This sequence comes from Streptomyces racemochromogenes, assembly GCF_044129415.1. Classification (GTDB taxonomy): domain Bacteria; phylum Actinomycetota; class Actinomycetes; order Streptomycetales; family Streptomycetaceae; genus Streptomyces; species Streptomyces racemochromogenes_A. Next base: position 104,948 of record NZ_JBBDHD010000001.1, read on the forward strand.
CGGGCAGCGGGTGCTCGTCGAGGAGGTGGCGCACCTCGGCCGTCTCGGCGGGCGGGGCGACGACCACGACGAGGGACACCGCACGGGAGCGGGCCATGGCGCGGACGGCGTGGACCAGCATCGGTGTCCCGCCGAGGGCCCGCAGGGCCTTGGGGGCGCCGGGGCCGAGGCGTACCCCGCGGCCGGCGGCGGGGATCACCGCGGCCGTGCGCTGGGGGCGGGATTCGTCAGACATCAGTAGCTCCGAGCCAGGTTTGTGACTTCGGCCGACATGGGTATGGCCTGAAGGGTGCCGGGTGCGACGCCCTCGCCCCTTCCGTGACGACCGGTCGAGCCGGCTGCCCGGACCCGGCCCGCCAGGTGGAGGACGTGGGCGCGGACGCGGACGCAGACATGCCGCAGCGCCCGGCAACAGCCCTCTCGTGGAGGAGGGGGCTTGTCATCGGGCACCGCGGCACACTGTGATCGGTTCGAGCGTCAGGACGCGAGAACCTCGTCGAGGAGGGCCTCGGCCTTGTCCTCGTTCGTGTTTTCGGCGAGCGCGAGCTCGCTCACCAGAATCTGACGCGCCTTCGCGAGCATCCGCTTCTCACCAGCGGAAAGCCCGCGCTCACGCTCACGACGCCACAGGTCGCGCACCACTTCGGCGACCTTGATGACGTCGCCCGAAGCGAGCTTCTCCAGATTTGCCTTGTAGCGACGGGACCAGTTCGTGGGCTCTTCTGCGTACGGTGCGCGGAGCACCTCGAAGACCCGGTCCAGCCCGTCCTGGCCGACTACGTCGCGAACACCGACGAACTCTGCATTGTCCGCAGGCACACGAACCGTCAGGTCGCCCTGGGCGACCTTGAGCACCAAGTAGGTCTTGTCCACGCCTTTGATCTGGCGAGTTTCGATGGCCTCGATCAGCGCGGCCCCGTGATGGGGATAGACCACGGTGTCGCCAACCTTGAACGTCATGTGACAGGTACCCCTTCCGTGGCTATCCAGGGTAACACGAGAACTGACTGTTATGAATGGCGTTTTCGCAGGTCAGGGCACCTCTCGGGGCTTGACAACAGCGACACGAACGTGCTGCGAAAGGGTTCCGGAGGGGGGTATTCGCAGGTCGGAGGCGCTGTGCGGACCGGGCGAAACGACCACGTTACACCTGGCGGGTGCACCCACCAGTGTGACGTACGTCCCGTTTTGCCGGGTTCCGGGGCAGGAAAACGAAGTACTCCGTTCGACTGGCGGCCACCCGTACGGAGCGGTTCCGGCCCAATCCCGAATTGATCACGGACCGGCGTTCGAGGGAATGCCTGAATTCGATCACCCGGGGAGCCTCCGCCGGGATAGCGGAATGCAAGATCGCGCGCGGGCGCGGCGCCGTGCGCGCGCTGCGGAGGGTCGGGTGCGGGGGCGGGGTGGCGGCTCGGTAACCTAAGCCCGCTGACACACCCTTAGGGCGGCTTTACCTCGGCCGCTCCGAGAGCCCACCGTCCCGTCCGTACGTCCAAGGAGTTGCCGCCGCCGTGAGCCGCAGCCTTCGACGCGGCGCCCTCGCCGCTTCCGCCGTAGTGTTCTCGCTCGCCTCGCTTGCCGCGTGCGGCGCGGGCAACGACGCGCAGACTCTCCAGATCAAGCCGGACAACGCCGCCGTCACCAAGGGCGACATCAAGATCCAGAACGCCCTGGTGATCACCAAGGGCGACAAGGAGAAGAAGGGTCCGGCCTCCGTCTCGGCGACCCTCTTCAACGCCGGCACCAAGGACCAGACCCTGGACGCGATCACCCTGGCGGGTGGCAAGTCCAAGGTGACGCTGAAGGGCGCCGAGGGCTCCGGCAAGATCACCGTTCCCGCCGGCGGTTCCGTGGTCCTCGGCGGCAAGGGCAACGCCTCCGCCGTCGTCGACGGCGGCCGCGAGGCCGTCCAGAACGGCAACGTCCAGGAGATGACCTTCCAGCTCAGCAACGCCGGCGACGTGAAGCTGGACGCCTACGTCGTCCCGGCCAACGGCATGTACGCGGCCTACGGCCCCACCGAGGCCCCCGCCGCGGGCGCGACCCCGGCCGCGTCGGGCTCGGCCTCCGCCTCCCCGTCGGGCAGCCCCTCCGGCTCCCCCTCCCCTTCGGGCGCCGCCTCCGCCTCCCCGTCGGGCTCCCCCGCGGCCTCGCCGTCGCACAGCGCCGGCCACTGACGCGGGGCGCGCGGGGCGGCGCGGGAGCACGACGCCGCCGCCCGGCGCCACCGGACACGAAGAAGGGGCCCCAGCCGCATCGCGGCCGGGGCCCCTTCCCCGTGTCCCGGCCGGAGGGCCTACGGCTCGAACTTGTAGCCGAGGCCGCGGACCGTGACCAGGTAGCGCGGGGCGCCCGGGTCCGGCTCGATCTTGGCGCGCAGTCGCTTGACGTGCACGTCGAGGGTCTTGGTGTCGCCGACGTAGTCCGCGCCCCACACCCGGTCGATCAGCTGCATGCGGGTCAGCACACGGCCCGCGTTGCGCAGCAGCATCTCCAGCAGGTCGAACTCCTTGAGCGGCAGGTCCACCTTGGCCCCGCCGACGGTGACCACGTGCCGGTCCACGTCCATCCGTACCGGACCGGCCTCCAGGGCCGCCGGGGTGACCTCCTCGGGCTCGCCGCGGCGGCGCAGGACCGCGCGGATGCGGGCGACCAGCTCGCGGGAGGAGAAGGGCTTGGTGACGTAGTCGTCGGCTCCTATCTCCAGCCCGACGACCTTGTCGATCTCGCTGTCCTTGGCGGTCACCATGATCACGGGGACGTTGGAGCGGCCGCGCAGCTGTCGGCAGACCTCGGTGCCCGGCAGGCCGGGCAGCATCAGGTCCAGGAGGACGAGGTCGGCGCCGTTGCGCTCGAACTCGTCGAGCCCGTCGGGCCCCGTCGCGGCGATGGCGACCTCGAAGCCTTCCTTGCGGAGCATGTAGGACAGGGCGTCGCTGAAGGATTCCTCATCCTCGACGACGAGCACTCGGGTCACGGAAGGACCTCCGGGGAGGGGACGACTGGTTCTGGGTCGGGCAGGGGTCGGACGGGAGCCGCGGCCGGGTCCGCCGGGCCCGTGGGGCCCGGGGTGGACGCCGGGGCCGGGGCGGCCGCCTCGGGAAGTCGCAGGGTGAACGTGGAGCCCTGGCCCTCGGAGCTCCACACGGAGACCTCGCCGCCGTGCGAGGCCGCCACGTGCTTCACAATCGCGAGGCCCAGGCCGGTTCCGCCGGTGGCGCGGGAGCGGGCCGGGTCCACCCGGTAGAAGCGCTCGAAGATGCGTTCGCGGTCCTTCTCGGGGATGCCGATGCCCTGGTCGGTCACGGCTATCTCGATCAGGTCCCCGCCCGGCGCGGTCACCCGGCGGGCGGCGATGCCGACGCGGGTACGGGCCGGGCTGTAGTTGACGGCGTTCTCCACCAGGTTGCCGAGGGCCGCGGCCAGCTGGCCGCGGTTGCCCCACACCCGCAGGTCGGCCGTGCCTCCGGAGGCCATGGTGATCTGCTTGGAGGTGGCCGTGTGGCGGCAGCGGTCGATGGCCTCCGCCACCAGCGTGTCCACCCGTACCGGCTCGGCGTCCTCCAGCGGGTCGTCGTTCTGCACCCGGGAGAGGTCGATGAGCTCCTGTACGAGGTTGATCAGACGGGTGGCCTCGATCTGCATGCGGCCCGCGAAGCGGCTGACCGCCTCGGGGTCGTCCGCGGCGTCCATCACCGCCTCGGAGAGCAGGGAGATCGCACCCACCGGGGTCTTCAGCTCGTGCGAGACGTTCGCGACGAAGTCGCGGCGCACCGCTTCGATGCGGCGGGCCTCGGTGAGGTCCTCGACGAGCAGGAGCACCAGGCGGGAGCCCAGCGGGGCGACGCGGGCGGAGACCGCGAGGGCCTCGCCGCGGCCGGTCCCGCGCCGGGGCAGGTCGAGCTCGATCTGGCGTATCTCTCCGTCCCGGCGGGTGTCACGGGCCATGTGGAGCATGGGCTCCACGGCGAGCTTCCCGCCGCGGACCAGGCCCAGGGCGTAAGCCGCCGAGCTGGCCTTGACCACCGCGTCGCCCTCGTCGAGGACGACGGCGGAGGAGCGGAGTACGGAGAGCACCGTGTCCACACCGGGTGGGAGCACCGCGTTGATGTCGGGGCGCATGGAGCTCCTCGTGGGGCGGGCCTGGTCGCGCTCGCTCCAGCGGAACGCCAGCATGGCGATGACACCGGTACAGAGACCGGCGATCGCCGCAGCTGCGGCGACCGCCGCGTTCACGTCCATGTGTCCAGGTTAAGCAGGGGGTAGGACACTTCCACAGCCGTTCGGGTGGCAGCTCGAACAGTCGTCGCCCAGAGTTCACCCTGGCGACGGTGTTGATTCATTTGTGATGCCGGAGCAGGACGCGTTGGCGGCCGACCGTGTCAACGTGGGGCACGAGAGTCCACGGCAGTAGTAGCAGCGAGCAGTAGGCAAGCAGGCAGGAGAAGGACACATGCGCGACGCGTACCACGAGGAACTGGACTCGATCGGAGAGAGCCTCGTCGAGATGGCCCGGCTCGTCGGTTCCGCGATCGGACGGGCCACGACCTCCATGCTGGACGCCGACCTGAAGCTCGCCGAGAGCGTCATCGCCGCCGACCAGAAGGTCGACGACCTCCAGCACGACCTGGAGGCCCGCGCCATCGCCCTGCTGGCGCGCCAGCAGCCCGTCGCGACCGACCTGCGCATCGTCGTCACCTCGCTGCGCATGAGCGCCGACCTGGAGCGCTCCGGCGACCTGGCGCAGCACGTGGCGAAGCTGGCCCGGCTGCGCTTCCCGGACCGCGCGGTGCCGCGGGACCTGCACGCCACGATCCTGGAGATGGGGCAGCTGGCGCAGCGCCTGATGGCGAAGGCGGCCGAGGTCATCATCACCAAGGACGTGGACCTGGCGCTCCAGCTGGAGCAGGACGACGACGAGATGGACCAGCTGCACCGCACCCTCTTCCAGCACCTGATGGACGACCGCTGGAAGCACGGCATCGAGACGGCCGTGGACGTGACCCTGCTGGGCCGCTACTACGAGCGGTTCGCCGACCACGCGGTGTCGGTGGCCAAGCGCGTGGTGTACCTGGTGACGGGTGAGCACGCGGACGAGCTCCAGCAGCCGACGCAGGTGGACGGCGTCTGAGCGTTCGGGCGTTCCGCGCCCCTGCGGACCCCGATGCGCCGTTGACGCGCCGGTGAGGCTGGGCATGAATGAGGCGAAGGCACTACGACGTCCCGTACGCCGCCTGCGAGGAGGATCCATGCCCGATTCCCCCGTCCCCATCACCCCGGAGCAGGAGCAGCCGCCCCGTCCGGAGCCCCTGCGCCTCCCCCTGCTCGCCGCCTGCGGCTGCGGTTCCGGCTGCGGCTGCGGCTGCCAGTCCGGCGCCCCCTGCCAGTGCGGCGGCTGACGGGCCCCGCCGCCCGCACGAGCACGAGGGCCCCGTCCGAAGCACCGGACGGGGCCCTCTCGCGTACCGCCTCACACGGCGAGGCCGACGGCGGAGCGGCCCGGAGGACGGCCCGGAGTGGCCTGGAACGACTTGATGAGGTCGTTGATGAAGTGCCGGGTGTCCTCCGGGTTGAGCGCCTGTGCCTGGAGGTGGTCGTACATGATGTGGTACGGGTACCGGTCGGCGTACTTCTCCAGGTAGAGGTCGCTGGTGAAGCGTTCCAGGTAGACGACTCCCGCGTCGGAGTCGGGGAACCCGAGGATGGAGAACTGCCCCAGGAGCCCGGCGTGGGCTCCAGCGGTGTGGGGCAGGACCTGCACGGTGATGTGCGGCTGGGCGCCGAGGGTGTTCAGGTGCTCCAGTTGTTCGCGCATGGTCTCGCGGTCTCCGACCACGCGGTGCAGTGCGGATTCGTCCAGGACCGCCCATAAGCGGAACGGGCGGGCGGGGTGGTGCGCCCGGTGCTGGCGCCGGAGCCGGATCTCCAGGCTGACGGCGGCCTGTTCGTCCGTGATACGAGGGACCGTTTCGGCGATGAGCGCGGCCGCGTAGGCCCGGGTCTGCAGCAGTCCGGGGAGCACCAGCGGCTCGTAGGTGTGGATGGAGGAGGCACCCGTCTCCAGTCCGATGTAGACGCCGTAGGGGACGTCGCCGCAGGAGACCCACCAGCCCTGCTGGCCCGATTCCTTCGCCGCCCGCATCAGCGCGTCGACGACGTCCTGGTCGGTGACCCCGTAGAGCCGGCAGAGGTCGCGCACGTCCCGCGGGTTGATGGGGCGGCGGCCGGTCTCGATGAGGCTGATCTTGGACTGGGAGACCAGCAGGTGGCGTGCGGCCTGCGTCGAGGTCATGCCCGCGGCCTTCCGGAGCTGCCGGAGCTCGGCACCCAGACGGCGCCTCCTGACCGTCGGTTGTCCGTTCGCCGCCATGGGCGGTCTACCTCCAGCTCAAGAACACGCGCAGGCTACTCACCCCCACGGTCGACATCGACAGAACGCATTGTGCATACGCGGCCGAACGGGCCGTGCACCCGCGGGGCGAGCACCACCTGTTCGGCCCAACGCGGAGTTGCGCGGACGTACGCCTGCGGCCCGTCGTGGCTGGTCAGGCCATGGGCGGGCATATTTTCGTGCCGTACTGCCTGCGATGGACCGCACGGACGGGCGACGGGGACCCGGGGGCCGATCGGAGCCCGCTCAGGGGGTGCCGGTGATCCATCGCAGGAGGGCCGCGAAGGTGGTGTCGTCGACCAGCGAGAGCACCTCGATGGCGTGCAGGTCGCCGGCGCGCGGCGCGACGCCCGCGACGGTCAGGGACGCGTGCAGGTCGAGGCGCCGGCGCCGGCGCTCCGCGGTGTCGGGGGCGTCCGGGCGGCGGTCCGGGGCGGGGAGGGGGACGGACAGGGGGCTCGGGGGGAGCCCGGCGCCGGCTTCCTCCTCGTTCGGCAGGCCCCGTAAGCCGGGGAGACGGTAGGGGTCGGTCTGCCACGCGTTCATGCGGCCTCCTCCGGACCGGTCACCTGCCCGACGTCTCCGGTCCGGCCGCGGGGCTCATTCCTGCCCGCCTTCCAGGGCACGGGCGCCCGCGGCGATGACCTCGGCCAGCCGGTTGGCGAGGGCGACGCTGCACCCCCCGAGCCGGACGAAGCCCCGACAGCCCAGGGGCCCGTCGTTGCACAACGACGGAAGGACCAGCCCGGCGAGCGCGAGGGCGGCCTGGAGGTTCGCGACGGCTTCCTCACCGGCCTGGTAGGCGGCGTCCTGGCGCCGCTTGTACCGGATGCGTTCGGCATGGGTGAACTCGTGGACCATGGTGTCGCCCTCTCGGTCTGCTGCGTGGGGTGGATGGAGCGCGTCGCGCCGCGGACCCGGCGGGCCGGGGCCCGGTGGGGCAGGGGCCCCGGGGCCGGGTCAGCGGTGGTGGGTCAGCGCGGGAGACCCGTAGGGCTGAGACTGCGCGCAGCCCGTGACCTATGGGTTTCGATCTTCGTTCCTGAGATGCACGTGATCACGTTTGTTGAAGTCCGGGAAGGCCCGAGGTGTCCGAGAAGTTGGCGACGCTCGACCTCGTTGCGTCGAGTGCCGGCGCCGCCGTGCTCTGCCGAGCCGTCGTCGCGGACCCCTGTGGCACCGCCCCGCCCCCCCGGGCGCGCCGGCCGGCCGCAGGACCTCTCCCCCGCCCGGCGCTTATCCCTCCCGTTCGGCCCGCTCGGCCCGCGCGTTCCGCTGCGCTTATCGGTTCGCGGCGCCGGCCCGGCGCGCGCGACCCTCATGAGCCGTAGCGGAAGCGGTAGCCGGTGGAGGCACGGAGGGATTCCCTCCGGTCCCGTACCGAGTAGTCGGGGAGCACGGTGCCCGGGCTGCTCGCCGTGGCCGGCGGCCGCAGCTGCGCGGACCGGCCGGTGCGGTGCCGGGCGGCGGTCTGCCGGGGCGGGCGGGTCAGGGTGATCTGCCGGACGAGTTGCTGGAAGCAGGCCAGCGCGGCGATGGGCGGAAGGGTGGCCGCCGCCTCCGCGGCGAGGGTTCTCGGCGCCTGGGCGACGCACAGCAGTGTGGCCAGGGTGGAGAACAGCAGGACGATCGACCAGGAGTGCACGGCCCGGCGCTGGTGCAGGGCGGCCCGCAGGATGGACAGGGAGGCGACCATCCAGGGCCCGTAGATCAGCAGGGGCCACCAGCTGGCCACGTCGTGTGCCGTGCGGGGTCCGGCGCTGTGGCGCAGGGCCTCGCAGATGGCCAGGCCGCTGAAGATGCTGACCACGGCGGCGATGACGGCGACCAGGACGGCGGTGCAGAGGCTGCCGGTCCACAGGAGGGCCACCACCGGCGTCTTCGCCCGGCTCCCCCGGCGGTGCCCGCCCGGGGCCGGGGCACGCGGCGGTCGGCCGGTCCCCGGCGCGAACCCCCCGCCGGCCGGGCCGGGGGTGAGGCCCTGACTCAGCCCCGAGGTGAGGCCGGAGGCGAGGCCGGCTCCGCTGACGGTCTCACCGGTCTCGCCGTAGACGACCTGGTCGAGCGGCTCCGCCCGACCCGGCACCATGGCCTCCCGGCAGAGATGGGCCAGCTCCTCGGACGGGTCCCAGGACGCGGTCGTCTCGCCGAGGCCGAAGAACGGCCGGCCGTAGGCGGTGTGGTGCTCCTGGTCCGGCTCCTGCCAGAACGTGGTGGGCTCCTGCTGCGGGGCGTAATGGCCGTACTGCTCATTCACGGAACATCCGCCCGGAGCACTCGCCGCCGGCCGCTGTCCTGAACGGTGCGGCCTCCTGCGACCTGCGGTTGAACTCGGTCTGGATCCGGCCCACCACGTCCAGGAAATCCTCCAGGACCGAGGACGAGTACTGGAGGTCGACCTCCAGCCCCTCGCACCGGAGGGTCGCGCCCCGCTCCGGGGCCGAGCCCGCCGGGACGGGCGTGTACGTCCACTTCCCCACTTTCGCGGCCCCGCCGTGACCGTCGCGCACGTCGTTCTGTGCGCCCCCCGGAAACATTGCCGTGTGCTGTGCTCTTGTCATAGTCCACCCAACGCTCCGGATACCGGCGAGGGTGTGCTCCGTCCAGGTGATGGTGGCGAAGTAAAGCAGGGTTGACCAGTGCCTTTTATCGGTTCTACGGTCGTCGGCCACCCGTTCGGACGCCGCCGCGCACCCGGTTGGGGCAGCGATTTCGCCAGCTCGAAGCGGGGAAGGAGGAGCCCGATCGGTTCGATCGGGCTCGATCGGTTTACGCGCTCACCACCCCCGGTTCCGCCCACTGCGGTCACATGATCGGCCCACCGGGGCACGCCGCGCACTGAGCCGCACCACGGCGCCCGCTCCCGCACGCGCGCCCCCGGGTCCCGCCCCCGGACTACGCCGGGCCACAGGGTGCGGGCGGGGGCAAACGGCTGACGCCGCGCAACCGGGCATATGCCCGGGCGTTATGACGAGGTGTCGCCGGGGGCCGCAGCGCCCCCCCTGATCACCTCCACCGGAGAGGAACCGCAGTGACAGACACCCTCGTGTGGTTCGCACTGATCTGCTCGGTCCTGGGCACGGGCGTCACCGCCTGGACCTCGTCGGGCGTTGGCCGACTGCACCAACTGGACGCCCGCGAGCTGCGCCGTCAGCAACGCTTCGAGGACATCCTGTCCCTGCACGTCGAGGAGACGAGACCACCCCGGATGGCCTTGCCCGCCGTCGCACCCGACGCGGCCGGCACCCCCGCCTGCGACGCCTGCGGCTCCTCGTCCGTCCACCTCTGAACCGGCCCACGAAAACGCCCCCCACCGGCGCCGTATGCGCAGGTGGGAGGCGTGATCGCAGAACCTACTTCTTCTTGCCCTGGTTCTTGACGGCCTCGATCGCGGCCGCGGCGGCCTCGGGGTCGAGGTAGGTGCCGCCCGGGGTGAGGGGCTTGAAGTCGGCGTCGAGCTCGTAGGAGAGCGGGATGCCGGTCGGGATGTTCAGGCCCGCGATGTCGGCGTCGGAGATGCCGTCCAGGTGCTTGACCAGGGCGCGCAGGGAGTTGCCGTGCGCGGCGACCAGGACGGTGTGGCCGTCCAGGAGGTCCGGGACGATCGCGTCGTACCAGTACGGGAGCATGCGGACGACGACGTCCTTGAGGCACTCGGTGCGCGGGCGCAGCTCCGGCGGGATGGAGGCGTAGCGCGGGTCCGCGGACTGGGAGAACTCTGTGCCGTCCTCAAGGGCCGGCGGCGGGGTGTCGTACGAGCGGCGCCACAGCATGAACTGCTCCTCGCCGAACTCGGCGAGGGTCTGGGCCTTGTCCTTGCCCTGGAGGGCGCCGTAGTGGCGCTCGTTCAGGCGCCAGGAGCGGTGGACGGGGATCCAGTGGCGGTCGGCGGCCTCCAGGGCCAGCTGCGCGGTGCGGATGGCGCGCTTCTGGAGGGAGGTGTGCACGACGTCGGGGAGCAGGCCGGCGTCCTTGAGCAGCTCACCGCCGCGGACCGCCTCCTTCTCGCCCTTCTCGTTGAGGTTGACGTCCACCCAGCCGGTGAACAGGTTCTTCGCGTTCCATTCGCTCTCGCCGTGGCGGAGGAGGATCAGCTTGTACGGTGCGTCGGCCATGCGTACGAGCCTAGTGGACGGCCGGGGGCGCTCGCGCGCGGTCCCGGCGCGGTCCGATTGACGGTCGGCGTCAATTGAGTGGCGGGTCGGCGGGCCCCTCTCGTAACGTGCCGGGCGGATCAGTGACACTTACATCGCCCGGGGGATTCCTTATGTCCGTTGCCCGTCTGAGTCGTTCCGCCCGGGCGAGCGTCTCGGGTCTGCCACGCGCGTTCTGGTGGTTGTGGGCGAGCACGCTCGTCAACCGGCTCGGGGCCTTCGTCGCCACGTTCATGGCCCTCTACCTGACTCTGGAGCGGGGCTATTCGGCCTCCTTCGCGGGACTCGTGGCCGCCCTGCACGGGCTGGGCGGAGTGATGTCCTCGTTGGGCGCGGGGGTGATGGCCGACCGGCTGGGGCGGCGGCCGACGATGCTGGTGGCGCAGGTCGCGACGGCCGGGGCGGTGGCGCTGCTGGGGTTCATGGAGCACCCGGTGGCGATCGCGGCGGTGGCGCTGCTGGTCGGGATGGCCTCGAACGCCTCCCGTCCCGCGGTCCAGGCGATGATGGCCGACATCGTCCGGCCGGAGGACCGGGTACGGGCCTTCGCGCTGAACTACTGGGCCATCAACCTGGGCTTCGCGGTCAGCTCGGTGGTGGCGGGGGTGGTCGCCGAGTACAGCTACCTGGCCGGGTTCCTGGGCGAGGCGGCGCTGACGCTGCTGTGCGCGGTGCTGGTGTTCGCGAAGCTCCCGGAGTCGCGGCCGGAGCCGGGCGCGGGGGGCTCGTCGGCGCAGGCGGGGGCGGGGGCCGAGGTCGGGCTGGGGACCGTGCTGCGGGACGGGCGGTTCATGGGGGTCGTGGGGCTGTCGTTCCTGATCTCGCTGATCTTCACGCAGGGCTCGGTGGGTCTGCCGGTGGCGATGGGCGCGGCCGGGTTCTCGCCCGGGGAGTACGGGCTGGTGATCGCCGCGAACGGGGTGCTGATCGTGGTGCTCCAGCTGCCGGTGACGCGGTTCATCGAGCGGCGTGACCCGCGGCGGCTGCTGGTGGCCTCGGCGCTGCTGGCGGGGTACGGGTTCGCGATGACGGCGTTCGCGGGGTCGCTGTGGGCGTACGCGCTGACGGTGTGCGTGTGGACGCTGGCGGAGATCGTGAACTCGCCGACGCAGATGGGGCTGGTGGTGCAGCTGTCGCCGGTGCACGGGCGCGGGCGGTACCAGGGGATGTACACGATGTCCTGGTCGGTGGCCTCGCTGGTGGCTCCGCTGATGGCCGGGCTCGTCATCGACCGGTGGGGGGCCGGGTGGCTGTGGGCGGCGACCGGTGTCCTGGGGACGGTGGCGGCCGGGGGGTACGCGGTCCTGATGCGGGGGCTTCCGGGAGCGGGCGCCGCGGGGGGCGCCGCCGCCGGCTCCGCCGCGGCTCCGGCGGCGGCTCCGGCCGAGGCCTAGCCGGCCGGTGGGCGCGGGGCGGGGCGGGTGCGCGGGGGTGCCGCCGGGCGGTGCTCGCTGCGGTCCGCCCGGACCTCCCTGCCTCAGGTGCCCGCGGGGCCGGAATCCGGGCGGGTGAGGTGCTTGAAGGCGTCCAGGTTGTGGGTGGGCTCGCCGCGGGACGTGCGCCATTCGTACTCGCGTCGGATCGCGCTCGCGAAGCCCAGTTCCAGGAGGGTGTTGAACGCACCGTCCGCCGCCTCCAGGACCGTGCCGAGGAGGCGGTCCAGGTCGTCCGGGGTGACCGCGGACAGGGGGAGCCTCGCCGTGAGGTAGACGTCGCCGAGCGGGTCGACGGCGTACGCCATGCCGTACAGCTTGAGGTTGCGTTCCAGCAGCCAGCGGTGGACGCCCGCCTCGTTCTCGTCGGGGTGGCGGATCACGAAGGCGTTCAGCGACAGCGAGTGGCGGCCGATCCGCAGGGAGCAGGTGGTGCTCAGCTTGCGGGTGCCGGGGAGCTGGACGACGTACGTGCCGGGCCGGGGGCACTCCCATCCCAGCTCGGCGCCGGCCAGCGTGGACTCGATGATCGCGGCGGTGTCAGCCATGGTGGGAGCGTACGCGACGGCGGTGATCATGCATCGCCGCGGTGTACACGTCGGCGGTGGCGCTGGCGGCGGTGTCCCAGCCGAAGTGCTGCGCGTGCCGGGCGGCGGCGGCGCCCATGCGGGTCGTGAGGCCGGGTTCGTCGACGAAGCGACGCAGCGCGCGGGCGTAGTCGACGGGGTCGTGGCCGGGGACGAGGAGGCCCGTGACCCCGTCGTCGACGGCGACGGGGAGTCCGCCGACGGCCGCGGCGAGGACGGGGGTGCCCGTGGCCTGGGCCTCGATGGCGACCAGTCCGAAGGACTCGTTGTACGAGGGCATGACCAGCACGGACGCCGCCCGGAACCAGTCGGCGAGCTGGTCCTGGGCCACCGGCGGGTGGAAGTGGACGAGGTCGGTGATGCCGAGCTTCGCGGCGAGTTTCTGCAGCCCCTCCGGCTTGGCGAGGCCGCTGCCGCTGGGCCCGCCGACGACGGGGACGAAGAGGCGGCCGCGCAGGGCGGGGTCGCGGTCGACGAGCTCGGCGACGGCGCGCAGCAGGATGTCGGGGGCCTTGAGGGGCTGGATGCGGCCCGCGAAGAGCGGGATCACGGCGTCCTGGGGCAGGCCGAGCCGGGCGCGGGCGGCGGCGCGGCCGTCGCCGGTGGTGAAGCGGTCGAGGTTCACGCCCGGATGGACGACGGCGACCTTGCCGGGGTCGGCGTCGTAGTGGCGGACGAGCTCGTCGGCCTCTTCGGCGGTGTTGGCGATCAGCCGGTCGGCGGCGGCGACGATCTGGGTCTCGCCGATGACGCGGGCGGCCGGCTCGGGGGTGTCCCCCTCGGCGAGCGCGGCGTTCTTGACCTTGGCCATGGTGTGCATGGCGTGGACGAGGGGGACGCCCCAGCGTTCGGCGGCGAGCCAGCCCACGTGGCCGGAGAGCCAGTAGTGGGAGTGGACGAGGTCGTAGTAGCCGGGGCGGTGGCCGGCCCAGGCCTGCATGACGCCGTGGGTGAAGGCGCACAGCTGGGCGGGCAGCTCCTCCTTGGCGAGGCCCTCGTACGGTCCCGCGTCCACGTGCCGGACGAGGACCCCGGGGGCGAGCTCGACGGCCGGCGGCAGGCCGCCGGTGGTGGACCGGGTGAAGATCTCCACCTCGATGTTGATGGCGGCGAGGCGGCGGGCCAGCTCCACGATGTAGACGTTCATGCCGCCGGCGTCGCCGGTGCCGGGCTGGTGCAGCGGGGAGGTGTGCACGCTGAGCATGGCCACCCGGCGGGGCTTGCGGTGGTGGCCGACGGCCGGGAGGCGCAGGCGGGGCGCGTCCTGGCGGGCGCCGCGGGCGGCGGCGATGCGGCCGCTGATGCTGCCGCCGAGGCGGGACACGTACTGGCTCAAGGTGAGCAGTTCCTCTCGCTCGGATCGCGCGGACGGCGGGCTGGGCGGTGCCGGTGGGGCGGCACGCCGGACGGCATGGCTGCGGGAGCGCGCGCGGCGCCCTGCAAGGAGTGCAACCCGGATGGCCGTCCCCCGCATTCCGGGGCCGAGCAAGTTCCTCGCCGGTACGCCGGATTTTTTTGCGGGCCCCGGGCTCCGCTTACGCTCGGCGCATGGTCTCCCGCAGCACTCCGCCACCCCCGAAGCGCCCTGTGGGCACCGTGACGCGCGGGACGACGAACCCGAACCGGCTGCGGCGCATGGACCGCTGGATCGCCGCCTCGCACGGGGCGGCCCTGCGCCGGGCGGACGCTCCGGTGGCCGTCGACCTGGGGTACGGGGCCGCGCCGTGGACGGCGGTGGAGCTGCTGGCGCGGCTGCGGGAGGCGGCTCCCGCGGTGCGGGTGGTGGGCATCGAGATCGAGCCGGCCCGGGTGGCGGGGGCGAAGCCGTACGAGCGGGAGGGGCTGAGCTTCCGGCACGGGGGTTTCGAGGTACCGCTGGAGGGCGGGGAGCGTCCGGCGCTGATCCGGGCGGCGAACGTGCTGCGCCAGTACGACGAGGAGCAGGTCGAGGCGGTCTGGGAGCGGCTGTGCGGGCGGCTGGCGCCGGAGGGGCTGCTGGTGGAGGGGACCTGCGACGAGATCGGCAGGCGGCACGTGTGGGTGGCGCTGGGGCCGGAGGGGCCGCGGACGGTGACGTTCGCGACGCGGCTGGGTTCGCTGGAGCGGCCGTCGGACCTGGCGGAGCGGCTGCCGAAGGCACTGATCCACCGGAACGTGCCGGGGGAGCCGGTGTACGCGTTCCTGCGCGACTTCGACCGGGCGTGGGCGGCGGCCGCGCCGTACGCCTCGTACGGGGCGCGGCAGCGCTGGATCCGGACGGCACGGGCGCTGGCCGGGGAGTGGCCGCTGGCGGACGGGCCGGTGCGGTGGAGGCAGGGGGAACTGACGGTGCGCTGGGAGGCGTTGCGCCCGGCGGGGTGAACCTCGCCGGGCGGGGAACCGGGGGTGGTGGCGGCCCGTTGGGTCGTCTGGGGTGGACGGTGCGTGGCGGGTCATGATCGGAGCGGAATCCGGAGGGTGTTGGAATTCGCCGGTTCGTGGCACCATCCCGGAGGCAGTGAGAAGTTACTGACGAATAGTCAGATCTGATGTCGGGTGACGTCGGTTCTGGCTCGGGGCGCCTGGGGGAGCCATGGGGACCGTGAAGCGAGCGTCGTCGCGCCGGAGGGGGGCCTCCGCCCTGACCCTGCTGTGCGCGATGGCGATACTGGCGGCCCCCGGACTCGCGACGAGCCCGGCGTTCGCGGCCCCGTCCGCGCCGGCCGCCCCGGCGGCGCCCGCGCCGGAGCCGGGCGCCAAGTCCCTGGAGCAGGTCCGCAAGGAGATCGAGGACCTCTACCGCCAGGCGGGCAGCGCGACGGACGCGTACAACCTCGCGGAGAGCGAGACCAAGGCGCAGTCCGAGCGGATCGTCGAGATCGCCAAGCTGGTGGTGGCCGGCCAGGACCGGATCTCCACCCTCAAGGACCGCGCGGGCGCCGCCGCCCGCGCCCAGTACCGCTCGGGCGGCCTGCCGCCGGGCGCGCGGCTCGCACTCAGCAACAGCCCCTCCGACTTCCTCGACGGGGCGGGCCGGCTCCGGCAGGGCGAGAAGGCCACCACCGACCTGCTGGCCGAACTCAGCCGCACGCAGGCCGACTTGGAGCGCTACGCGAAGGACGCGGGCGCCGTCTGGCAGAAGATGGAGGACAACCGGGTCAAGAAGGAAGCCGCCAAGAAGGAGATCGAGGGCAAGATCAAGGCGGCGGAGGAGCTGGAGAACAGGCTGGCGGCCGAGGAGAAGGCACGGCTGATCCAGCTGGAGCAGGACGCCCAGTACCAGGCGCAGACGGCGTGGCTGTCGTCCGGCGCGATGAAGGACGTCAAGGGCCTGGCCTCGGACGCCGGGAAAAGGGCGGTGCAGTTCGCCACCGCGCAGATCGGGAAGCCGTACGTGTGGGGCGCGGTGGGTCCGGCCTCCTACGACTGCTCCGGGCTCACCTCGCAGGCATGGCTGGCGGCGGGGCGGCCGATCCCGCGCACCTCGCAGGAGCAGCTGCGGCTGCTGCCGAAGGTCGCGGTGAAGGACATGCGGCCGGGGGACCTGATCATCTACTTCGACGACGCGAGCCACGTCGGCATGTACGTCGGGGACGGCGCGATCGTGCACGCGCCGCGGCCGGGGCGGAACGTGACGATGGCCGGGGCGGGGTCGATGCCGATCAAGGCCGTGGTCCGCCCGGACGCGTAGGCCCTGGCCGGACGGTTCGGCAGGCCGGGGGCGCGACCGCCCCTGACCCCGCGCCCCAATCGCCGGCGGGGCCGAAGAGACCCGGGGGGGTCCGCCCCCCCTGTGACCGGGGTCTCGGGCGGGGCCGACCGAGCCGTGACGTTGGTCATCCCGGGTGGGCGGGTTTCCGCCGGGATGGGGGTATATGGCGCGAGCCCCGTCCGTTTCGGCATTCCCCCTCCCCACCCCCGCCCGTTAGGGTCCCGGCATGAGCGCACTTCCGGGGGGAGGCAAGGAACCGGAGACGATGCCCGTACCTGTACCGCGGCAGAGGGAAACCCCCGCCACGGAAATCGGCGGCCCCACCCCGCTGACCCTGCTGGTCGTGGAGGACGACCCCGCGGGCGGTCTCACCGTCCCCGAGATCCTCGACGCCGCCGGGCAGCGCATCCGGCTCCGCAGCGCCCGCAACCTCACCGAGGCGGAGCGGCTGCTCACCCCCGACGTGCACTGCGTCCTGCTCGACCTGGCGCTTCCCGGCCCCGGCGAGGACGGCTTCGGCGCCCTGCGCGAGGTGCTGCGCATCGCACCCCACCACGCCGTGCTCGTGCTCACCGCCGAGGCCGACACCGAGCGCGCCGCCGAGGCCGTCCGCGTCGGCGCCCAGGACTTCCTCCTCCGCGACGAGCTCGACGGGCGGCTCCTCAGCCGCGCGATCCGCTACGCCGTGGAGAGAAAGCGGGCCGACATCGCGCAGTACAAGCTCGCAGAATCGAAACTTCGGGCCCAGGAGAACGCCCGTCTGGAACGCGGACTGCTCCCCACCCCCCTCCTCGACGGCTCCGACCTCCGCTTCGCCGCCCGCTACCGCCCCGGCCGCAGCCGGGCCCTCCTCGGCGGCGACTTCTACGACGCCGTCCGCACGCCCGACGGAACCGTCCACGCGATGATCGGCGACGTCTGCGGCCACGGCCCCGACGAGGCCGCCCTGGGAGTGGAGCTGCGCATCGCCTGGCGGGCGCTGACCCTGGCCGGGCTGTGCGGGGACGACCTGCTGGCCACGCTCCAGGAGGTCCTGGAAGTGGAACGGCCCTGCGAGGAGATCTTCGCGACCCTCTGCACGGTCGACATCTCCCCCGACGGCCGCCGAGCCGGCCTGTGCCTGGCCGGGCACCCGGCGCCGCTGGTCTCCCGCCCCGGCCGCCCCGCACGGCTCCTGCCGTACGAGAACAGCGGCCCGGCGCTCGGCCTGCTCCCCCGGGCCCGCTGGCCCCGCCGCCAGGTGGACCTCGGCGCCTCGTGGAGCCTGATGCTCTACACGGACGGCCTCATCGAGGGCCGGATCGGCGAGGGCCGCGAGCGGCTCGGCCAGGACGGCATGGTCGACATGATCAACCGCCACCTGGAGGAGGGGCTCAGCGGCGAGAGCCTGCTGGAGGCCTCCGTCACCGAGGCCCGGCGCCTCAACGGCGGCGAGCTCACCGACGACGTGGCCCTGGTGCTGCTCTCCCGGGCCGGCGGCTGACCGCCGGCCGGACGGCCCGGGCCGCCTCCCGGGATACGGCCTAGCGGCCGCCGTTGTACGGCCCGTACGGGCCGTCGCTGCTGCTGCCACCACGGCGCCGGTTGCCGCCGCCCGAGACCTGCTTGAGGGCCGGGCGGACGTCGACGAAGAACACGATGGACGCCACCAGGCCCGCGATCTGCAGGAACAGCATCCCGAGGAAGAAGTCCACCAGGACCGTGACGCCCAGGATGACCAGCCAGAAGGTCTTGGTCTGCTTGTCCGCCGCGCGGTAGGCGTCCTCCCGCGCGAGGAGCGCGAGGACGAAGGCCGCGACGGCGAGCGCCAGCATGGCGTAGCCGAGCAACGGGAGGACCCCGTTATCGAACCCCTGCATCAGCATCGTCTCGACCGCCTTCTCGCGTTCAGCTCTTCCGACTCCACGCTACCGCCCGAGCCGCCTTCCGAAACGAGAACGAACCGGACACCCCGCGGGTGCCCGGTTCGTCCGCGGACATGTCAGCTCTGGCCGGCGGTCTCGGCGGCCGGCTCGGCGGGGGCCTTCTTGACCCCGTTGCGGCGCGCGGCGGGCTTCTTGGCGGCGGGCTTCTCGTCGCCGTTCCCGTCGGCGGCGGCCTCGGAAGGAGCGTCCTGCGCGGGCTCCGCGGCCCGGGCCGGCTCCGGCTCCACGACCTCGGCGATGTCGACGATCTCGTCGGCGACCTCACCGCGCCAGGCGCGCACGGCCTGCTCTCCGTGCTCGGCGACCTTGTCGTAGGTCTCCTTGGCCCGGACGGCGTACTCGGCGGCCACGCCGACCCCGCGCAGCGCCAGGTCCTGGGCGGTCTCGCCGAGCTTCTTCGGGTCGATCGCCCCGAAGACCTCGACGACCCGGGCCGTGACGGCCTCCTGGGCCACCTTGGCCTTCTCCTGGACGATCTTGGGGTCGGTGTCCAGCACGGCCTCGATACGGGCCGGGGCCTCGGCCCGCAGCTGCTCGATCAGGCCGGGGACCTTCTTGGCCTGCTGGAAGGCCAGGTCGGCGGTGCCGGCGGCGAAGTAGAGGGGGGTGGGGTCGGTGAGGGTCTTCTTCAGGTCATCGGCGATGGCCATGTGCGGGTCCTCCCGGATCCGGTCAGTTCGTCGGGGGCAGCGCGTCGTCGGCGGCCGGTTCGTCGGCCGTGTTCTCCTTGCGGAACGCGTCGTAGATCTGGAGCAGCACCTGCTTCTGCCGCTCGTTGATCGACGGGTCGGAGAGGATGACGGCCCGCGTCTCCACCTCGTCCCGGTCCCGCTCGTCGAGGATCCCGGCCTGCACGTACAGCGTCTCGGCGGAGATCCGCAGCGCCTTGGCCAGCTGCTGGAGGATGTCCGCGCTCGGCTTGCGCAGCCCGCGCTCGATCTGGCTCAGGTACGGGTTCGACACCCCGGCCGCGTCGGCCAGCTGCCGCAGCGACAGCTGGGCCTGCCGCCGCTGCTCGCGGAGGTATTCGCCGAGGTTCCCGACGTTGAGCGATGCCATGCTCCGATCCTGCCGCACCCTGCTAACTATTGCAAGCGCTTGCTTGCAGGAGTATCCGTCCGGCGCTGCCGAGAACGTTTCCCGCGCCGCTGTCACATCCGTGCGCGCCGCCGGGTCAGAGGGGTGTCGGACGCCGGAGGGCGACGACGAAGAGACGCAGAAGCAGACCGCCCCGAAGGAGCCCCCGATGTCCACCACCGCCACCGTCGTCACCCTGGTCGCCGCCCTCATGGCCGGGTTCTCCGGCGTCTCGGTCCTGCGCGGGGCGAAGTTCGTCACCGAGCCGCTCGTCGAGTACGGCGTCCCGAAGGGGATGTGGGCCTTCCTCGGCACCGTCAAGATCGCCGGCGCCCTCGGCCTGCTCGCCGGCTTCGCCGTCCCCGCCCTCGGCGTCGCCGCCGCGGTCGGGCTGGTCCTCTACTTCACCGGCGCCGTCATCACCGTCCTGCGGGCCCGCTCGTACGCCCACGTCGCCTTCCCGCTGATCTACGCCGCCCCCGCCGCCGCCGTCCTGGCCCTGGTCTGAGACCGGGGGCCCGGCCGGCGACGGCCCGGGCCCCGGAAACGGACGGCCCTCAGTCCTCCAGCGCCGTCAGGTCCAGCGCCCCCAGGCGCTCCGGGTCGGACAGCACGTCGATCGCGACGATCCGCCCCTCCACGACGGTGAACGCCATGACCGACACGGCCCGGTCCTTGCGGACCACCACCACGCCCGCCGCACCGTTGATCAGCGCCGGGCGTACGAACGGCACCAGCGCGCTGTACGTGACCGCCTGGCCCGCCACCGTCCGCGCCCCCGACAGCACCACGGTGAGCGCACCGCCGACCCCGCCGTCCGAACGCAGCACCACGTCCGGGTCGAGCACCGACAGCAGCGCCTCGAACTCCCCGTCCCGCGCGGCCGCGAAGAACGCGTCCACCGCCTCCCGCTGGCGCGCGAGGTCCTTGTCCGGCGCCGGGGCCTGGCCCCGCACCTTGCGCCGCGCCCGGCTGGCCAGCTGCCGGGTCGCCGCCGCGGACTTCTCGACCAGCGGGGCGATCTCCTCGAACGGCACCGCGAACATGTCGTGCAGGACGAACGCCAGCCGCTCCGCCGGCGCCAGCGACTCCATCACCACCATCAGCGCCAGCCCCACCGAGTCGGCCAGCATCACCTCGTGTTCCGGGTCGACCCGCCGCTCCGAGCCGATCAGCGGATCCGGGATCCGCGTCTCCAGCCGCTCCACCGGATCCTCACGCCGCTGCTCGCGCGAGCGCAGCATGTTGAGGCAGATCCGCGACACCACGGTGGTCAGCCACCCGCCGAGGTTCTCGACCCCGCTCACGTCGGTGCGCTCCAGACGCAGCCACGTCTCCTGGACCGCGTCCTCGGCCTCGCTCACCGAGCCCAGCATTCGGTAGGACACCGCCTTCAGATGGCTCCGGTGCTCCTCGAAGCGCGCCGTCAGTTCCGCCAAGTCCGCCGGATTCGTCAGCGACGAGTTCTCGTCCACCTGTCACATTCCTTCCTCACTGCGGGTCAGAGCAGTAGACCGCACACCCCGCGGAAATCGAACGGGTTCAAGCCCGGGACGTCAACTTCCGTCCCACCGATTGGAGATGACCCAGATGACGGACACGACCGGATCCCCCCGCCCCCTCCTCGTCACCGGCGGCACCGGCACCCTCGGCAGCCTCGTCGTACCGCTGCTGCGCGCGGCGGGCGCACCCGTACGGATCCTCAGCCGCAGCGCCCGTCCCGCCGCCGACGGCGTCACCTGCGTACGCGGCGACCTGGTCGGCGACGAGGGGCTCGACGCCGCCCTCGACGGCGTCGAAACGGTCCTCCACCTGGCCGGCGGCCCCACGGGCGACGACGTCGCCGCCCGCAACCTGGTGCGCGCCGCGAAGGCCGCCGGGGTCCGCCACCTCGTCCTGATCTCCGTCATCGGCGCCGACACCGTCCCCCTCGGCTGGTTCCGCACCAAGCTCGAAGCGGAACGGGCCTTCTCCGGATCAGGACTTCCCTGGACCACCCTGCGCGCCGCCCAGTTCCACGAACTGGCCCTGACCGTCGCCGAGAAGCTCGCCAGGCTGCCCGTGGTCCCGGTCCCCGGCGGGGTGCGCTGGCAGCCCGTCGACTCCCGCGAGGTGGCGGCCCGGCTCGTCGAACTGGCCCTCGGCAAGCCCGCCGGGCGGGTCGCCGACATCGCCGGGCCCGACGTCCACACCCTCGGCGACCTCAGCCGCGACTACCTGCGGGCCCGCGGCAAGCGGCGCCTGATGATGCCCGTCCGCATGCCCGGGAAGGCCGGCCGCGCCTACCGCGCCGGGGACAACCTCGCCCTCGACGGCGCGGTCCTGGGCCGGCGCACCTGGGAGGCCTTCCTCGCCGAGCGCCTCGCCTCCTAGAGGAGGCCCTCCCCCGCCGGAGCCCGGCCGGTCACCACGGTCGCGTGCAGCTCCTCCGAGGTGGCCGCCCGCACCGACAGGCCCCCCGCCGTCAGCGCGGACGCCGTCAGCGGCGCCTGCCGGGCACTGGTCTCGATCAGCAGGTGGCCGCCCGGGGCCAGCCAGCGCAATGCCTGTGCCGCGATCCGGCGGTGGACGTCCAGACCGTCCTCGCCCCCGTCGAGGGAGACCAGCGGCTCGTGCACCCGGGCCTCGGACGGCATCAGGGCGATCTCCCCGGTCGGCACGTAGGGGGCGTTGACCACGAGGACGTCCACCCGCCCGAGCAGCCGCTGCGGGAGCGCCGCGTACAGGTCGCCCTCCCAGACCGCTCCCCCGTACGGGGCCACGTTGCGCCGGGCGTACGCCAGCGCCGCCGGGTCGATGTCGGCGGCGTGCAGCTCGACCCCGCCGGGCACCTGTGAGGCCACCGCCGCGCCGAGCGCGCCCACCCCGCAGCACAGGTCCAGCACCACGGCCCCGGGCCGGGCCAGCCCCACCGCCTCCTCGGCGAGGAACTCGCTGCGCCGGCGCGGCACGAAGGCCCCCGCCCCCACCTCCACGCGCAGCCCGCAGAACCCGGCCCAGCCGACGACGTGCTCCAGCGGCTCGCCCGCCGCCCGGCGGGCGACCAGGGCCTCCAGCCGGCGGTCGTCGTCGCGGGCCGCCTCCGTCAGCAGCTCGGCCTCCTCCTCCGCGAAGACGCAGCCCGCGGCGCGCAGCCGCTCAACGATCGATGTCATGTACCCCATCCTCGGCGTGCGGACGACAACGGCGACGGCCCGGGTCAGAAAACGTCCGGGCACCACGGCCGCCGGGCGGTGCGGAACACCGCGTCGGCGAGCGCGACCGCCCCGGGCCGCTCCTGCGCCACCCGCCCCAGGGCCGCCAGCCGCGCCGCCGACTCGTCGCCCAGGTAGAGCGAGCCGAGGTCGGACACGTCCAGGCGCAGGTCGGCCGGGTCCTGCGTACGGCCACAGGTGCCCGCGCCCGCGTCGAGGCGGTAGCGCCCGTCCGCCAGGCCGGCGGCGTCCTCGACCTCCAGGACGAGGACCCCGGGCACGGCGTACGTCCGGGCGGCCAGCGCCCGTTCGACGTCCAGCAGCCGCAGCCACAGGAAGTCGGCCACGGTCACCGGCCGGGCGGCGCGCGGGTCGGGCAGCAGCAGCGGGACGACGTCGTCGGGCGCGCGGTAGCCGGTACGGACCTTCATCACCCAGTCGATGGAGCACAGGAACCGCCACAGGGCGCCCTCCGCCTGCGGCGTCAGCGCGATCAGGTCCCTGACCGTGAGGGTGTTCTGCGGCAGCTTCTCGTCCGACCATTGCTCGTCGGCCGAGTACATCGCGAGACCGGCCGGCTCGCCCGCCGCGTCCCGGTACAGGGCGTAGAACTTGTCCTTGTAGGCGCGGGCGGCGAACTGCTGCTCCACGCCGGTGACGATGTTCCACCAGCGGGCGTTGCGGCTCACCGCACCGTGCGAGAGCTTTCGCATCCGCTCGTGCAGCCGGGGTCCGACCTCCCGGGCCTCGGACACGTCCACCAGGTCGATGCGGGCGCCGTCCCCGGGCCCCGACCAGCGCGGATCGACACCGCTGCGCGCTATGTCGATCTCCCATTCGGCGACGGCCGTGGCGGGCCCGTACCCGTACCGGCCGTAGATCGGGTACTCGGCGGCGATGAGGGTGGAGACGACGTCGCCGCGCTCCTTGGCCGCCGCCAGCTCGGCCGCCATCATCCGGGTCAGCAGGCCCTGGCGGCGGTGGGTGGGGGTCACGCTGACGTTGGTGACGGCGCTGGAGGGGACGGCCGCCCCGCCGGGAACGGTCAGTTCCTGGGCGAAGGAGCGGAAGGTGGCCACGCAGCGGCCGGTGACGGCGTCGAAGGCACCCTGGGTACGGGCGAAGTCCGTGTACTTGGCACGCTGGGCGACATCGGACTCGGAGAACGGCGCCGGTTGCAGGAAGCCCGTGTTCACGGCTCGCAGCCACTCGGGGAGTTCGGATTCGGCGATCGGCCGGATGTCAGCACTCATATCCGGTCACGCTAACGGCCGCACCGGGTGGAGTCGCCCGAATTTCCACCGGGCCGTCAGGCCCCGGCGGCGCCTACGCCAGCAGGTCGTCCACCTGCGCCTCGCCCTCCCGGTAGCGTCTGGTGATCTCCGCGCTGGAGTCGTCCGCCGTCCGCTGGAGCTGCTGGCGGCGGCGCGAGACCTGCTGCTCGTAGCGGACCAGCCGGGCCATCGCCTCGTGGAGCTCGGCGTCCGTGCGCGCCTCCAGGTCCGACAGCTCCACGTCGGACAGCATCTCGGCCGCCAGCAGCCGGAACTCCTCGTTGTGCGGGGTGCCGAGCGTGACGTGCCGGGCGGAGGCGCTGCGGCTGGACGGGGCGTCGGCGAGGATCTCCGAGAGCCGGTCCACCACCGGCGCCTCGGGGTCCGTCCGGCGGGCCAGCTCGGCGCGCAGGATGTCGATGCGGCCCTGGAGGAGCCTGCGGACGTAGCTGAGGTCGGCCTCGTCGCGCTGGGCGTCGCGGCGCAGGGCGCGCAGTTCGGGCAGGCCGAGCGCGGCGGCGGGAATGCCGGCGGGGGTGGTCAGCCCCTCGGGGTCGCCGGTGCGCTGCGCGGGCGGCCGCACCTGGGGCCCGGACGCGGCCGCGTCGTCGGGTGCCGCGGGTGCAGGTGCGGAGGTATCAGAGGTGGTGTTCATCGTTTCGTGTCCGTCCCCTCGACCGGTGCTGGGGGCACCGCCTGCACGCATGGTGCCACTCTCCGTGGTGCGGACGCAGTCCCACGCCACCCGATCGGCCCCGGACGGGTGCACGCCTGGTACACAGGTGGTATGCGAGCAGTGGTGCAGAGGGTGGATGGCGCGAGCGTCGTCGTGGCCGGCGAGACGGTCGGCGAGATCGTCGGCGAGGGGCTGTGCGTGCTGGTGGGGGTGACCCACGACGACACCCCGGAGAAGGCGGCCGTGCTGGCGCGCAAGCTGTGGTCGGTGCGGATCCTGGAGGCGGAGAAGTCCTGCAGCGACGTGGACGCGCCGCTGCTGGTGATCTCCCAGTTCACGCTCTACGGCGACGCCCGCAAGGGCCGCCGCCCCACCTGGAACGCGGCCGCGCCCGGGCCGGTGGCCGAACCGCTGGTGGACGAGGTCGTGGCGCAGCTGCGGGCGCTGGGCGCGACGGTGGCGACGGGCCGGTTCGGCGCGGACATGCGGGTCTCGCTGACCAACCACGGCCCGTTCACCATCGTCATCGACGTGTAGGGGCGGGGGCCCTACGGGGCCACCACGACCTCCTGCGCGGCCGGGGTGGTCCCGGCCAGCAGCGGGGCGTCCACCGGAACGTTCCGCTTGACCAGTGCGAGGGCGATCGGTCCGAGCTCGTGGTGGCGGACGGCGGTGGTGACGAAGCCGAGCTGACGGCCGTCCTCCCCGTCGGCGGCGAGCCGTACGGGCGCCCCGTGCGCGGGGAGCAGCACCTCGGAGCCGTCGAGGTGGAGGAAGACCAGGCGGCGCGGGGGCTTCCCCAGGTTGTGGACGCGGGCGACGGTCTCCTGGCCGCGGTAGCAGCCCTTCTGGAGGTGCACGGCGGTGCCGATGAGACCGATCTCGTGCGGAATGGTGCGGTGGTCGGTCTCCAGGCCCAGGCGGGGACGGTGCGCCTCGACGCGCAGGGCCTCGTACGCGAGGAGCCCGGCGGCCGGCCCGTGGGCGGCGGCGAAGGCCTCCAGCTGCCCGCGCGGAAGGAAGACGTCGCGGCCGTACGGGGTCTCGCGGACCACGTACTCCTTGTCGGTCTCGGCGATGGAGCCGGCCGGCAGGTGGACGACGGCGAAGTCGGCGGTGCGGTCGGCGACTTCGACGCGGTAGAAGAACTTCATGGACTCCAGGTAGGCGATCAGCGCCTCCTGGGTGCCCGGCTCGACGTGCGCCCAGGTGGTCTCGCCGTCGTCGACGAGGTGCAGCTGGTGCTCGATGTGCCCGTTGGCGGAGAGGATCAACGCCTCGGTGGCCTGCCCGGGCGGGAGTTCCGTGACGTGCTGGGTGATCAGCAGGTGCAGCCAGGCGAGCCGGTCCTGGCCGGTGACGGTGACGACCCCGCGGTGGGAGAGGTCGACGAAGCCTCGGCCGTCGGCGAGGGCGCGCTGTTCGCCGTAGAGCTCTCCGTAGTGGGCGGCGACGCCCTCGTCACGGCCTTCGGCCGCTACGGCGCCGGGAAGATGGAGCAAGGGGCTGCTGGTCATGCCACCAAGCCTACGACCCCGCCCGCGGGGCCCCAGGGCGCACCGGGGGCGCTACGCGTCGCCCCGGCCGGAGGCGGGGGTCTCGCGGCGGAGGGCGGCGCACCGCTCGCACAGACCGAAGATGGCGAAGTGCTTCATGTCGGTCTCGAAGCCGAAGGTGGTGCGCAGTTTCGCCGTGAAGTCGGCGGCGATGTCGAGGTCGGCCTCGATCACCTCGGTGCAGTCGCGGCACACGAGGTGGATGTGGTGGTGCCGGTCGGCGAGGTGGTAGGTGGGGGCCCCGTGCCCGAGGTGGGCGTGCGAGACCAGGCCGAGCTCCTCCAGGAGCTCCAGCGTGCGGTAGACGGTGGAGATGTTGACGCCGGAGGCCGTCTTGCGCACCTCGGCGAGGATCTCGTCGGGGGTGGCGTGCTCCAGGGCGTCGACCGCTTCCAGCACGAGCTGGCGCTGCGGTGTCAGCCGGTAGCCGCGCTGCCGCAGGTCGGTCTTCCAGTCGGTGGTCACCACCCGGCCAGTGTAAGCGCGCGAAGGGGACCGCGGCCCTGCCGCGGTCCCCTTTCGTACACGTGCGCCCGGCTCAGCGGAAGAAGGCGATGCCGTCTTCCGGGAGCTCGGGGAGGTTGCGCGCCATGTCGGCGATCTCCTCCGGGGTGACGACCTTCTTCAGCTGGGCCGACATGTAGGGGCGCAGCTCGACCTCGGGGGTCGCCTTCTCGCCGACCCACATCAGGTCGCTCTTCACGTAGCCGTACAGGCGCTTGCCGCCGCTGTACGGGCCGGACGCGGCGGTGCGGGCCACGGCGTCGGTGACGAGGTCGATCTGCGGCTTCTGGTCGGCGAGCTCGCCGTACCAGACCTCGACCACGCCCTGGTCGCGGACCATGACGATCTCGACCTTGCGGTCCTTGTCGATGCGCCAGTAGCCCGACTCGGACTCCAGGGGGCGCACCTTGTTGCCCTCGGCGTCGAGTACCCAGGAGTGGGAGGTGTACGCCAGGAAGTCCCGGCCGTCGTGGCTGAAGACGACTTCCTGGCCGAAGTTGCACTTCTCCTCGCCGGGGAAGTCGAAGACGCCGGCGCCTTCCCAGGTACCGAGGAGGAAGGCGAGGGGGACGAGACCGGGGTTCAGGTCGGACGGGATCTGGATCATGGTTGGCTGCTCAGGCGATCTGTGGGGAGGGTTTCCGGGGCGGTCGGCCAGTCGGCTGTCAGCGCTGACCCTGGTACAGCTTCTTGACGGCCAGGCCGGTGAAGGCGAGGACGCCGACGCAGACCAGGACCAGCAGGGAGGTGAAGAAAGCCTCAAGCACGGGGTGCTCCTCGGAGGATTCGGTGCGGGTGGACGGGGCCGGTCCCCAAGCCTACTGGCCCGGGGACCGGCGCACGGTGTGAGGTAGGCCGAACCGGCCCCTGTCCGGGTGGACCGGTCAGTGGAGCAGCTGGTCCTGGAGGATCACCGCCTGGTGGAGCGGCACGGCGGCGGCCCCGCCCTTGCGGTTCTGGAGGATCACGGCCTGGAGGTCACCCGACGCGACGCAGCCGACCCGGGTCTGCTCGTCGCCGAAGGGGACCGCCTCCTCCAGGACCTTGATGCCCTCGACGGCCGGGGAGACCTGCTTGACCTTGGCCTTCCCCCAGACCTCGTCCAGGTCGACGCCCTTGACCCCGCTCAGCTCCATCCCGGAGCCGCAGCCCTTGAACCGGTCCGCGAACCCGGAGGCGTGGAAGCGCAGCAGGTAGACACGGGTGCGGGTGCCGTCCGCGGTGGTCCAGCCGCGGGCCGCGATCTGGCGCAGGCCGTCGACGTCGAACTGCTGCCGCATCGTGTCGCGGACCGACGGCTCGTACTCCTCCAGGAAGGTGTCCACGGTGACGGCCGAGTCCTTCTCCAGCTTCAGCCCGGCGTCCGGGGCGGAGCCCTGGGGCGCGGGGAGCAGGAGCTGGGTCAGGCCGGCGTAGTGGATGCCGTCCGGGTTGTCGGGGGCGAAGGGCAGCGGCGCGCCCGGGGGCGGGGTGGGCCGGGCCAGGACGGGGTAGGTCCAGCGTCCGTCGTCCTTGGTGGACAGGCCGGGGACGTCGCTGCGCTCAAGCCGGGTGATCCCGTACGCGGTCCCGGCGCCGGCGACGCCGAAGACGAGGACGGCGGCGGTCCAGCGCAGGACGGCGCGCAGCGTGCGGCGGCCCCCGGGCGTGGGCGGAACGGGGGCTTCGGCGGCCGGCGGCACGGCGCCTCCGGACGCCACCGGGGCTTCGGCGGCCGGCGGCACGGGGGTTTCCGGGGCGCCGGTGGTCTGCTCGGTCACACGGACTCCCCGGGGGACTTCAGGTGGTTCAGCTGGTTCTTGAAGATCGCGGTGGCGTCGGAGCCGGAGAAGACGCTCTTGGGCCCGTAGGCCTGGAACATGACCATCACGTCGCCCTGGACGGCGACGCAGGAGAGGGAGTCGATCCCCTCGCCCCTCTTGTCCTTCTCCTCGGCGACGACGACCGAGAGCGCGCACCGGGCATCGGGGTACCCGTCGACCTTGGGGGCCTCACGGCCGTCGCCGGCGAGGTCGAGGAGCTTCCTGGAGACCTGCGAGAAGGAGTCCAGGGCCTTGGGGTCGGCCTGCATCAGCTGGATCTCCACGACCAGCGTCCCGGTGTCCTTCGCGAAGGTACGGCCGGCGACGCCCTTCAGCCTGAGCTCGGCGAGCACGTCGTCGCGCTTCTTGCGCTCCGAGGCCGACAGGCCCGCGCGGGCCTCCTTGAAGCCCTCCAGCGCGCGCTCCCCCGAGACGGCGTAGTCGTTGCCGTCGGAGGCGAGGTCGGGGCCGGGCCGGTAGCCCGGCGGGGCCGGGATCAACTTCGCCGAGAGGGCGTTCCCGGGGACCTGGCCCGGCACCGGGCGGTCCGGCAGCGAGGCCCCGTCGGGGACCCAGTACGCCGTGGGCGCGCTCCGGTCGGCGCCGGCGACGGCGGACGAGGCCCAGACCCCGCCGCCCACGAGGGCGGCGGCCGCGACGGCCGCCGCCGCGAGGGCGACGGTCCTGCGGCGCCCGCCGGTGCGCGCGGCGGCCTCCGGCGCCCGCGCGGCGGTCTCGGTGTCCTTCAGCGGCTCGGTCACAGTCGCTCCCACTGGCGCTTCGCCACCTCGGCGACGTCGCTCTCGGCGATCGCGCGCCCGCGCGTGTCGAAGTAGAAGATGTGCATGACGATGTCGCCCCGGCGGGCGACCGCCCTCGCCTGGCGGACGGGGTAGTAGCCGGGCTTCTCCTCGTTCTTGGAGTACACCCAGAGGTGTCCCGACTCCGCCGGGATCCCCGGGATGTCGGCACCCCTGTTGCCCGCGTACTTCTCCTCGGGCATGTAGCGGGACTGCCCGCTCCGGTGCGCGTCCGCGCCCGCGAAGTCCCTGAACTGGATCAGCTGGATGTCGACCTGGATGTCGCCCTGTTCCCAGGAGGTCGTCGCGATGCGCCGGAAGCCGTGTTCGACCATGGTGCGGAAACCGCTCCCGGCCGCCTCGAAGCCCGTCGCGTACGAGTCGAGGCTGTCGTAGCCCGCGCCCTCGCTCTTCGCCCCGGCCGGCGCCTCGACCAGCAGCTTCGTGAGGTCGTCGTCCGTCTTGTGCCACCGGTTGGCGTTGATCGACTTGACCGTCGTGGCGTCGTTCGGTGCCTGCGCCTTGGGCGTGTCCAGCTTCTGCTGGGCCAGTGGCGGCAGGGGCGTGGGCTTGCGGCCGTACTGGACCGCGTAGCCGGTGACCGTGCCCGCGACGGCGCCGAGGACGAGGGCCGTGGCGATCAGGGCGGTGGTGCGGCCACGGCGGCGCGGAGCGCGCGGCGGCGGCTGTTCGTGTTCCAAAGGGGTCCCCCCACAGACCTGGAGGCGCGGGAACGTTCGCCCGCGCACATCCAAGACACCCTGCTCGGGGAAGCCGTTGTACGCATCCTTATTACGCTTTTATCTCGAACGCGTTCAATCCTCGGGCGGCCGTCGCTTTCCGTCCAGTTCATCCCACCACTCGTCGGACTTCGGGTCCCCCGACGGGTCGTCCCACCAGCGGTCGTCCGGCCCTCGCCGGTTCGCGACCATCGCCGCGACCGGCGGGATGAGCATCGCGACCACGCACATCGCGACCGCCGCCGGCACCGAGAAGAGGCGTACGAAGGACCAGGCGGAGACGAAGAGGAACAGGCATCCGCCCATGAGCAGGAAGTAGGCGCGCCGACGCCGGGCGTACATAGCTCCAGCGTAGGACCGGCCCCCGCGAACACAAGGGCGCGGACGGCGCGAAGGGCCGCACCCCGATCCAGTGGCGTCCAACCCCCTGGGGTGCGGCCCTTCGGCCGGTACAGCTGTGCGGTCGTGCGTCAGACCGCGATGGCGACGTCCGTCACGCCGCCGGCCTCGGCGACCACGACGGCGCGGTCGGCCTGGCCACCGGGAACCAGTGCCCGCAGCGTCCACGAGCCGGTGGCCGCGTAGAAGCGGAACTGGCCGGTCGCGGAGGTCGGGACCTCGGCGGTGAACTCGCCGGTCGAGTCCAGCAGCCGCACGTAGCCGCTGACGGGCTCGCCGTCCTTGGTCACCTGGCCCTGGATCGCGGTCTCACCGGGCTTGAGCGTCGCGAGGTCGGGCCCGCCGATCTGTGCTCCACACATGTTCTCTGTCCTGTCCTGGAGGGGTTCTGCTGCTTCGAGGGGCGGGCGTCGCGTGCCCGGCCGCGGGGTTACTTGTTGGGGCCGAGCTCGATCGGCACGCCGACGAGCGAGCCGTACTCGGTCCAGGAGCCGTCGTAGTTCTTGACGTTCTCCTGGCCCAGGAGCTCGTGCAGCACGAACCACGTGAGCGCGGAGCGCTCACCGATGCGGCAGTAGGCGATGGTGTCCTTCGCGAGGTCGACCTGCTCGGCCTCGTAGAGGGCGGTCAGCTCCTCGTCGGACTTGAAGGTGCCGTCGTCGTTGGCGTTCTTCGACCACGGGATGTTGCGGGCGCTCGGCACGTGGCCGGGGCGCTGCGACTGCTCCTGCGGGAGGTGCGCCGGAGCGAGCAGCTTGCCGGAGAACTCGTCGGGCGAGCGGACGTCGACCAGGTTCAGGGAGCCGATCGCGGCGACGACGTCGTCGCGGAAGGCGCGGATGGAGGTGTCCTGCGGCTTGGCCTTGTACTGGGTGGCCGGGCGGTTCGGGACGTCCTTGCCGTCGACCAGGTCGCGGGAGTCGAGCTCCCACTTCTTGCGGCCGCCGTCGAGGAGGCGGACGTCCTGGTGGCCGTAGAGCTTGAAGTACCAGTAGGCGTAGGACGCGAACCAGTTGTTGTTGCCGCCGTAGAGGACGACGGTGTCGTCGTTGGAGATGCCCTTGGCGGACAGGAGCTTCTCGAAGCCCTCCTGGTCCACGAAGTCACGGCGGACCGGGTCCTGGAGGTCCTGCTTCCAGTCGATCCGGACGGCGTTCGTGATGTGGTTCTTGTCGTACGCGGACGTGTCCTCGTCCACCTCGACGATCACGACGTTGGCGTCGTTCAGGTGGGCCTCGACCCAGTCGGCGTCTACGAGGACGTCGCTGCGGCTCATGGTGATCTCCTCCGGGGCAGTGTGCGGCGGGGCTGTGCTGTGCTGCGGTGGGGCTTGGCGTTGCTGCGCGCGGCCGTCTCCGGCGGTCGCTCTCCGGCCCTGCGCGGGGAGGCGTCAGGGGGCGGGTGCGGTGCGGTCACGCGGGATGAAGGGCCGTCGGTCCGGCCGGCGGAGCGGGAAGGCTCACGCCTCACATGGAGCGACAGAGCATGGCGGCGACGCGACACAGGTCTACTGCCCGCCGCTTCGTGAGGTCCGCCTGCTGATGCTTCATAGCCAGGATCGTAGGGAGGAACCGGCCGCCCTGTCACCGGCGTGTCATATGTCGAGACAGGATCGTCCGCATGGTGGGATGAGAAAGCCCCGGGAGGCCGTCCCACGGCCTTCCGGGGCTGGTCGAGCGGCCCGCCCTCCTGCGGATCGGACCACACCGTCTCACGATCCGGCCAGGCTCACGTCCGTCCCGGTCAGCGTGAGGTGGACGCCCGCCTCGTCGGAGGTCAGCGCGGTGAGCTTCAGACCGGCCGGCAGGCCGTCGTCGATGCGGCGGTCGAAGTCCGTCCGCTTGCGGATGGCGCTCTCGATCCCGGGTATGCCCTCGCCCGGCACGGAGTCCGCGCGGACCCGGACGGTCTTGCCGGCGCCCGACCCCTCCTTGGCGTCGACGAGCGCGACGGTGGAGATCACGCTGCGGGTGATCGTCCGGCCCAGGACGTCCACCGACGCGGTGACCTTCAGCTTGCCCGGCTGGCCGCCGTAGGTGAGGGTCGCGCCCGTCTGGGAGGCCTTGGTGAGGTCCTCGTACGAGATCAGCGCGGTGCCCTCGGCGCGCTTGGCGGTACCGCCGGTGTAGCCGGAGTTCAGCTTCACGTCGTGGAAGCCGGCGTCGAGCTGCGAGAGCCGCGTCTTGCGGCCGTCGGCGGTGACCTCGACGCCCTTCAGCCTCAGGTCGACCTGTTCCAGATCGTGGCTGAGGGCCTGGGTGAGGAAGGGGAAGCCGTGGATGTCGACCTCGGCGCTGCCGGCCAGGCCCTGGCGGGACTGGATCTTCTCGGCGAGCCGGTCCTCGGCGTAGCCGACCGCCCACCGGTCGGCGCCCACGAACAGGCCGCCCAACACCACTGCCACGATCACCACGAAACGCAGGAAACGCACGTGTCCTCCCCCTCCTCGACGGTACGTGCGTTCTAGTGGACCATGATCGCCGTCGGAGCGGGGTGAGCGGGCGGGGCGGGCGCCGTCCTCCGCGACACCCGCCCCGCCCGTCCCACCCGTCCCGCCCGTCCCGCCCGTCGCCTCAGCCGACCACGCGGCCGATCAGGTAGACGGCGGGTGCGGCCACCGCCAGCGGCAGCGCGACACCGGCCGTCATGTGCACGAACTTCGACGGGTAGTCGTACGCCGCCACCCGCAGCCCGACCAGCGCGCACACCCCGGCCACCAGGCCGACCAGCGCACCGCCCGCGCCCAGCCCGACCACCCCGCCGACCGCGATGCCCGCACCGGCCGCGGCGGCCAGCGAGACGCCCACCGAGGGCGCCGTCGGCAGCGGCAGGGCCCGCGCGAACACGGCGACGGCCACGGCGGCCGCCCCGGCGCTCACGGCGGCCCAGTCGGCCGCGAGGAACCCGGTGCACGCGATGGCCAGCGCGGCGGAGGCCACGGAGGCCATCAGCCCGTACATCCGCTCGTCGGGGTCGGCGTGACTGCGCAGCTGGAGCACCAGCGTGAGCAGCACCCACACCCCGAGGGTGCCGATGATGGCGCCCGGACCGTACGTACCGTCCACCGCGAGCACCGCGCCGTCGGCGACGAGGGCTCCGGCGAAGGCCAGGGCGATGCCCTGGCGGGCCGGCCACATGCCGTTGAGACGGAACCAGCCGGCGGCGGTGAGGCCCTGGAGGGCGATCAGCGGCAGCAGCAGGGCGTACGGGCCCAGCGCGGCGGCGCCGGCCAGCAGCAGCCCGAGGGCGGCGGTCAGTATGGCCGACTGCGGCCCGGGGTCGATGATCGGCGACCGCCCCTCGGCCCGTGCCTGAGCGGGGTCGACGGCGCGCAGGGTGTTCCCCCCGAGCGTCGGCGGCGACCAGTCCGCCCCTGCGGCCGCCGGCTCCGGCTCGGCCTCCCGCACGGGGGGCAGGTAGGCGGTCTGCGCGGCGGCGTCCTCCACCGGAGGCACCGGAGGCAGGTACGCCGTCTCCGCGGCCGCGTCCGCCGGAGGCTGCGCACCCCGCACCGGAGGCAGGTACGCCGTCTCCGCGGCCGCGTCGGCCTGTGCCGGGGCCGGGGGCTGCGGCTGCGCGTCGCGGAACCAGGCGTCCGGCACCGCGGACCGCTGCTGCGGCCGGGCCGGCTCCGGCCCCGGGTACGGCGGAAGGTAGGCGGTCTCCGCGGCCGCGTCGGCGGCATCCCGTACGGGCGGCAGGTACGCCGTCTCGGCGGCGGCGCCCGCGGCACCCCCGGCCGAGGCGTCCGGCCACGGCACGCCGCCCCCGGCCCCCTGCGGCGGCTCGGACTGCCGCACGGGCGGCAGGTACGCCGTCTGGGCGGCCGCGTCGACCTGCGCCGAGGACGGGGACTGCGGCTGCGGCTGCGGCTGCGCGTCGCGGAACCACGCGTCGGGCACGGCCGGGGCCTGCGGCTGCGCCTGCCCCGGGTACGCGGCACCGCCACCGGTGGAGGCGTCCGGCCACGGCACGCCGCCACCGGTACCGCCGGCCTGCTGCTGCCACCCCTGCTGCCCCTGCGGGGCAACGGGCGGGGCCGCCTGCCCCGGGACCGAGCCGAGCGGCGGCTGCACCGGCTGGTACCCGGTCTCCCAGGTGTCGGCCTGCCAGGTCTGCGTGCTGTACGGGTCCTGCTGCGCGGCGGCCTGCTGTCGCCGCTGCTGCTCCTCGGGAGTGCTCATCGCCGCGCTCACCCGCCCGCGAACGGCGGGAGCACCTCGACGGTGCCCCCTTCGGTCAGCAGGACGGCGTCGTGCGGCCGCTTGCCCACGGGCTCGTCGTTCACGAGGAAGGAGCAGCGCTGCAGGACCCGGGTCAGCTCCCCCGGGTGGCGTTCCCGCACTGCGTCGAGCGCCTCGGCCAGCGTGCGTGCCGAGTACGGCTCCTCCGCCGTCTTGGCCGCGGCTTTCGCCGCCGCCCAGTAGCGGATGGTTCCGGTTGCCACTGCAGCTCCCATCGTGTTCGGCTCCGTCGGATCTCTACCGTCGGCCTCCATGATGACCCCTCCGGCTCGTCACCCCGGCGTGCCTCCGCGCGCCGTCCGTGCGCCCGGGCGGCCCGCAGGGGGTCCACCGATCCGGTGAAACCAGGGCATACGCAGGAGGAAGGCGTGGCGCGAACCACAGAATGCGGTGCACGGCAGCCCTCGGCCCTGAAAGGGCGGGTGGGCTATTCTGGCGGCGTAGAGGATCCGGGCAACGTGGCCCCCGGGTCCTTTTGTGCTTTCAGCACGTTGAACGGACCGAGAAGAGTGGTATCCATCCGGACCTCAGGGCGCGGGGACCGGACGGCATGCCAGGCAAGTCGTACGAAGCCGTACCACGCACGTCCTCGACGGGACCGAGGAGGAACCGACGTGATGGACCAGCGAAGCAAACAGGAGCACGACCACCCGACCCGGGCAGGTGGTCGGGCGTGAGTTCCCTCCTGCTGCTGACCAACGCCCTGCAGCCGTCCGCCGAGGTGCTGCCCGCACTCGGACTGCTGCTGCACAACGTCCGGGTCGCACCGGCCGAGGGACCGGCCCTGGTGGACACCCCCGGGGCCGACGTGATCCTCGTCGACGGCCGCCGCGACCTGCCGCAGGTGCGGTCGCTCTGCCAGCTGCTGCGGTCCACCGGACCCGGCTGCCCGCTGATCCTCGTCGTCACGGAGGGCGGCCTCGCCGCCGTCACCGCCGACTGGGGCATCGACGACGTGCTCCTCGACACCGCCGGCCCGGCCGAGGTCGAGGCGCGGCTGCGGCTGGCCACGGGCCGCCAGCAGCTCGGCTCCGACGACTCCCCCATGGAGATCCGCAACGGCGACCTGTCGGTCGACGAGGCGACGTACTCCGCCAAGCTCAAGGGCCGGGTCCTGGACCTGACCTTCAAGGAGTTCGAGCTCCTGAAGTACCTCGCCCAGCACCCCGGGCGGGTCTTCACCCGCGCCCAGCTCCTCCAGGAGGTCTGGGGCTACGACTACTTCGGCGGCACCCGGACGGTGGACGTCCACGTCCGGCGGCTGCGCGCCAAGCTCGGCCCCGAGCACGAGTCGCTGATCGGCACCGTCCGCAACGTCGGCTACCGCTTCGTCACCCCGGAGAAGGTCGAGCGGGCGGCGGCGGAGGCGGCGGCGGCCAAGGCCGACCGGAAGAAGGCTCCGGCCGAGGCCGAGGCCAAGGCCCCGGCGGAGGCCCCGACGGCCGTCCCCCATTAGGAGGAGGCCTGTGACCATCCACTCTCCAGGACGCCCTGCCCAGAGGTAGGTCACCCCGCGTAGACTTCCGCGCGTGGCCAAGGTGACGCGGGATGACGTTGCACGACTTGCGGGTACGTCTACCGCCGTCGTGAGCTACGTCATCAACAACGGACCCCGGCCGGTCGCCCCGGCCACGCGCGAGCGTGTCCTCGCCGCGATCAAGGATCTGGGCTACCGCCCGGACCGGGTCGCCCAGGCGATGGCGTCGCGGCGTACCGACCTCATAGGCATGATCGTCCCGGACGCGCGCCAGCCGTTCTTCGCGGAGATGGCGCACGCGGTGGAGCAGGCCGCCGCCGAGCGCGGAAAGATGGTCCTGGTCGGGAACTCCGACTACCGGGACGAGCGCGAGGTCCACTACCTGCGGGCGTTCCTCGGGATGCGGGTGTCCGGGCTGATCCTGGTCAGCCAGGGCATGAGCGAGCGGGCGGCGTCGGAGATCGAGGCCTGGGACGCGCGGATCGTGCTGCTGCACGAGCGTCCCGAGGCCATCGACGACGTGGCCGTCGTCACGGACGACATCGGCGGCGCCCAGCTGGCGACCCGGCACCTCCTGGAACACGGGCACGAGTACGTGGCCTGCATCGGCGGCATCGAGAACACCCCGTCCGTCGGCGACCCGGTCGCCGACCACGTCGAGGGCTGGCGGCGCGCCATGCTGGAGGCCGGGCGGTCGGTCGAGGGGCGGGTCATCGAGGCCCCGTACAACCGCTACGACGCCTACCGGGTCGCCCTGGAGGTCCTGGCCCGGCCGGACCGGCCGACGGCGATCTTCTGCGCGACGGACGACCAGGCCATCGGGGTGCTGCGGGCCGCGCGGGAGCTGCGGATCGACGTGCCCGGGGAGCTGGCGGTGGCCGGCTTCGACGACGTGAAGGAGGCGGCGCTCACGGACCCGCCGCTGACCACGGTCTCCTCGGACCGTCCGGCGATGGCCCGCGCGGCGGTGGACCTCGTCCTGGACGACGCCCTCCGCGTGGCGGGCTCCCGCCGCGAACGCCTGAAGCAGTTCCCGTCGGCCCTGGTCATCCGCCGCAGCTGCGGCTGCCGCTAGGTCCTGTCGTCGAACTCCCGTCTGCCCTCAGGGCGACGACGGGAGTTTGACGACAGGCCCCAGACCCGCCGTTTCACGCGCCGGCGGCGGACGCGCCGGCGGGCCGGCGGGTCGGCCTTATTTCGGGCATACACGGTTCTGTCGGGCTTCTCAGCCGGGACTCAGGAAGCTCTCATGATCCGCGGACAGAGTCACGGACATGACCGACAGCTTCCGCCGCGAAGGCGAGTACCCCCAGGAGAACCGCCCGGCCCCGCACTCGCCGTTCGGCGAGGACTGGCAGCGCGGACGCGACCGGCTGGCCCACGACGCGATGGGCGGCGGGTCCTACCCGCCCCCGCCCGCGTACCCCCCGCCGGCCCCCGCCCCGGGATGGCACGAGGCGCACCAGCCCCCGGCTCCGGCCGACCACGGCACCGCCGGCCAGGGCGACACCGGCCACACCGACGCCAACGCCGCCGCCGACGGCACCGGAGGCACCGGCGGGCTCAGCGGCCTCGGCGGGCTCGGCGCGGATAGCGCCCCCACCGGATGGGCCCACTGGGGCGCCGAGGCGCCCGCCCCCGCCCCCGCGCCCCGCGCGAAGCGCCCCGTCGCGCTGCTCGCCGCCGTCGCCCTCGCCGCCGCCGTGGTCGGCGGTGCGACGGCGGCCACCGTCCAGCAGTTCCTCGGGAACAACGGGTCCGCGGCCGCCGGGTTCCCCGGCACCAACGTCTCCCAGTCCAGCAACGGCACCGTCTCCGGCGTCGCCGAACAGGTCAGCCCCTCCGTCGTCCGCATCGACACCCGCACCGGCTCCGGCCAGGGCACCGGCTCCGGCATCGTCGTCACCGCCGACGGCGAGATCGTCACCAACAACCACGTCGTCAGCGGCGCCGCGGAGATCCAGGTGACGATGAGCGACGGCAAGAAGTACGCCGCCCGGACCGTCGGCACCGACGCCGCCAAGGACCTCGCCCTGATCAAGCTCCAGGGCGCGAGCGGCCTCAAGCCCGCCAAGCTCGGCGACTCCGACCGCCTCAAGGTCGGCGACCAGGTCGTCGCGATCGGCTCCCCCGACCGCCTCACCGGTACCGTCACCAGCGGCATCGTCTCCGCGCTCGACCGCGAGGTGAACGTGCCCAAGTCCGAGGACCAGCAGCAGCAGCGCGGCAGGCAGGGCGGCGGCTGGCCGTTCTCGTACGACGGCCGGCAGTTCAACGGCAACACCGGCTCGAACACCACCTCCTACAAGGCCATCCAGACCGACGCCTCCCTCAACCCCGGGAACTCCGGCGGCGCGCTCGTCAACATGAACGGCGAGATCGTCGGGATGCCCTCCGCGATCTTCTCCCCCTCCAGCGACAGCTCCAGCGCCGGCAGCGTCGGCCTCGGCTTCGCCATCCCCGTCAACACCGTCAAGGCCGACCTCGACTCCCTCCGCAAGGGCGGCACGGGCTCCGGCGGCGGCTCGGACCAGGGCGGCGACCGCGGCGGCAACGGCTTCGGCATCTCCCTCTGATCCTTCTGAGACCCTGGAACGGGACCGGAACCGCACGCGTCCCGCACACCGATGACGACCACCACCCTGGGGGCCACGCATGAATCCCGCCGAAGGCGACCCGCAGCGGATCCTCGTCGTCGACGACGAGCCGGCCGTGCGCGAGGCCCTGCGCCGCAGCCTCGCCTTCGAGGGGTACGACGTACGGACGGCCGTCGACGGCATCGACGCCCTCGACCAGGCGGCCTCGTACGCCCCCGAACTGATCGTCCTGGACATCCAGATGCCCCGCATGGACGGTCTGACGGCGGCCCGCCGGCTGCGCGCCTCCGGCAGCGTCACCCCGATCCTGATGCTGACCGCCCGCGACACCGTCGGCGACCGCGTCACCGGCCTCGACGCGGGCGCCGACGACTACCTCGTCAAGCCCTTCGAACTCGACGAGCTGTTCGCCCGCGTCCGCGCCCTGCTGCGCCGCAGCTCCTACACCGCCCCCTCCGCCGCCGGACCGGCGCGGCCCGAGGACGTCCTGGCCTTCGGCGACCTGCGCATGGACCTCACCACCCGCGAGGTCACCCGCGGCGGGCGGCCGGTGGAGCTGACCCGTACCGAGTTCACCCTGCTGGAGATGTTCCTCGCGCACCCGCGCCAGGTCCTGACCCGCGAGCAGATCCTCAAGACGGTCTGGGGCTTCGACTTCGAGCCCAGCTCCAACTCCCTCGACGTGTACGTGATGTACCTGCGCCGCAAGACCGAGGCGGGCGGCGAGCCGCGCCTGGTCCACACCGTGCGCGGAGTCGGGTACGTGCTGCGCGCCGGTGAGGGCGGGCCCGAATGACGGGTCCGGCCGCCCGCTTCCGCGCGCTGCCGCTGCGTTCCCGGCTGGCGCTGCTGGTGACCGTCGCCGTCGCCGTCGCCGTCGCGGCGGTGGCCGGGGTGTCGTGGGTGATGGTGCGGGCGCAGCTGAACGACCAGCTGAACCAGTCCCTGCTGGCGACCCAGCCCGACGAGCAGGTGGTCCGCACCCTGCGCGAGGGCTGCGTGACCCGCCCGGCCGTGGGCCCGCCGAACATCGCCGAGGAGCTCGGCCCCACCGTCCAGATCGTCACCGCGGACGGGGGCCGCTGCCTGGTGAGCGGCCGCAGCGACCTGCCGGTCTCCGCGGCCGACAAGGCCGTCGCGGCGGGCCTGAGCGGCAAGTCCCTGCACGACGCGACGACCGGCGACGGCACCAGGATGCGCGTGTACACGATCAACAAGCACCTGACCAACGGGGCGTCCTTCGGGGTCTCCATCGCCAAGCCCCTCGCCGACATCGACCAGCCCCTGTCCACCCTGGCCTGGGTGCTGCTCCTGGTCTCCGGCATCGGCGTGGTGGGCGCGGGCGCGGCCGGACTGTGGGTGGCCCGGACCGGGCTGCGGCCCGTCGACAAGCTCACCGGGGTCGTCGAACACATCGCGCGCACCGAGGACCTCACCGTGCGCATCCCCGAGGAGGGCGACGACGAGATCGCCCGCCTGTCGCGGTCCTTCAACTCCATGACCGAGGCGCTGGCCTCCTCCCAGGAGCGCCAGGCCCAGCTGATCGCGGACGCCGGGCACGAGCTGCGCACCCCGCTCACCTCGCTGCGCACCAACATCGAGCTCCTCGCGCGCAGCGAGGAGACCGGCCGGGCCATCCCGCCCGAGGACCGCCGGGAGCTGCTGGCCTCGGTGAAGGCGCAGATGACGGAGCTGGCCTCGCTGATCGGGGACCTCCAGGAGCTGTCCCGTCCGGACGCGGCCCCGCACGCCCCGCTGGGGGTGGTGCCCCTGCACGACATCGCCGGGACGGCCCTGTCCCGGGCCCGGCTGCGCGGGCCCGAGCTGCGGTTCGACGCGGAGCTGGAGCCCTGGTTCGTGCGGGGCGAGGCGGCCGCGCTGGAGCGGGCGGTGGTCAACCTGCTGGACAACGCCGTGAAGTTCAGCCCGCCCGGCGGGGCGGTGGAGGTCGCGTTGCGCGCGGGCGAGCTGACGGTGCGCGACCACGGGCCGGGCATCCCGCCCGAGGACCTCCCGTACGTCTTCGAACGGTTCTGGCGCTCGGAGTCCGCCCGCGCCCTGCCCGGGAGCGGGCTGGGCCTGTCGATCGTGGCCCGTACGGCCGCCCGCTCGGGCGGCACCGCCGAGCTGCGGGCGGCGGCGGACGGGGCGGGCGGCACGGAGGCGGTCCTGCGCATCCCGGGCGCCCCGGCGCCGCCGCCCTCGGCCGAGCCGCGGCCGCAGTCCGGGCCGCAGGCGTCAGTTGTGCCGGATCAGTGAGGCGACCAGGCCGGAGCGGGTGTTCGGGAAGTCCATCGGGACGATGCCCAGTCCGGTCCGGCCGGCCAGCTCGCCGCCGTCGACGAAGGCGTGGACCTGCGGGTTGAGGCGGTCGGAATTCCAGCGCGGGGGCATGTAGGCGGCGGTGCTCGTGTAGTTCACGAAGAGCCTGCCGGGCTGCTGGACGGCCTTGCGGAACTGGTTCTCGATGCGTCCGATCTTGGCGAAGGGCTCCGTGTTGTAGTCGTCCTGGATGTCGAAGACCCCGCCGTCCCCGTAGCGCAGGCCCGGCAGGCCGGCATTGTCGGCGAGGAGCACCACGCGGCCGCGGGCCTGGCCGAGGGTGGGCAGGGTGTCGGCGATCCGGAAGAGCGGGCGCCAGCCGCGGTGGTCGAGGTAGTCGTCGAAGACGGCGCGGAAGGTGGCGTCGCTCTCGGTGGAGTACTCCTGCTTCACGCGCATCAGGACGGTCTCGGAGGGGTGCGCGGCGAGGAAGTCCGCGCAGGCGACGAGGACGTCCCCGAACATCAGGTTCTGGAAGAACGCGGCGTGGTGGATCGCGAACGAGCCGCCCGTCACCCGGCAGCGCACGTCGAGGAAGCGGATGCCGGAGTCGAGCTGCTCGGCGATGGAGGTGTTCTGGCAGGCGACGTAGAGGCCACCCTGGCGGGCGCCGGAGTCGTGGGTGCCGGGGATGGTCATGCGCTGGAGGGCGGTGGAGTCGGCGAGGCCCGCCATCCAGTCCTGGGTGCCGAGGGTTCCCGGGGCGGGACGTCTCAGGGCCCGGCCCCGCGCGGAGGCCGGGGCGGCGGCCCCCAGCCCGAGTGCGGCGGCGCCCGCGCCCGCCGCCAGTGCGCCGGTCAGGAAGGTCCGTCGGTCCAGAGCCATGCCCGCCCCTTTGTCCGTAGTCCGGTTCTCCGGCCACCGTGGCCGGACCGGATTATGGCGTGCGGAGCGCGCCCTTACTACCCGTCGGTACGGACGGGTTCGCCGAGCAACTCGACCATGCCGCGCAGCCCTTGGGCGAGTTCCGCCCCCGTCGGGGCCTGTTCGGGGTCGGTGAGGACCTGCACCATGACCCCGCTCAGCAGGGCGATGTGCAGGGAGCCGAGGGAGCGGACGTCCTCCTCGGTGACCGCCTCCTCCGGCACCCCGCGCAGCGCCGCGGCCACCATGCGCCGGTTGCGGCGCTGGCCCTCGGCGA
Source organism: Streptomyces racemochromogenes (assembly GCF_044129415.1). Classification (GTDB taxonomy): domain Bacteria; phylum Actinomycetota; class Actinomycetes; order Streptomycetales; family Streptomycetaceae; genus Streptomyces; species Streptomyces racemochromogenes_A. The sequence continues at coordinate 146,935 of NZ_JBBDHD010000001.1, forward strand.
GGATCGCGAGCAGTTCGGGCGAGGACTGGGCGTGCACGAAGGCCTCGACGGAGGCGGTCCAGAGCCAGCGCATCTCGCCGAAGTCGCGGATCTTGCGGTCCCAGGTGTCGGCGTAGCGCTCCTTGGCGGTGTCGCCCTGGCCGGCGAGCCGGCCGGCGCCGGCGGCCCACTCCTCCATGGCGGCGAACAGCGCCTGGTTCAGGAGCACCTCGCGGGAGCCGAAGTGGTAGCCGATCGCGGCCATGCTCACCCGCGCCGCCGAGGCGATGTCGCGCACGGTCGTCCGCAGGTAGCCCTTCTCCTCCAGGCAGCGGCGCGCTCCGGCCAGCAGGTCCTCGCGATTTCCCATGCGGGGATCGTAGCCGGGGACGGGGCCGGGCCCACGGACCGTCGCACCCGTTTGGGCGCTTGCCCTACACGAACGTATTGCGCACCTGCCCAAGTCCTGACAGGCTGGACCCGCCACCGAGCACCACGCCGGCCACGAACGGGGAGAGCCTCACCATGCGCCACACACTGGACCTCGACGGACGCGCACTGTCGTACCTGGACTTCGGCGGCACCGGCCGCCCCCTGCTCGCCCTGCACGGTGGCATGTCCGAAGCCGCCGCCTTCACCGGCCTGGCCGCCGCCCTCGGCGACGCATGGCGGGTCATCGCCCCCGACCAGCGCGGCCACGGCGATTCCGACCGGGCCCCGCACTACCGCCGCGAGGGATACGTCGCCGACGCCGTCGCCCTCCTCGACCACCTCGGACTCACCGAACCCGTCGCCCTCCTCGGCTACTCCCTGGGCGGCCTCAACGCCTACCACCTCGCCGCCGCCCACCCCGACCGGATCGGCGTCCTGATCGGCGTCGACGCCACCGTGTCGATCGACATCCCCGCCGGCCCCCAATGGTTCGACTTCCTCGGCTCCCTCCCCTACACCGCCCCCACCCGCGAGGAGCTGCTCGCGGCCGTCGACCCGGCCGCCCTGCCCTTCGTCACCGACGGCGTACGCCCGCTGCGCGACGGGAGCGGCTGGCGGCTCGCCTTCCACGGCCAGGACATGCTCGACTCCATCCACGCCTGCGACGGCGACCACTGGGACACCTGGCTCGCGAGCACCTGCCCCGCCCTGCTCATCCACGCCACCCGCAGCCAGGCCCTCAGCCGGGCCGTCGCCGACGCGATGGTCTCCCGGCGCCCGGACACCTCGTACACGCCCCTCGACGGGGACCACTTCGTCCCCTTCACCGAGCCGGAGGGCTTCCACGCCGCCGTCGCCGAGTACCTGGCCAAGGTCTGAGGGGGGAACGCAGAGAGGGGCGGTCGGGCCTTCCGGCCCGCCGCCCCTCCCGTCCGCTCCGGTGTTACCTGACGACCGTCACTTGACGACCGTGATCCGGTCCGCCGCCGGCGGGGCGATCGGCGCCGCCGCCGTCGACTTCGCCAGGAGGGCGTTGAACGCCTCCAGGTCCGGGACGCCGACCAGCTTGTTCTTGTGCTCCTTCAGGACGGTGAAGCCGTCACCGCCGCCCGCCAGGAACTCGTTCATCACGACCCGGTAGGTCTTCGCCGGGTCGATCGCCGCGCCGTTCAGCTTCACCGAGTCCACGACGATCCGGTCCGCGCCCGACTTCGTCATGTCCAGGGTGTAGGTCAGCCCCTTCGAGATCTGCAGGATCTTCGGGTTCGGGCCGTTGACCGGGCCGCTGACCTGCTGCTGGAGCGCGGTGATCAGCTGCGCGCCCGTCAGGTCCACCACGTTCAGCAGGTTGTTGAACGGCTGCACCGTGTACGACTCGCCGTACGTGACGACACCGTCACCCTCGCCACCGGCCGCCTTGTACGCCAGGTCGGCGCGGATGCCGCCCGGGTTCATCAGGGCCAGCTGCGCCCCGCCCTTGTCGGCCGCGGAGGTCGCGTCCAGCTGGGCGTCCGCGATCAGGTCGCCGAGCGGCTTCTCCGGGGCCTCCGAGCCGCGGCCCGCGATGTCGGCGGAGATGTAGCCCATCGGACGGTTGGCGACCGGCGCCGCCAGCTTCTTCCAGCGGTCGATCAGCTCCGACATGTCCGGGGCCTTCGGCAGGTCCCGGCTGACGACCTTGTTCACCGGCTTCGGCGACTGCACCGGCGTACGGACGATGTCCTTGGTCGCCCGGTCGTAGGTCAGCGTGGTGTCCGTGAACAGCCGGCCGTAGGAGGCGGCCGAGGTGACCGTGCGCGGGTTGCCCGCCGGGTCCGGGATGTTGCACGAGTACGCCTGGTGGGTGTGGCCCGTCACCAGCGCGTCGACCTTCGGGCTCACGTTCTTCGCGATGTCGACGATCGCACCCGAGATGCCCGCGCCGGCGCCCGGCACGTTGCAGTCGTAGTTGTACGCGCCGCTCGCCGGCAGACCGCCCTCGTGGATCAGCGCCACGATCGACTTCACGCCCTGCTTGTCCAGCTCGGCGGCGTACTTGTTGATCGTCTCGACCTCGTCGCCGAACTTCAGGCCCTTCACGCCGTCCGCCGTGACGACGTCCGGGGTGCCCTCCAGGGTGACGCCGATGAAACCGATCTTCACGTCCCCCTTCTTCCAGATGAAGGTGGGCGACATCAGCGGACGCTTGGTCTTCTCGTCCGTCACGTTCGCGGCGAGGTACTTGAACTCCGCTCCCGTGTACGTCTTGCCGTACTCGAAGCAGCCTTCGACCGGGTGGCAGCCGCCGTACTGCATCCGGCGCAGCTCGGTCTTGCCCTCGTCGAACTCGTGGTTGCCCACGCTCGTCACGTCGAGCTTCAGCTTGTTCAGCGCCTCGACGGTCGGCTCGTCGTGGAAGAGACCGGACAGCATCGGGCTGCCGCCGATCATGTCGCCGGCGGCCGCGGTGACGGAGTACTCGTGGCCCTTGCGGGCCTCGCGCAGACCGGACGCCAGGTACTCGACGCCGCCCGCGGGTATGGACTTGGTGGTGCCGTCAGCCTGCAGTTCGGCGACCGTGCCCGAGGAGCCCTGCGGGGGCTCCAGCGTGCCGTGGAAGTCGTTGAACGACAGCATCTGTACGTCGACGGTCCGGCCCTTGGCGACCGGAACGCCGCCACTCGCGGCACCGGCGGGCAGTGCGGCGGCGACCATCGCGCCGGCCCCCGCGGTGAGGGCGAGCGCGCCGAGGGTCAACCGGCGGGCCGTGCGGTGCCGTTGTGGCTTCGCTGACATCTGTTCCCCTTTTTGGACAGCGAGACAACTGGGAGGTGAGCCGCAGCCTATGGTCAACGCGCGTAGCACCAACAGGGGGGTGCGGGTTGCGAGCTGGTTACGCGCGGCTGTCGGGGGGTGTCGGTCGTAGGCTCGGAGCATGACTGACGCAGACGCAGCGACGGCCGTCGAGCTGGGACGGCACATCGACATCCTCGACGAACTGACGGAGGAACAGGCCGGGGCGGTCCTGGACCTGATCCACGAGGCGGCCCGCACCGACGGCACCACCGCCGTCTCCGAGCAGGGCCGCCTCCAGCTGCGCGGCGGCCCCCGGGAGGGCATCCGCCACTTCCTGGCCACCGCCGACGGACGGCTCGTCGCGTACGGGCAACTGGAGGACACCGACCCGGTGGAGGCCCCCGCCGCCGAGCTCGTCGTCCACCCCGCCCTGCGCGGCCGCGGCCACGGCCGGGCACTGGGCAGCGCCCTGCTGAACGCCTCCGGCAAGCGGATCCGGGTCTGGGCGCACGGCGGAAAGTCCGCCGCACGGCACCTCGCCCAGGTCCTCGGCCTCACCCTGTTCCGCGAACTCCGCCAGCTGCGCCGCCCCCTGGGCCCGGACTCGGCCCCGCTGCCCGAGCCGGTGCTCCCGGCAGGGATCACCGTCCGCACCTTCGTCCCCGGGCAGGACGACGCGGCCTGGCTCGCCGCCAACGCCGCCGCCTTCGCCCACCACCCGGAGCAGGGCTCCCTGACGCAGCGCGACCTCGACGACCGCATGGCGCAGCCGTGGTTCGACCCCAAGGGGTTCTTCCTGGCGGAGCGGGAGGGGGAACTGGTCGGCTTCCACTGGACGAAGGTCCACGCCGAGGAGCAGCTCGGCGAGGTCTACGTGGTCGGCGTCCGCCCGGGCGCCCAGGGCGGCGGCCTCGGCAAGGCCCTCACCGCCATCGGCCTCCACCACCTGGCGGCCTCCGGCCTGCCGACGGCGATGCTCTACGTGGACGCCGACAACCCGGCGGCCCTGGCGGTCTACGAGGGGCTGGGCTTCACGACGCACGAGGTGGACCTGATGTACCGCACGGAGAGCTGAGGAACGTCTCCGGCCGCTCCGCGACGGCCTCCGGCCACCCTGACAGCCCGACCCGCCCCGGAAAGACGAGGACTGCCGGGCAACCCCCGGAAGGACGGCACGGTCGCACCTTGCCCATCCGGCTCCCTCAACGATGAGCCGGGGCCGTCGGGCGCCGGCAGACCGGGCCTCCGGCCGCCGTCCGGGGCCGCTGAGCGTCATCCGGGGCTGGTGGGCGCGCCAGGGGGGACCAGGGGCGTCAGCGGGGGGGCCGGATGGCCGGGGCGTGCGCCGGCCGGATCGGGGCCGGCGACCGGTATCAGGAGGTCACGGCGCCGGGGATCCTGCCCGCAGGCGGAGTCTGGAAGCCATACGCCATTAACCGGGCATTCAGACACGCTTGCGAGCCTCCCAGCATGCAGCCCAGACTCCGCCTGACCGCGGACACTTCCGACGCGCCTGTCCTACCCCGTGCGCGGAAGAATGGAGTCATGAGCCACCAGCCCAGCGCAGGCCCCACCGAGGTCCCCGCCCAGCACCCGTCTCACCGCTCCGACGCCTCCCAGGCGGACGAGAAAACGCCGGCGAAGCCGCGTCTCGGCTCCATAGCCGCCCACCGCGCGCGCACCGGCCCCACCACCTCGGCCCGAGTCGGCCTTGATCCCGATCTCGACGCCGACCTCGACGCCTACGAGGACAAGGACGACACCGGCGAGCTCCCCGCCAACCGGTTCCTCGACCGCGAACGCAGCTGGCTGGCCTTCAACGAGCGCGTCCTCGAACTGGCCGAGGACCCCACCACCCCGCTCCTCGAACGCGCCAACTTCCTGGCGATCTTCGCGAGCAACCTCGACGAGTTCTTCATGGTCCGCGTCGCCGGCCTCAAGCGCCGCATCGCGACCGGCGTCGCCACCCGTTCGGCCTCCGGCCTCCAGCCCCGCGAGGTCCTCGACCTCATCTGGACCCGCTCCCGCGAGCTCATGGCCCGGCACGCCGCCTGCTACCAGCAGGACATCGCCCCCCAGCTCGCCGAGGAGGGCATCCACCTCATCCGGTGGCCCGACCTCACCGAAAAGGAGCAGGCCCGCCTCTTCACCCTGTTCCGCAACCAGATCTTCCCGGTGCTCACCCCGCTGGCCGTGGACCCCGCACACCCCTTCCCGTACATCTCCGGCCTGTCGCTGAACCTGGCCGTCGTCGTGCGCAACCCCGTCAGCGGCCACCGGCACTTCGCCCGCGTCAAGGTGCCGCCGCTGCTCAGCCGCTTCCTGGAGGCCTCCCCGCAGCGCTACGTCCCGCTGGAGGACGTCATAGCGGCGCACCTGGAGGAGCTGTTCCCCGGCATGGAGGTGCTCGCGCACCACATGTTCCGCGTCACCCGCAACGAGGACCTGGAGGTCGAGGAGGACGACGCCGAGAACCTCCTCCAGGCCCTGGAGAAGGAGCTCATGCGGCGCCGCTTCGGCCCGCCGGTGCGCCTGGAGGTCGAGGAGTCCATCGACCCCGGAGTGCTGGACCTGCTGGTGCAGGAGCTGAAGGTCTCCGCCGCCGAGGTCTACCCGCTGCCCGGCCCGCTCGACCTGACGGCCCTCTTCGGGATCTCCTCCCTCGACCGGCCCGAACTGAAGTACCCCAAGTTCGTCGCCGGCACCCACCGCGACCTCGCCGAGGTGGAGTCCGCCTCCGCGCCCGACATCTTCGCCGCCCTGCGCGAGCGCGACGTCCTGCTCCACCACCCGTACGACTCCTTCTCGACCTCGGTACAGGCCTTCCTGGAACAGGCCGCCGCCGACCCGGACGTCCTCGCGATCAAGCAGACGCTGTACCGCACCTCCGGCGACTCCCCGATCGTCGACGCGCTGATCGACGCCGCCGAGTCCGGCAAGCAGGTCCTCGTCCTCGTCGAGATCAAGGCCCGCTTCGACGAGCAGGCCAACATCAAGTGGGCGCGCAAGCTGGAGGAGTCCGGCTGCCACGTGGTCTACGGCCTGGTCGGCCTCAAGACCCACTGCAAGCTGTCGCTCGTGGTCCGCCAGGAGGGCGAGACCCTGCGGCGCTACAGCCACGTCGGCACCGGCAACTACCACCCCAAGACCGCCCGCCTGTACGAGGACCTCGGCCTGCTCACCGCCGACCCGCAGGTCGGCGCGGACCTCTCCGACCTCTTCAACCGGCTCTCCGGCTACTCCCGCCGCGAGACCTACCGCCGGCTGCTGACCGCCCCCAAGTCCCTGCGCGACGGGCTCATAGCGCGCATCGACAAGGAGGCCGACCACCACCGGTCGGGCCGCCCGGCGTCCGTCCGGCTGAAGATGAACTCGATCGTCGACGAGGCCCTGATCGACGCCCTCTACCGGGCCTCCCAGGTGGGTGTCCCGATCGACATCTGGGTGCGCGGCATCTGCGCCGTACGCCCGGGGGTGCCGGGGCTGTCGGAGAACATCCGGGTCCGCTCGGTCCTCGGCCGCTTCCTGGAACACTCCCGGGTCTTCGCCTTCGGCAACGGCGGCGAGCCCGAGGTGTGGATCGGCAGCGCCGACATGATGCACCGCAACCTCGACCGCCGCATCGAGGCACTGGTCAGGGTCACCGACCCCGGTCACCGCGCGGCACTGGACCGGATGCTGGAGACCGGCATGTCCGACGCCACCTCCTCCTGGCACCTCGGCCCGGACGGCGAATGGACCCGGCACAGCACCGACGCCGAAGGCCAGCCACTGCGGCACGTACAGGAGATGCTCATTGACGCCCGGAGGCGCCGGCGTGGCTCAGCCAAACCATGACCCGACCGCAGGCGACGTGCTCGGCGCGTACCTGCGTTCCCAGGCCACCGCTTTCCTGCGCGCGCTGCGCCTGCATGACGCAGGCGCGGCGGGCGCGGGGGGCGGCCCCCTCGGCGGGGACGACGGCGATGCGGCGCACGGCCTGCGGGGGGCCGCGCGCCGCATCGCCTCGTCCCTGAGCACGTTCCGCGTCCTCACGCAGGCGAGCTGGGCGGACCCGCTGCGCACCGAGCTCGTCTGGCTGTCCTCCACCCTGGCGGACGAGCACGCGTACGCGGCCCGGCTGTCCCGCCTGATGGAGGCGCTGCAGCGGCTCTCGGCCTCCCCGGAGGTCCCGGCCCCGCGCGGCACCGGCGCGGGCGCGCTGACGGTCGGCGCCGCACGGGCGGGCGCCCTGCTGGAACGCCAGCTCACCCTGGCCCGCACCCGGGCGCACTCGGCGACCCTCCAGGCGCTCGGCTCGGCGCGGTTCCACGCGGTGGCGGACGCGGTGGCCGTCCTCGCCTCGGAAGTCCCGCTGGACCCGGTGGCGGCCGACGGGCGCCCGGACGACGTCCTGACGCCGCTGGCGGAGATGGCCGGCACCCGCCTGGGCGCGGCGGTCGCCGCCCTCCCCGCCGCCGGCGCCTCCACCCCGTACTCGGCGCACGCCGACGCCGCCTGGCACGAGGTACGCCGCCTGTTGCGCGTGCACCGCTACGCCCGCGAGGCCCTGGGGACGTACGAGCCCCACCTGGCGGCGGCGAGCGAGGCCCTGAACCAGCACCGGGACGCCTCGGAGGCGGCCACCGCCTCGGCGACGGCGGCCCGCACCCCGCGCATCGCCCCGGCGACGGCGTACGCCCTGGGCGTCCTCCACGCCGACCAGCGCCACGCGGTGGAAGCCAGCCGCCTCACCTTCCACACCCTGTGGACCCCGACGGCGGCGGTACCGGCGGCGCCGTAGGGCGGCGCCGTAGGGGGGCGGGGGTGGATGGGTGCGGGCGGGTCCGGCGATGGCCGGGACCTCCCCGGGCGGTCTCAGGGAAGGGTTGGGGCTTTCCCGCCAGTCCCACTGTCCTTCCGGTTCGGGCCGCCCTGTCAAGGGCGCTCCTTCGTCGCGTCGCTCCGCGATGGCCTCCGGCCACCCTTGACAGCCCGACCCGCCCCGGAAAGACAAGGACTGCCGGGAAACCCCCAAAGGAACGGGACGGTCCTTCCTTGGACCTGCGGCCGGATCAGGGACGAGGCGAGGTCGTCGGGGGCCGGCAGACCATGCATCCGGGCCGCCGGGAATGCCCTTCGGACCCACCCCACGCGTCAGATCGCTACGCGCTCCTCCCGGCTTGGCGTCTACCAGCCGTCTGGGGTCGCTGCCCGCACCGGATGACGATGGAATCGTCATCCGGTGCAGCCCTGCGCCTCAGATCGCTACGCGCTCCTCGAATTCCGGCGTCCCACCCCCGTCTGGGGCCGGTCCCCGCACCAGAGGACGACCAGACCGTCATCCGGAGACCCGGGGGCGCGTCAGGTCGCTACGCGCTTCGCTCGTCTCGGCGGCCGGCTGTCGGCGGGCGCCTGGGCTGGTGCCTGCACCACATGACGAACGGATCGGCGTTCGGGCCGGTACGGGGGGCCAAAGGCTGATCTGCGGGGCATCTCGACCCAAGACGGCCGCTGGACGCCGGAATCGAGGAGCGCGTAGCGATCCGGCGCGGAGGGCCGTCCCGGATGACCATCTCATCGTCCTCCGGGGCGGGCAGCGGCCCCGGACGGCTCGCGGACGCCAAACCGGGAGGAGCGCGTAGCGATCCGGCGCGGAGGGCCGTCCCGGAGGGCATTCCCGGCGGCCCGAACGGGTGGTCTGCCGGCCCCCGACCACCTCGCCTGGTCGCCAAGTCCGCCGCATGTCCATGGAACATCCGTCCCGTTCCTCTGGGGGTTTCCCGGCAGTCTTCGGCATTTCGCGGCGGGTCGGGCTGTCAAGGGTGGCCGGAGGCCATCGCGGAGCGACGCGACGAAGGAGCGCCCTTGACAGGGCGGCCCGGCGCGGAAGGACGATGAGACTGACGGGAAACCCCCAGCCGGTCCCTGAGACCGCTCAGCGAAGTCCCGCCTTTCCCCACCCCGGCCGGCCAGCCGGCCCCGCGCCCCCGAGGCTCTCCCCCCCCCTCCCTCACCCCGCCCCACCGGCGGAATCCGGCCACCCGCCCCCCGCCTCCCGCCACCCCCCACAGGAAGGTCACAGCGCCATAACGGGCGGATAACGCCCGCTTAATCCCAGGTACAAACCCCCCATCCGCACTCGCCCGTCCGACACGGTTCACCGTCCGTTCACCAACCCCCGTCGACCCCGTCACCTGTTCTGCCTAATTTCGGTACCGCACGGTGCGAGCCGAACGGCAATGAACGGCTACGCACCCCAGCGACCACGTAGTCCTCTTCGCACGCCGCCCCGATACAGAAAGCGGCCGGCGGCTCCCCGGAAGGAACACCCGAACAGTGAAGCTTCAGCGCAAGAACCGGCTTCGTGCCTCCGCCCTCGGGGCCCTCGTCGTGTCCGGCGCCCTGGTCCTCACGGCGTGCGGCTCGGACGACAACACGAAAACCGGTGCCGACGGCACCCCGAAGGCCTCGGCCCCCGCCCCCGGCGACATCAAGTGCGACGGCGCCAAGGGCAAGCTGCTCGCCTCCGGCTCCTCCGCCCAGAAGAACGCCGTGGACCTGTGGGTCAAGAACTACATGGCCGCCTGCTCCGGCGTCGAGGTGAACTACAAGTCCTCCTCCTCCGGCGAGGGCATCGTCGCGTTCAACCAGGGCACCGTCGGCTTCGCCGGCTCGGACTCCGCGCTGAAGCCCGAGCAGGTCGAGGACTCGAAGAAGATCTGCACCGGCGGCCAGGGCATCGACCTGCCGATGGTCGGCGGCCCCATCGCCCTCGGCTTCAACGTCGCCGGCGTGGACAAGCTGAACCTCGACGCCGCGACGATCGCCAACATCTTCAACGACAAGATCAAGAAGTGGGACGACGAGGCGATCAAGAAGCTGAACCCCGGCGTCACGCTTCCCCCCACCGCCATCCAGGCCTTCCACCGCTCCGAGGACTCCGGCACCACCGAGAACCTCGGCAAGTACCTCAAGGCCGCCGCCCCTGACGCCTGGTCCTACGACGCCTCCAAGAAGTGGCCGGCCCCCGGCGGCCAGGCCGCGTCCGGCTCCGCCGGTGTCGCCTCCCAGGTCAAGGCCGTCGACGGCGCGATCGGCTACTTCGAGCTCTCGTACGCCACCTCGCAGAACATCAAGACGGTCGACGTGAACACCGGCGCCTCCGCCCCGGTCAAGGCCACCCCGGAGAACGCCTCCAAGGCCATCTCCGCCGCCAAGATCACCGGCACCGGCTCGGACCTGTCCCTCAAGCTCGACTACGCCACCAAGGCCGAGGGCGCGTACCCGATCGTCCTGGTCACCTACGAGGTCGTCTGCGACAAGGGCAACAAGCCCGAGACGCTCGGCACCGTGAAGTCCTTCCTGGAGTACACCGCCTCGGACGCCGGCCAGAAGGCCCTCACCGAGAACGGCTACGCCCCCATCCCGACCGAGATCAACAGCAAGGTCCGCGAGGTCATCAAGTCCCTCGCGTAAGGCCCTGGAGCCCGGGGGCCGCGAGGCCCCACGGCTCCGGAGCCACGAGGCTCAGTCCTGACCCCCGAGGTCCGGCCCGCCCCCGTCCGGGCGGGCCGGACCCGGGGACCCTCCCCCTCCACCCGGGGGATCCGGTGCACCGCCGCCAGGGGGCTCGCCCCCCACACAGACCGGAAAGACCATGGCTTCCAGCACACCCACCCGCATAGACACGGCTCCGCCCGTCATCAAGAGCGGAAGGTCCACCGGCCGCGCCGGTGACAAGATCTTCTCCGGGCTCTCCAAGGGCTCCGGCATCCTGCTCCTGGTGATCATGGCGTCGATCGCCGCCTTCCTCACCTACCGGGCCAGCATCGCCCTGTCGAAGAACGAGGGGAACTTCCTCACCACCTTCGACTGGAACGCCTCCGCCCGGCCCCCCGTCTTCGGTATCGCCGTCCTGCTCTTCGGCACCGTCGTCAGCTCGGTCATCGCGATGGCCATCGCGGTGCCGATCGCCGTCGGCATCGCCCTGTTCATCTCGCACTACGCGCCGCGCAAGCTGGCCGCGCCCCTCGCCTACGTGGTCGACCTGCTGGCCGCCGTGCCGTCGATCATCTACGGCATCTGGGGCGCCCTCTTCCTCGTGCCGCAGCTGAACGGGCTGAACCTCTGGCTCGACGAGTACCTCGGCTGGACCTACGTCTTCGACAAGACCCAGGTCGGCGTCGCCCGCTCGCTGTTCACCGTCGGCATCCTGCTCGCGATCATGATCCTGCCGATCGTCACGAGCGTCAGCCGCGAGGTCTTCCTCCAGGTCCCGCGCATGAACGAGGAGGCCGCCCTGGCCCTCGGCGCGACCCGCTGGGAGGTCATCCGCATGTCGGTGCTGCCCTTCGGCCGCTCCGGCGTCATCTCCGCCTCCATGCTCGGCCTCGGCCGCGCGCTCGGCGAGACCATGGCCGTGGCCACCGTCCTCTCCCCGAGCTTCCTGATCTCCGGGCACATCCTGGACCCGGGCGGCGGCACCTTCGCGCAGAACATCGCCGCCAAGTTCGACGAGGCCAACGAGTTCGGCCGTGACGCGCTCATCGCCTCCGGTCTCGTCCTCTTCCTGCTCACCCTCCTCGTCAACGGTGCGGCCCGCCTGATCATCGCCCGTCGCAAGGACTTCTCGGGGGCGAACGCCTGATGAGCCACACCCTCCCGGACCAGCGGCCCGCACCGGCCCGCAGGTCCCCCGTCCCCGCCGGCCTGACCCGCGGCGGCCTGCCCCGCTGGGCCCCCGCCGGCATCGCCGTCGCCTCCGCCGTCCTCGGCAGCGCCATCGGCCTCGTCTTCGACCTGAGCAGCAAGGTGCAGTGGGGCCTGATCGCCGCCCTGCTGTTCGTCGTGATCACCTACACCGCCAGCGCGGTCGTCGAGAACCGCCGCCAGGCCAAGGACCGCATCGCGACCTCCCTCGTCTGGGTCTGCTTCGTCCTCGCGGTCGTGCCGCTGCTGTCCCTGATGTGGACCACGGTCAGCCGCGGCCTGAAGGCCCTGAACGCGGACTTCCTCAGCCACTCGATGAACGGCGTGACCAGCTTCGAGCAGGGCGGCGGCGTCTACCACGCGCTGCTCGGCACCCTCGAACAGGTGGCCCTCGCCGCCCTGATCGCGGCGCCCATCGGCCTGCTGACCGCCGTCTACCTGGTCGAGTACGGCAAGGGCAAGCTGGCCCGCGCCGTCACCTTCTTCGTCGACGTCATGACCGGCATCCCCTCCATCGTCGCGGGCCTGTTCATCCTGACGACCTGGAACCTGATGCTCGGCTTCGGCCCCTCCGGCTTCGCCGGCGCGATGGCGCTGTCGATCCTGATGATGCCGGTCGTCGTCCGCTCCACCGAGGAGATGCTCAAGCTCGTCCCGAACGAGCTGCGCGAGGCCGCCCTGGCCCTCGGTGTGCCGAAGTGGCGCGTGATCCTCAAGGTGGTCCTGCCCACGGCCATCGGCGGCATCTCCACCGGCCTGATGCTGGCCGTCGCCCGCATCGCCGGCGAGACCGCGCCGATCATGCTGCTGGTCTTCGGATCGCAGCTGATCAACGGCAACCCCTTCGAAGGCGCCCAGTCCTCGCTCCCGCTGTACATCTGGGAGCAGTACAAGGTCGGCAGTGAGGCCTCCTACGACCGGGCCTGGGCCGCGGCGCTCGTCCTGATCGCCTTCGTCATGATCCTGAATCTGGTGGCCCGCGGCATAGCCCGCTGGAAGGCCCCGAAGACCGGTCGCTGACGCGACTGTATGAAAGCGAAGTGACCCCTCATGGCCAAGCGAATCGACGTCAGCGGCCTCTCCGCCTTCTACGGCAGCCACAAGGCCATCGATGACATCTCGATGACCGTGGAACCCCGCTCGGTGACGGCCTTCATCGGCCCCTCCGGCTGCGGCAAGTCCACCTTCCTGCGCACCCTGAACCGCATGCACGAGGTCACCCCCGGCGGCCGCGTCGAGGGCAAGGTGCTGCTGGACGACGAGAACCTGTACGGCTCCAACGTGGACCCCGTCGCGGTGCGCCGCACCGTCGGCATGGTCTTCCAGCGCCCGAACCCCTTCCCCACCATGTCGATCTTCGACAACGTCGCGGCGGGCCTGCGCCTGAACGGCAAGTTCAAGAAGTCCGAGCTCACGGACATCGTGGAGCGCTCCCTCAAGGGCGCGAACCTCTGGAACGAGGTCAAGGACCGCCTGAACAAGCCCGGCTCCGGCCTCTCCGGCGGCCAGCAGCAGCGTCTGTGCATCGCCCGCGCCATCGCGGTCGAGCCGCAGGTCCTGCTGATGGACGAGCCCTGCTCCGCCCTCGACCCGATCTCCACCCTCGCCATCGAGGACCTGATCGGCGAGCTCAAGGAGCGGTTCACGATCGTGATCGTGACCCACAACATGCAGCAGGCGGCCCGCGTCTCCGACCGCACCGCCTTCTTCAACCTCGCCGCCGTCGGCCAGCCCGGAAAGCTGGTCGAGATCGACGACACGGACCGGATCTTCTCCAACCCGTCCGTCCAGGCGACCGAGGACTACATCTCGGGCCGCTTCGGCTAAAGCGCCGGGGCCGCTCGCGCGGTCGTCCTGCGGTGCTGCATGGCGGTGCCACCGCGGGATGGAAAGAAAGAGGGCCGGCTCCCCCTGGGTGGGGGGAGCCGGCCCGTTTCCGTACCGCCGCGCGACCGGGCCGCGCCGGCCGACGACGGCGTCAGCCGACGAAGGCCAGGTCCGCGAGCCAGAAGCAGACCGCGGCGACCAGAGCCGCCGCCGGCATGGTGATGAACCAGCCGAGGATGATGTTCTTGGCCACGCCCCAGCGGACCGCGTTGACCCGCTTGGTCGCGCCCACACCCATGATCGCCGAGGTGATCACGTGGGTGGTGGAGATCGGCGCCTTGAAGAGGAAGGCGGTGGCGAACATGATCGAGGCGCCGGTGGTCTCCGCCGCGAAGCCCTGCGGCGGGTCCAGCTCGATGATCTTGCGGCCGAGGGTGCGCATGATGCGCCAGCCGCCCGCGTACGTACCCAGCGACAGCATCACCGCGCACGCGATCTTGACCCAGACCGGGATCGGGTCGTCGGCCCCCTGCACGTCGGCGATGACCAGGGCCATCACCACGATGCCCATGGTCTTCTGGGCGTCCTGGAGGCCGTGCCCGAGGGCCATGCCGGCCGCGGACACCGTCTGCGCGATGCGGAAGCCGCGCTTGGCCTTGTGCGGGTTGGCGCGGCGGAACATCCACAGGATGGCGACCATCACCAGGTAGCCGACGATCAGGCCGACGACCGGCGACAGGAACATCGGGATGACGACCTTGTCGATCACCCCGCCCCACAGGACCTCGGTCCCGCCGGCCAGCGCCGCGCCCACCATGCCGCCGAACAGCGCGTGGGAGGAGGACGAGGGCAGCCCGAAGTACCAGGTGATCAGGTTCCAGACGATCGCGCCGACGAGGGCGGAGAAGAGGATCCACATGCCCCGGTTGCCCTGGGGCGTCTCGATCAGCCCCTGGCTGACCGTGTGGGCGACACCGCTGCCGAGGAAGGCACCGGCGAGGTTCATCACCGCGGCCATCGCGAGCGCCGCGCGCGGGGTCAGGGCCCGCGTCGAGACGGAGGTCGCGATGGCGTTCGCGGAGTCGTGGAAACCGTTCGTATACGTGAAGCCGAGCGCGACACCGATGGTCACGACCAGAGCGAAGGTGTCCACGAGGTTCAGGACTCCTTGACCGCGATGGTCTCCACCGTGTTCGCGACGTGCTCGAACGCGTCGGCGGCCTCTTCCAGCACATCGACGATCTGCTTGAGCTTCAGCACCTCGATGGCGTCGTACTTGCCGTTGAAGAGCTGGGCGAGCAGCTTGCGGTGGATCTGGTCGGCCTGGTTCTCCAGCCGGTTGACCTCGATCCAGTACTCGGTCAGGTTGTCCATGGTCCGCAGGTGCGGCATGGCCTCGGCGGTCAGCTCGGCGGCCCGCGCCAGGACCTCGATCTGCTGCTCGACGCCCTTGGGCAGTTCCTCGACGTTGTAGAGGACGACGAGGTCGACGGCCTCCTCCATGAAGTCCATGATGTCGTCGAGCGACGAGGCCAGACTGTAGATGTCCTCGCGGTCGAACGGCGTGATGAACGAGGAGTTCAGCTGGTGGAAGATCGCGTGGGTGGCGTCGTCCCCGGCGTGCTCGGCCGCACGCATCCGCTCCGCGATCTCGGCTCGGGCGGAGGGATCCGCTCCGAGCAGTTCCATCAGGAGCTTCGAGCCCGTGACGATGTTGTCCGCGGATGCGGCGAACATGTCGTAGAAGCTCGTCTCCCTGGGGGTCAGACGAAATCGCACGTGGGGTCCTCGGGGTGCATCGGATTCGGTCAGGCTGATGCTAGGCGTATCCCCCGGCCACGGCTAACCGGCGGTCCCCGGGTGTCCTCCATCAGGCAGAGTGGGGCGCACGGATCCCTGCCCCTGCGGCCCGGGCGACGTAACCTATACCCATGAGGGGTATATACCCCCTCGTACCGGACCACGGGAGGACTCATGACGACCATCGAGGCGGAGGGCTCCGGGGCCGTTCCCGTCCACGGCTATCACCACCAGAAGGACGAGCACCTCAAGCGGCTGCGCCGGATCGAGGGCCAGATCCGGGGCCTCCAGCGGCTCGTCGACGAGGACGTGTACTGCATCGACATACTCACCCAGGTGTCCGCGAGCACGAAGGCCCTCCAGTCCTTCGCCCTCCAGCTCCTGGAGGAGCACCTGCGCCACTGCGTGGCGGACGCCGCCGTCAAGGGCGGCACCGAGATCGACGCGAAGGTGGAGGAGGCCACGAAGGCCATCGCCCGCCTCCTGCGCAGCTGAGCGGCGCCGCCGTCGGGCTACGGCCCGATCCCCATCAGCACCTCGTCGATCCGGTCCTGGCTGAGCCGTTCCTCGGCCGCGGTCGACGCCGCGATGATCAGCTCCCCGCAGAGCTCGATCTCGGCGAGCGCCACGTGGTCCTGCACCGTCGTACCGCCTGCGGGAGTCACGCGTGTCACCTCTCTCTGCCGCCATCGCACGTCCGGCACCCGGCTTCCCAGCGTAGGGACCGCCGCTCGTACCGCGCATGACACGGATGGACCATTTCCGGATAGTGGACCCATGGCCCGGACGTACCGCCCGGGCCGTTCCGGCCCGCTACTCGGCGATCTTCCCGGCGTAAATATCCCCTTCTGCGGGCAATACGACGGTCACCGGCATGCCGAAGCCGTACAGCAGCGTCGTCGAGGAGACATCGATCACGCCATTCTTGACGTACGTGAAACGGTGGCGGACCTTCCGCAGGCGGCCCTCCTCGTCCAGGTAGGCGTCGAAGGGCACGCTGTCCTTGCTGAACCCTTTCGCCGCCGCCTGCAACGCTTCCCTGACCCCTGGAGAGGCGCTCTGCGCGGCCCGCCCGATGTCCGTCGTCCCCCGGTAGTGGCGCACCTTGGTGCCCGCCAGGTCGCTCTCGCCGACGTACGTCACCTGCTGCGCGCCACGCAGCAGCTCGGCGGCGGCCAGCGGATCGGTGGCCCCGCCCGTGACGAGGTTGCCGTCGGGGAGGGACGCCGTGTCGAGGCGGACCCACTTGTCGTCGGGGACGCCGGCGCCCCGGTTCTTCATGTAGAGCGCCCCGGGGACGAGCAGCTCGGTGATCGGCCGGTGCTCCGGCTGTCCCTTCACGTCGGCGGGCAGCATCACCAGCAGTTGCCCCATCCGCTTGCGGAAGTCGACGCCGCCCTCGCCCCGGATGGTCACCCGGGTCCCGCCGGTGGCCATTTCCATCGCCGTACGGGCCTGCGCGCTCCCGGTGGCGGCCAGCGCGTCGGCGGCCCCGCGGACCGCCGCCGCGGGGTCGCCCGGGGGACGGGCGTCGCCCGCCCCGCCGCCGGCCACCGTTCCGCTCGCGGCACCGCATCCGCCCAGCGCGGCCACGGTGACGGCCACGCAGACCCCGAGCACCGCCTCGACCGCACGCCGTCGCCGCCGCCTGTGCTGGTGCACCACCATCGCCTGCCAACCCCCAACGCATGACCGCTGTTTGCCCGAGGCCCCCACCCGCTCCGGTTAACGAGGTCCGGGGTTTCCCGTCACGGTCCGGAAGGGGCCGGGCACCGTACCGGCACCGGCCCGGCCCCGGTACCGTTGAGTCGTGGATCCGCACACCAAGGCGACCCAGGTCGCTCCGTTTACCGCTGTGGCCGAGCCGCGTCACCCCGCGGCAGGCACGCAGACACCCACCGGACACACCACGAGCACCGCCGAGCGGGGCTCCTTCTGCCTCGCCGTGTGCAGCTGCGGCTGGACCGGCCCGGCCCGCCGCTCCCGGGACCTGGCCCGCAGGGACGCCACGAGACACACCGCCGCCCCGTAACCCCGAAGCCCCCGCGGCCGGGCGTGTCGCCCGTTCGGACGTCCCGGCTGGCCGGGGGCGCGGGGACCGGTTGCGCTGGAGGCATGCCAGGAACCGCACCCCGCCTCGTGGCCCTGCTCTGGGGCCTGCTGATCGCGCTCACTCCGGCCGCGGCGGCCTGGGCCCGTCCCGTGGGCTCGGCGGACGGGCCGGCCGACGTGGCGCTGGCCATCGGGCTCACCACCGCCGCGGCAGTGGTCACCGGGCTGTGGCTGCGCTCCCGCTACCGCCGCGAGGAGAGCGAGCATCCGGGCAACGGCCGGGAGGGCGGCGGCCCGTGACACCCCGCCAGCGTCCGACGGCGGTCCGGCTGTGCTTCGGCGCGGCGGGCCTGTGCCTGCTGGCGGCGCTCCTGCTGGCGGTGTGGAACCGGTAGCAGCCGGCGGGATCAGGCGGCGAGGTCGCTCTCGGCGGGCCGCTGCGCCAGCTCCACGGGCCGGGCCACGACCCGGTCCTTGGCCCGGACGAGCCACCCGAGGCGCGGCGAGCGCGCGAGCGCCCGTACCAGCGGGGTCAGCCCGGCCATGGCGAGCGGCGCCAGGAGGAGGACGACGGCGGTGCCGAGGGCGAAGCCGCCGATGACGTCGGTCGGGTAGTGCACGCCCAGGTAGACCCGGCACATCCCCTCGGCCACCGCCAGCCCGATCCCGACGAGCCCGAGCCGGCGGTGGGCGAGGAACAGCCCGATGCCGAGGGCCATCGCGAGGGTGGCGTGGTCGCTGACGAAGGAGAACCCGGCGCCCGGCCCGCCGCCCGCACCGCCGAGCACCTCCAGGCCCTCGTGCGCGACGAAGGGCCGCGGCCGCGCCACGAACCCGCGCAGCGGCACGTTCACGAGCAGCGCGAGGGCGGCGGCCAGCGGGGCCCACACCAGCGCGGCGAACGACTCGGCGGCGGCCGCCTCGTCCTGGCGCCGGGCCCCGCGCCAACACCACAGCACCAGCAGGACCATGACGAGCGGAAGCCCGTACGAGGCGAGCAGGGCGACGCCCCGGTCGAACCACTCGGGGGCGCTGCGGGCGATGCCGTTGATCCGGTACAGCAGGCTGACATCCACATTCGGCCCACCGGTCGTGAGTCCAGCCATGTGACGCGGCCCCTTGCCTGCCTAGGTCCCGTGCGGGCGCACGACGGTGTGCGCCCCCTTCAAACCCCCCGCCGATCCACCCCCGCGTCCATGGAACGCCCGTTCTGACGGCCATGGTTCCACTCCGCGCCGGATGATCACGTGAACGTTATCCAAAGGTGACTCATCGTCGCAGCTCAGGGCCTGTGCTTAACGGAGTGCGACTACGCCTTGGGGGCAGCCGGCGAACGCTCCGGAAGCGCCTCGGCCCCTTCCTTGGTGACCCGGGTCGCGCCGAAGTAGTCGGGGGTGTCGATCTTGTCGAAGCGGATGACGGCGCCGGTGTACGGGGCGTTGATCATGTAGCCGCCGCCCACGTACAGCCCGACGTGCCGGATCTCCCGAGAGTTCGTCAGATCGTCGGAGAAGAAGACCAGATCACCGGGGAGCAGCTCACTCCGCGAGGGATGGGACCCGGCGTTGTACTGGTCGTTGGCCACCCGCGGCAACTCGACCCCCACGCTCTCGTACGCCGCCTTGGTCAACCCGGAACAGTCGAACCGCCCGTTGTCCGCGGCCGTCCCGTCCCCACCCCACAGATACGGCGTCCCGAGCTGCTTCTGCGCGAAGTACACGGCCCCGGCGGCCTGCTGCGAGGGCGAAACCCGACCGACGGGACGGGCGAAGCTCTTCTCCAGGGACCGGATGGCCTTCACATAGCCCTGCGTCTCACTGATCGGGGGCACGCCGCCCGCCTTGATGACGCGGTAGGGACCCGCGTTGTAGGCGGCGAGCATGTTGTCCGACTGGTCGCCCGGCACCCCCGCCACGTCCTTCGACAGCTGGCAGTCGTACGTGGCGGCCGAGGGGATGGCGTCCTTGGGGTCCCAGATGTCCTTGTCCCCGTCGCCGTCGCCGTCCACCCCGTACGTGGCCCACGTCTCCGGGATGAACTGGGCGATGCCGCGCGCATCGGCGTTGCTGAGCGCGTCGGGCTTCCAGTTGCTCTCGGTGTACAACTGGGCCGCCAGCATCGCCGGGTTGAGCGCGGGGCAAAGGTTTCCCCACTTCTCCACCAGCGGCTGGTAGATCGCCGGAACCGCCCCCTTGACCAGTCCGACGGCCCCTTGCCTGCCGCCCTTCGCCAGGCCGGCCGCCGCCGAGTACGTGCCGACGACCAGCAGCGCGACGAAGGTCAGGCACACGCCGATCCCGATCCCGCTTGCCACCCAGAATTTGCGCACCCGTCAACACTGCCTTATTGCAGCTCGCCTGACAGTGCATTCATCAGTCTGTCTTGACACTATTTCACCGGAAAGCCGGTGCAGTAGAGACTGCTGTACTCCTTGACGCCCCGGACGCGGTAGACCAGCACCGTCCAGTCGCCGGGATCGTTGGCCAGCGGGATGGCCGGAAACCGCTTCCGGGTCCCTTCGTTGTCCACGAGCTGCGTGGAGAAGTCGTCCGGATACGTGAGGACCACCTCGCCGCCCGGACCGGGGGTCTTGAGATCGACGGGCCTGCTCGCGTAGCCGATGCTGTGGTTGTAGTCCCGGAAGGACTCAAGGGGCCGCTGGGTGCTCTCGTCGATCTCGTGCGGCGGCTTGACCCCCACGGAGACGGCGTAGGGCGCCTTCTCCGTGTTGTAGGGCTTCAGGTAGACGCGGATCCTGAGCTTTCCGGTGACCGCCTGCGCCTTCGGGTCGTCGGCGTCCACGGCCGAGACCGCCAGGTAGTCCGCCCGCTCCTCGGCGGGGAGGTTGCAGCTCCCGCCCGTGGCACCGCCGGTCCACAGGTCCCTGGAGACCTTGTTCGGCTCGATGTGGTCGGGCACGCCCCCCGGTCCCCCGTCCCCGCCGCCGGCGGACGGGGCGGCCGGACTCGGAGCCGTCTGCCCGGAGGACGGTTCCCCCTTCCCGGGGGAGGGGGTGGCCGGCGGCGCGACGGCCTGCGCCCCCTTGTCCCTGCCGCCCTGGGACAGCAGGTACCCGCCCGTCCCGAGCCCGCCCACCAGCAGCCCCGCGATCACCGCCACCGCCCAGCGCGGCACACCGCGCTTGCGCGCCTCCACCGTCGGCCCGCCGGGTACGTACGTCGGCACGTAGCCGGAAGGAGCCGCCGACAGCCCCGGGCCGATGGTCGACGGCAGCGCCCCGGGCACCTGCCCCGTACCGCCGCCCGCCGCCGTGAGCGACGCGTACACCGGGTCGTCGACCAGCGCCGAGTCCACGGCACAGCGGCGGATGATCTCGGCGGGAGCGGGCCGCGTCCCGGGCTCCGCCACCACGCAGGACCTGATCAGCGCCGCCAGTTCGGGCTCCACACCCGCGACGTCGATCTCCCCGTGCACCGCACGGAAGTTGACCGCCGTCGGATCACCCGTCCCGTACGGCGCCCGGCCGGTGGCCGCGTAGGCGATCGTCGCCCCCAGGGCGAAGACGTCGGCCGCGGCCGCCGCCTCCCCGCGCAACAGCACCTCGGGAGCCGTGTAGCCGGGGGTGCCCGGGGCGGTACCGGTCTGCGTCAGGGCCGTCTCGGACACGCCCTTGGCGATACCGAAGTCGATGAGCTGGGGCCCCTGCGCGCCGAGGATCACGTTCTGCGGCTTGAGGTCCCGGTGCGTGACCCCGTACGCGTGGACGCTCGCCAGCCCCTCCGCCAGCGCGGCGAACAGCCTGCGGCAGGACGCGGCGGGCAGGGCCCCGAAGGCGCGCACCGCGTGGCTCAGCGTGGGCCCGGCCACGTACTCGGTGGCGAGCCAGTACGGCGGCGCCGCCAGCGACGCGTCGATCAGGTTCGCCGTGTAGGCGGAGCGCACCGCGCGGACCGTCTCCGCCTCCCGCCGGAAGCGCGCCAGCGCCTCGGGGTGCCCGGTGATCTCCTCCTTGATCACCTTGATGGCCACCAGCCGGCCCCCCGGCGAGCGCCCGAGGTACACCTGTCCCATGCCCCCGGCCCCCAGTCGGGCCAGCAGGGTCTGCGCCCCGATCCGGGCCGGGTCGGTATCCCTCAATGCCTCCATCCGCACGAGGGTGCCATACGGACTCCGCAGCCCGGAAAGGGGGTTGGGCGTCAGCGCGGCGCCACGAACAGGCTCTGCGCCCCCCGCCCGATCGGCCCCTTCTCATCGTGCAGCCGCGCGTCCGCGAGACCGATGCCGCCCGCGTCCACGCTCGTCCGGGCCTCGACGCACACCCACTCCCCCACCGGGTGCCGGTGCAGGTGGACGGTCAGGTCGCCGTTGACGAAGACGTACCGCCCGATGTCCATCACCGCCCCGATCCCGTTCCCCGAATCGGCCGCGACCAGCACCCGGTCCAGCGGCCGCACCGCCTCCCCCGCGACCAGCGGCACCCGCATCCGCATCCAGCAGGTCCCCGGCCCCGGCTCGGTGAAGGCGCCCCGCGTGAACCGGGCCTCCATCGCGGTGTGGTAGCCCGTCTCCCACGGCACCGGGAAGAACGGCGTCACCGCCGCCTCCCCCGGAGGCGGCACCCGCGCCCCCTCGGCCACCGCCGGCACCGGCTCCCCCGCCACCCGGATTCGCAGCGCCCGCGCCAGCATCACCGGGGCGTCCGCGCCCGCCGGGGTGAGGGCCGCCTCGACCAGCTCGGTGCCCCGCCCGGCCCGCAGCACCGACGTGGTGACCGCCAGCTCCCCGATCGGCACCGGCCGCAGCACCTCGTACGTGATCCGGGCGACCCGCATGTCCCCGCGCGCCCCCGGCCGCTCCTCCACGGCCCGCCCGAGCAGCGCGGCCGGCGGCCCCGCGTGCTGCGCGTCCGGGTCCCACGGCCCGCGCGTCGCCCCGGTGGCCCGGAAACGCCCCTCGCCGATCCGCTCGTAGAACCCGCCGGCCCCGCCGGCCCCGTCCTCAGCACCCATGCCGCCGCACGCTACCCACAGGTAATCCGCGGCACCAGCCCCTTCACCCCACCCGCCTCACCGGGCCAGCCCCAGCCCGACCCCGAGCCCCACCAGCACCGACCCGATGGCCCGGTTCAGCGCCTTCTGCGCCCTGAGCATCCGCTCGCGCAGCGCCGAGTGGGAGAAGAACAGCGCCACCGCCCCGAACCACACCAGGTGCGCACCCGACATGAACAGCCCGTACCCGGCCTGCTGCCAGGCCGCCGTGTCCGGATCCACCACCTGCGTGAAGGTGGACACGACGAACAGCGTCGTCTTCGGATTGAGCACGTTCGTCAGGAACCCGCTCCTCAGCGCCCCCAGCCGCGTCAGCTCCGGCTTCGACTCCAGGTCCACGGTGAGCTCGGCCCGCGCCCGGAAGGTACGGATCCCGATCCACACCAGGTACGCCGCCCCCGCCAGCTTGATCGCCGTGAACAGGGCGGTCGACGAGGCGATCAGCAGCCCCACCCCGAGCATGGTGTACGAGACGTGCACCAGCACCCCCGCCGCGACGCCGGCCGCCGCGAACAGGCCGGTGGACCTCCCGTACAGGTAACTGTTCCGCACGACCATCGCGAAGTCCGCACCCGGACTGACGACGGCGAGCAGCGTAATGACGGCAACCGCGATCACTTCTGTCATGCACGGATGCTCACCGCCCCCCGTCCACGGATCAACCCCCGCTCAAGCGACAATGGACGGGTGTCCAGCTCCCCCCGCCGCGCCCTCCCCGTCCTCCAGGCCGACTGCGCGAACTGCTTCGCGCTCTGCTGCGTCGCCCTGCCCTTCGCGAAGTCGGCCGACTTCGCCGTGAACAAGTCCGCCGGCACCCCCTGCAAGAACCTCCGGCAGGACTTCCGCTGCGGCATCCACACCCGCCTGCGGGACCAGGGGTTCCAGGGCTGCACGGTCTTCGACTGCTTCGGCGCGGGCCAGCAGATCTCCCAGGTCACCTTCGAGGGCCGCGACTGGCGCACCCACCCCGAAACCCGGCAGGCGATGTTCGACGCCTTCCCGGTCATGCGCCAGATGCACGAACTGCTCTTCTACGTGTCCGCCGCCCTCGCCGTCCCGGCGGCCGCCCCGCTCCACCCGGCCCTGCGCGAACTCCTCACGAAGACGGAGGCCCTCACCCGCGCGGACGCGGCGGCCCTCACCGCCCTCGACGTCCCGGCCCTCCGCCAGGAGATCAACGTCCTCCTCCTGGAGACCAGCGAGCTGGCCCGCGCCAAGGCCCCGGGCCGCAGGAAGAACCACCGCGGCGCCGACCTGATGGGCGCCCGCCTCTCCGGAGCCGACCTGCGCGGGGCCAACCTGCGCGGCGCCTACCTGATCGCCGCCGACCTCCGCCGCGCCGACCTCCGCGGCGCCGACCTGATCGGCGCGGACCTCCGCGACACGAACCTCCGCGGCGCCGACCTCCGCGACACCCTGTTCCTCACCCAGCCCCAACTGGCCGCCGCCCAGGGCGACGCGCACACCCGGATCCCGCCCACCCTCAGCCGCCCCGCCCACTGGGCCTGACCCACCTCCGGCCCCCGGGGCGCCCACCCCACCCCCGTGCGCCCCGCGCGCACCCACACGCCCCCCGAGCGCCGCGACCGCACCACCACCACGGCGCGCCACCACCCGGGCCGCCAGTCATTGCCCGAGGTCACCCCCCGTGATACACAGAGTGACCAGGTCAGGCCATGCGTACGACCGCACACCCGCGCACACCCGTGCGCACCCATACCCCCACGCACCCGCACGCACGGCCCGAAACCCGGGACATCGGGTAAAGAGACCGGCCAAGTCGACGACGGCCGACGTTTCATCAGCGAAGATAGTGCGTGACCCCTGCCATCGGGCACGGGCTACCGGAACTACCCATACAGGGGCGGTGAGTTACATGATCCTGGCAGCCGAAAAGGGCGACATCACCACCATCATCGGCGGAATCGCCCCGAACTGGGGGCCGTTCGGCAGTCTCGGCAACGAAGCGAAGGTCATGATCGAGGTCATCATGGCCGTGGCGATCCTCCTCTGCCTCGGCATCGCCATCTGGGGCGCCGCCAAGCAGCGCATCGGCGCCACCGCACTGCGCGACACCTTCAGCGCGGAACAGGGCAAGGGCCTGATCGTGGCCGGCCTGACCGGAGTCTTCATCATCGGCTCCCTCGGCACGCTCTTCACGATCGTCTACGGAATGGCCGTCTAGCAGAACCACCGCGGGCGGCCGCACCCTGATGAGGAATCACCACACCGCGCGTGCGCGGAAACGAGCGCTACCGTCGTACGACGCGGAGGGGGCGGACGACAGGCAATGAGCAACGACGACCAGTACGGCGGGGGCGCCGGCCACGGCGGAGTGGGCGGTACGGGCCAGACCCGTACCCGCCTCCCGGACTCCCCCTCCGACGCCTACGGCACCCCCCGCCGCACCCCCCGCGCCTCACGCGGGCTGATCACGGTGGTCGGGGTCGTGGTCCTGCTCATCGCCGCCATCGCGTTCGCGAACCGCTCCCACGACACCCCGCGGGACACCACCTCCGACAAACCCCCGGCCACCAACGCGACGGCCCCCACGGGCACCGCCCCGGTCACCACCAAGTCCGCCGGCATCCCCAAGGGCTTCGCCCACGACGAACAGGGCGCCCAATCGGCAGCCGCGAACTACACGGTCGCCCTGGGCTCCGACGGCATGCTCAAGAAGGACGCCCGCCACGCCCTCATGGACGCCCTCTACACCCCGGAGGCCGCGGCCCAGCGCAAGCCCCAGCAGGACGCCGCGTACTCCCCGGCCTTCCTCGCCACCCTGGGCCTCGACGCGAACGGCAACGCCCCACAGGGCAACACCTTCGTGACCCGCGCCGTCCCGGTCGGCACTCGCATCGAGAGCTACGGCCCCACCACCGCGAAGGTCTCCGTCTGGTACACGGGCCTGGTCGGCATGTCCGGCGCCAAGTCCACCACCCCGGTGCGCACCACCTGGAAGACCTGGACGTTCGAACTGAGCTGGGCAGGGGACGACTGGAAGGTCGCCTCCGACACCCAGCAGGACGGCCCCGCCCCGGTCCCCGGCGACGTCGCCGCCTCCACGTCCGACGACATCAGCAAGGCCGTCCAGGAGTTCGGAGGGTTCACCTATGCCCGGTAGCAGCCCCGGTACGCCCGGCCGCACCAGCACCACCCTCCGCGCGGCCGCCGCCCGCACCACCGTCCGCGCCGCCGCGGCCCTGACCGCCCTCCAGACCACGGCCGTCCTGCTGTCCGCCCGCGCCTATGCGGCTCCCGGCCCGACGCCCGGCACCTCCGGCTCCCCATCGGCGTCCCCGTCCGGCACACCGACACCCTCCAAGTGCGACGGCGTCATCGGCCCCCTCAAGGAGGACTGCGAGCGTCAGGTCGGCGGGGCGAGCCCCGGCGCCGGAGCGGGAACCGGCCTCTCGCCGAACAGCCCCACCGACGCCCTCAACCCCCTCGCCTCCCTGGCCCGCGGCTGCGCCGACGCCGCCGCCTGGATCGTCGGGAAGCTCAGCGAAGCCGTCAAGGGCACCGCCAACGTCGACTTCACCAACTCCGCCTTCCTCCAGCAGTACGCGGTCGTCTTCGCCGCCAGCACCGTCCTCACCCTCGTCCTCTGGCTCCTGGCCGTCGCCAAGCGCGCCATCCGCGGCGTCCCCCTCTCCACCGCCCTCTCCGAGGCCATCGGCTTCCTCTGGCTGACCGTCCTCGCCTCCGCCTTCACCCCCCTCATCCTCTACACCGTCGTCTCCGCCACCGACGGCGTCACCGACGTCATCGCCTCCGCCACCGGCAGCCAGAGCGACGTCTTCTTCGGCTCCTTCACCGACGCCCTCAAGAAGGGCGAGGACATCGGCGGCGGCCCGATCATGCTGATCGTCGTCGCCCTCGTCACCGTCCTCGCCGCAGGCGTCCTCTGGCTGGAGCTCGTCATCCGCGCCGCCCTGCTCTACGTCGGCGCCCTCCTCGGCACCGTCGTCTACGCCGGACTCGTCGACCGCAACATGTGGGGCCACGTCCGCCGCTGGGCCGGCATCATGATCGCCGTCATCCTCGTCAAGCCGGTCATCGTCATCGTCCTCGGCCTCGCCGGGGCCCTCGCCGGCGACAAGGGCCCGAACGCCTTCTCCGCCGTCGTCTCCGGCCTCGCCATCATCCTCCTGGCGATCTTCGCCTCCGCCATGATCTACCGCTTCGTCCCCGGCTTCGGCGACGAGATCGCCTCCGCCCGCAGCAACCGCAAGCAGGCCACCGACGGCGCCCAGGCCGCCGCCGTCATCAGCTCCCCGGCCTCCCTCGTCTCCCAGGGCATCAAGACCCACAGCAGCCGCGGCGGCGCCCACCGCGCCGGAGGCGGCGGCTCCACCGGCGGCGACGCCAACCAGATCTCCGGAGGCATGGCCGCCCACAGCAGCCGCGGCTCCGGCGGCGGATCCGCCGGCGGAAACCTCCCTCCCGCCGCACCCCCGCCCCGCACTGGCCAGAGCACGAGTACGAGTACGAGGAACACAGGAGGTGACGGGCGTTGACGACCCAGTCCCACCAGCTCCACCCGGTCGCGCCCCGCCGCACGTATCTCATCGGCCGGGCCCGGCCGAACGCGATCGTCGGCAAGAACCGCGAAAGCGGCGAGATCGCCCTGATCATCGTCGGCGCGTTCCTCGGCATGATGAGCGGACTGCTCGTCCCCGACCTCACCCTGCGCATCGTCACCCTCGCCGGGTTCCCGCTGCTCGCCCTCGCCGCCGTGTACGTCCCCTACAAGGGCCGCACCTTCTACCGGTGGTTCGAGATCAACCGCAGCTACAAGCGCACCCTGCGCCGCGGCACCACCTACCGCTCGGCCGCCATGGAGGCCGGCACCCGCGCCGCCGACGGCCGCGAGGTCGAGGTCGGCCCACCCCCCGGCATCGGCCGCATCAACTGGCTCGCCGCCCCCTTCGGCCCCGACGAGATCGCCGTCCTCCTCCACGCCGACCGCCGCACCGTCACCGCCGCCATCGAGATCGAGGGCCCCGGCGTCGGCCTGCGCGACAGCGAGGACCAGGAAGCCCTCGTCGACCGCTTCGGCACCCTCCTCAAGCACGTCGCCAACGGCGACGGCTTCGTCACCCGCCTCCAGATGCTCGCCCGCACCCTCCCCGCCGACCCCGACGCCCACGCCAAGGACGTCGCCCAGCGCGGAGACAGCACGGCCCCCACCTGGCTGCGCGACTCCTACGACCAGCTCCAGTCGATGGTCTCCACCTCCTCGGAGCAGCACCGCGCCTACCTCGTCGCCTGCATGCACTACACCCGCGAGCTCGCCGCCGAGGCCACCACCATCGCCCGCGCCGGCAGCACCAAGGGCCACAAGCTCGACCGCGACGCGGGCCTGGCCATCGTCATGGCCCGCGAGCTCACCGACATCTGCGCCCGCCTCGCCGAAGCCGACATCCGCGTGCGCCAGCCCCTCGGCCAGGGACGCCTGTCCTCCCTCGTGCACTCCATGTACGATCCGGACCACCCGATCGACCACATCCAGGCCATGACCAAGCGCAACGCCTGGCCCGCCGAGCTCGACGCCGTGGAGCCCACCTACCTCCAGGCCAAGACCCGCGAATCCTCCACCCGCGCCCCCTGGTGCCACGCCACCGCGTGGATCAAGGAATGGCCGATGACCCCCGTCGGCGTGAACTTCCTGGCCCCCCTGCTCGTCCACACCCCGGACGTCATCCGCACCGTCGCCGTCACCATGGACCTCGAACCCACCGAGATCGCCATCGAGCGCATGCTGACGGAGAAGACCAACGACGAGGCCGACGCCTCCCGCGCCGCCAAGATGAACCGCACCGTCGACCCCCGCGACATCGCCGCCCACGGCCGGCTCGACCAAAGGGGTGAAGATCTCGCCAGCGGCGCTGCCGGGGTCAACCTCGTCGGGTACATCACGGTGTCCTCGCGTTCCCCCGAAGCCCTCGCCCGCGACAAGCGCACCATCCGCGCCTCCGCCGGCAAGTCCTACCTGAAGCTCGAATGGTGCGACCGCGAGCACCACCGCGCCTTCGTCAACACCCTGCCGTTCGCCACCGGCATCCGACGCTAGCCGGAAGGAAGAGCCGCCATGCGAGATCCCATGTCCGCGCTGACGGACGCCTTCACCAGCTTCCTCTTCGGCAAGGTCGAGACCACCCGCCTGCCCGTCCGCACCTCCACCGGCCAGGCCCAGGCCGTCTACCTGCCCACCGCCGCCCCCGGCCTCGGTGACTCCGGTGTGATCATCGGACGCGAGGTCTACAGCGGCAAGGGCTACATCTACGACCCCTTCCAGCTCTACGGCCAGCAGCTCCCCGCCCCCCACTGGCTCGTCCTCGGCGAATCCGGCAACGGCAAGTCCGCCCTGGAAAAGACCTACGTCCTGCGCCAGCTCCGCTTCCGCGACCGCCAGGTCGTCGTCCTCGACGCCCAGGGCGAGGACGGCGTCGGCGAGTGGAACCTCATCGCCCAGCAGCTGGGGATAACCCCCATCCGCCTGGACCCCATCGCGGCCAACGACGACGGGATCCGCCTCAACCCCCTCGACCCGGCGATCACCACCACCGGCCAGCTCGCGCTGCTCCGCACCATCATCGAGGTGGCGATGGGCCACGGCCTGGACGAACGCTCCGGCTTCGCCCTCAAGGTCGCGCACGCCTACGTCGTCGACACCATCCAGGACCGCCAGCCCGTCCTCACCGACATCGTCGAGCAGCTGCGCCACCCCGAACCCGAATCCGCCCTCGCGATGAACGTCGACATAGACGATGTCCGGGCCTGGGGCCTCGACGTCGCCCTCGTCCTCGACCGCCTCGTCGACGGCGACCTGCGCGGCATGTTCGACGGCCCCACGACGGTCGGCATCGACCTCGACGCCCCCCTGATCGTCTTCGACCTCTCCCACATCGACCGCAACTCCATCGCCATGCCCATCCTCATGGCGATCGTCGGCGTGTGGCTGGAACACACCTGGATCCGCCCGGACCGGAAAAAACGGATCTTCCTGGTCGAAGAGGCCTGGCACATCATCAACAGCCCCTTCGTGGCCCAGCTGTTCCAGCGCCTGCTGAAGTTCGGCCGCCGCCTCGGCCTGTCCTTCGTCGCCGTCGTCCACCACCTCTCCGACGTCGTCGACGGAGCCGCCGCCCGCGAGGCCGCGGCCATCCTCAAAATGGCCTCGACCCGCACCATCTACGCCCAGAAAGCCGACGAGGCCCGCGCCACGGGCCGCGTCCTCGGCCTCCCCCGCTGGGCGGTCGAGATCATCCCGACCCTCACCCCCGGCATCGCCGTCTGGGACGTCAACGGCAACGTCCAGGTCGTCAAACACCTGATCACCGAGACCGAACGCCCCCTCGTCTACACCGACCGCGCGATGACGGAGTCCTCCACGCCCCAGCAGCTCCCCGACGACCTGCTGGCCGCGGAACTCGAAGCGGAGGAGCGCGCCCTGTACATCGAACGCCAGCGGGGCACCGGCCCCGGATCCGCGACCACGGTGGCCTGACCGACATGCACGACCCCAGAGGTACGGAGGCCCGCCCACGCGGCGGCGGCATCCCCGACGGAGTACTGGTCGGCCTCCTGGCCTTCCTCCTCGGCCTGGCCGTCCTGGTCTGGTCGGCCACCGGCCTCGCCGCCCTCTTCGCGAAGGGCGCCTGGCCGGCCACGGTGACCTTCACCCGCACCCCGGGGGCGGTCCGCGCCCTGATAACGCAACCGCACGACGTCCCCGGCGCCTGGCCGGACACCGACCCCACGGCCCTCTCGGGCTGGGGCCTGTTCTGGGGCCTGTTCATCAGCCAGCTCCTGGTCCTGCTGGTCCTGACGATCTTCACCCTGGGCGTGGTGACCCGCGCGAAGGCCCGTCGCCGTACCCGGGCGAAAGCCACCGCCCCGACGGCGAACCCGGACCCGGCGTCCGACGACCACCCCCGCCGGACCACCCCCGCGGGCCGCCCACCGGCCCACGGCCCGGACTCCCTTCCAGCCGCGGGCCCGGGTCCGGACGGGGACACCCGCCCGGCCACCCCGCGAACGGACCGGGCCCCGGCCACAGCCACGCACTCCCCGTACGACGCCGCCGATCCGGCCACCCGCGACCGCGGTCGCAGCACCACGGCCCTCTCCGGCCCCCGTACGGGCTCCGCACCCCACCCCGACGCGCACACGGCCCACCTGCCTCCGGACCCCGTCCCCGGCCCGGCCGACGGCACGGCCCCGCCCCGGGACCCCGCCTCCACCCCCGGCTCGGACGGCGACCCTCACCGGATTCCCGAAGCCGCCCCCCTCACGGCAAGGGGCCCCGCCGGCTCCGCCCCGGGTCCGTACCCGACACCCGGCGCCCCACACCCGGCCGCCGGGCCCTCACACCCTCCGCACGGGCCGACCACGGCACCCCCCGCCGTACCCGCCCCCGCGCGGCCGGCCGGCTCGCTGCCCGCCGCGCACGCCCCCGTCTCCGCCCCGGCCCCCGCGCACGCCCCGGCCCGTACCGCCCCGCCGGCCGCCCCCGCCCAGGAGGCCTACCGCTACGGCTTCGGCTACGCACCCGCCGCCCGGGCCGCCACACCGCAACCGACGGCACACCGCCTCGCCTACGCGCCCCCGGCCGAACGCCGCCGCCTCGCCGTCCAGGCCGTCTCCGCCGCCGAGGGCGCCGTCCTGGTGGTCACCTCCTCCCCGGCCGTCTGGCAGGACACCAAGGACGCCCGCGCCAAGCTCGGCCCGGTCCTCCTCTACGACCCCGCGCACCTGTGCGACACCCCGGCCCGCCTGCACTGGAACCCCGCCGAGGGATGCGCCGACCGGGACACCGCCGCCGCCCGCGCGATCGCACTGCTGGCCCCCGTACGCCCCCAGGCCCGCCTCGACGCGGCCGTCGCCGACACCGCGGAGACCCTCCTGCGCAGCTGGCTCCAGGCAGCCGCCCTCGACGGCCTCCCCTTCAAGCAACTGGCCCGCTGGGCCCAGGGCAACGGCTCCCAGGAACCGGTACGGATCCTGCGGACCCACCCCCAGGCGGCCCCGGGTGCCGCCGGCGAACTCGAAAGCGCCCTCATCGCCCACCCGGAACGCCGCGAGCAGGCCCAGTACCTGACGGCCCGTGCCCTCGCCTGCCTGACCTCGGTCCACATCCGCGAGGCATGCAACCCGCACCGAACGGACGCCCTCACGCTCGCATCGTTCGCCGCCGAAGGGGGCACCCTCTACGTAGTGGGTGAACCGCTGGAGGACCCCCGCACCCGCCCGGGCGCGATGCCCCTGCTCACCGCACTCGCCTCGCACGTGGTCGAGCACGGCCGCCGCATGGCCGCACGGTCATCCCACGGTCGGCTCGACCCACCAATGACGCTGGTCCTGGAGGACGTGGCGGCCGTCGCCCCCGTCCCCCAGCTCCCCGATCTCCTCCACGAGCACGACGAGAAGCTCCCGCTCCTCGCCCTGTGCCGCAGCCGCGAACAGGCGCGCGCCCGCTGGCCGGAGTGGCCGGCCTAAGGCCGCGTGAAGACGTACTCGTGCTCCTTCGCGGACGGGTCGTCCGGCTTGGGGACCACCAGCCCGGTCGGACGGAACCCGAACCGCCGGTAGAACCCGGCGGCCCGCTCGTTGTCCTCGTGCACGAAGAGCCTCGCCCGGTCCAGCACCGGCTCCTCCCGCCCCCACACCCACGCCAGCGCCGCCTCGAACAGGGCGTCGGTGAGGCCGCTTCCCCGCTGCTCGGGCCGCACGAACACCCCGACGACATGCGCCTGATCGACGTCGACGACACGGCCGAGGAAATCGCTGGTCCCGGCGTCCTCGATGAACACGGACACGGAGCCGTCCCACTGCCCGTCGGGTGCCTCGGCGATGATCTGCGCGACGTGCACGCCCTCCGCCGCGCCGGCCGCCCGGTCCTGCCAGAACTCGTCGGGCTTGGCGGATGCCTGGTCGAGGGTCTCCAGGAAGGCCAGCGACGCGACGGGATCACGCAGGGCGTCCAGCCTCAGCCCCTTGACCTTCTCCCACTCGTCGGCCCGCACGGCCCGGATCACATGCTGTTGCTTCTGCTGCTCCATAGCCACGCATCCAAACGTGCCGATCACCGCAGGTCAACGCGATATCCGCGCCCGAGCCCGTAAACGCAGAAAAGCCCCGCACCAGAGCTGGTGCGGGGCTTTCCCACAATGATTGTTCGGCGGCGTCCTACTCTCCCACAGGGTCCCCCCTGCAGTACCATCGGCGCTGAAAGGCTTAGCTTCCGGGTTCGGAATGTAACCGGGCGTTTCCCTAACGCTATGACCACCGAAACACTATGAAGTTGAACTCAAGCCGGAACATGGCGAGTTCGTTACTTCAGAACTAACACAGTGGACGCGAGCAACTGAGGACAAGCCCTCGGCCTATTAGTACCAGTCAGCTCCACCCGTT
>NZ_JBBDHD010000010.1:0-107024 GCF_044129415.1 Streptomyces racemochromogenes
ATCTACGCCCAGACCGCCGCCTACGGCCACTTCGGCCGCGAGCTCCCCGACTTCACCTGGGAGCGCACCGACCGCGTCGACGCCCTCCGCACCGCCGCCGGCCTGTAACCGGCACCCGCTCCACCCCGATGCCGCCCCGGACCCGCAGGTCCGGGGCGGTATCGCGTTGCGGCCCCCGGCCGCTCCGCATAGGCTGCGCGAGCCCTCCCGGTGCGAGGGGTGACGGCTTCATCTGGAGCCGGGCGCGAGCCCGGCGTTGAAGGACCGCGGTACCGCCGCCGCCCGCCGGGACCTCGGGAGGGCCCCACTGTCGGTGCCCTTTGGTAAGAATG
This sequence comes from Streptomyces racemochromogenes, assembly GCF_044129415.1. Lineage (GTDB taxonomy): Bacteria > Actinomycetota > Actinomycetes > Streptomycetales > Streptomycetaceae > Streptomyces > Streptomyces racemochromogenes_A. The sequence goes on from NZ_JBBDHD010000010.1 coordinate 333, forward strand.
CTGCTGTGAGCAGCGAGAACGCACCCGACGCAGACGGCCCCGGCGGCCCGCCGCAGCAGCTCGCGCTCATCCGGGGGATGGTCGCCGAGGCGAAGGCCAAGGCGCCCAAGGCCAAGCCGCGCACCTGGCGCGGCGCCGCCCTCGCCGAGGAACTCCCGGTGGCCCGCGTCCTCGTCAACAAGGGCGTGCTCCACCTCGACCGGCTCTTCGACTACGCCGTCCCCGCCGAGCTCTCCGAGGCGGCCCGGCCCGGCGTCCGCGTCCGGGTCCGCTTCGGCGCCGGCGCCCACCGGGTGCACGGCGGCCGCCGTGAGGGCGGGGGCCTCATCGACGGCTTCATCGTCGAGCGGCGCGCCGAGTCCGACTACGAGGGCGCGCTGGCCGCGCTCGCCCAGGTCGTCTCGCCCGAGGTGGTCCTCGGCCCCCGCATGCTGGCCCTCGCCCGGGCCGTCGCCGACCGGTACGCGGGCAGCCTGGCCGACGTCCTCCAGCTGGCCCTGCCCCCGCGCAACGCCCGCGCCGAGGCCAAGCCCTCCCCGGACCCGCTGCCCCCGCCGCCCGCCCCCGAGCCCGGCGGTTGGACCCGGTACGGCGCCGGGCCCGCCTTCCTGCGCGCCCTGGCCGCAGGAGGCACCCCCCGGGCGGTGTGGACCGCCTTGCCCGGCCCCGGCTGGGCCGACGAGCTGGCCCGGGCGATGGCCGCCACCCTCGCCTCCGGCCGAGGCGCCCTGGCCGTCGTCCCCGACGGGCGCACCGCCGCCCGGGTCGACGCCGCCCTCACCGCCCTGCTCGGCGAGGGGCGGCACGCCCTGCTGACCGCCGACTCCGGGCCCGAGAAGCGCTACCGCGAGTGGCTGGCCGTCAACCGTGGCTCGGTCCGGGCCGTGGTCGGCACCCGGGCCGCGATGTTCGCGCCCGTACGGGACCTCGGGCTGGTGGCCGTCTGGGACGACGGCGACTCCAGCCACAGCGACGACCACGCCCCCTTCCCGCACGTCCGCGAGGTGCTGGAACTGCGCGCGGTGACCGACGGCTGCGCCTTCCTCGCCGGCGGCACCAGCTGCACCGTCGAGGCCGCGCAGCTGGTCGAGTCCGGCTGGGCCCGGCCGCTGACCGCCGACCGCGAGACGGTGCGCGCCGCCGCCCCCCGCGTCCGGACCATCGGTGACGAGCTGCTGGCCCGCGACGGGGCGGCCCGCGCCGCGCGGCTGCCGAGCCTGGCCTGGGAGACCGTACGGGAGGGCCTCAAGAGCGGGCCCGTACTGGTCCAGGTGCCCCGGCGGGGTTACGCGCCCCGGCTGGCGTGCGAGCGCTGCCGCACCCCCGCCCGCTGCACCGTGTGCGCCGGTCCGCTGGAGGCCCCCGACGAGCGGGAGCTGCACTGCGGCTGGTGCGGGCGGGCCGAGCCGGCCTGGCACTGCGAGGAATGCGGTTCCTTCCGGCTGCGGGCGCAGGTGGTGGGCGCGCGGCGGACCGCGGAGGAGCTGGGCCGTGCCTTCCCGGCCGTGCCCGTACGGACCTCGGGGCGCGACCACGTCCTCGACGAGGTGCCGGACCGCCCGGCGCTGGTGGTGTCCACCCCGGGCGCCGAACCCGTCGCGGCGGGCGCCGGGTACGCGGCGGCGCTGCTGCTGGACGGCTGGGCGATGCTGACCCGGCCCGACCTGCGGGCGGGTGAGGAGGCACTGCGCCGCTGGATCGCGGCCGCCTCGCTGGTGCGGGCCGACGGCCAGGTCGTGGTGGTCGCCGAGCCGACGCTGCGGCCCGTACAGGCCCTGGTGCGGTGGGATCCCGTCGGGCACGCCGTTCGGGAACTCGCGGAGCGGGCCCAGCTCGGGTTCCCCCCGGTCTCGCGGATGGCGGCGGTGGCGGGGCGCGGGGAGGCGCTGGAAGCCTTCCTGGCGGCCGCCGCGCTGCCGCCGGACGCGGAGGTGCTGGGGCCGGTTCCGCTGCCGGGGCGGCGGGGGGAGGCGTCGCCGGGGGAGCGGGCGCTGATCCGGGTTCCGCCGGGGAGCGGTGCGGCGCTGGCCGCCGCGCTGAAGACGGCCCAGGCGGCCCGTATGGCCCGGGGCGTGCCGGTCGCCGACGCGGTACGGGTGCGGATCGATCCGCCCGACATCGGCTGAGGCTGAGGCCGCCCGGCGCGTACGGGTGGCGCCGCTGCGCGGAGCCGAGGACAGCCCGCAGGGCCCCGCCACCCGGAGTCGGGCGGCGGGGCCGGTGCCGTCGGGGGTCGGCGTCCCGGCGGCGGGGGCCGGTCAGCCGTTGCGGGGCCCCGGGAAGGCCGACTGGCGGGGCGCCTGAACGGCAGCTGCCTGGCTGTCCTCGCGGACCGGCTGCGGCGGTACGGACCGGGCCGCCGGGATGGTGGGCAGCGGTCCCAGCGTCCGCGTCGTGGTGCCCTCGGCCAGCGGCTCCGCCGCCTCCGCGGCCTGCGCCGCCCGCCGCGCCCCGTAGCGGCGGTGCACGGCCTGCTTGGTGACGCCGAGCGCCGAGCCGACCGCGTCCCACGAGAAGCCGAGGGAGCGGTCGAAGTCCACCGCCGCGGTGACGAGCGTCTCGACGCTGTCCCGCAGCTCCTGGGCGAGCCGGACGGTGGGCGCGGGCGCCCGGCCGTAGACGACGAAGCCCGTGGAGGGCCCGGAGCGGCGCGGGCGGTAGACGTTGCCGAGCTGGGCGGTGAGCGTGCGCAGTGCGTCCACCTGCCGGCGAACCCGCTCGATGTCCCGCACCAGGAGGTGCAGACTGGCCCGTGCTTGGGCGTCATGGGTGGCGTGGTCGGCCATGGAGAAGCCTCTCGAACCGGTGCTGAAGAGCGGATCGGGCCGCAGACACCGTTCAGAATCGCGGCCCGTTTCGGTCAATCTCTCTTGACCAACGCGCCGACATGCCCCCAGGTCACGCCCTGGGGGCGTGTCGGCATATGCGAGAGGCGCGCGTGTGTGCGTACGCCCCCGATCCCGCAGGCGGGTCCGGCGGACCCCGCCCCCTAGACTGGACCGCTGCTGACGCCGAGATAGCGAGGTAGGACCCCAGTGAAGCTCGTCTTCGCAGGCACCCCCGAGGTCGCCGTGCCCGCCCTGGACGCCCTGATCGCCTCCGGGCGGCACGAGGTCGCGGCCGTCGTCACCCGGCCCGACGCACCGGCCGGCCGGGGCCGGCGGCTGGTCGCCAGCCCGGTCGCCGAGCGCGCCGAGGAGGCCGGCATCGAGGTCCTCAAGCCGGTGCGCCCGCGGGACCCGGAGTTCCAGGAGCGGCTGCGCGAGATCGCCCCGGACTGCTGCCCGGTCGTCGCCTACGGCGCCCTGATCCCCAAGAGCGCCCTCGACATCCCCGTCCACGGGTGGGTCAACCTGCACTTCTCGCTGCTGCCCGCCTGGCGCGGCGCCGCGCCCGTCCAGCAGTCGATCATGGCCGGCGACCAGGTCACCGGGGCCTCCACGTTCCGGATCGAGGAGGGGCTCGACACCGGCCCGGTCTTCGGGGTCCTCACCGAGGAGATCCGTCCGACCGACACCAGCGGCGACCTGCTGACCCGCCTCGCCTTCGCCGGCGCCGGCCTGCTGACCGCGACCATGGACGGCATCGAGGACGGCACCCTGCGCGCCGTCGAGCAGCCCGCCGAGGGGGTCTCCCTCGCGCCGAAGATCACCGTCGAGGACGCCCGCGTCGACTGGAACGCCCCCGCGCTGCGCGTCGACCGCGTCGTGCGCGGCTGCACCCCGGCGCCGGGCGCGTGGACCGTCTTCCGCGGCGAGCGCCTCAAGCTGATCTCCGTCGGCCTGGTCCCCGACCGCACGGACCTCGCGCCGGGCGTGCCGGCCCCGGCCAAGAACAACGTGTACGTGGGCACCGGCTCCCACGCCGTCGAGCTGCTCTGGGTCCAGCCGCAGGGCAAGAAGCCGATGAAGGGCGCCGACTGGGCCCGCGGGGTGCGCATCGCTCCCGGTGAGCGCCTGGGCGCGGCCGACGTAGGCTGATCCCATCCGCGCCCCGGCCCGGGGGCGCCGGCAGCACCCCGGTCCACGGCAGAACCCCGTAGCACCTCGTACCTCCGGAGCACCTTCCACGTGAGCGAAAAGTCCCCCCAGCCCCGTCGCAGCCCCGCCGCGGGCGGCCGGCCGGCCAAGCCCTACCGCCGGCCCCAGAAGGACCCCGTCCGGATGCTGGCCTTCGAGGCGCTGCGGGCGGTGGACGAGCGCGACGCGTACGCGAACCTCGTCCTGCCCCCCCTGCTGAAGAAGGCCCGCCAGAACGAGTCCTTCCAGGCCCGCGACGCGGCCCTGGCCACCGAGCTGGTCTACGGGACCCTGCGCCGCCAGGGCACGTACGACGCGATCATCGCGGCCTGCGTCGACCGGCCGCTGCGCGAGGTCGACCCGCCGGTCCTGGACGTGCTGTCGCTCGGCGCGCACCAGCTGCTGGGCACCCGCATCCCCACGCACGCGGCGGTCTCCGCGAGCGTGGAGCTGGCCCGGGTGGTCCTCGGCGACGGGCGGGCGAAGTTCGTGAACGCCGTCCTGCGCAAGATCGCCGCCCATGACCTGGACGCCTGGCTGGAGCGGGTCGCGCCCCCGTACGAGGAGGACGCCGAGGAGCACCTCGCCGTCTACCACTCCCACCCCCGCTGGGTGGTCAGCGCCCTGTGGGACGCCCTGGGCGGCGGGCGCGCCGGGATCGAGGACCTCCTGGAGGCCGACAACGAGCGGCCCGAGGTCACGCTGGTGGCCCGGCCGGGCCGGTCCACCCCCGAGGAGCTCGTCGAGGCGCTCGGCGAGGAGTCGGCGCTGCCGGGCCGCTGGTCCCCGTACGCCGTGCGGATGGCCGAGGGCGGCGAGCCGGGCGCGCTGGAGGCGGTCCGCGAGGGGCGCGCCGGCGTCCAGGACGAGGGCAGCCAGCTGGTGGCCATGGCCCTGGCGGCGGCACCCGTGGAGGGCCGCGACGAGCGCTGGCTGGACGGCTGCGCGGGCCCGGGCGGCAAGGCGTCGCTGCTGGGTGCGCTGGCCGCGCAGCGGGGTGCGTTCCTGCTGGCCTCCGAGAAGCAGCCGCACCGGGCGCGCCTCGTGGAGCGGGCCCTGGCCGGCAACCCGGGCCCGTACCAGGTCATCGCCGCCGACGGCACCCGGCCGCCGTGGCGCCCGGGCTCCTTCGACCGCGTGCTCATGGACGTCCCCTGCTCCGGCCTGGGCGCGCTCCGGCGCCGCCCCGAGGCCCGCTGGCGGCGCCGCCCGCAGGACCTGGAGGGCTTCGCGCCGCTCCAGCGCGCCCTGCTGCGCGAGGCGCTGTCCGCGGTGCGCGTCGGCGGCGTCGTGGGCTACGCGACCTGCTCCCCGCACCTGGCGGAGACCCGGGTGGTGGTGGACGACGTCCTCAAGGGCCGCGGCGCGGGCAACCTGCCGGTGGCGGCCGAACTGATCGACGCCCGCCCGTACATGGAGGGCGTACCGGCCCTCGGCGACGGCCCGGACGTCCAGCTGTGGCCCCACCTCCACGGCACGGACGCGATGTACCTGGCCCTGCTGCGCCGCACCGCGTAACCATCCCCCGGCGGCCGGCTCGGCCCGTTGCCGGTTCAGCCGAGCGGTGCGGGGTGCTCCGGCCGGGATGCGCCGTCGCCGGGGGAGTGTTCGGCGCCCGCGCACCAGACGGTGCGGATCCGGCGGGTGGCGCGGATGTCGGTGAGGGGGTCGCCGTCGAGCAGGACCAGGTCGGCGCGCAGGCCCGGGCGGACGGCGCCGCGGTCGGTGAGGCCGAAGTGGCGGGCGGGCAGGACCGTGGCGGCGCGCAGGGCCTCCAGGGGCGACAGGCCGGCGTCCACCAGGAGCTCCAGCTCGTGGTGGAGGCTGCTGCCGTGCGGCGGGGTGAAGGGCACGCCCGGGGTGGCGTTGGCGTCGGTGCCCGCGAGGACGCGTACGCCCGCCCGGTGCAGGGCGGTGACGCTCGCGCGGGCCCGGCCGTAGTTCCCCAGGCCCGGCAGTCCCGCCGCGGCGAGGCCCTCCATCATGGTCAGGGTCGGCACGCAGGCCCGTCCGGCGGCGCGCATCCGGGCCGTCGCGGCGGCGTCGAGGGCCCGGTCCGCCGGGACGTGGGTGAGGACGTCGGCGCCGGCCCGCTGCGCCATCGCGCAGGCCTCGAAGGCGGTGGTGTGGGCGACGACGAGCCGGCCGTGCGCGTGCGCGGCGGCGACCAGGGCGTCGAGGGTGGGCTGGTCCAGGGCGCCGGGGCCGGGCGGCTCGGCCACGATCTTGATGTAGTCGGCGCCCTCGGCCACCCGGGCCGCCACGAAGCGCTCCGCGTCGGCGGGGCCGGTGACGACGCCGTCCGGCGGTACCCCGGGCATCCGGGAGTGCAGGCCGCCCGCCGCGATGGCGAGCGTGCCGGGGCTGCGGATGTCGGTGAGTCCCGGGGCGGCACGCAGGGAGTCGACCAGGGCCGGGGGCCAGGTGGCCATGTCGAGGGCCGTGGTGACGCCGTGGTCGCGCAGCTGCCGCAGGTTCTCGGGGCCGTGCAGGTGGACGTGGGCGTCGATCAGGCCGGGGAGGACGACGGCGCCCCCGGCGTCGGCCACCCGGGCCCCCGCGGGGTCGGCGCCGATCACCCCGCCGTCGATGACGAGCGTCGCGGGGGCGAGGAGCCGCCGGCCGTCGAAGACCCGGGCGTTCGTCAGGGCCGTCTTCACGCAGTCCTCCAGGGGCCGTGGGGCGGTCATTCTCCCGCGGACCGCCGCCTGCGGACGGGAGGCACCAGGGCCGGCCGTCGGCGGCCCGCAGGTGCCCCGGGGGCCGGATCCCGCCGGGAAGCGGGCGCCGGCAGGTGCGGGGGATCCGCCGGGCGGACGGGGCGCGGCGGCCGCCGTCCCGCCCGTGCCGTGCCGTGCCTGTGGCCGTGGTCACAGGCGTCCGTGCCGGACGGGCGGGGCCGCCTGATCGCTCCGGAGATGTCCGGGCGCCGGAGTTCCGGGGCCGTGGCCTGAAGTGACCGGGGGCATGGCAGGCTTGGGGGCATGGCCGTTCAGATCAATCCCAGCATCCTGTCCGCCGACTTCGCCCGTCTCGCCGAGGAGGCGCGGGCCGTCGAGGGGGCCGACTGGCTGCACGTCGACGTCATGGACAACCACTTCGTGCCGAACCTCACCCTCGGCCTCCCGGTCGTGGAGTCGTTGAGCCGTGCCACGGACACCCCGCTCGACCTGCACCTGATGATCGAGGACCCGGACCGCTGGGCACCGCAGTACGTGGAGGCCGGCGCCGGCTCGGTGACCTTCCACGCCGAGGCCGCCGCGGCCCCGGTGCGCCTGGCGCGCGAGATCCGGGCCCTGGGCGCGCGGGCGGCGATGGCGCTCAAGCCCGGCACCCCGATCGAGCAGTACGAGGACCTCCTGCCCGAGCTCGACATGGTGCTGATCATGACGGTGGAGCCCGGCTTCGGCGGCCAGTCCTTCCTGGACATCATGCTGCCCAAGGTCCGCCGGACCCGGGAGCTGATCGCCAAGCACGGACTGGACCTGTGGCTCCAGGTCGACGGCGGGGTCTCGGCCACCACCATCGAGCGGGTCGCGGAGGCCGGCGCGGACGTGTTCGTGGCCGGCAGCGCGGTCTACGGGGCGGTCGACCCGGCCGCCGCGGTGCGGACGCTGCGTGACCAGGCGGGTGCGGCGATCGCCGCCGCGCCCTGGGCCTGCGACCACTGAACCGAGCGTTGGTGAACGGCTCGGTGAACGGATGTCGTCCAGGCTGATCAACGGCCGCTGGATCTGACAGGATGAACGGCGAGTCGAGAGTGTGAACACGACAGTGTGAACAGCAGTGAGGAGAGCGCGGTGTCTGCAATGTCGGCGGGACGGTCAGCCCTGCGGATGGGACCCGCGGAGCTGGTGCAGGCGGCGGCCATGGCGCGCCGCTTCTACCTGGAGGGCAAGTCCAAGATCCAGATCGCCGAGGAGTTCGGCGTGAGCCGCTTCAAGGTGGCCCGGGTCCTGGAGACCGCCCTGGAACGCGATCTCGTCCGCATCGAGATCCGGGTACCGGCGGAACTGGACGCGGAGCGCTCCGACGCGCTCCGCGCCCGCTACGGGCTGCGGCACGCCGTCGTGGTCGAGTCCCCGGCCGACGCGAGCGAGGACGCACCCGATCCGGAGAACCTCGGGGCGGTCGCGGCCGACCTGCTGGGCGAGCTGGTCAACGAGGGCGACGTCCTCGGGCTGGCCTGGGGCCGGTCGACGATCCACATGGCGGCCTCCCTGCACCGGCTGCCGCCGTGCACCGTCGTCCAGCTGACCGGGGTGTACGACGCGGGGACGGCCGAGCGCGGGTCCGTGGAGGCCGTGCGGCGCGCCGCGCAGGTCTCGGGCGGGGACGCGCACCCCATCTACGCGCCGATGCTGCTGCCGGACCCGGCGACGGCGGCGGCGCTGCGCAACCAGACGGGCATCGCGCGGGCCTTCGAGTACTTCGACAAGGTCACCGTGGCGGCTGTGTCCATCGGCTCCTGGGAGCCGGGGATCTCGACCGTCCACGACATGCTCACCGACGAGGAGCGGGCGCACTACGCCTCCCTGGGCGTGGCGGCCGAGATGTCGGCCCACCTGTTCGACGCGGAGGGCCGCCGCGTCGGCCGGGACCTGGGCGAGCGGTGCATCACCGTCGAGGCCGACCGGCTGCGCCGGATCCCGGAGGTCGTGGCCATCGCGGGCGGGCTGCGCAAGGCCGCCGCGATCGGCGCGGTGCTCCGCTCCGGGCTGGTGACCAGCCTGGTGACGGACACGGCGGTGGCGGACTACCTGCTGACCGAGTCCGCCCCGGGGCTGCGGCCGGCGCTGGAGCGCGCCGACCCGGACGACCTCTGACGACCTCCGACGGCCTCTGGTGATCTCCGGCGAGCCCGGCCCCGGGGCGGAGGGTGTCGCAATCGAGACCCGTTCCCCGGGGCGGAACGCCGCCCGGCCGCGCATACTGGCTCCAATGACCAGGCCCGCGGCGTCCCGCCGCCATCTGCCGTCCAGTCCCTTCAAAGCCCCCGTCGAGCCGCCCGTACGGGGGTTCGGCGTGGGAGACCGGGTGAACCACGACGCGTTCGGTCTCGGCCGGGTCGTCGGCGTCGAGGAGGACGTGGCCGTCCTCGTCGACTTCGGCGCGACCCGCAGACGCGTCCTCAGCCCGTATTCCAGGATGACAGTGCTGTGAGGCCACTGTCGCCGTTCGCGTAAATATCGGATATTTGACACGATCGGGGCATGATCTTTCGGAGCGTGCCCGGGTCGTTGTCACGTGTACTGGGGGCCCTGTTCCTGTGCGCCGCCCTCGTGGGCGCCGCGGGCTGCGGGGGCGGTTCCGCCCCGGCCGCGCCGGCGCCCGCCAGATCCGGTGCCACCGCCCCGGCGTGGGCGAAGGGGATGGCCACCGTACGGGCCGACGCGCTGCCGCAGCAGGCCCGCGAGGTGCTCGCGCTGATCGACAAGGGCGGCCCGTACGCGTACCGGCAGGACGGGACAGTGTTCGGGAACTTCGAGAAGGTCCTGCCGAAGCAGAAGCGCGGCTACTACCACGAGTACACGGTCAGGACCCCGGGGGAGCGCGACCGCGGGGCCCGTCGCATCGTCACGGGCGAGGGCGGGGAGTTCTACTACACGGACGACCACTACGAGACCTTCAAGGCGGTTCTCCGATGACCCTCGACCCGCAGCCGCTCGCCCCCGCCCTGGCCGCCGCCGAGGAGGCCGGCTGGACGACGGTACGGCTGGACCTGGACGGCGTACGGAGCAAGGCGGCGCTGATGCGGCGCTGCGGGGCGGCGCTCCGGGCGCCGGAGTGGTTCGGCGGGAACTGGGACGCGCTGGCCGACGCGCTGATCGACCTGTCCTGGCTGCCGGACGCGCCGGGGCGGCTGCTGGTGGTGACGTCCTGGCGCGGGTACGCCGCCGAGCGGGCCGAGGACTGGGACACCCTGGGGGAGGTCCTGGAGGAAGCCGTGGACTTCTGGCGGGGGCAGGACGGGGCGCCGCCGCTCACGGTGGTGGTGGCGCGCTGAGCGGGCCCCGCCGGCCTTCCTGCCGCGGGGCCCGCTCGTGTCATTCGGCCGCCGTCTTCGGGATCCACGGCGGGGTCTGGCCCCAGGACCAGACCGGGACCTTGGCCGCGTCCACCGGCGGCGGGTTGGGGCCCGAGTAGATCAGGGCCATCCGGGTGCCCCACTCGATGTAGTAGACGAACACCGCCCGGAACTCGGGGTCCGTCGGCAGGCCGACCTCGTCGGCCGTGTCCAGCAGCAGGTCCACCCAGCGGCGGCGCTGCTGCTCGGTGATGCCGCGTCCCAGGTGCTTGGTGGCCATGTGCATGTGGCCGCCGTGGTGCGCCGAGTAGTCGGCCGGGCCGCCGAAGACCTCCGACAGCCAGACCGCGACGTGCTGCGGGTGCTCGGCGTCCATGCCCGCGAAGACGGGGGCCAGGACCTCGTCCTGCAGGGCGTGGCCGTAGAAGGCGTCGGTGAGGCGCCGCATGGCGTCCGCGCCGCCCATCCACTCGTAGATCGTGGGCGTGGTGCTCATGACTGTCCGGCGGCCTTCCCCGGGCCGACGACGTCGGTGGCGGTGTAGTGCTGCATCTCCTCGATGTTCGTCACGTACGGGCGGATCGCCTGGAAGAACGCCGGGAAGTGCTCGCCCTTGCGGAAGCCGTTCAGGTGGGCGTCGACCGAGGTCCAGCGGATCCGCAGGATGTACCGCTCGGTGTCCTCGGTGTTGTGGGCCAGCTCGTAGTCGATGCACTCGGGCGAGGCGGCCAGGGCCTCGGCCGCGCGGGCGTACGCCTCCTCGAAGGCCTGCTGGTCCTGCGAGGCGATCCGGTAGCGGATGTACTCGACGGTGGTGGTCATGGTGTGCGTGCCTCTCCCTGGGATCAGGTCGTCCCGGATACTTTCCGGGATCATCAGTGCCCGGTGGGGATTTCCGTCACTCCGGCCGCGACTTCTGGAGGTCGGGGCCCTGCTCGCGCACCTGGCGCACCCTGTCGAGGGACTCGCGCAGCTCCCGGAGCCACTCGTCTGTGTTCTCCCCGACCAGGCGTACGCACCAGGCCAGGGCGTCCGCCCGGCTGCGGGCCACACCGCCGGCGACCAGGGTGTCGAGCACCTGGCGCTCGGACTGGCGCAGCCGGGTCATGACGGGGACGGCGAGGTGGGTGAAGAGGACGGTCTCCTCACCCGACCTCACGCCCCAGGCGACCTTGCGGCGGTAGAGTTCCTCGGCCTCGCGGGCCACCTCCATGCGCTGCTCGCGCGTGCGCTCGCGGAACTCCTTGACCGACTCGGACGCCGGGACGGCGCCGACGACGGTGATCTCCTCCCGGTCGACGGTGACCGAGACGAGGGACTCGTAGACGTCCACCGGCAGGCGCTCGGCGAACCACGCGCGGAGCTTCTCGCTCTGTTCGGCTGTAATCATGTAATCAACGTTGCGTCCGCTCTCCTCTTGATCGCAAGGGTCCGGCCGTTCGCTCTCGGCGTCAGCCCATCGAGCGGTAGCGGTGGATCAGGGAGACCGCCATGGCCCCCTCGCCCACGCCCGAGGCGACCCGCTTGACCGAGTGGGCCCGTACGTCACCCGCCGCGAAGACGCCGGGGACGCTGGTCTCCAGCGGGTACGGGGCGCGCTCCAGGCTCCACTCCGCCGGCAGTTCGCCGCCGTTGGCGATCAGGTCCGAACCGGTGAGGACGAAGCCGTACTCGTCGCGCTCGACCACCCCCGACAGCCAGTCCGTGTGCGGGCGGGCGCCGATGAAGGTGAACATGAACCGGGCCGGGATCTCCCGGTCCTCGCCGGTGTCCGCGTCGTGCAGGGTGATCCGCTCCAGGTGCTCCCCGCCGTCCAGGGCGGTGACGGTCGTACGGACCTTCACCTCGATGTTCGGCGTGCGCTCGATCTCGTCGATCAGGTAGCGGGACATGCTCGCGTCCAGGGAGGCGGCGCGGACCAGGATCGTCACCCGGGCCGCGTACTTGGCGAAGTGCACCGCCGCCTGCCCGGCCGAGTTGGCGCCGCCCACGATGAACACGTGCTGGGAGATGCAGGCCGAGCTCTCGGTGGTCGCCGCCCCGTAGTACAGCCCCGCGCCCTCGAAGCGGTCCGCGCCGGGGGCCTCCAGGCGGTTGTACGAGACCCCGGTCGCCAGCAGCACCGTCTCCGCGCTGATCTCCGTACCGTCCGCCAGGGTCAGGATCTTCGCCGGGTCGTCCCGGGTCAGGGAGACCACCTCCACCGGGTGCAGGATCTCGGCGCCGAAGCGGGAGGCCTGGATGGTGGCGCGGCGGGTCAGGTCCCCGCCGGAGAGTCCCGAGGGGAAGCCGAGGTAGTTCTCGATCAGGCTGGAGGTGCCCGCCTGGCCGCCCGGGGCGCGGGAGTCCAGCATCAGCGTGGACAGCCCCTCCGAGGCCGCGTACACCCCGGCGGCCAGCCCCGCCGGGCCGGCGCCGACGATCACGCACTCGTAGTGCGGGCGCGAGGCGGTGGTGGCCAGGCCCAGGCGCCGGGCCAGTTCGGTGTCGGTGGGCGCGGAGAGCACCGAGCCGTCCGGGAAGCGCACCAGCGGCAGCGCGGCCCCGGCCTGCGCGTCGGCGATCACCGTCAGCGCCTCGGGGTCCCGCTCCACGTTCAGGAAGCGGAACGGCTGGCCGTTGCGGGTGAAGAAGTCCCGGACGGCGTGCGTACCGGGGGAGACCAGGTGGCCCGCGACGATGATCCCGTCATAGGCGGGGCGGTAGGTGGCCAGCCAGTCCGAGAGCAGGTCGTCCAGGACCGGGAACAGCCGCTCGTGCGGCGGGTCCCAGGGCTTGAGCAGGTAGTAGTCCAGCCGGACCCGGTTGATGGCCGTGATGGCCGCGTCCGTCTCCGCGTACGCCGTCAGCAGCACCCGCCGGGCGTCGGGGAACCGGCTGACCGCCTCCAGCAGGAACTCCACGCCGGTGACGTCGGGCATCCGCTGGTCGACGAGGAACAGCGCGGGGTCGTGGCCGCGCTCGTCGAGGGAGTCCAGGATCTTCAGGGCGTCGGCGGCCGAGGAGGCCCCCAGCACCCGGTAGCGGTCGCCGTAGGCGCTGCGCAGGTCGCGGCGGACGGCCCGCAGCACCTGCGGGTCGTCGTCCACGGCCAGGATCACGGGCTTGCGGCTCTCGGCCCGTTCCGCGGGGGCGGCCGTGCCCGTGGCGGGGGAGGCGGGGCTCCCCTGGGGCGCGTTCACGCCGGCTCCAGCATCAGCTGGTCGGCGTAGCACCAGGCCCAGTCCTCACCGGGCTCGTGCGAGGCCGCGATCGGGTGGGCCGTCGCCTTGTAGTGCCGCGTCGCGTGCCGGTTCTTCGAGGAGTCGCAGCACCCGACGTGCCCGCAGCTCAGGCACATCCGCAGGTGCACCCAGACGTCCCCCAGGCGCAGGCACTCCTCGCAGCCGTCGGCCGATGGCTTCACGGCACGTATCTGGTCGACGTGTGTGCACAACAGGTCGTTCGTCATCGTCCCCGTCCCTCTCCTCACGCACTCCTGACCCGGCGCGCCCCCCGCATCACGGCGCGTCCAGAACATAAATCGGGGATCTTGAAATGGTTCAGCGATCCGGCCGAGGTCAGGAAGTCCGGCACGTACTTCCTGACCTCGCCGGGCTACTAGGTGAGGTGCCGCGACGACCTTGCCCGCTACCTCACGAAGTCGCATTCCGGCCCTTTGACGCGGGGTCCGGCCGCACGCAGTGTGGTGGACGCAAACGACAACAGGCCGCGCCTGGAGGAATCTGTGAGCAGAAAGATTCTGGTCATTGTCTCCGAACACGGTTACTGGTCCGAGGAACTGATCGGTCCCGTTTCGAAGTTCGACGAGCAGGGCTACGAGATCACATTCGCCACGCCGACCGGAAAGCGCGCACACGCGCTTCCGCCGAGCCTCGACCCGAACTTCGTCGACCCTCCGCTCGGCCGCTCGGTCACCTCGGAGGAGAACGCCCGCCTGGGCCGGGAGTTCGAGCAGTCGAACCGCCTCGACACGCCCCTCGACATCGAGGCGTGGGTGCCGGAGCGCCCGTACACGAGCGACGGCGAGTACCTGCGCAAGCTGGAGCAGTACCACCGGGACCTGGAGAAGCTCGAAGCCGACATCGCCGGCTACGACGCGATCCTCATCGTCGGCGGCAGCGGTCCCATCGTCGACCTCGCCAACAACGAGCGGGTCCACGCCCTGATCCTGGCCTTCAAGAACGCCGGCAAGGTCGTCGCCGCCGAATGCTACGGCGTCGCCTGCCTGGCCTTCGCCCGCGACTGGGGCGACCGCAAGAGCATCATCTGGGGCAAGCACGTCACCGGCCACTGCAAGGAGTACGACTACAAGGACGGCACCGGATTCCTCGGCACCGACTTCAACATGGGCCCGCCGCCGTACCCGCTGGAGTACATCCTGCGCGACGCGACCGGCCCGCGCGGCGCCTATCACGGGAATTTCGGCCACCCGCTGTCGGTGATAGTCGACTATCCCTTCGTCACCGGCCGCTCCACCCCCGACTCGTACCTCACGGGGCAGAAGATCGTGGAAGTCCTGGAGAACGGTCTCACCCGTTACGGGTGGTAGGGGAATGAGGGGGAGTCCGATGAATTCCGAAGCCACTCCCGGACGGGAAAGGCTGATCGAGCAGTTCAAGGCCGACGGCCTGACGGTGATGTTCGGAAATCCGGGAACGGTGGAACAGGGATTCCTCGACGCGGTCGACGCGGCGGCGGACTTCCAGTACGTCCTGGCCCTCCAGGAAACCGTGGCCGCCGGCATCGCCGACGGCTACGCCCGGGCCACCGGCGGTGCGGCCCTGCTCCAGCTGCACTCCGGCGTGGGCCTGGGCAACGGCATCGGCATGCTCTACCAGTCGCTGCGCGGCCACACCCCGCTCGTCGTGGTCGCCGGCGACGCCGGGGTGCGCTACGACGCCATGGACGCCCAGATGGCCTCCGACCTGGTGGCCATGGCCAAACCCGTCACCAAGTACGCGACCCGGGTCACCGACCCCCGGTCCGTGCTGCGCACCATCCGGCGGGCCGTGAAGATCGCCCTCACCCCGCCGCGCGGCCCGGTGTTCGTGGCCCTGCCCATGGACGTCCTGGACGAGCTCAACTCCGAGCCCGTCCTGCCGGCCACGGTGCCGCTCACCGACGTGGCGCCCTCGCCGGCCTCGGTGGGCCGGGCGGCCGAGCTGCTCGCCGCCGCCGAACGGCCGGTGGTCCTCGTCGGCGACGGGGTCTCGCTCTCCGGGGCGCAGGCCGAACTCGCCGCCGTCGCCGAGCTGCTGGGCGCCGACGTGTACGAGGTCGACTCCTCCGAGGTGAACATCGCCGCCTCGCACCCGCTGCGCCGCGGCCAGACGGGCCACATGTTCGGCCTGCACAGCAAGGAGCTGGTCGGGGAGGCCGACGGGGTGCTGATCGTCGGCACCTATGTCTTCCCCGAGGTGTTCCCCGAACTGGAGAACCCCTTCCGGCCCGGCGCCAGGGTCGTGCACATCGACCTGAACGCCTACGAGATCGCCAAGAACCACCCCGTCGACCTCGGACTGGCCGCCGACCCGCGCCAGGCACTGCGCGCGCTGGCCGGCGTACTGGAACAGCGGCTGACCCCGGACCGGCGCGCCGCGGCGGCCGCCCGGCTGGACGCGCGGACCCGGGAACGGGCCCGCGCCGCCGGGCAGGCGTCACCGGACGACGACACGCCGATGGCCGTCTTCCTGCGGACGCTGGCCGAGCGCACCCGCGGGGACATCGTCGTCTTCGACGAGGCGCTCACCACGTCCCCGCTGGTCACCCGGTACCTGCCGCCCGAGCGTCCGGGCGACTACCACCTCACCCGGGGCGGTTCGCTGGGCGTGGGCTTCCCGGGGGCGGTCGGCGCCAAGCTGGCCCGCCCGGACCGGCTCGTCGTCGGCTTCGCCGGCGACGGCGGGTCGATGTACACCTACCAGGCGCTGTGGACGGCGGTCCGGCACGGGATCGACGCCAAGTTCGTGGTCTGCAACAACCGCAAGTACCGGCTGCTCGACGACAACATCGCCCAGTACTGGCGGGAACGGGACATCGCCGAGCACCCCTTCCCGGGCTCCTTCGACCTCTCCCGCCCCGAGATCGACTTCGCGGGGCTGGCCCGGGCGCTGGGCGCCGACGGGACGCGGGTGGAGAAGCCGGACGAGGCGGCGGCCGCCGTGGACCGGATGCTGGCCCACCCCGGCCCGTTCCTCGTCGACGTCCAGATCTGAACCGACCGGACCCCACCGAACAGGAGGAGACCGCATGCCCGCCGAGCGGCTGACCGAGGACGCCATCCGCACCTTCGCCGAGAACTGGTACGTGGCCCTGGACCGCCACCTCCCGCTGGAGCAGGTCCTCGCCCTCATCACCGAGGACCTGGAGTTCAAGGTCCCCGAGGACACCTTCCTCGGACACCAGGGCTTCGGCCGCTGGTACGACGCCGTCACGCACCGGTTCTTCGACGAGGTGCACACGGTCACCAAGGTGGAGCCGGTCATCGAGGGCGACCGGGCGATCGTCCGCGTCCTCGTCAACTGGCAGGCCAAGATCTGGGACCCGCCGGCCGCCCGCAGCCAGTGGCTCGGCTTCGACGCCGACCAGACCTGGACCGTCGTGGCGGGCCCGGACGGTCCGCTGATCAAGCAGTACACCGTCAACGAACTGGCCCCGATGCCCGGCTCGGGCTCGCTCTGAGAGGGCCGCGGCGATGACCGAAGTGACCCCTGAGCGGGTCGGGGCCGCCTACCGCGCCCTCGGCTCCGGAGACCGCGCGCGCATCCTGGAGTACTACTCCGAGGACCTGCGCTGGCTGGTGCCCGGCAACCATCCGCTGGCCGGCTGGTACGAGAGCCTGGACGCCTTCCTGGAGCTGATGGGCCAGACCCACAAGCTCACCGGCGGCACCTTCCGCATGGAGCTGGAGGCCGTCCTGACCGGACCGGACTGCAGCGCCGACGTCTGCCGCAACACCGCCCTGAGGGACGGCGCCGACCCGGCGAGCGGCTCCCCGTACGAGCGGATGGACTACCCGGTCTTCCACTTCATGAAGTGGCGCGACGGGCGGATCGTCGAGGGCCGGGACGGGCTCTTCGGCGACACGGCCAGTGCCTTCAGCCAGTTCTGGGCGCCCTTCGCGCCCGACGGCACCCGCAGGGACCGATAGGGGGGACGAGAGACCGATGGACGCCCGAGAAGTACTGACCAGGTACTACGAGTACGCCAACGCCGGCGACTGGGACCGCTGGTGCGACCTGTTCGCCGAGGACCAGGTCATGGACGAGCAGCTCGCCGGACACATCGAGGGCCTGGAGACCCTGCGCTCGATGATGAAGGGCATGGGGGCCATGTACCGGGTCTTCCGCAACGAGCCCGTGCACTTCCTGGTCGACGGGGAGAAGGCCGCGGCCGTCTCCCACATCACCGCCGTCAGCCCCTCCGGACAGGCCATCGAGGCCGAGGTCATGAACTTCTTCCGGATCGTGGACGGCCGGATCGTCTACATGGCGAACTACCACGACACCGTCCCCTTCCAGGTGCTGGGCCAGGACTGAGGGGGGCGGACCGTGGCCACAGAGCAGTACGACTACGTGATCATCGGCTCCGGCACCGCCGGCAGCGTCCTCGCCCACCGCCTCTCCGCCGACCCGGACGTCTCCGTCCTGGTCCTGGAGGCCGGCGGCGACCGCATCCCGCCCGAGGTGGACGACCCGTCCTCCTGGTACAAGCTGCTCGGCGGGCCCGTCGACTGGGGCTACACCAGCGTCCCGCAGCCGGGTCTGGGCGGGCGTCGCACGTACGAACCGCGCGGCAAGGCCCCCGGCGGCAGCAGCAACCTCTACATCATGATGCACATCCGGGGCCACGCCTCGGACTTCGACAACTGGGCCTACCAGGGCGCGGCCGGCTGGGCGTACGAGGACGTGCTGCCGTACTTCGCGCTCCTGGAGGACCAGGAGGACGTCACCGCCGCGACCACCGGCACCGGCGGACCCCAGCGGGTCACCAACGCCGGACGCCACGGCCCCAACCCGGTCTCCCGCGCCTTCATCGACGCCGCCGTCGAGCTCGGACACCGCGAGATCGCCGACTTCAACACCGACGGCCCCCGCCGCGGCCTCTTCGGCACCGGCTGGCACCACGTCGACGTGGCCGACGGCCGCCGCCAGGGCACCCTCGCCTCCTACCTGGAGCCGGCCCTCGCCCGCCCCAACCTGACCCTGCGCACCAACGCGCAGTCCACGCGGCTGCTCGTCGACGGGGACACCTGCACGGGCGTCGAGTACGTCCAGAGCCGGCCCCCGGCCGAGGTCCCCGGCCGCACGGTACGGGACGGCCACAGCACCGCGGCGGCCCCCGGCCTCCACACCGTACGGGCCCGCCGCGAGGTGATCGTGGCGGCCGGGGCGATCGAGTCCCCGAAGCTGCTGCTGCTCTCCGGCATCGGGCACCCCGACCGGCTGCGCGAGCACGGCATCGAGGTCACCGCGGCCCTCCCCGGGGTCGGCGAGAACTTCCACAACCACGTCCTGACCGGGCTGATGGCCGAGGTCACCCAGGAGCTCCCGGCGCCCGCGCAGAACCTGTCGGAGAGCGCGCTGTTCCTCTCCTCCCGGCCCGGACTGCCCGCCCCGGACCTCCAGATCGCCTTCGTCCACGTCCCCTTCGACGTGATCGTCGGCCAGGACCACCCGAACACGGTCTCCATCCTCCCCGGGGTCGTCCGACCGGTCTCCCGGGGCTGGATCCGGCTGGCGAGCGCCGACCCGCTGGCCCACCCGCTGATCCACCCGAACTACCTGGGCGACCGCTGGGACCTGGAGCGGATGGTGCAGGGCGTCAAGCTCGCCCGGGAGATCTTCGCCACCTCCGCCTTCTCGCCCTGGTACAAGCAGGAACTCCAGCCCGGGCCCGGCGCCGTCACCGACGAGGACCTGCGGACCTTCGTCCGGCAGAAGGCGGAGAGCTACCACCACCAGGCCGGCTCCTGCCGCATGGGCATCGACGACCTCTCGGTCGTCGACCCCGAGCTGCGGGTGCACGGCGTACGGGGCCTGCGCGTCGTCGACGCCAGCGTCATGCCCGCCGTCCCGTCGGGCAACTGCCACACCGCCATCGCGATGATCGCCGAGCGCGCGGCGGACTTCCTGAGGGGGGTGTCCCGTGCCTGACGCCGTACTGCGCGAGGGCGCGCTGAGCGGGACCCGGATCGCGGTCCTGGTCGAGAGCGACTTCTACGAGCCGGAGATCTTCTACTACCAGCGCCGGTTCGCCGAGGAGGGCGCCGAGGTCGACTTCCTGACCCGGCTGTGGGGCAACGACTCCATCACCTTCTCGGGGCACGAGTACCGGGCGCCGTTCACCGCCGACAAGTCCCTGGAGGGGATCGGCGACGAGGAACTGCGCCGGTACGCCGCCGTCATCGTGCCCTCGGGCATGGTGGCCGACCGGCTGCGCTACACCGAGGACGTGGACGTGCTGGCGCCCGCGACCGAGTTCCTGCGCCGGGCCTTCGAGGAGCCCACGGTCCTCAAGGGGATCATCTGCCACGGCATGTGGCTGGCCTCCTCCATCCCGGACAAGGTCCGCGGCCGCAAGGTGGTCTGCCACAACAACCTCATCGGCGACGTCCGCAACATGGGCGCCGAGTACGTCGACGAGGACGTGGTGGTCGACGGCGACCTGGTCACCGGCCGCACCGGCGCCCACCACCACCTCTTCGCCCGCAGGCTCATCGAGCTGATCGCGGCGGGCCGGGCGCGGGGGAGCGCCTGATGCCCGGCGCCGGCGGCCACCCGATGGTCTGGTCCCACGTGGGGCTCAACTGCGCCGACCAGAAGAGCACCGAGGAGTTCTACACCCGGTACTTCGGCTTCACCCGGGCCCGGGTGGTCGACCTCGGGGAGGCCCGGATCGTGTTCCTGCGCAAGGGGGACGCGTACCTGGAGCTCTTCGCGGCCGGCACCGAGCCGGCCCGTACCGCGAAGGACGACGGCCCGCAGGCCCCGGGCCGGATACGCCACCTGGCCTTCCAGACCGACGACGTCGACGCGTTCCTCGCGGAACTGGGCGGGGCGGCCGACGTGACCCTGGGGCCGCTGGACTTCGACGACTTCATCTGCGGCTGGCGGACCGTCTGGGTCCGCGATCCCGACGGGGTGATCGTCGAGGTCAGTCAGGGATTCGAGGACGACCGCTCACACGACAAGGACGGTGCATGACATGGCGGGCTCGACCGGCTTCTCCTTCTCCGACACGATCGCGGGCTACGTCGTCCGCTTCGACTCCGCGTCGCGGCTGCTGCGCCTGCGTACGGCCGACGACCGGGAGTTCGACGTCTCGCTCGCCTCGGGCCCCAGCGCCGAGCTGGTGCGCAACCTGGACGAGCCCTACGTCGACGCCTCGGGCCACATCGACGAGATGCTCTCCGCCGGCCGGTTCCTCTTCGCCTACGGGGTCCACTACCCCGAGCAGGGCGGGCGTTTCGACGCCAAGCGGCTGGTGTTCCTGGGCCGCAGCGCCGAGGACTACCGCTTCGAGGAAGCCGGCTGGTGGGTCAAGCAGATCGAGTCCCTCGCCGACTTCTACAAGCGGGCGCAGTTCGGCGACGGGCCCGTGGACTTCGACCAGTACCGCACCGAGATCCGGCTCGGCGGCGACAAGACCGCCAGCCACGTCCAGGAGACCGACACCATCTCCCGGCTGGTCTACGGCATGGCCTCCGCCTACCTGCTGACCGGCAAGGACGAATACCTGGAGATCGCCGAACGCGGCACCGAGTACCTGCGCAAGCACATGCGGGTCGTGGACGCCGAAGAGGACGTCGTCTACTGGTACCACGGCATCAGCGTCGACGGGGACACCGAGCGCAAGCTGTTCACCTCGGAGTTCTCCGACGACTACGACGCCATCCCGATGTACGAGCAGATCTACGCCCTGGCCGGCCCCATCCAGACCTACCGGGTCACCGGCGACGTCCGGATCAAGAACGACGCCGACGCCACCATCCGGCTCTTCGACAAGTTCTTCCTCGACCCGGAGCAGGGCGGCTACTTCTCGCACATCGACCCGATCCTCTTCAGCCCCGACCACGAGTCCCTCGGCGAGAACGCCGAACGCAAGAACTGGAACTCGGTCGGCGACCACGCGCCCGCGTACCTGATCAACCTGTACCTGGCGACCGGCGACCAGAAGTACGCCGATTTCCTGGAGTACACCTTCGACACCATCGCGGACAAGTTCCCGGACTACAAGAACAGCCCGTTCGTCCAGGAGCGCTTCTTCCGCGACTGGTCGCACGACACCGCGCACAGCTGGCAGCAGAACCGCGCGGTCGTCGGGCACAACCTGAAGATCGCCTGGAACCTGATGCGGATGAACTCGCTGAAGGCCAAGCCCGCCTACGAGGAGCTCGCCCGGAAGATCGGCGAGATCATGCCCGCCGTCGGCAGCGACCGCCAGCGCGGCGGCTGGTACGACGTCGTGGAGCGGGTGAAGGAGGGGGACCAGGAGACGTACCGCTTCGCCTGGCACGACCGCAAGGCCTGGTGGCAGCAGGAGCAGGCGATCCTCGCCTACCTCATCCTGCACGGCACCGTCGGCGGCGAGGCGGCCCTGCGCGAGGCGCGCCAGGCGCAGGCCTTCTACAACACCTTCTTCCTCGACCACGACGAGGGAGCCGTGTACTTCAACGTGCTCGCCAGCGGCACGCCGTACCTGCTCGGCACCGAGCGGCTCAAGGGCAGCCACTCGATGTCCATGTACCACTCGGCGGAGCTGTGCTACCTCGCCGCCGTCTACAACAACCTGCTCATCAACGGCCGGGAGATGGACTTCCACTTCCAGCCCGACCCGGCCGACCTGCCCGGCCGGACGCTGCGCGTCTCGCCCGACCTGCTGCCCGCGGGCTCGGTGCGGATCGCGTCCGTGGAGATCGACGAGAAGCCGTACGAGGAGTTCGACGCCGACGAGCTGACCGTCCACCTCCCCGACGTCCAGGGGCGGGTCAAGGTCAAGGTCCGGCTCCGGCCGGTGGCCCAGAAGAAGTAGTGCCCAACGGGGGGCGCCCCAACCAGAGGGGAAGCACGACATGAGTCTGAACCTGAAGGAACGCCGCAACAAGACGGGCACCGTGCTCGTCGCCACCGGCGAGATCAACAGCGAGACCTCCGGCACCCTGCTGGAGACCCTGCTCCCGCTCGTCCGCGAGGGCCGGGCGCTGCGCATCGACCTGACCGCCGTCACCTACGTCTCCAGCGCCGGCCTGCGCACCCTGCTGGTCGTCTACCGCGAGGCCCAGCACGCCGGCGTCGCCGTCACCCTGTACGGGGTGAGCGAGGAAGTCCGGTTCGTCATGTCGGCCACCGGCTTCCTCGACTTCTTCGAGACCGGCGAGGCCGCTGCCGCCGCCGGCCGGGCCAAGGCCGCGCGATGAGCGAGGCCCGCTCCGAACGAGTGCTGCGCGTGGACGCGTACCCGACCCACGAGGTGGGCGGGTACCGCGTCCGCGCGGGCAAGCCGTTCCCCTTCGGGGCCAACGTGGTCCCCGGCGGGGTCAGCTTCTCCGTCTTCTCCGACCAGGCCACCTCCATGACCCTGGTCATCTACAAGCGCGGAGAGCCCGAGCCGATGGCCGAGCTCCAGTTCCCCGAGGAGTTCCGCACCGGCAGCGTCTTCTCCATGACGGTCTTCGGCCTCGACCACGAGAACATCGAGTACGGGTACCGGGCCGACGGCCCCTACGACCCGGTCACCGGCCACCGCTTCGACGCCCGCCAGGTCCTCTCCGACCCCTACGCCCGGCTGATCGCCGGCCGCGACGTGTGGGGCGTGGAGCCGGACCGCAGCCGCGGCTACCAGTACCGCTCGCGGGTCTGCCTCCAGGACTTCGACTGGGGCGACGACACGCCGCTGGGGATCCCCGCCGAGGACCTCGTCGTGTACGAGGCCCACGTGCGCGGATTCACCCGGCACCCCTCCTCGCACGTCACCGCCCCCGGTACCTTCGCGGGGCTGCGGGAGAAGATCCCGTACCTCAAGGAACTCGGGGTCAACTGCATCGAGCTGCTCCCCGTCTTCGAGTTCGACGAGAGCGACAACCCGCGCAGCAACCCCGAGACCGGCGAGAAGCTCTACGACTACTGGGGCTACAACACCGTCTCCTTCTTCGCGCCCAAGGCCGGCTACGCGGCCACCGGACGCTACGGGATGCAGGGCGACGAGTTCCGCACCCTGATCAAGGACCTGCACGCGGCCGGCATCGAGGTCATCCTCGACGTCGTCTTCAACCACACCGCCGAGGGCAACGAGCAGGGCCCGACCATCTCCTTCAAGGGCCTGGACAACGCCACGTACTACATGCTCACGCCCGAGGGGTACTACTTCAACTTCAGCGGCACCGGCAACACGGTCAACTGCAACCACCCCGTCGTGCGCAACTACGTGCTCGACTGCCTGCGCCACTGGGTCGCCGACTACCACGTCGACGGCTTCCGCTTCGACCTCGCGGCCATCCTCGGCCGGGACCTGGACGGCACCCCGCTGCCCAACCCGCCGCTGCTGGAGATGCTCGCCTTCGACCCCGTCCTGCGGCACACCAAGCTCATCGCCGAGGCCTGGGACGCGGGCGGCCTCTACGAGGTCGGCAACTTCCCGGCCTACGGCCGCTGGGCCGAGTGGAACGGCAAGTACCGGGACACCGTGCGCCGCTTCCTCAAGGGCGACTCCGGGGTCATCGGTGAGCTGGCCACCCGGATCGCGGGCTCGCCCGACCTCTACTCCGGCCGCGGGACCACCGCCTCCGTCAACTTCCTGACGGCACACGACGGGTTCACCCTGGCCGACCTGGTCTCGTACAACGACAAGCACAACGAGGCCAACGGCGAGGGCAACAACGACGGGGCCAACGACAACAACAGCTGGAACTGCGGGGCCGAGGGTCCCACGGACGACCCCGAGGTCAACGCCCTGCGGCTGCGCCAGATGAAGAACGCCCTGGCCATCCTGCTCACCAGCCAGGGCATCCCGATGCTGCTGTCCGGGGACGAGGTCGCCCGCACCCAGCAGGGCAACAACAACACCTACTGCCAGGACAACGAACTGTCCTGGTTCGACTGGGACCAGGTCGACGAGAACGCCGAACTGCTGCGCTTCACGCGCCAGATGATCGCCTTCCGCGGCCGCCACCGCGAGCTGCGCTCCACCAGCCATCCCACGGGCCGGCTCCGCGACGGCCTCGGGCTGCCGGACATCAGCTGGCACGGGGAGCGGGCCTGGCAGCCCGACTGGTCGCCGGAGAGCCGCCTGATCGCGGTGGCCCGCTGCGGCACCAACGACGAGGACGTGGTGTACGTCGCCATGAACTCCCACTGGGAGGCGCACGACCTGGAACTGCCCGCCCTGCCGCACGGCCGCAGCTGGCACCTGTTCGCCGACACCGGGGCCGAGGCCCCGTACGACATCCGCACCCCGGGCACCGAGCAGGAGCTCGACAACGCCGGCAAGTACCTGATCGGCCCGCGCTCGGTCGTGATCCTGGTCGGCCGCGCCAACGACCCCGAGTGACCGAAGGAGACCTGACATGCCGCTTTCCGTGTCCCTGAGCATCGAGGGCGACACCACCGTGATCGAACTGACGGGCGAGCTGGACGCCAAGACCGCGCCGGAGTTCCACCAGACCATCGAGAAGGCCGCCGGCCACGGCACCAGCACCGTCGAGATCCGGATGGCCGGCGTCGGCTACATGGCCAGTGCCGGGCTCCGCTCCCTCGTCTTCGCCCAGCAGAAGGTCGCGGACCACGTCACCATCAAGGTGGTCGGCGCCATCGAGCCCGTCTCGCGGACCATCCGCACGGCCGGACTCGACCGCAGCATCCTGCTCGCCGATGACTGAGCACGCCGTCCGGGCCGGTGAGTGACGTGGTCGAACTGGCGAGGAAGCCCGACGTACTGGAGGTGCCCGCGACGCTGGGGGCACTGGGCGAGATCGCCGCGTTCGTCCTGCGGCTGGCCGGCCGGGCCCGCCTCGGCACCGGGGCGACGTACCGGATCCGGCTGGCCGTGGACGAACTGGCCACCAACATCGTGATGCACGGGTACCGGGGCGGCGAGGGACGGATCACCGTCCTGGGCCGCTCCGGTCCCGACGGGGTGCGGATCGTCATCGAGGACACCGCCCCCGCGTTCGACCCGGTCGCAGGCCGCCTGCCCCCCGCCCCCGGGGTCCCCCCGGAACGGCGCAGGGTCGGCGGTCTCGGCATCCACCTGGCCCTGACCAGCGTGGATTCGTACACCTATGCCCGCAGGGACGGCCGGAACATCAGCACGCTGACCGTCAAGGCCGAGGGGACGGACGCATGCCCTCCACGACCGTGATCATCCTCGACGTGTACCCGCTGCCCCCTCCCGGCCTGCTCGAAGCGCTCCGGCTGATGGACGCGGAACTCGTCACCCCCACCCTTCCGCACCTGCTGCGCGGCCGTCTGGACGCGCTGCCCGCCGGGGACGTGCTGCTCGTCCCCGCGGAAGCCGACGGGGACACCGTGCGCACCGTCGTACGCCGGCTGCGCCGCTGGGCCGGGGCCCCGGTCGTCGTCGCCTGGACCGTGGGGGACTTCGCCGCCCTGGAGCGGCACGTCCGCCTCGGCCACGACTACCTCGTCCCGCCCTTCCTGCCCGCCCTGGTCGCTGCCCGGCTGCGCAGTTGCACCGAGCGGGCGGGACTCGGCCGCACCGTGCAGGAGGCCGACGCGCGCGCCGAACTCATGGGCTACGAGAAGGAACTGGAGATCGGCCGGGAGATCCAGGCGGGTTTCCTGCCCGAATCACTGCCCGTCCCGGCCGGCTGGGAGATCGACGTCCGCTTCCGGCCGGCCCGGCAGGTCGCCGGGGACTTCTACGACGTCTTCGAGATCTCCCGGGGCCGCAGACTGGCCCTCGTGGTCGCCGACGTCTGCGACAAGGGGGTGGGCGCCGCCCTCTTCATGGCGCTCATCCGCTCCCTGCTCCGCCACACCGCCGAGAACAGCGGGCTCCAGCACCTGATGGCCGCCGGCCGCACCGGCGGCAGCCGGCGCACCCCGGTGGTCGGCGCGACCCCGTTGCTCAACGCGGTCACCGCCACCAACGGCTACCTCACCCGCAACCACCTCAGGCAGGGGTACTTCGCCACCCTCTTCTTCGGGGTCCTGGACCCCCGCACCGGCAGCCTCGTCTACATCAACGGTGGCCACAACCCACCGCTGCTGCTCTCCGGCGACGGCTCCGGCACCCGGGCCCTGGAGGTCACGGGACCGGCGGTCGGGGTCCTGCCCGACTGCGTCTACACCCTCGGCTACGCCCAGCTCGACCCGGGCGACACCCTCTTCGTGTTCACCGACGGAGTGCCCGAGGCACGCTGCCCCGAAGGCGACTTCCTCGGTGACGAGAGGATGCTCGAACTGCTCGCCGGCCCCCCGGCGAGCGGCCGGGACGTGGTCGACCTGATGGACCGGGCGGTGCGCGAGCACACCGGCACCGCCGAACAGCACGACGACGTCACCATGCTGGCCCTGCACCGGCCACGTGCGGCGCGGGGGCCGCATGCGGACGGTGCCGGCTACCGGGTGGTGGCGTGATGACCCGGACCATCGTGGTGCACTCGCACCGCGGGGGCACCGGCAAGTCATCGGTGCTGGCCAACCTGGCGCTGCTGCTGGCGGCGTCCGGACAGCGGGTCGGAGTGGTCGACACGGACCTCCAGTCGCCCACTCTGGACCTGCTGTTCGGGGTCGGACCGGGCACCGGCTCGCTGGCCGACTACCTGCTCGGCCGCTGCGAGATCGAGGCCGCAGCCCGGCCGGCCACGGTGCCGGGACTGTACGTCGTACCGGCCCGGACCGGGACGGCGGCCCTGCGCGAGCTGATGGCCACCGGGTACGACGTCGGACTGCTCCCGGAGGGCTTCGAGCGGCTGGCGCGCAGTCACGCGCTGGACGTCCTGCTGCTCGACACCCACGCCGGGCTCAACAACGAGTCGGTGACCGCCATGGGCAGCGCCGACATCGTACTGATCATGACCAGGGCGGACCGCGTCGACCTCTCCGGGGTCGAGGAGACCATCGCCCTCTCCGGGCGGCTGGCCTGCCGGCGCGCCCTGGTCCTGAGCATGGCGCCCGAGGGCGTCGACCACGCCGCCGTCCGCCGGCGCGCCGAGGAGGTATACGGCACCCCCCTGGCCGGAATCCTCCCGTACGTTCCGGAAATGGCGGCCCTCTACGGTGAACGCATATTCGCCGAGGCGTTCCCCGACCACCCCCTGGTCGGTGAATTCCGCTCGATCCTCACGGCGTTGGACGCACGTGACGAAGTATCGCGGGCCTGACGTCGCCCCCTTACGCGCCTCTTCAGGGGCGTGTTGAATCGGCAGCGAATCCAGAACAAGGAGAGAA
Source organism: Streptomyces racemochromogenes (assembly GCF_044129415.1). Classification (GTDB taxonomy): domain Bacteria; phylum Actinomycetota; class Actinomycetes; order Streptomycetales; family Streptomycetaceae; genus Streptomyces; species Streptomyces racemochromogenes_A. The sequence goes on from NZ_JBBDHD010000010.1 coordinate 27,794, forward strand.
TCATGAGGATTCTCGTCGTCTTGACGGCAAAGGCCACCCTCCACCTCCTGGACGGGGAGCAGCACCCCTCGGGCTTCTGGGCCGAGGAATTCGTGGTTCCCTACACCCTCTTCCAGGCCGCCGGCCACACCGTCGACGTGGCGACGATCGGAGGGGCCACCCCCACGGTCGACCAGACCAGCATCGACCCCCAGTTCCTCCGGTACGTGCGCCCCGCGGGCTCGGCCGACGAGGACGCCGCCAACGCGGCCGAGTACGTCCGCGTCATCGAGCAGGCCCCTCAGCTCCGCAGCCCGCTCGCGATCGAGTCCCTCGGCGAGAAGGACGTCGCCGGGTACGACGCCCTCTACATCAGCGGCGGCCACGGGGCCATCGGCGACCTGCCCAAGTCCGACGAACTGGCGCAGCTGCTGCGCTGGGCCATCGCCCAGGACAAGCCCATCGCCACCGTCTGCCACGGCCACACCGCCCTCCTCGCGCTGCGCGACGGAGAGGGCCGCTGGCCCTTCGAGGGATACCGGATGACGGCGTTCTCCCACGACGAGGAACTGGTCACCAACATGGCCGGCCGCCTCCCGCTGATCCTGGAGGCCGAGCTGACCAGACTCGGCGCCCGCTACGAGAAGGCCGACGCGATCTGGGACTCCCACGTCGTCGTCGACCGCAAGCTCACCACCGGCCAGAACCCCTACTCCTCCAAGGCCCTCGCCGAGACGTTTCTGCGGCAGCTCGAAGAGGCCTAGCCCCCGCGACACCGGAAGGTGCAGCCATGACCAAGCGCGAGCTCAGCGGCCACCCCCTGGCCCATCCCGGGAAGCTGTTCATCGGCGGCCAGTGGGTCCCGGCCCGGGACGGCCGTACGGAACCGGACATCAGCCCGATCGACGGACAGGAGATCGTACCGGTGGCCCAGGCCGCCGCGACCGACGCGGACGCCGCCGTCGCGGCCGCCCGCACGGCGTACGAGGAAGGTCCCTGGAGCCGGCTGTCCGCCCAGGAGCGCGCGCTGCGGCTGAACCGCGTCGGCGAACTGATCGAACGGGACCTGGAGGAGATCGCCCTGCTGGAGACGGTGGACATGGGCAAGCCGTTCGCCTTCTCCAGCACCGTCGACGCACCGATGGCCGCCCAGCTCATGCACTACTACGCGGGCGCGGTCACCCGGGTCGACGGCTCCTCCAGGGCCCCCGCCGGCGGTCAGCTCGCCTACACCCTGCGCGAGCCGCTGGGCGTGGTCTGCGCCATCACCCCGTTCAACTTCCCGCTGCTGCTGTCGATGACCAAGATCGCCCCGGCGCTCGCGGCGGGGAACACGGTCGTCCACAAGCCCTCCCCGGCCACCCCGCTCACCGCCCTGAAGATCGCCGAGCTGTTCCAGGAGGCGGAGATCCCCGACGGGGTGCTGAACGTGGTCACCGGACCCGGCGTGGAGCTGGGGGAGACCCTCACCGGTCACCCCGGTATCGACAAGATCGCCTTCACCGGCTCCACCGCCGTCGGACAGTCGATCATCCGCAAGTCGGCCGGCACCCTGAAGAAGGTGACGATGGAACTCGGCGGCAAGTCCGCCAACATCGTCTTCGCCGACGCCGACCTCGACGCCGCCGAGGAACTCGCCTTCTTCGGCATCTACTACAACAAGGGCGAGATCTGCACGGCCGGCTCCCGGCTGCTGCTCCAGCGCCCGATCCACGACGAACTCGTCGAACGCCTGGTGCGCCGGGCCGCCGCCCTCAAGCCCGGCGACCCGCGCGACCCGGCGACCCTCTTCGGGCCGCTCGCGCATCGCGCCCAGTTCGACAAGGTCAGCTCCTACATCGAGGTGGGCGAGAAGGAAGGCGCGGTGCTGCGCACCGGAGGCTCCGGCTGGACCCCCGAGGGGGCCTCCAGCCAGGGGCTGTACTTCCTGCCGACCGTCTTCACCGGCGTCGACAACGGGATGCGGATCGCCCAGGAGGAGATCTTCGGGCCCGTCCTGTCGGTCATCCCCTTCGACACCGAGGAGGACGCCGTGCGCATCGCCAACGACAGCGCGTACGGCCTCGCCGCAGGCGTCCACACCAAGGACCTGCGCCGGGCCCACCGGGTCGCCTCGCAGATCAAGGCCGGCACCGTCTGGGTCAACTGCTACAACCAGTACGACCCCTCCGTCCCCTACGGCGGCTACAAGGCCTCCGGCTACGGCCGCGAGTGCGGACCGGAGTCCCTGGAGAGCTACACCCAGACCAAGTCGGTCTGGATCGGCATGGACTGACGTACGGACCGATGTCCGGCAGCGCCGGACCGAGTGATCGAGGAGCCTCAATGCGGACAGGCGTCATCGGCACCGGGCGGATCGGCTCGACCCTCGCGAGGATCCTGGTGGCGGCAGGCCACGAGGTGGTCCTCGCCAACGCCACCGGGCCGCGGTCCCTCGCCCCCCTGCTCGCCGAACTGGGCCCCGCCGCCACCGCGGCGCGCCCCGTCGAGGCGGCCGGCCGGGCCGACCTCCTGGTGCTGATGGTGCCCTACGCGAGCGTGCGCGGGCTGCTGCCCCCGCACGTCGTGCAGGACAAGGTGCTGGTGGACGCCACCAACGCCTTCGGCGGCCCCGGCACACCCGCCGACCTGGGCGGCCGCGCCTCCAGCGAACTGGTCGCCGAGTGGTACCCCGGCGCCCGGGTCGTGAAATCCCTGAACACCATGCATTACGAAACCCTGGCCGTCGCCGGAAAAGCCGGAGGGGAACGCCTCGCGCATTACACGGCGGGCGACGACCCGAAGGCGAAGGAAATCGTCGCGGGAATCATCACCGATCTCGGATTCGCCGCCGTCGACACCGGACCGCTGCATTCCGGAGGAATTCTCCAGCAGCCCGGCGGCCCCCTCTTCAACCGGTCGCTCACGGAAGCGCAGGCGCTCGCATGGATCTGACACCCGCCCCCACCCTGACCCTCCACGTCAACGGAAGACCCGAGGAGTTCGCGGCCCGGCCGAGCGAACTCCTCGTGGAACGGCTCCGCGACGGACTCGGCCTCACCGGCACCAAGGTCGGCTGCGACACCGGCCAGTGCGGCACCTGCGTGGTCCGCCTCGACGGCCGGTCCGTCAAGAGCTGCCTGGTCCTCACCGCCTCCGCCGCCGGCTCCGAGGTCACCACCATCGAGGGGGTGTCCGACCGGGGCGGGGAGCTGACCGGCCTCCAGGAGGCCCTGCGCCAGGAGCACGGCACCCAGTGCGGCTTCTGCACCCCCGGCATGGTCATGGCCCTCGGCGAGCTCGTCGAGAACACCGCACCCGGAACGGCGCCCACCGAGCCCGAGATCCGCGAGTGGCTCACCGGCAACCTGTGCCGCTGCACCGGCTACCACAGCGTGGTCCGGGGCGTGCAGCGCGCCTGCGCCGCTCCCGCGCCGTCCGCCGCCGACTCCGTCGTGCCCGCGGCCGAGGGGCGGTGAGGGGGATGACCACCGTGACGGGGGAGAGCACCACCGCGGGCGGGGTCCTCGGACAGCCGCTCGACAGCCGCGAGGACCCGCAACTGCTGCGCGGCGAAGCCGTGTACGTGGCCGACATCGACCTTCCGGGCACCGCGCACATGGCCATCCTGGGCAGCCCGGTGGCCCACGCGCGGATCCTCTCCATCGACACCGCGGAGGCCGAGCGGCTGCCGGGCGTCCTGAAGGTGGCCACCGCCGCCGACTTCGCCGACGTCATGCCGCTGCCCTGCATCTGGATACCGGGCGGGGTGGAGAGCCACTTCCCGCCCCACCCCTACGGACTTCCCGGCGCCCGCCCCGTGCTCACCGGCGACACCGTCCGGCACGTCGGCGACCCGATCGCCGTCGTCGTCGCCGAGACCCCGCGCCAGGCCGCCGCCGCCCTCACCGCGGTGCGCGTGGAGTACGAGCCGCTGCCCGTGGTCACCCGGGCCGACGAGGCCCTCGCCGAGGGTGCCCCGCAGCTGCACGAGGCCGTCCCCGGCAACCTCAACGCGTACTGGACCTGCGGCGACAAGGAGCGCACCGACGCGGCCATCGACCGCGCCGAGGTCACCGTCGAGCTGGACCTCGTCAACCAGCGCACCATCAACAGCCCCATCGAACCGCGCGGAGCCGTCGGCGACTACAACGCCGCCACCGGCGAGTACACCCTCTACGCCTCCACCCAGGGACCGCACAACCACCGGTTCCTGCTCTCCGCGCTGGTCCTCGGCATCCCCTTCAACAAGCTGAGGGTGATCGCCCCCACCGTCGGCGGCAGCTTCGGCACCAAGGGCTACCTCTACCCCGACATGGCGCTGGTCCTGCTGCTCTCCAAGGCGCTCGGCCGGCCCGTCAAATGGGTCGACACCCGCACCGGGCTGATGAACTCCACCGTCCAGGGCCGTGACCACCGCCAGCACGTCACCCTCGCCGGCACCCGCGACGGCCGCATCACCGCCGTGCGCTGCACCAGCTACGCCAACCTCGGCGCCTACCCCTCCACCATCGGCCCCGGTGTCGCCACCGCCCTGATGGGCCGCTCCATCACCGGCATGTACGAGATCCCCGCCGCCTTCTGCGAGGTGTACGCGGCCTTCACCAACACGGTCTCGCTCGGCGCCCAGCGCGGCAGCGGCCGCGCCGAGGCCGCCTTCCTGATGGAGCGCCTCGTCGACCGGTACGCCGCCGAGATCGGCATGGACCCGGCTGAGGTCCGCCGCAGGAACCTGGTGCCGAAGGAGAAGTTCCCGTACGACAACGGCCTCGGCTGGACCTACGACTCCGGGAACTACGCGCCCAACTTCGAACGCGCCCTGGAGCTGGCCGGATACGCCGACATGCCGGCCCGCAAGGCCGCGGCCCGCGCCCGCGGCAAGCGCCTCGGCGTCGGCCTCGCCACCTACGTGGCCATCTGCGGCGTCGGCCCCTCGACCCGGATGTCCAAGGAGGGCATGCTCGGCGGCACCTGGGAGAGCGCCAACATCCGCGTCCACCCCACCGGCGAGGTCACCGTCACCGTCGGCTCCGCCTCCACCGGCCAGAGCCACGGCACCGTCTTCGCCATGGTCGCCGCCGACGAACTCGGCATCGACCCGGCGCAGGTCCAGGTGTACGAGGGGGACACGCTCAAGGCACCGTACGGGCAGGGCACCTACGGCTCCCGCTCGTACAGCATGGCCGCCCCCGCCGTCGCCCTCACCGCCCGCAAGATCAAGGCCAAGCTGATCCGGGCCGGGGCCGTCTTCCTGAACGTCCCCGAGGAGAAGGTCGTCTACGAGAACGGCGGCGTCCACGAGGCCGGGAACCCGGAGAACGCCAAGACCTTCGCCGAGCTGGCGATGGCGATGTGGTACGGCTGGGGCCTGCCCCCCGACATCGAACCGGCCCTCGACGAGACCACCCACTTCGACCCGCCGGACTTCAACTACCCCTTCGGCACGCACGTCGCCGTCGTCGAGGTCGACGAACTCACCGGCGAGACCGAGGTGGTGGACTACACCGCCGTCGACGACGCCGGCAACATCGGCAACCCGAAGATCGTCCACGGCCAGATCGAGGGCAGCATCGTGCACGGCCTGGGCCAGGCCCTGATGGAGGCCGCCGAGTACGACGAGAACGGCATCCTCCTCAGCGCCGACCTGACCCGCTACGCCCTCCCCCGCGCCGCCGACGTGCCCTTCTTCACCCTCGACCGGACCGTCACGCCCTCGCCGCACAACCCGCTCGGCGCCAAGGGCGCCGGTGAGATCGCCACCGTGCCGCCCGCCGCCGCCGTCGTCAACGCGGTCGTCGACGCCCTCGCCGACCTGGGCGTCCGGCACATCGACATGCCGCTGACCCCCGAGAAGGTCTGGCGCGTACTCGAAGGAGGGGACCGGTGATCCTCACCGAGTTCGACTACGCCCGGCCCGCCTCCCTCGACGAGGCCCTCGCCCTGCTGGCAGGCACCGACGGGGCCCGCCTGCTGGCCGGCGGCCAGAGCCTGCTGCCCGGCCTGCGCACCGGGGCCGAGCGGGCCCGCCTCCTGGTCGACGTACGCCGGCTCGCACAGCTGCGGGGCGTCGAACAGGCCGGCGGGGAGCTGCGGATCGGGGCCCTGACCACCCTCGCCGAGCTCGCCGCGCACCCGCTGGTGCTCGCCGGGGCGCCGGAGCTGGCCGCCGCGGCCCGCGCCAACGGGGACCCACAGGTCCGCAACCTCGGCACCGTGGGCGGCAACCTGGCCGCCACCGAACGGCCCACCGACCTGCCCGTCGCCGCCCTCGCCGCGGGCGCACGGGCCGAGCTCGCCGGACCCGGCGGGACCCGCACGGTCGGGGCCGAGGAGCTCGCCGCCTCCGGGGTGCCCGGCGGGGAGGTGCTGACCGCCCTGCTGGTGCCCGCGGCCGGAGCGGCGGCCGCCTTCGAGAAGACCGCCGACCGGGCCACCCGCTACCCGCTGTGCGCCGCCGCCGTACGGATCACCCCCGACGGGCCGCGCATCGCGGTCACCGGAGCCACCCCCCGCGCCCTGCGCCTGCGCGGGGTCGAGGACCGGCTGCGCGGGGGCCCGTACACGACCCAGGCGGTGCTCGCGGCGTTCCGCGCCGAGCCCAGGGAGCTGTTCGTCCCCGGGCGCGGTACCTCGGCCGAGTACCTGGGCCACCTCGCGGGCGTGCTCACGGCCCGCGCGCTGGCCAGGGCGGCGGCCCACAGCAGCGCCTGAGACGGCCCGCCGGGGCAGGGCGGGGGAGTGGAGTTGACCAGCGTGTTCGAACCGAACGAGACGACGAGAACGGGAGGGACCCGCCACCCGGCGGGCCGCGCGGCGGCCCGGCCGAGACCGTCCGGCTTCTGGGTGGTGGGCTCGGTCCTCGTACTGCTGATGCTCTCCTCCTCCGTGCCCTCGGCCCTCTACGTCCTCTACCAGCAGCGCTGGGGCCTGTCCTCCGGCGTCGTCACGGTGGTCTTCGCCGTGTACGCCGTCACCGTGCTCGCCGGGCTGCTGCTGTTCGGCTCGCTCTCCGACACCCTGGGGCGCCGGCCCGTCCTCGGCGCCGGACTGGTCCTGGCGATCGTCTCCATGGGCCTGTTCGCCGGGGCCGGCGGGCTCGGCCTGCTGCTCGCCGCCCGCGCCGTGCAGGGGCTGGCGGTGGGCCTGGCCACCGGCGCGATGGGCGCGGCCCTGCTGGAACTCAGCCCCCGCTCGCGGCCCGCCCTGGGGGCCCAGGTCAACAGCGCGGGGCCGACCGTCGGCATCGGCCTGGGCGGGCTCGGGGCCGGGCTGCTCGTGCAGTACGCGCCCGCGCCGACGGTGCTGAGCTACCTGATCCTGGTCGTCGCCTTCGCGGTCGCCCTGGTGGGGGTGGTCCGGATGGGCGAGAGCGCGCCCGGCGCGGGCCGCCGGCTCCGCGTGGTGCCGCACCGGATCCGGGTACCGGCCGCCGTACGGCGCAGGTTCGCCGTGCTGGTGCTGACGGTGGTGGCCGTCTGGACCGTCGGCGGCTTCTACCTCTCGCTCGGGCCGCACCTGGCCCTGTCCCTGCTCCACACCACCAACTACCTGGCCGGCGGGGCCACGGTGGCCCTGCTCGCCGGCTCCGCCACCGTCGCCCAGCTGCTGCTGGGCCGCACCGCCCCCCTGCGCACCGCCGTCCTGGGGCTGCTCGGGCTGCTCGCCGGGCTCGCCCTGGTACTGCTGGCCCTGGGCCTGGGCTCGGCGCCCGTGTTCCTCGTCGCCACCGCCGTCCTCGGCACCGGCTGGGGGGCGGCGTTCCTCGGCTCGTTCCGCGCCATCAGCACCCTCGCCGAGCCGGAGCACCGCGGCGAACTGACCGCCGCCGTCTACGTCTTCGCGTACCTCGCCATGAGCGTCCCGGCGGTCCTCGCCGGGCTCCTGACCAACATCCACGGCCTGCAGCGCACCTCCGTCGGCTTCATGGCCGCCGTCGCCGCGGTGTGCGCGCTGGCCCTGTTCACGACCCTGCGGCTGGCGGCACGCACCAGGGCCGAGGGGAGCACCCTGTGACTGTGAGCACCAAGGAGCTGCGGACCACCCTCCAGGGGCTGGAGATCTTCGCCGCGCTCACCGAGGACCAGCTGGACTGGCTCGTCTCGGTCTCCCACCTGCGCGTCCTGGCCGACGGGGAGGTCCTCTTCCGCGACGGGGACGAGGCCACCTGCTTCCACGTGCTGGTCTCCGGCGGGCTGGTGGTCACCAAGGTCGTCGACGGGCGCGAGGAGGTCCTGACCCGGCACTCCACCGAGGAGCAGAGCGCCGCCGCAGAGGAGCACGACGGCAAGCCCGCCGCCGCGCACCGCTTCACCGGGGAGCTGCCCCTGCTGACCGACGGCTCCTACGTGGCCACCGCCTCCGCGAGCGGCCCGGCGACGACCGTCGTGGCCTACCCCAAGCCGGTCTTCTTCGAGATGCTGACCCGCTGCAACGGGGTGGCCGCCGTCCTGATCCCGGTCCTGGCCTGGCGGATCAAGTCCTCCGAGGTCCAGGCCCGCAAACGGGCCACCGTCGAGGCGCTCGGCACCCTGGCGGCCGGCCTCGCGCACGAGCTCAACAACCCGGCCGCCGCGGTGGCCCGGGCCGCGCAGGAGCTGGTCCCCGCCCTGGAGCGGCTGACCGACACCGCGTACAGGTGGGGAGCGGCCGCCACGGACGAGGAGCGGGGCGTACTGGAGCGCCTGGCCGCGGAGCTGGACCGGCTCCCGCCGCCGGAGACCACCGACCCGCTGGCCCAGGCCGACGCCGAGGAGGAGATTACCGACTGGGCCGAGGAGGCCGGCGCGGCCCGGCCCGGGCTGCTCGGCTCGGGGGCCTCCGACCTCGGGCTGGAGGTCGGCCGGCTGCGGGAGTGGCTGGAGGGGATCGGCCAGGGCGCCCTGCCCGCCGCCCTGGACCACCTGGCGGCGCTGCTGGAGGCCCGCTCCCTCGCCGCCGAGCTGCGCGCGGCCGGCCCCCGCATCTCCCAGCTGGTCGCGGCCACCCGGGACTACGCGAACCTCGACCGGGCCCCCGAGCAGCGGTTCGCCGTGACCGACGGGCTGGAGAACACCCTGGTCGTGCTCCGCTCCAAGCTCACCGGGATCACCGTCGTGCGCGCCTACGACCCCGACCTGCCGGAGCTGACCGGCTACCCGGGGGAGCTCAACCAGGTGTGGACCAACCTGGTCGACAACGCCGTCGAGGCCATGGAGGGGTCGGGGACGCTGACCCTGCGCTGCCACCCCGAGGGCGTCTGCATGGTCGTGGAGATCACCGACACCGGCCGGGGCATCCCGGAGGACGTCCTGCCCCGCATCTTCGAGCCCTTCTACACGACGAAGGACGTGGGCAAGGGCACCGGTCTGGGGCTGCACCTCAGCTACCGGATCGTGACCCAGCGCCACCACGGGTCGATCACGGCCCGCTCCCGCCCGGGCGAGACCCGGATGCTCGTGCGCCTGCCCCTGGCCGGCTGAGCCGCCCCGGCCGCCCTCGATCCGTCACCCCGCACGCCGTCACCCACACCCACCGAAAGGAAGTCGAACATGGCCAAGTACGACATCTCCGCGCTGCACCCGGTCTTCGTCCGCCAGATGGACGCCCTGGCCGCGCTGGACATCGAGGCGGTGATGAAGAACTACACCGAGGACGCCGTCCTGGTCCGCTTCGAGGGCGCCTCGGTGGGGATCGAGGCCGTTCGCGAGACGTTCACCGGCTATCTCACCCTGAAGCCCGCGCTCGTCGAACTCCAGGAGTACATCGAGACCGACGACACCATCTTCTACCGGGCGATCATGAACCTGAACGGTGCTCCGGAGCACGCGTTCGGGACACTGATCGTCCGCGATGGCCGGATCTGGCGCCAGACTGCCGGCTTCGGCAGCTGACCGCCCTTTCGTGGGTAGCGTGGACGGGGAGGGCGGAGACCGCGCCCTCCCCGCCCACGTAAGGGATTGGTGAAGGGGAGGTCATGGAGCAGGAAACCAACCGGGTTGAGGCGTTCAGCGATGGCGTATTCGCCATCGTGATCACCATTCTGGTGCTGGAGTTAAAGGTTCCGGAAGAGCAGGGATCCGCCCTGTGGCACGGACTGTGGGAGCAATGGCCGCACTATGCCGCGTATCTGGTGAGTTTCCTCATCATCGGCGTCATGTGGGTGAACCACCACACGATCTTCAGTCACCTCAAGAGGGTCGACCGACCCCTGTTGTTCCTGAATCTCCTGGTGCTGATGGTGGTTTCGGTGATTCCCTACACCACCAACATCCTCGCCGAGCACCTCACCGACGGGGATTCGGCCAATGTCGCGGCGATCCTCTACAGTTCGTGGACCGTCGTGTACGCTCTCGCCTTCCTGGGCTTCTGGTGGTACGTCACCCAGGTCGGCCACCTGTTCCACGAAGCGGTGGACAAGGACGGGGCCCGGGCCACCCGGGTGCGATTCGGACTGGGCGCGGTCGCCTACCCCTTGACCGTGATTCTGTCCTTCTTCTCCGCACCCCTCACTCTCGTCGCACACTTCCTGATCGCGCTCTACTACGCCGCGAACCAGATCCCCATCCCACTCGTGGTAGAAGAAGAGCGGCTCGAATCTGGCAGCGACCTCAGGAAGTAGCCGCAGGGCCCTACGGCCGTTCTCGGCGGTCAAGTAGGGTCAAGGTCCGGTCTGGTCGCGGGGGAGGCTCCAGATGGTTCACGCAGTGCGGCCGGAGGATTCCAGTACGGAAATCTCCGAATTGATCGACGTATTGATCTCGCTATTCTTCGAGTCTTTACCGCGGCGGGACCAGCGAAACTGGGCCCGCGTTTATCTCAACGGTCTGGTGAGTACCAGCGGGAAGAAAACCATCCGCAACATCGCGGGAACGGGGGCCAGTTCCGTCGAGCAGAGCCTCCAGCAGTTCATCAGCAAATCCCCCTGGGACTGGACCCCGGTACGGCGGTCCCTCGCCCAGCACCTCGAACGCACCGCGCAGCGCCCGCTGGCCTGGGTGGTGCAGCCCATGGTCATCGAGAAGGCCGGTGACCGCTCCGTCGGAGTCGGCAGGCAGTTCGTCCCACAGCTCGGCCGCACCGCCAACTGCCAGCAGGCCGGCGGGATCTGGCTCGCCTCCAGCGAGGCCAGCTTCCCCGTCGAATGGACCCTCACCCTGCCCGGCCCCTGGACCAGCGAACTGCTGCGCCGCCGCCGGGCCGGCATCCCCGACACCGCACGCTCGCAGACACCCGCCCTGGACGCCGTCCACGCGGTCCAGCGCATGGCCGCCACCTGGCAGCTCCAGCGCCGCCCGGTCGTCATGGAGGTCTCCAACAGCGACCTCCCGCCCGTCCTGGAGGCCTTCGCCCTCCAGGACATCCCCTTCGTCCTCAAGGTCGACGGCTCCCTGCCCGTCTCCTTCGGCGGAGCGGGCCGCCACAAGCCCGGCCCGTACACCGCGCCCGCCCGTGAGCTGATCGACTCGCTGCGCTCCCAGCGCCGCGTCGTCGAGTGGACCCGGCACGGCAGGTCCGAGGGAGCGGTCACCCTGCTCACCTCGGCCCACATCCTCGCCACCCCCGCCGAGGACCGCCCCGTGCCCGCCGCGCCCACCCCGCTGCTCCTGATGGGCGCCTGGACCGAGGCCTCCCTGCTGCCCTCCGAGTTCTGGATCACCAACATCGGGGACCGGCCGCTCGCCCAGCTCTTCCTGCTCGCCAAACTCACCGACCGGGTCGCCCTGGACTTCACCGAGACCTGCGAACCCGTCGGCATCCGCGACTTCGAGGGCCGCTCCTTCCGCGGCTGGCACCACCACGCCACCCTCGCCAGCGTCGCCCACGCGGCCCGGCTCCTCGGCACCGGCGGGCGGACCCCCGACCCGGTGTCCCTCGCCTCGCCCGCCCGCTACCCGGGCGGACACCCCGCGGGCCGCCCACCCGCCGTCCTGCCGCCGAGGCCCCTGATCCCGGGCCAGTCCGCGCGCCGCGCGTACATCCGCTGATGCTCGACATCGCCGGACCCCTGCGCGGCTGGTGCGCCGAGCGCCGCGAGTTCGCCCTGGCCACCGTGGTCGCCGTCAGCGGAAGCGCACCCCGCGGCCCCGGTGCCAGCCTGGCCGTGGACGCCGGCGGCACCGCGCTCGGCTCCCTCTCCGGGGGCTGCGTGGAGTCCGCCGTCCACGAGCTCTGCCTGGACGCCATCGCCTCGGGCCGCGGCGGTGTCCACCGCTTCGGCTACAGCGACGACGACGCCTTCGCGGTGGGGCTGACCTGCGGCGGGGTCCTGGACGTACTGGTCACCCCGGTGCGCGGCCAGGACCCCGTGCGCCCCGTCCTCGGCTCCGTCCTCGACGCCGCCGCCGACGGGGGCCGGGCCGCGCTGGCACGGGTGGTCTCCGGACCGCCCGGCCAGCTCGGCCGGGCCCTGGCCGTCCACGCCGACGGCTCCTGGGAGGGCGGCCTCGGCGGCGGGGCCGCCCTGGACCGGGCCGCCGCCGAACAGGTCCGCGCCCTCCTGCTGGCCGGGCGGACCGGCACCGCCGAGCTGGGCACCGCCGGCGGGCTCTGCGGCGAGCCGCTCACCCTGCTGGTGGAATCCGCAGCCGAACGGCCCCGGCTGATCGTCTACGGAGCCGTCGACTTCGCCTCCGCCCTGGCCCGGATGGGCGCCTTCCTCGGCCACCGGGTCACCGTCTGCGACGCCCGGCCCGTCTTCGCCACCCCCGAGCGCTTCCCCGGCGCCGACGAGGTGATCGTGGACTGGCCCCACCGCCACCTGGCCGCGGAACACGACGCCGGGCGCCTGGACCCCCGTACGGCCGTGTGCGTCCTGACCCACGACGCCAAGTTCGACGTGCCCGTCCTCGCCCTGGCCCTGCGGCTGCCCCTGGCGTACGTCGGGGCCATGGGATCGCGCCGCACCCACGACGAGCGGACCGGACGGCTGCGGGCCGAGGGGGTGACCGAGGCCGAGCTGGCCCGGCTCAGATCGCCCATAGGCCTCGACCTGGGCGGACGCACCCCCGAAGAGACCGCCGTCGCCATCGCGGCCGAGCTCACCGCCGTCCGCCACGGGGCCACGGCCGCCCCGCTGACCGGGGGCCGACACCCCCTGCACCACCCCGTCGGGACCATCGCCTCGTAGGAAGAGACCACACGGCCCGGAATGTCCTGGACGATCAGCCCGGGCGGCATGGACGCCGGGCCGTGGGAGAATGAAGTACGTGCGTTTCCTCGGCTGTCTTCTGTCGAGGTACCTCCGATCGACTGGGATGTTCAGCACGTGCGTTTCCTCAATGACCTGAAGCCGCCGTACGACCTGACGTACGACGATGTGTTCATGGTGCCGAGCCGCTCCGCGGTCGGCTCCCGCCAGGGCGTGGACCTCTCCTCGCCCGATGGCACCGGCACCACCATTCCGCTCGTGGTGGCCAACATGACCGCCATCGCGGGCCGGCGCATGGCCGAGACCGTCGCCCGCCGCGGTGGAATCGTCGTCATCCCGCAGGACATCCCGATCGAGGTCGTCACCGACGTCATCTCCTGGGTCAAGACCCGCCACCTCGTGCTCGACACCCCGATCACGCTGGCGCCCACCCAGACCGTCGCCGACGCGCTCTCGCTGCTGCCCAAGCGCGCCCACGGCGCCGGCGTCGTCGTCGACGCCGACCACCGCCCCGTCGGCGTGGTCACCGACCACGACCTCACCGGCGTGGACCGCTTCACCCAGCTCTCCGAGGTCATGTCGAAGGAGCTCCTGCTCATCGACGCCGACATCGACCCCCGCGAGGCCTTCAACCAGCTCGACGCCGGCCACCGCAAGCTGGCCCCGGCCGTCGACAAGGACGGCAGGCTGGTCGGCATCCTCACCCGCAAGGGCGCCCTGCGCGCCACCCTGTACACCCCGGCCACCGACGCCAACGGCAAGCTGCGCATCGCGGCAGCCGTCGGCATCAACGGCGACTTCGTCGGCAAGGCCAAGCAGCTCCTCGACGCCGGCGTGGACACCCTCGTCATCGACACGGCCCACGGCCACCAGGAGTCGATGATCAACGCGATCAAGGCCGTCCGCGCGCTGGACCCGCAGGTCCCGATCGTCGCGGGCAACATCGTCGCCGCCGAGGGCGTCAAGGACCTCATCGACGCCGGCGCCGACATCATCAAGGTCGGTGTGGGCCCCGGCGCCATGTGCACCACCCGCATGATGACCGGCGTGGGCCGCCCGCAGTTCTCCGCGGTGCTGGAGTGCGCCGCCGAGGCCAAGAAGTACGGCAAGCACGTCTGGGCAGACGGCGGCGTCCGCCACCCGCGCGACGTGGCGATGGCCCTCGCGGCCGGCGCCTCCAACGTCATGATCGGCTCCTGGTTCGCCGGTACGTACGAGTCCCCGGGCGACCTCCAGCAGTCGGCCGAGGGCCGCCTGTACAAGGAGTCCTTCGGCATGGCCTCCGCCCGCGCCGTGCGCAACCGCACCTCGGAGGAGTCCGCCTACGACCGCGCCCGCAAGGCGCTGTTCGAGGAGGGCATCTCCACCTCCCGCATGTTCCTCGACCCGCAGCGCCCGGGCGTCGAGGACCTGATCGACTCGATCATCGCCGGTGTCCGCTCCTCCTGCACCTACGCGGGCGCGGGCTCCCTGGCCGAGTTCGAGGAGAAGGCCGTCGTCGGCATCCAGTCCGCCGCCGGCTACGCCGAGGGCAAGCCGCTGCACGCCAGCTGGAGCTAATCCTCCTCCCGGAGGCGATCCCGGGCTCCCGACGACGCCCCGCCCCCCGCCGGACCGGCCGGGGGGCGGGGCGTCGTCGTGTGCACGCCCGCCCGGTACTTGGGGATCCGGACCGTGATCTTCATGCCGGCACCCACACCGGTCTCGATGACCAGCCCGTGGTCGTCCCCGTACACCTGCCGCATCCGCTCGTCCACGTTCGGCAGCCCGATGCCCGACGACGAACCCGCCCGCTCCCCGGCCAGGATCCGGCGCAGCCGGGCCGGATCCATGCCCACCCCGTTGTCCTCGATGGTCAGCACCGCCTCCGCACCCGCGTCCCGGGCCGCGATGGTGATCAGGCACTCCCCGGTGGAGTCCTCCACCCCGTGCTTGACGGCGTTCTCCACCAGCGGCTGCAGGCACAGGAACGGCAGCGCCACCGGCAGCACCTCCGGCGCCACCTGGAGGGTCACCTTCAGCCGGTCCCCGAACCGGGCCCCGGCCAGCGCCAGATAGCGTTCGATCGAGCGCAGCTCCTCGGCCAGGGTGGTGAACTCCCCGTGCCGGCGGAAGGAGTAGCGGGTGAAGTCCGCGAACTCCAGCAGCAGCTCCCGCGCCCGCTCCGGATCGGTCCGCACGAACGAGGCGATCGCCGCGAGGGAGTTGTAGATGAAGTGCGGGGAGATCTGCGCCCGCAGCGCCTTGATCTCCGCCTCCATCAGCCGGGTCCGCGCCCGGTCCAGCTCCGACAGCTCCAGCTGCACGGACACCCAGCGGGCCACCTCCGTCGCCGCCCGCACCAGCACCGCCGACTCCCGCGACCCGTACGCGACCAGCGCCCCGAGCACCCCGTCCTCACCCGTCAGCGGGGCGAACACCGCCCACTTCAGCGGGCAGCCCGGCCGCTGGCACTCCGTGCGCACGCTCTGGCTGCGCCCCGACTCCAGCATCACCGCCACCCGGGCCATCGCCCTCCGCTGGTGGTGGTCGGCGCCCGGACCGTCCCAGGCGAGCACCGCCTCCCGGTCGGTGAGGCACAACGCCTCCGTGCCCAGCAGCGAACGCAGCCGCCGGGCGGCCTTGCGGGCGGCGTCCTCCGTCAGCCCCGCGCGCAGCGGCGGAGCGGCCAGCGAGGCGGTGTACAGGGTGTGGAACGTCGCCCGCTCCACCGGGGTCCCCAGGTCCGGCCCCGCCGCCCGCTCCCCGCGCCCGGCCTGCCACCGGCCGCCCGCCCAGCCGAGCCCCACCAGCAGCACCGCCCCGGCCGCGGCGAGCACCGCCGCCACGACCGCGCTCACCGTCCGCCCCGGACCGCGGCGAGGACCGCGTGCGCGGCCGGGCCACCGGACGGCCGGCCGCCCGGCCGGCCCCGGACGGTCACCGGGCACCTCCGCCGGAGGCGCGGGTCAGGGCCACGTCCTCCGGCAGGTGGAGCCGGGCCAGCGCCGCCGCCGCTCCGGCCGGGACCCGGGACCGGGTGGCCAGGGACACCGAGACCATCGTCAGGAACCCCAGCGGCACGGACCACACCGCGGGCCAGGCCAGCAGCGCGTGCGCCCAGCCCCGCGGAACCAGCCCGCTGCGGGTGGCCACCACCGCTCCCAGGGCCGCCCCGCCCCCGGTGATCAGCCCCGCCACCGCCCCGGGCGGGGTCAGGCCGCGCCACCAGATGCCGAGCACCAGCAGCGGGCAGAAGGAGGACGCCGACACCGCGAAGGCCAGCCCGACCGCGTCCGCGACCGGCACCTGGGTGGTGACGAACCCGCCCGCCAGCGGTACCGCCATCGCCACCGCCACCGCGAGCCGGAAGCTGCCCACCCCGCGCCGCGGCAGCACGTCCTGGTGCAGCACCCCGGCCACCGCCATCGTCAGCCCCGAGGCCGTCGACAGGAACGCGGCGAACGCGCCCCCGGCCAGCAGCGCCCCCAGCAGGTCCCCGAGCAGCCCGCCCACCATCCGTTCCGGCAGGACCAGCACCGCCGCGTCCGCGTCCCCGGTCAGGGCCAGCTCGGGCGCGTAGATCCGGCCCAGGGCCCCGTACACCTGCGGCAGCAGGTAGAAGACCCCGAGCAGGCCGAGCACGACCAGGGTGGTGCGGCGGGCGGCCGGGCCGTCGGGGCTGGTGTAGAAGCGGACGGCGACGTGCGGCAGGCCCATGGTGCCGAGGAAGGTGGCCAGGATCAGCCCGTACGTGGCGTACAGCCGGTGCTCCGGCTCGTTGCCGGACAGCGGCTGCGTCCAGCCGGGCGTGTCCCGGGCGGTCGCGGCCCGCGGTTCCGGGACGGTCGAGCCGGCGGTGAACTCCAGCCGGGCGCCGCCCCGGACGGAGTGCCGGCCGGGCTCCAGCGTCAGCGGGGCATCCCGGTAGGCGCGTCCGTCGACCCGGCCCGTCACCTTCAGGGCCAGCGGCTCGCGCACCGACAGCCGTACGTCCCTGCCGAGGGTGACGGCGGTGTGCTCGCGGAAGACGGCCGGGGCGTCGAAGGAGGCGCGCGGCGCGCCGTCGCCCGCCCAGGCGGCGAGCAGGAAGAAGGCCGGCACCAGCAGGGCGGTCAGCTTGAGCCAGTACTGGAAGGCCTGCACGAAGGTGATGCTGCGCATGCCGCCCGCCGCCACCGCCGCCGTGACCACGCAGGCGACGACCAGTCCGCCCGCCCAGTGCGGGGCCCCGGTCAGCACCTCCAGCGTCAGCCCGGCCCCCTGCAACTGCGGCAGCAGGTAGAGCCAGCCCACGCCGAGCACGAACAGCACCGCGATGCGCCGCACCGCCTGCGACCGGAGCCGGCCCTCGGCGAAGTCGGGCAGCGTGTACGCGCCCGAGCGGCGCAGCGGAGCCGCGACGAACACCAGCAGGACGAGGTACCCGGCGGTGTACCCGACCGGGTACCAGAGCATCTCCGGCCCCTGGAGCAGCACCAGCCCGGCGACGCCGAGGAAGGAGGCGGCGGAGAGGTACTCCCCGCCGATGGCGGCCGCGTTCAGCCGGGGGCCCACCGTGCGCGAGGCGACGTAGAAGTCCGAGGTGGTCCGCGATATCCGCAGCCCGAGCGAACCGACCAGCACCGTGACCAGGACGACGACGGTGACCGCGGTCAGCGCGTACGTCTGGTTCACGGGGGTCCTTCGGCGGGCGGGGGAGGGGACTTGGGAGTCTACGCAGCGGATCCCCCCCCGGAACAGGCGCGTTCCGGCCCCTGACCCGGCCGGTCTCCACGCGGAGCCGCCCGCGCCGGCGGGTGTCGTCTCAGAACGCCGGGTCGCGGTGTTCCGCGCAGGCGCGGAGGGCGATCTCCAGTTCCACGTACGATTCCTCCGCCCGCCGGAAGGCCAGCGTCACGGCCGCCTCCGCGCTGGGCGGGAGCTGCTCGCGGGTGCCCTCGCGGGCCTCGAACAGGACGTCCGCCCAGCGGGCGGCCGCGCTGCGCAGGCGGGCCAGCAGGGCCTCGGCCTCCGCCGGGCCGGCGGCCCGGGTGCGGGGCAGTCCGCTCAGCGCGTCCAGCAGCGCCTCGATCTCGGACATTTCGCTCCTCCCGGGGCCGGAAGATCCACGATACGGCGGCCCGGGCGGCGGTGGACCCGAACACCGGGACGCTGCGGCCGACGGGCCCGGTGGATCGCCGTACGCCCCTCCCCGAGCGACGAACGGCGCCTTGGTACGCCGGACGGTCGACCGGGCGCGGGGGCGTGAGCCGGTGGCGCGGGCGGGCGCACGGCGGCGGACGCGCCAGGGGCGGACGCGCCCGGGCGGTCCGGTCAGCCCGTGGCCTGGCGCATCAGGAGGTCGCGGAGCTGGCGGGCGTGACGGCGGCTCACCTGGAGTTCGGCCGCCCCGACCCGGACGCTGGTGGTGCCCGCGTCCACGCGGAGCTCGTCTATCCGGGCCAGCGCCACCAGATGGCGCCGGTGGATGCGGACGAACCCGCGGGGCGCCCAGCGTTCCTCCAGCGTCGACAGGGGGACGCGGACGAGATGGCTGCCCCCGTCGGTGTGCAGCCGGGCGTAGTCGCCCTGGGCCTCGACGTACGCGATGTCCGCGATGGCCACGAACCGGGTGACCCCGCCCAGTTCGACGGCGATCTGCTCGGGCCCCCGCTCGGCGGCGCCCTCCTCGGGGGCGGGCCCCCGCCGCACCGGGACGGTCCGCGGCGGCTCGGCGCCCGTCGCCGGGGGCGCCGTCTCCCGCCGGTCGCCGAGCAGGGCCCGGGCCCGTCGTACGGCCTCGGCCAGGCGCTCCGGACGGACGGGCTTGAGGACGTAGTCCACCGCCTTGAGGTCGAAGGCCTGGACGGCGAAGCCCTCGTGGGCGGTGACGAACACGATCAGCGGCGGCCGGGCGAACCCGGCCAGCAGCCGGGCGATGTCCAGTCCGGTCAGCCCGGCCATCTGGATGTCCAGGAAGACCACGTCGATGGCATCGGGCCCGTCGGGGCCGCTCTCCACCGCCCGGGTGATCCGGCGCAGTGCCTCGGTGGCGTCCGAGGCGCCCTCCGCGCTGAGCACCCGGTCGTCGGAACGCAGCAGGTAGAGGAGTTCCTCCAGCAGGGGCAACTCGTCGTCGACGGCCAGTACGCGCAGCATGGCCCGAGTCTAGGCACGGCCCCCGCCCGGGGGGAGGAGGGCGGGGGCCGTGCGGCCGGTGTGTGGGGGGCCGCGAGGAGCCCGGGGCTACTGGGCGCCGATGAGCTTGCCGTCGGGGGCGACGGCGTACCAGGTGCCGCCCACGCCCTGTCCGTTGGTGTCGCCGGGCTTCTTGTCGCCGGTGAAGGTGTAGACGGGCCAGCAGTTGACGGTCTGCTGCTTCCCGCCGTCGGGGCGGTCGAGGACCAGGTAGTTCTTCTCGGTGATCCCGTTGCCCCGCTCCGACGGCGGGACGGCCGGCCACTTGGCCAGGCAGTCGCCGGTGCACTTGGAGACCATCGGCCAGGCGGTGTCGGGCTTGAACCGGTAGACGGTCATGCCCTTGCCGTCGACGACGTGCGCGCCGAGCTTCGGGTCCTCGGCCACCGTCAGCGCGCCGGCCGCCTGTCCGGGGGCGCCGCCGGGAGCGGGGGCCGCGGCCTTGGCGGCCTTCTTGCCGTCGGGGGCGAGGGCGAACCAGGTGCCGCCGACGCCCTGGCCGTTCAGGTCGCCCGCCTTGGTGTCCTTGGCGTAGCGGTACGCGGGCCAGCCGGCCACCGTCAGCTGCTTGGTGCCGTCCTTGCGGACCACCTCGCCGAGCAGGGCCGGGTCCATGCCCGCGGCGGCGGTCGCGTCGCCGGCCGGGACCACCGGCCAGGCCTTGGCGCAGTCGCCGTCGCAGTTCGACGCCGGCGGCTTGGCGGTGTCCTTGTCGAAGCGGTACAGGGTGAGCCCGGCGCTGTCGGTCAGTACCGGCCCGAGCTTGTCGGTGGTGGCCACGGCGAGCGCGCCGCCCGGCTTGGTGCCGGCGTCCCCGGCGGGCTTGCCGCCCGCGTAGGGGTCGGCGGCGGGAGCGGCGGCCGCGGCCCCGGCCGGCTTGGCCGCGTCGGCCTTGTCGGCCTTGTCGTCCCCGTTGCAGGCGGTCGCCGCCAGCACGACGGCGACCGCGACCGCGGCCAGGGTGGTTCCGCGCTTGATGCTCATGGTGTTCTCTCCCGTGTGTGTTCCCGCCGGGTCCGGTCCGGTCCCGCGTGTCGCCGGATCCCGTCGACTCGTGCGGAACACGCCCCCGCGGGAGCGTCCTGTTCACCGGGAGCGGTATGGCCTGTCTCACTCACCCGGCGTCGAACCCGGCCCGCCGCAGGGCCGTGGCCACAGCGAGGCCCAGCACGCGGTGTCCGGCGTCGTTGGGGTGCAGCCCGTCCGCGAGGTGCTCGGGGCCCAGCAGGTCCCGCCCCGGCAGCAGGGCGAGCCGCTGGTCCCCGGCGGCGATCCGGTCCCGGGCGGCCCGCTCCATCGCGTCGCGCAGGGCGCCCAGGGTGGCGCCGAGCCGGTTCGGGGCGCGTTCGGCGTCGGGCCGCAGCACGGGGGAGACCAGCAGGAGCGGGGTCCGGGGGTGGCCCTGGCGGACCAGGTCGAGGAAGACGCGGGTGGTCTCGTACAGCAGGGCGGCCGTGTAGGGGACGCGGGTCCAGCAGTTGGTGCCGAAGGCGAGGGTCAGGGCGTCCGCGGGGAGGGCCGCGAGCTGCTCGGCGGTGGCCAGCTCCCCGCGCGCGGCGCCCGCGTACCCGAGGTTCACGGTGTCCCAGCCGAGCGCCCGCCCGGCGACGGCGGGCCAGCCGTGGGCGGGACGGGTGGACAACCAGCCCTCGGTGATCGAGTCGCCGTGCACCACCCACCGCGGGGCGGCCGGCGCCGGGGCGAGGGTCCCGCCGAGCCCCCGCACCCCCAGGATCCGCGGGGACTGCGCCTCGGGCGGGTAGACGGTGAAGGGCCCCGGCCCGCCGGGCAGGGGGACGCGTACGACGGCCTCGGCGGCGGGGTCGGTGAAGACCTCGCGGACCATCCCGTGGCGGTCCCAGAGCGAGAAGCCGTGGGCGAGGTCGCGCAGGGCGTCCGTGGGGCCGGGGACGGCGGCCCGGTAGTGGATCTCCACCGCGTGCGCCCCGTGGGCCAGGAACTCCAGGCGGACCCCGATCGGCAGGGTGGCCCGTTCGCCGGTGTCCCAGGGCAGCCGCTCGGTGTCGGCCGGGTCGGCCCGTACCGGCCGGTCCCGGTCCAGCCAGGCGATCCCGCGCAGGAAGGGGCCCGGACCGAGCCAGGCCGTGGCCGTGCTGTCGGCATCCATGGCGGCACGCTGCGGGAATTCTGACGGGCTGTCAAGGATGGCCGGAGGAGATGACCGCGCACTGATCGATCATCCGCGTGCAACAAAGGGCCATCCAGGACAGATCCGCGCAACGATCGTGCGGCAATGTGCAAGGATGGTGCATTACGGGCGGTATCACTCAGCTCGTAGGCTCACCCCCTGTACGTGGAGTGGCGCGAACCGCCTGCTCGGCGGTCCCCCCATGCCCAGACCCCCGTCTGTGTCCTGCCCGGACCGCTGCGGTCGACGCCCGACCCGTCCCCATCCGCAGTGTCAAAGGAGTCCCCTCGTGCTCGATCAGGGCCAGGCACCCCCGCTCTCCCCGGAGACGCGCAAGCCCGTGAACCCGCTGCTGCGCCGCAAGCCGGTCGAGCGGCTCGTCGCCGAGGGCGGCCAGGGCGACGGCGGCACGCTGCGCCGCTCGCTCACCATGTGGCAGCTGACCATGATCAGCATCGGTGCCACCCTGGGCACCGGCATCTTCGTCGTCCTCGGCACCGCCGCCCCCAAGGCCGGCCCCGCCGTGACGATCTCCTTCGTGATCGCGGGCCTCACCGCCCTGTTCTCGGCCCTCTCCTACGCCGAGCTGGCCGGTTCCGTCCCGGTTTCCGGCTCGTCGTACTCCTACGCGTACGCCACCATGGGCGAGCTCATAGCCTGGATCTGCGGCTGGTGCCTGGTCCTGGAGTACGCCGTCTCCGTCGCGGCCGTCGCCGTCGGCTGGGGCCAGTACCTCAACGAGCTCCTCGACGGGACCATCGGGGTCACCATCCCCGGCTCCGTCTCCGCCCCGCTGGGCGACGGCGGGTTCATCAACCTGCCCGCGCTGGTCGTCGTCCTGCTCTCCATGGTCTTCCTGATGCGCGGCGCCAAGGAGAGCGCCACGGTCAACTCGATCATGGTCGCAGTGAAGATCGTCACGCTGCTGCTCTTCATCGGCATCGGCGTCATGGGCATCAAGTCCGGCAACTACACGCCGCTCGCCCCGCTCGGCGTCACCGGCATCAGCGCCGCCGCCTCCACCCTCTTCTTCTCCTACATCGGCTTCGACGCCGCCTCCACCGCCGGTGAGGAAGCCAAGAACCCGAAGAAGGACCTGCCGCGCGCGATCATGCTCTCGCTGGGCATCGTCACCGTCCTCTACGTCCTCGTCGCCTTCGTCGCCGTCGGCGCCATGCCGTGGCAGGACTTCGAGGGCACCGAGGCCGCGCTCGCCCAGATCATGACCGACGTCACCGGCACCAGCGTCTGGGGCGTCGTCCTCGCCGCCGGCGCCGTGATCGCGATCTTCTCCGTGGTCTTCGCCGTCCTCTACGGCCAGACCCGCATCCTCTTCGCGATGTCCCGCGACGGCCTCGTCCCCAAGGTCTTCGCCAAGGTCGACGAGAAGACCGGCGCCCCCCGCGCCAACGTCGTCATCGTCTCCCTCTTCTGCGGCGTCCTCGCGGCCTTCATCCCGCTGGGCAAGCTCGCCGACGCCACCAGCATCGGCACCCTCTTCGCCTTCGGCCTGGTCAACGTCGCCGTGATCATCCTGCGCTACGGCAAGCCGGACATGCCCCGCACCTTCAAGGTGGCCCTCTTCCCGGTCACGCCGATCCTGGGCTTCCTCGCCTGCGGCTACATGATGTTCAGCCTCGACCTGCCGACCTGGATCGTCTTCGGTGGCTGGATGGCCGTCGGCCTCGTGGTCTACTTCACCTACGGCATCCGCCGCTCCCGACTGGCCACGGAAGAAGTGGCCACAGCAGAAATGTGATCCATCCGCAGTGCGACTGAACGATCTCGACGAACGCATCGTGCACGCCCTCGCCGAGGACGCCCGACGCTCCTACGCCGACATCGGCTCCGAAGTCGGCCTCTCCGCCCCCGCCGTCAAGCGCCGCGTGGACCGGCTGCGCGCCGAAGGCGCCATCACCGGGTTCACCGTCCGCGTGGACCCGGCGGCCATGGGCTGGGAGACCGAGGGCTTCATCGAGATCTACTGCCGCCACAACACCTCGCCGGACGACATCCGGCGGGGGCTGGAGCGGTACCCCGAGGTGGTGTCCGCGTCGACCGTCACCGGCGACGCGGACGCCCTCGTCCAGGTCTTCGCCTCCGACATGCGCCACTTCGAGCGGGTCCTGGAGCGCATCGCGGGCGAGCCCTTCGTCGAACGGACGAAGTCCGTCCTCGTCCTGTCGCCGCTGCTGCGCCGCTTCACCTCGGGAGCACCCGCGTAACCCTCCGGCGCTCCGCCGCCCCGGTCTCCCAGGAGCCCGACCCGCCCCCCCCGGACCATCCGGCGGGGGCGTCGTCGTACCCGACGGGGCGAACCCCGTGCTCAGCGCCCCGCCTCCAGGCCCTCGCCCCCCACTGACCGGGCCGTGCGCCGCCGGAGAGGGCGAAGCTCGACGCGTACCCGGCGTCCGCCTCCCCGTACGAGCGGTTCGCCCGCGTCCCGGCCGAGGCGAACCCGGCACGGAGCCGGGCGGAGGGCCGGGCAGCCGCTGATCCGCGTGTTCATCGCTTCGGCCGCCCGGCCCCCGTCCGCACCGACGCTACGGCAGGCCCGGGCGGCACTCAATGAACCCCGTGTTAAACCCCGTCACGGCCGCCCGGCGGGGCCGCGGGGGTGCGCAGCCCGATGAAGACCGGCTCCCGGCGCAGCGTGAAGCCCATCGACTCGTACAGCCGGATCGCGTTCGTGTTGTCGGCTGCCGCGTGCAGGAACGGGACGTCGCCGCGCGCGCGGATCCCGGCCGCCACCGCCCGGACCAGCACCGCGGCCAGCCCCTGGCCGCGGTGGTCCGGGTGGGTGCACACCGCGCTGATCTCCGTCCAGCCCGGCGGCCGCATCCGCTCCCCGGCCATGGCCACCAGCCGGCCCTCCCGGCGGATCCCCAGGTAGGTGCCCAGCTCGACGGTGCGCGGCAGGAAGGGGCCCGGCTCGGTCAGCTCCACCAGCGCCGTCATCTCCGCCACGTCGTCCGGCCCCAGCCGGACGGCCTCCGCCGAGGCCTCGCCCCGTACCGCCCGCCCGTCCAGTTGCACGCCCGGGATGCACCGTACGGTCTCCCAGCCGGCCGGCGGGGTCGGCAGACCGGTCAGCCACACCTCCCGGCCCGGCCCCACCAGCGCTGCCAGGTCCGCCCAGGCGGCCGGGTCCGCCGGGTCGGAGACGGCCGCGAACGGGTTGGCCGCCGGCAGGTAGCGTGCGGCGCCGCTCCCGGAGTACTCGGCGAAGGCGCGGTGCGGGCCGGTCAGCGCGGCCCACACGGGGTTGTCCAGCGCGGCGGCGGGCTTCTCGTCGGACATGCGGTGCGGGGTCCTTCCTCGGCGAGGGCCGCCTCGACCCCCGCGCGGCGGGCGCGGGACGGCGGCCACGGCGGCAGGGTAAGCCCCCGCAGCCCCCGGGAGCAGCGCATTTACGGCCCCGGCCCGCCACCCCCGCTTCCCCGCCCACCAGGGGCCCGCGCAACGAATCGCCGGGCACCCGGCAGAACGCGCAACGAATCGATGAGGCCAGCGCAACGCTGACGGCTTGTCCCGGTCGAACGCCCGAACGTACCGTTTTACGACCCCCACCCCACCTGTCACAGAGGTTCGCCCATGCCCCCGCTGCGCACCGCACTCCTCCAGAGCTCCGGACGGCTCGGCGACACCGCCGAGAACCTGAAGCGGCTCGACGAGGCCGCGGCGCGCGCCGCACAGGGCGGGGCCGGGCTCCTCGTGACGTCGGAGATGTACCTGACCGGGTACGCGCTGGAGGTCGGGGACATCGCGGGTCTGGCCGAGCCGGCCGACGGCGAGTCCGCCCACACCATCGGGGGCATCGCCCGCCGCCACGGGATCGCCGTGCTCTACGGCTACCCCGAGCGCGACGGCGACACCGTCTACAACTCGGCTCAGCTCGTCGGCCCCGACGGGGCCCGCCTGGCGAACTACCGCAAGACCCACCTGTTCGGCTGCTTCGAGCAGGAGGCCTTCACCCCCGGCGACACCCCCGTCGTCCAGGCCGACCTGAACGGCCTCCGCGTCGGCATCATGATCTGCTACGACGTGGAGTTCCCCGAGAACGTCCGGGCGCACGCGCTGGCCGGGACCGACCTCCTCCTGGTCCCGACCGCGCAGATGCACCCGTTCCAGTTCGTCGCCGAACAGCTGGTCCCGGTACGGGCCTTCGAGAACCAGATGTACATCGCGTACGTCAACCGGACCGGCCCCGAGGGCGAGTTCGAGTTCGTCGGCCTCAGCTGCCTCGCCGGCCCGGACGGGGCCACCCGCACCCGCGCCGGCCGCGGCGAGGAGATGGTGTTGGGCGAGGTCGACGCGGAGCTCCTGGGAGCCTCCCGCGAGACCAACCCGTACCTGCGCGACCGTCGCCCCGGGCTCTACGCCTCCCTCGTCTGAGGCCCGCCCGCACCCCTTTCACCACCCCGCCCGCCCAGCCCTGCCTGCCCTGCCGCAAGGAGACGTACCCCCATGACGTCCACGGTGCCCACCACCGCCGTCCCGCACGGTGACGGACAGCTCCCGCCGATCACCATGTTCGGCCCGGACTTCCCGTACGCGTACGACGACTTCCTCGCCCACCCGGCGGGCCTGGGCCAGATACCGGCGACCGAGCACGGCACCGAGGTCGCCGTCATCGGCGGCGGCCTGTCCGGCATCATCTCCGCCTACGAGCTGATGAAGATGGGCCTCAAGCCCGTCGTCTACGAGGCCGACCAGATCGGCGGCCGCCTGCGCACCGTCGGCTTCGAGGGCGCCGAGACCGAGGGCCTCACCGCCGAGATGGGCGCCATGCGCTTCCCGCCCTCCTCCACGGCCCTGCAGCACTACATCGACCTCGTCGGCCTGGTCACGGAGCCCTTCCCGAACCCGCTCGCCGAGTCCACCCCCTCGACGGTCGTCGACCTCAAGGGCGAGACCCACTACGCCGAGACGATCGCGGACCTCCCGCAGATCTACCGCGACGTGTCCGCCGCGTGGAACGCCTGCCTCGACGAGGGCGCGGACTTCTCGGACATGAACACCGCCATGCGCGAGCGGGACGTCCCGCGCATCCGCGAGATCTGGGCCAAGCTCGTGGAGAAGCTCGACGACGAGACCTTCTACGGTTTCCTCTGCAAGTCGGAGGCGTTCAAGTCCTTCCGCAAGCGCGAGATCTTCGGCCAGGTCGGCTTCGGCACCGGTGGCTGGGACACCGACTTCCCGAACTCCATCCTGGAGATCCTGCGCGTCGTCTACACCGAGGCGGACGACCACCACCGCGGCATCGTCGGCGGCTCGCAGCAGCTGCCGCTGCGCCTGTGGGAGCGCGAGCCCGAGAAGATCGTCCACTGGGCCCAGGGCACCTCGCTGTCCTCCCTGCACGAGGGCGCCCCGCGCCCGGCGGTGACCCGCCTGCACCGCACCGCGGGTAACCGCATCACGGTCACGGACGCTTCGGGCGACATCCGCACCTACCGCGCCGCGATCTTCACGGCCCAGTCCTGGATGCTGCTGTCGAAGATCGAGTGCGACGACACGCTGTTCCCGATCGACCACTGGACGGCGATCGAGCGCACGCACTACATGGAGTCGTCCAAGCTGTTCGTCCCCGTCGACAGGCCGTTCTGGCTGGACAAGGACGAGGAGACGGGCCGCGACGTCATGTCGATGACCCTCACGGACCGTATGACCCGTGGTACGTACCTCCTGGACAACGGCCCGGACAAGCCCGCCGTCATCTGCCTCTCGTACACCTGGTGCGACGACAGCCTCAAGTGGCTGCCGCTGTCCGCGAACGAGCGGATGGAGGTCATGCTGAAGTCCCTCGGCGAGATCTACCCCAAGGTCGACATCCGCCGCCACATCATCGGCAACCCGGTCACCGTCTCCTGGGAGGACGAGCCCTACTTCATGGGCGCGTTCAAGGCCAACCTCCCGGGCCACTACCGCTACCAGCGCCGCCTGTTCACCCACTTCATGCAGGACCGCCTGCCGGAGGACAAGCGCGGCATCTTCCTCGCCGGCGACGACATCTCCTGGACGGCCGGCTGGGCCGAGGGCGCGGTCCAGACCGCCCTGAACGCGGTCTGGGGCGTCATGCACCACCTCGGCGGCTCCACGGACGCCACCAACCCGGGCCCGGGCGACGTCTACGACGAGATCGCCCCGGTCGAACTCCCGGAGGACTGACCCCTTCCTGACGCGCCGCTCGCGCGGCTCGGCCCTGGCGGGCCTCCCCGGCTTCGCGCCGCTGCGCCGGACTCCGTCCGGCGTGTGCGGGGCGGAGCCGGTCCCGTGTGCGCCGGGACCGGTGCGGCCCGCGTGCCGCGCAGCGGACCGGCTGCGTCACCAGGCGGCCAGGCACCCCCGCCCGGAGGGCCTGCGCTCCGTCGGGGTCAGCAGGCAGCGGCCCACCAGACCCACGCCCGCGTCCAGGGATTCCTCGAACTCCTCCGCCAGGTCGGGGGAGCGGCGCAGGGTCCACAGGAGGCGGGCGGCCGCCCAGGCGCCGGCGCGGGCGCGTTCCAGGCTCCAGGAGCCCAGGAGGTGGGTCAGCGGGTCGGCGACCTCCAGGAGGTCCGGGCCCGGCATCAGGTCCTCGCGGATGCGCTCCTCCAGGGAGACCAGGGTGTCGCCGACCCGGTGGAAGTCGGCCTCCAGGGCCGTCGGCGTACAGTCCAGGACCCGGCAGGTGGACACCACCGCCAGGGCCAGGTCGTGTCCGATGTGGGCGTTGATCCCGGCCAGGGCGTGCTGGAGCGGGCGTACCCCCGGGTGGCGGCGGTACTGCAGGAGCGGGCGCCAGCAGGCCGGCGCCCGCTCCGACTCCACCGCCGTGAGGTACCGCTCCGCGAACCGTACGCTCAGCGTCTCGGCCCGCTCGGGGTCGGGGAAGCCCCCGTGCCCGATCCGCTCGTGCAGGGCCTGCGTCACGGTCAGGTAGACCCGGTTGAAGACGGCCACGCCGTCCTGCGCCGGCAGCCGCTCGTCGAGGACGCGCATCCGCGCGAGTACCGCTTCCATGGAGGACAGCGTCACAGCCGCGGCGCCCGGCGCGGGGAACTTGGCCGCACGCTTCGCCGGTTCGGGCGAAGCGCCGTCAACCCCGCTTGTCCAGGCGCTCCTCGGCCCCCTCGTCGTAGGCAGAGGTGCCCGAGTCCAGCAGCGGCTCCTGGCGCTTGAGGTGCTCCGGCGCGAAGTAGCGCAGCGCGTGGTAGCCGGTGATCACGACGATCGTGCCGAGCGCGATGCCACCCAGCTCGAAGCTGTCGCCGAAGCGCAGCTCGACCCCGCCGACGCCGATGATGATGCCGGCCGCGGCCGGGACCAGGTTCAGCGGATTGCGCAGGTCCACCCGCCCGTTCAGCCAGATCTGCGCGCCCAGCAGGCCGATCATCCCGTACAGGATCACGGTGATGCCGCCCAGCACCCCGCCGGGGATCGCGGCCACGACCGCGCCGAACTTCGGGCACAGTCCGAAGAGCAGTGCGAAGCCGGCCGCCGCCCAGTAGGCCGCCGTGGAGTAGACCCGGGTGGCGGCCATGACCCCGATGTTCTCGGAGTACGTGGTGTTGGGCGGCCCGCCCACCGCGGTGGACAGCATGGAGGCCGCGCCGTCGGCGGCGATGGCGGTGCCGAGCTTGTCGTCGAGGGCGTCGCCCGTCATCTCGCCGACCGCCTTGATGTGCCCGGCGTTCTCGGCGATCAGCGCGATCACCACGGGCAGGGCGATCAGGATCGCCGACCACTGGAAGGAGGGTCCGTGGAGCGCGGGCAGTCCGAACCAGTCGGCCTTGCCGACACCGGAGAGGTCCAGCCGCCAGTGGTCCACGGCCTCGGTCCCGCCCGCCGGGGAGTGGATCTTGCCGAAGACCAGGTCGAAGACCCACGAGATCCCGTACCCGAAGACCAGGCCCAGGAAGATCGCGATCCGCGACCAGAACCCGCGCAGGCACACCACCGCCAGCCCGGTGAACAGCATGGTCAGCAGGGCCGTCCACTGGTCCTGCGGCCAGTACGTGGCCGCCGTCACCGGCGCCAGGTTGAACCCGATCAGCATCACGACCGCGCCCGTGACCACCGGCGGCATCGCCGCGTGGATGATCCGCGCCCCGAACCGCTGCACCGCCAGGCCCGCCAGCACCAGCGCCGCGCCGACGACGAACACCGCGCCCGTGACCACCGCGCTGTCCCCGCCGCCGGCCCGGATCGCCGCCGCCACGCCCACGAACGAGAGCGAACAGCCCAGGTACGAGGGGACCCGGCCGCGCGTCGCGAGCAGGAAGACGGCCGTGGCGATGCCGGACATCATGATGGCCAGGTTGGGATCCAGGCCCATCAGCACCGGCGAAACGAAACTCGCGCCGAACATCGCGACCACGTGCTGGGCGCCGAGCCCGGCGGTACGCGGCCACGACAGCCGCTCGTCCGGCCGCACCACCGCGCCGGGGGCGGGGGTCCGCCCGTCTCCGTGCAGGGTCCAGCGCAGGCCGAAACCCATGTTCCACCACTTCCGTTCCGCCGAGAGGTCAAAGATCATGACCGCAGGGCGGCCAGCCATATTTTACGGTCGGATAGCAGCGGGTTCCTCCCGATTGGCGGCCTCTGCTCCGCCGACCGGCGCGGCCCCCGGCCGCAGCACCGCCGCCCCCGCGACCAGCGCGCACGCCAGCAGCGTGACCAGGCCGAACGACACCACGAGCGAGGTCGCGTCCGCCACCGCGCCGATCGCCGACGGGGCGATCAGACCCGAGGTGTACGTGATCGTCGCCACCCCGGCGATGGCCTGCGCCGGGGCCGGCCCGCTGCGCGCCGCCGCCGCGAAGGCCAGCGGAACCACCACCGCGACGCCCAGCCCGATCATCCCGAACCCGGCCATCACCGCCGCCGGCTGGCGCACCGTCACCACCACCAGCCCGCCCGCGGTGGCCAGTACGCCGCCCGCCCGGACCGTGCGCACCGCCCCGTAGCGGTCCACGACCCGGTCCCCGGCCAGCCGGGCCGCGGCCATGGTCAGCGCGAACGCGGTGGTGGAGGCGGCGGCCGCACCGGCCCCGGTGCCC
Organism: Streptomyces racemochromogenes; assembly: GCF_044129415.1. Lineage (GTDB taxonomy): Bacteria > Actinomycetota > Actinomycetes > Streptomycetales > Streptomycetaceae > Streptomyces > Streptomyces racemochromogenes_A. The sequence goes on from NZ_JBBDHD010000010.1 coordinate 58,227, forward strand.
AGGACGTCCCGCAGGAACACCGCCGACCAGTCCAGGCTCGCGCCCTCCGCGAACACCGCGCAGAACCCGACGGCCCCGATCAGCACGGCCGCCTTCGGGGGCCGGGCGAAGCGCGGCGGAGCCGCCTCGCCGGGTTCGCTGCGCAGGTCCAGCACCCCGCGTACGGCGACCAGCCCGGCCGCGGTCAGGGCCAGGGCGGCGACGAGGTGGTGCAGCCGGGCGTCCGTCCCGGTGTGGGCGGCGACCGTCCCGGCGGCCGAGCCGAGCAGGGCGCCCACGCTCCACATCCCGTGCAGCGAGGACATGATCGAGCGGCCGAGCCGGTTCTCGGTCTCCACCCCGAGCGCGTTCATGGCCACGTCCGACATGCCGGCGGCGGCCCCGTAGGCGAAGAGGGCGCAGCAGAGGGTCACCGGGTTCGGGGCCAGGCCCGGCAGGACGAGGGACAGGGTCCACAGCGACAGCAGCCCGCGCAGTGCGGCGCGGGCACCGAAGCGGTGGTTGACCCGTCCGGCCAGCGGCATGGCGACGGCCGCGCCGAGGGCGGGGAAGGCGAGCGCGAGGCCGAGGGTGCCCGCGTCGATCCGGGCGTGCTCCTGGATCCAGGGGATGCGGGTGGCGAAGGAGCCGGTCACGGCGCCGTGGACGCAGAAGACGGCGGCTGTCGCGAAGCGGGCGCGGCGCAGCCGCGCGGGGCCGGTGCCGGGTTCCCCGGCCTTCACGGTCGTCATGGAAGGAAACTATCAGGGAGCCTGCCTGATAATTAAGGGCTTTTCCCTAGGATGGGTCCGTGACCCCTGTGAAGGCGCCCTCTCCCGCCGCTTCAGCCCCGTCGGCCGCCCCGGCGCCGTCCGCCGCCCCGGCCCCGTCGCCGGCCTCGCCGAGCACGGCCCGGGCCATGAACGACCGGCTCGCGCTCGAACTCCTCCAGGCCGAAGGGGCGCTGACGGCGACCCAGCTCAAGCGGCTGACCGGGCTCTCCCGCCCCTCCGTCGCCGACCTGCTGGAACGGCTCGGCGCGGCCGGGCTGGTCGAGGTCGTGGGGGAGTCCGGCGAGCAGCGGCGCGGCCCCAACGCCCGGCTCTACGGGATCGTCGCGCGTCGGGCCCACCTGGCCGCGCTGGACGTCCGCACCGACAGTGCGACGGCTGTGGTCACCGATCTGCTCGGCCACCCGCTGGCCCGGGCGGAGCTGCCGGTCGATGCCGTGGACGAGGCCGTGGACCGGCTGGAGGCCCTGGCCCGGCAGGCCGGTGCGGAGGCGCTGCACACGGTGGTCGTCGGTGCGCCGGGACTGGTCGCCCCCGCCTCCGGGGAGCTGCGGGACGGCTCGGGCCTGCCCGCCTGGCACCGGGACCTGGTGGCGGCCCTCCAGCGGCGGCTGCCCGCCACGGTGCTGGTGGAGAACGAGACCAACCTGGCGGCCCTGGCCGAACAGCGGGTCGGCGCCGCGCGGGACGTGGACTCCTTCGTCCTGCTGTGGCTCGGCGCCGGGGTCGGGGCGGCGGTGGTGCTCGACGGACGGCTGAGACGGGGTGCCTCGGGCGGTGCGGGGGAGATCGGCTTCCTGCCGGTGCCGGGTACGGCCGGACTTCCCTCGGCCACCGACTGCGGCGGGGGCTTCCACGCCCTGGCCGGGCGGGGCGCGGTGGCCGCGCTGGCCGTGGAGCACGGCTTCGGCGGACCAGTGGAAGAGGCGCTCGCCGGGGCCGGCGGGGAGGCCTTCCTGGAGGCCGTCGCCGAGCGGCTCGCCCTCGGGGCGGCGGCCGTCGCCGCCGTGCTGGACCCCGGCTGCGTGGTCCTCGGCGGGGGCCTGGGGCGGGCGGGCGGCGCTCCCCTGGCGGCCCGGGTGGCCCGCCGGCTGGCCGCGTTGAGTCCGGTCCCGACCGAGGTCCGCGCCACCGCGCTGGGTGACCCGGCGGTCCTGGAGGGCGCCCGCCTCGCGGCCCGCGAAGCCGCCCAGGCCTCCCTCTTCGGCTGACCGTCCCGGACCCCGCGCCGCAAGCGGGTCCGGGGCGTGCCCCGGTGACGGAGGAAGGGCGGGGCGGGGGCTCCGCGCGGCGGCCGCCCGCCCGCCGGACGGCTACCGCGCCGCGAGGAACTCACCGAAGGTGATGCGGCCGACCGCCCGGTCGGGCGTCAGGATCCCGCCCCGCCGGAACCCCGCGTACGCCGCCCCCGCCATCGGCACCCCCACCACCCGCCGCCGGCTGCCCGCCGCCGCGAGGAACTCCCGTCCCCACTCCTCCAGGGTGCGGACCTCCGGTCCGCCCATGTCGGGCACCCGCCCCGCCGGCTCCGGCACCGCCAGCTCCGCGAGCCGGTCCGCGACCTCCTCGACGGCGATCGGCTGCACCCGTACGCCCTTGGGCAGCGGCACCACCGGCAGCGGGAGCCGCGCCGCCGCGCCCGCCACCCGGGCCACCAGGGAGTGGAACTGGGTGGTCCGCAGGATCGTGACCCCCAGCCCGGACCCCTCCAGCATCCGCTCCACCGCCAGCTTGGTCCGGTAGTAGCGGAACGGGACCGCGTCCACCCCGACGATCGAGATGTAGACGAGGTTGGTGACGGTCCCGGCGCGCCGGGCCGCGTCGATCAGGTGCCCGGCGGCCACGTCGTCGCCCCCGCGCGGGGAGCTGGCGCAGTGGACGACCACCCGCACGCCCGCCATCGCCGCGTCCAGCCCGCGTCCGTCGCGCAGGTCGACGGGGTGGGCGGCGGAGGACCGGCTCAGCGCCCGCACCTGGTGGCCGTGGTCGCGCAGCATGGTGACGACCGGGGAGCCGAGGTGTCCGGTGCCGCCGGTCACGAGGATCGTGCTCATCGTCGGGGTGTCCTTCCGTGGGGGAGTGGAGTGCCTTCCCCCAGAGGACAGACGAGGGTGCCAGAACGTGACATCCGTGCGCGGACGTCCCCCGACGTGCGAGGACCCGGTGGCCGCCGGGCCACCGGGTCCTCACGTCCACGTCACCCGGGAGGGGTCAGCAGGCGCCCAGGTCCTTCCAGACGCCCCACTGGCCGGTGGTGCCGGGCTCCTCGTTCTGGGTCCACCACTGGGCCTTCCAGTTGTGGCCCTTGTGCGAGACGACGTTCCCGCTGTTGTAGACCGTGCCCGCCACGTACGCCGGGTTGGTGCAGGTCCCGCCCGGGGGCGTGGTCGGGGGCGTGGTCGGCGGGGTGGTGGGAGGCGTGGTCGGCGGGGTGGTCGGGGGCTGGCTGCCGCCCGGCTCCGTCACCGTGGTGCCGCGTGCCAGGTCACCGGCGAGGGCGTATGTCGTGCCGGCGACGTTCACGGTCCAGTTGGAGGGCGTGGACACCGGCAGGTAGTAGTTGAAGGCCAGGTCGACCGTGGCGCCGGGGGCCAGCGACTGCCAGGCCGGGAGCTTCAGCGAGACCCGCTGGAAGTCCCCCTTCAGACCGCCGACGTTGCTGCCGGTGTGCCCGCTGCTGATCACCTTCGTGCCGAAGCCGGACTGGTCGGAGGCGTTGTCCGGGGCCGAGGTTCCGTAGTCGAACTGGAACTCGGTGCCGCCGGGCAGCGTGGTCTTCGTGTTGTTGGTGATCTTCAGCTTCGGGGTGATCGGGTAGTTCGAGTCGCCCAGCTTGAAGTCGGTGAACTCCGTCCTGATGTCCACCGCCTGCGCGGGCAGCGGGCTCCCGGCCTTCTTCGCGCCGTACGGGGAGGCCGCCTTGAACTTGTCGTACATCAGGGAGGTGAGGGTGTCGCCCATCTCGTACTGGCCCTTGGCCGCGTTGTAGGCGTAGTCGCCCGCCAGCTCCCAGACCATCGTGCCGCCGATGCCCTTGTTCACGACGTAGTCGGCCTTGGCGGCGACGGACTGCTCGTCCTCCGTCGACAGGAAGACCTTCTTCTGCGCGTTCCACAGCCACGGCGCCACCAGCGTGGAGTCGTACTTGCGGGCGTAGGTGCCGGTCAGCGTGGTGTTCGCGGGGAAGCCGTACCTGGTGACGTAGTCGCCGACGACCCCCTTCTCCAGGTTCTTCGCGTGCCACATCGGGTTCGAGCCGGCAGGGGACTCGACGCCGTTGGCGTCCAGGTCGTGCCAGAGGTTGTCGATGCCGACCGCACCGTCTCCGCACTTGGTCAGACCGGAGCCCGCCGGGCAGGCGGTGGCCGCCGCCTTCCCCCACAGGCCGTCGGTGCCGCCCTGCACGTTCTTGAAGCCGCGGGTGTAGTACGGCAGGCCGATGTTGATCCGGCCCGACGGCATGGAGCCGCGGAAGTAGTGGTAGGCCCAGTCGGTGTTCAGGTAGCCGACGCCGCCGTACTGGGAGGTGGAGTAGACGCCCGCGGCCGCCAGTTCGGCGTCCTTGCCGTCGTCGAAGAGGGAGGCGTTGGGGCCGACGTACTCGTTCCAGGCGCCGTGCAGGTCGTAGGACATGATGTTGACGTAGTCCAGGTACTTCTGCATCTGGAACGTCTCCATGCCCCGCAGCAGGTAGCCGGAGGAGGGGGCGGCGACGGACAGCAGGTAGTGCCTGCCGTCGGCCGCGCCCGCGCGGTCGAGCTTCTCGCGCAGCGACTTCATCAGGGCCGCGTAGCCCTGGACCAGCCCGGCACGCCGGGCGTTGGACAGCTGCCAGTCCAGCGGGTTGCCCGCGTCCTTCATCGTCGTCGGGTACTCGTAGTCGATGTCGACGCCGTTGAAGCCGTACTTGCGGACGAACTCCACCGAGGAGTCCGCGAAGGTGTCGATGCCCGCCTGGTTGACGGAGCCGTCGGCGTTGGTGGCCATCGAGTAGAAGCCGCCCGAGGCCACGCGGTTGCCGTCGTCGCCGAAGTAGCCGCCGGTCTCGGCCCAGCCGCCCACCGAGATGAGCGTCTTCACGTTCGGATACTGCTTCTTGAACTTGTTCAGCAGGTTGAAGTGGCCCTTGTAGGGGAGGGCCGGGTCCATCTCGGCGCCCGCCACGCCCGGCCAGGTCATCCCGGTGGCGGCGTTGTTCGGGCCGTCCGAGCCCACCGAGATCCTGTTGTCGGAGCCGACGTGGGCGAAGGCGTAGTTCAGGTGGGTGACCTTGGACCACGGGACGTTGTTGGCGAGGTAGGCGGGGGTGCCGTCCTTGCCCGTGCGCCAGCCGGTGAAGTAGCCGATGACGCGGCGCTGGTGGTCCGCGCCCATCTTCTCGCGGCCCTCCGAGTCGTAGACGGAGCAGTAGGGGACGTCCACTCCGGGTGTCTTGTACAGCCCGTCGGGGCGACAGCCCTCGTTGTCGGCGGCGTGCGAGACGCCCGCGGAGACTCCGCCGACCAGCAGTCCGGCGATGGCGGCGCCGGATGCCAGGAGCATCGCTCTCGTACGTGTGGGGGACGGCATGGTGCCTCCTGGGGAGGGGAGGATGGCAGGGCCAAGTGCGGCAACAGGCAGAGGTGTGGCGCTGGTTGGCCCGTGACGTGCGCACGTCGGCAGGCCGGCTCCCGGGAAGATGAAGGGAACGTTAAGAGGACTAGACCAACCCGTCAATAGGTCTGGACCAACCTCGGATCCGGTGCGCCCGTCGCACCGCCGGCGCAAGAGGAGCGCTCAAGGACGGCTCCCTTGTGAGCCAGGCCACAGCGGTTCACCCGCATGGCCGCCGATCCCCCGTGGCACACTGGCCCTAGTACCAGTAGCAGCGCACTCCGGGGTCGGTGTAATTCCGAACCGGCGGTATAGTCCGCGACCCGTCCGCAGCCAGCGGCCGGTTGACCAGGTGAAATTCCTGGACCGACGGTTAAAGTCCGGATGGGAGGCAGTGCGCGGCGGGCAGTCACCGGTACGCCGCCGTCGGCGGTCCACCGCCGTATCCCAGGGATACGTGTCGGACGGACCGTGTTTTCCGACCCCTCGGCGTCCCCGCGTGCGCTTTCCCGCTTCATCTGTCGTATCCCGACAGGCCCCGGAGTCCGTGCCCGATGAGGCAGGAGGACCCGGTGGCGACACACGCCGCGCAGGCAGCACCCGACCCGAGCGTCACCGCGATGCGCCGGGCCATCGAGCTGGCCTCCCGCGGACTCGGCTCCACCAGCCCCAACCCCGTCGTCGGCTGCGTCATCACCGACCCCTCGGGTGCCGTCGTCGGCGAAGGCTGGCACCAGCGGGCCGGCGGCCCGCACGCCGAGGTCCACGCCCTGCGCGCGGCGGGAGACGCCGCCCGCGGCGCCACCGCCTACGTCACCCTCGAACCCTGCAACCACACCGGCCGCACGGGCCCCTGCGCGCAGGCGCTCATCGACGCCGGGATCGCCCGGGTCGTCTACGCCGTCTCCGACCCGAACCCGCAGGCCAGTGGCGGCGGAGCCACCCTGCGCGCCGCCGGGGTCCCCGCGGAGGCGGGCCTCCTCGCCGACGAGGCCGAGCAGGGCAACGCCGCCTGGCTCACCTCCGTCCGTCTGGGCCGCCCCCACGTCACCTGGAAGTACGCCGCCACCCTCGACGGCCGCAGCGCCGCCGAGGACGGCAGCAGCCGCTGGATCACCTCCGCCGAGTCCCGTGCCGACGTCCACCGGCTGCGCGCCGAGGCCGACGCCGTCCTCGTCGGCGGCGGCACCCTGCGCGCCGACGACCCCCACCTGGCCGTACGGGGGATCGACGGGGCCGTCCAGCCGCTGCGCGTCGCCCTCGACACCCGGGCCGGCCTGCTCCCCTCGGCCCGCGTCCTCGACGACGCGGCCCCCACTCTGATCGTCACCGGCGAGGACGCCGACACCCGCCACCTGCCCGGCGCCGACATCCTGCGGCTGCCCCTGCACGACGGCCGGGTCCCCGTCCACCGCCTGCTCACCGAGCTGTACGCCCGCGGGGTGCGCTCCGTCCTCCTCGAAGGCGGACCCACCCTCGCCGGAGCCTTCCTGGAGGCCGGCGCCGTCGACCGCGTCGTCGGCTACATCGCCCCGGCCCTGCTCGGAGCCGGCCCCGCCGCCCTCGGCGGCGCCGGCATCACGAACATCGCCCACGCCGTACGCCTCGACATCACCGAGGTCGTCCGCAGCGGCACCGATCTGCGCATCACCGCCGTTCCCGCCAACGCCCCCAAGGAGCACTGAGTGTTCACCGGAATCGTCGAAGAACTGGGCGAGGTCACCGCCGTCGAGCAGCTCGCCGAGGCCTCCCGCTTCCGCCTGCGCGGCCCGGTCGTGACCGAGGGCGCCAAGCACGGCGACTCGATCGCCGTCAACGGCGTCTGCCTGACCGTCGTGGAGACCGCCGACGGCGAGTTCACCGCCGACGTCATGCAGGAGACCCTCGACCGCTCCAGCCTCGGCGCCCTGGGCGCGGGCTCCCGGGTCAACCTGGAGCGCCCCATGGCCCTCGGCGGCCGCCTCGGCGGACACCTGGTCCAGGGCCATGTCGACGGCACCGGCACGATCCTCTCCCGCACCCCCTCCGAGCACTGGGAGCTCGTCAAGATCGCGCTCCCGGCCCAGCTCGCCCGCTACGTCGTGGAGAAGGGCTCCATCACCGTCGACGGCGTCAGCCTCACCGTCGTCGAGGCCGCGGCCGACCACTTCACCATCAGCCTCATCCCCACCACCCTGGCGCTGACCACCCTGGGCATCAAGCAGCCCGGCGACCCGGTCAACCTGGAGGTCGACGTCCTCGCCAAGTACGTCGAGCGCCTGCTCGCCGCCGGGGTGAACCCGCTGCACGCCGGGGAGGGGCAGAAGTGAGCGCCCTGACCTGGCTCAACTCCGAGGCCTTCACCGCCTTCGGCCAGAAGATCATCTGGTCCGACGCCATCGGCAACACCATGGGCCTGATCGCCCTCGCCCTCGGCTGGAAGCGCTCCATCTGGACCTGGCCCACCCAGTTCCTCTCCGGCGCCATCCTCTTCGTCGCCTTCGCCGCCGGCCACCTCTCCGGCAACGCCGGCAAGCAGGTCGTCGTCATGCTGGTCGCCCTGTGGGGCTGGGCCCAGTGGACCCGGGGCAAGCGGCAGGCCCAGGACGCCTCCCTCGCCGTCCGCTTCGCCGGCTGGCGCGAGCGCGGCCTGCTGCTCGGCGCCGCAGTGGCGGGCACCCTCGCCGTCACCGGGCTGTTCACCCTCTACCCGTGGATGTCCTGGAACCCGCTGCCGGACGCCTATATCTTCGTCGGCACCATCGTCGCCATGTACGCCCAGGCCAAGGGCCTCGTCGAGTTCTGGTTCGCCTGGCTGCTCGTCGACGCGGTCGGCGTCCCCCTCGCCTTCACCAGCGGATACGCCTTCTCCGCGTTCGTCTACGTGATCTACGGAGCCCTCGTGCTCTGGGGCGCCTACGACTGGTACCAGCGCTCCCGCACCAACCCCGCCCCGGCCCTCGAAGGAGCAACGGCATGACCCCCGTCCTCAAGCCCGTGCCCGACCCGGCCGACTCCGAGGAGTCCTTCCGCCTCGACCCCGTCGAGCAGGCCATCCGCGACATCGCCGCCGGCCGCCCCGTGGTCGTCGTCGACGACGAGGACCGCGAGAACGAGGGCGACCTCGTGATCGCCGCCGAGAAGGCGACCCCCGAGATCATCGCGTTCATGATGAGCGAGTGCCGGGGCCTGATCTGCGCGCCCATGGAGGGTCCCGAGCTGGACCGCCTGGAACTCCCGCAGATGGTCCGGAACAACACCGAGTCGATGAAGACCGCCTTCACCGTCTCCGTCGACGCGAGCGCCGCCCACGGCGTCACCACCGGCATCTCCGCCGCCGACCGCGCCACCACCCTGCGCCTGCTCGCGAACGGCACCTCCGAGCCCGGCGACTTCGTCCGCCCCGGCCACGTCTTCCCGCTGCGCGCCAAGCCCGGCGGCGTCCTGGTCCGCAACGGCCACACCGAGGCCGCCGTCGACCTCGCCCGCCTCGCGGGCCTGCGCCCGGCCGGCGCCATCGTGGAGATCGCCGGCGAGGACGGGGTCATGCTGCGGCTGCCGGAGCTGATCCCCTTCGCCCGCAAGCACGGCCTGACGATCATCTCCATCGAGGACCTGATCGCCTACCGCCGCTCCGCCGAGCCCACCGTCCGCCGCGAGGCCGAGGTCAGCCTGCCGACCGCCGCCGGCGAGTTCACCGCGTACGGCTACCGCTCCACCGTCGACGGCGTCGAGCACGTCGCCCTCGTCCACGGCGACATCGGCGACGGCCGCGACGTCCTGGCCCGGATGCACTCCGAGTGCCTGACCGGCGACATCTTCCAGTCCCAGCGCTGCGACTGCGGCCCCCAGCTCCAGGCCGCCATGGCCCGGGTCCAGGCCGAGGGCCGCGGGGTCATCGTCTACCTGCGCGGGCACGAGGGCCGCGGCATCGGACTGCTGTCCAAGATGCGCGCCTACGAGCTCCAGGAACGCGGCCGCGACACCCTGGACGCCAACCTGGAACTCGGCCTGCCCGCCGACGCCCGCGACTACGGCGCCGGCGCCCAGATCCTCGCCGACCTGGGGGTGCGCACCGTCCGGCTGATGACCAACAACCCCGACAAGGCCGCCGCCCTGGAGGACCACGGCATCTCCGTCGCCGGCCGCGAGCCCATGCCCGTCCAGGCGGGCGAGCACAACCTGCGGTACCTGCGCACCAAGCGGGACCGCATGGGCCACGACCTGCCCTGGCTGGAGGGGGCCGTGCCCACCTCCGCCTGCGGCAACCAGTGACCCCGCACCACACGCATCACCCACCACCCACCACACCCGTCAACCCGGTACCCACCGGAACCACCCCCCGAGGAGCAGAGCTGTGAGCGGCAAGGGCGCACCCGTACTGAGCGTGAAGAACTGCGGCGACCTCCGGGTGGCCGTGATCGCGGCCCAGTGGCACGAGAAGGTCATGGACGGCCTGGTCGACGGCGCCCTGCGGGCCCTGCACGAGCTGGGCATCGACGAGCCCACCCTGCTGCGCGTCCCGGGCAGCTTCGAGCTCCCGGTCGTGGCCAAGGTGCTCGCCGGGCGCGGCTACGACGCCATCGTCGCCCTCGGCGTGGTCATCCGCGGCGGCACCCCGCACTTCGACTACGTCTGCCAGGGCGTCACCCAAGGCCTCGTACAGGTGTCGATCGACACCGGGGTCCCTGTCGGCTTCGGCGTCCTGACCTGCGACAACGACGAGCAGGCGCTGGACCGCGCCGGCCTGGAGGGGTCGAACGAGGACAAGGGACACGAGGCGGTCACCGCCGCCGTCTCCACCGCCATGACCCTGCGGACCGTCAGCGAACCCTGGCGGTAGTCCACGGAGTGAACCCTGGCACCGGGGGCCCCGGGTGAACCCGTACCCTAAGGGCATCATGGCGAACAAGACCTTCGAAGAGCTCTTCAGCGAGCTCCAGCTCAAGGCCGCCGACGGCGACCCCAGCACCTCCCGCACCGCCGAGCTCGTCGGCAAGGGCGTCCATGCCATCGGCAAGAAGATCGTCGAGGAGGCCGCCGAGGTCTGGATGGCCGCCGAGTACGAGGGCAAGGAAGCCGCCGCCGAGGAGATCTCCCAGCTGCTCTACCACGTCCAGGTGATGATGGTGGCGCGCGGGATCTCCCTCGACGACGTCTACTCCCACCTCTAGGCCGGACCTCCCCGCCGCGGGCCCCCGCCCACACCCCCCTTACGCACCCAGCACAGAAGGAAGCCCCATGCTGCGCATCGCCGTCCCCAACAAGGGTTCGCTCTCCGGACCGGCGTCGGAGATGCTCCATGAGGCCGGCTACCGCCAGCGCAAGGAGTCCAAGGAACTCGTCACCGTCGACCCCGACAACGAGGTCGAGTTCTTCTACCTCCGCCCGAAGGACATCGCGATCTACGTCGCGTCGGGCAAGCTCGACATCGGCATCACCGGCCGCGACCTGCTGCTGGACTCCGGGGCCAACGCCGAGGAGATCCTGCCGCTGAACTTCGGCCGCTCGACCTTCCGCTACGCCACCAAGCCCGGCACCGCGAAGGGCCCCGAGGACTTCGGCGGGATGACGATCGCCACCTCCTACGAGGGCATCGTCGCCAAGCACCTCGCCGACCTCGGCGTCGACGCCTCCGTCGTCCACCTGGACGGCGCCGTCGAGACCGCCATCGAACTCGGCGTCGCGCAGATCATCGCCGACGTCGTCGAGACCGGCACCAGCCTGCGCAACGCCGGCCTGGAGGTCATCGGCGAGCCGATCCTCAAGTCCGAGGCGACCGTCATCCGCCGCACCGGCGCCGACGGCGACGACCCCAAGGTCGCCCAGTTCCTGCGCCGCCTCCAGGGCGTCCTGGTGGCCCGCAGCTACGTGATGATGGACTACGACTGCCGCGCCGAGCACCTGGAGCGCGCGGTCGCCCTCACCCCGGGCCTGGAGTCGCCGACGGTCTCCCCGCTGCACAACGAGGGCTGGGTCGCGGTCCGCGCCATGGTCCCCGCCAAGGACGCCCAGCGGATCATGGACGACCTGTACGAGCTCGGCGCGCGCGCGATCCTCACCACCTCGATCCACGCCTGCCGCCTCTGACCGGCCGGCCCGTCCCAGAAGGCATCACCGCACCATGAGCGAGTCCGCCGCCCAGCCCGCACCGCCCGCACTGCCGGTCACCTTCCGGCCGAACCGTACCCGGGCGGTGCTGCTGGGCGTCGGCGCGGTCATGTTCGCCACCATCACGGCGATCGCGCTGCTGCTGGAGAACCTCAGCCCCGGCGAGCGGGTCAGCTTCGTCGTCACCGCCGTCCTCATGGCCTCCGTACTCGTCCTGCTCAGCCGCCCCAAGGTGGTCGCGGACGAGGCCGGAGTCACCGTGATCAACCTCACCACCACCCGCCGCCTGGAGTGGGCGCAGATCCTGCGCGTCAACCTCCGCCCCGGCGACCCCTGGGTGTTCCTCGACCTCAGCGACGGCACCAGCCTGCCCGCCCTGGGCATCCAGCCCGGTATCGCCAAGGCCCGCGCCATCGGTGACGCCCGCGCCCTGCGCGCGCTCGCCGAGGCCCGCGGGACCGGCGGCGCCGACCGCTGACCGCCGCACCCGGCCGCTGCGTCCTTATTGCGGCGACGATCTCAATGACTACCCTGGTGGGGCGGCGCACCACTGCGCCCACCCACCCGCCCCGGGACCCCGTGGCCCGTGGGCACCTGCGACCAGAGGAGTGACTCCCTCCAGCAATGGACGGATCGTCCGGTAGTACCCGCGCCGCCCTCCCCGTGGAGGCGGCGGCATGACCATCCCGCTACTCCTTCTCGTAGCGGCCTTCGCCCTGATCCTCGCCAACGGTTTCTTCGTGGCGGCCGAGTTCGGCCTCGTCACCGTCGAGAAGCCCGAGGCCGAACGGGCCGCAGCCGACGGAGACCGCCGTGCCCGCACGGTGGTCGAAGCCCTGCGGGAGCTGTCCTTCCAGCTCTCCGGCACCCAGCTCGGCATCACCATCACCTCCCTCGTCGTCGGCATGCTCGCCGAACCGGCCCTCGCCGCGCTGCTGTCGAAGCCGCTCGCCGCGACCGGCCTGCCCGACGGGGCCGTCCCCGGCGCGGCCGTCCTCATCGGCATGCTGCTCGCCTCCGCCGTCCAGATGGTCGTCGGCGAGCTCGTCCCGAAGAACTGGGCGGTCTCCAAGCCGCTCCAGGTCGCCCGTTTCGTGGCCGGGCCGCAACAGGCCTTCTCCCGGGCCCTGCGGCCCGTCATCGCCGGCCTCAACGCCGTCGCGAACCGCCTCGTGCGGGCGCTCGGCGTCGAACCGGCCGAGGAGATGGCTTCCGCCCGCACCCCGGGCGAACTGGTCTCCCTGGTCCGCCATTCGGCCCAGGCCGGCGCCCTCGAACAGGACACCGCCGACCTCTTCGTACGGACCCTGTCCCTGGGCGAGCTCACCGCCCAGCACGTCATGACCCCCCGGGTGAAGGTCAGCGCCCTCCAGGACTCGGCCACCGCGGCCGACGTCCTGAACCTGACCCGCGCCACGGGCCTGTCCCGCTTCCCGGTCTACCGCGAGCGCATCGACGAGATCACCGGGGTCGTCCACCTCAAGGACGCCCTCGCCGTGCGCGAGTCCGAGCGCGCCCGCACGACCGTCGGACGGATCTGCGTCGCCCCGCTGCTGGTGCCCGGCTCCCTGCCGGTCCAGCCGCTGCTGGAGCGGCTGCGCAGCGAACAGCCGATGGCCGTGGTCGTCGACGAGTACGGCGGCACCGCCGGCGTGGTCACCCTGGAGGACATCGTGGAGGAACTCGTCGGCGAGGTCCGCGACGAGCACGACCTCGCCGAGGACGACAGCCCCGAACTGGCGGCGATGCCCGCCGAGGACGGCCGCCCCTCCTGGGAGGCCGACGGCAGCTGCCGCGTGCACACCCTGCGCCGCATAGGCCTGGAGGTGCCCGAAGGCCCGTACGAGACCGTCGCCGGCCTCGTCGCCGACCTCCTGGGCCGCATCCCCGCCCCCGGCGACCGGGTCGAGCTGCCCGGCTGGAAGCTGTCGGTCCGCCAGGTCCGGCGCAACCGCGCCGAACGGGTCCGGCTGGTCCGCCTGACGACCGTGCCCCAGTCCGCCGCCGAGGCGCTGCCCCAGCCCGCCCGCACCGCCGGGCGGCAGCGCAGCGAGCAGCAGCTGGAAGGTGCCGCCCGATGAACGCCCTCCAGCTCCTCTTCGCCCTGCTCCTGGTCCTGGCCAACGGCTTCTTCGTCGGCGCCGAGTTCGCGCTCGTCTCCGTCCGCCGCAGCCAGATCGAGCCCCTGGCGGCCGGCTCCAAGCGGGCCCGCCAGGTGCTGTACGGCCTGGAGAACCTGCCGCGCATGATGGCAGCCGCCCAGTTCGGGATCACCCTGTGCTCCCTGACCCTCGGCGCGGTCGCCGAGCCGACCGTGGCCCGGCTGCTGGAACCCGTCTTCGCGGCGGTCCATGTGCCCGAGGGCCTGGTCCACCCCCTGGGCTACGCCTTCGCGCTGGCGGCGGTGGTCTTCCTCCACCTGGTCATCGGCGAGATGGTCCCCAAGAACCTCGCCATGGCCGCCCCCGAGAAGACCGCCCTGTGGTTCAGCCCCGGCCTGGTGGCCTTCGCCCGCGTCTGCGGCCCGGTCACCACCGCCCTGGGCGCCTGCGCCGCCCTCGTCCTGCGGCTCTTCAAGGTGGAGCCCAAGGACGAGGTGGAGGCCGTCTACACCAGCGCCCAGCTCGGCCGGCTCGTCGAGGACTCCCGGCAGGCCGGGCTCCTCGAACCGGTCGAGCAGGAACGCCTGGAGGACGCCCTGGAGCTGGGCAGCCGCCCGGTCACCGACGTCCTGCTCTCCCCGGGCCGGCTCGTCACCGTCGGCCCGGCCGTCACCCCCCGCCAGATCGAGCAGCTGACGGTGCGCACCGGCTACTCGCGCTTCCCGGTCCGCTCCGACAGCGGCGCCTTCATGGGCTACCTCCACGTCAAGGACGTCCTGGACCTGGAGGACCGCGAGCGGGCCGTACCGCAGCGGGTCTGGCGCCGGATGACCACCCTGTGCTCGACGCTGCCGCTGGACGACGCCCTCAGCGTCATGCGGCGCGACGCCACCCACCTGGCGCAGGTGGCCGACCCGGCGGGTCGCGTCCTGGGCCTGGTGGCCCTGGAGGACGTCCTGGAGATGCTGGTCGGCGAGGTCCGGGACCCCGCCCACCGCGTCCCGGCCCGCCGCCGGGACCGCCCCGCCCTGACGGCCTGAGCTCCGGCGCAGGGGGCTCCGCCCCCGGACCCCAGCGCCTCGAACGCCGACGGGGCTGTCCACGGCCCCGCCGGCGTTCGAGGCGACCGGGCGCGCAGCGTCCGGTACCGGGGTCAGGGGCGGAGCCCCTGGGAACGGTGGAAGGGCGGGTAGGGGACAGCCCCGCGCAGCGGCCCGCCCCCCCCCGGCACCCGGCAGAATGACCCCGTGGACCCGGAAACGGAACAGGTACTCGACGCCATCGGCCCAAGGCTCCGCAGGCTCCGCCGGACCCGAGGCCTCACCCTGGAGGCCCTCGCCGCCACGACCGGAATCTCGGTGAGCACCCTCTCCCGCCTCGAATCCGGCAGACGCCGCCCCACCCTCGAACTCCTCCTCCCCCTCGCCCGAGCGCACCGCGTCGCCCTGGACGACCTCGTCGGCGCCCCGCCCACCGGCGATCCCCGGGTGCACCTGGAACCCCTGCGCAAACACGGCACCGTCATCGTCCCGCTGACCCGCTACCCGGGCCGGATCCAGGTGTTCAAACAGGTCCTGACCCCGCGCGAGCCCAGGCAGGTCACCCACGAGGGCTACGAGTGGTTCTACGTCCTCGCCGGGGAGGTCCGGCTGATCCTCGGGGACGAGGAGCTGCTCCTCCGCCCCGGCGAGGTGGCCGAGTTCGACACCGCCCGCCCCCACTGGTTCGGTCCCGCCGACGGCGGAGTGGCGGAGGTGCTGCACCTGTTCGGCCCCCGGGGCGACCAGGCAGTCGTCCGCGCGGCCCCGCCGGCCCCCTGACCCCCGGCCGGGCTACAGCGCCGGCGGCTCCGGCCGCTCCTGCGGCCCCCGGCCCGACAGCACCTCCCCGTACGCCTGCATCAGGTCCGCCAGCCGCAGCGTCGCCAGGTCATCGCGCGAGGGGTCGCCGGCGAAGCCCGCCAGCCGCAGGTCCCGGTAGGCGCAGCTCTTCTCGTACAGGGTGCGCAGGAAGCGCCCGTTGCCGAGCTCGTCGATCCAGCCCTGCTCCACCACGTGCCCGCTGATGCTGCGCAGCTCCTCCAGGGCCTCCTCGTCCCAGCGGTCCCCGTTCGCGTCGGCCAGCACCCCGCCGATCGCGGTCAGTTCCGCCGGCCGGTAGCTGGGGAAGTCCACCCGGGTGGTGAACCGCGACGACAGCCCCGGGTTGGCCGCCAGCAGCCGGTCCATCCCCGCCGGGTAGCCCGCCAGGATCACCACCAGGTGGTCCCGGTTGTCCTCGGCGCGTTTGAGGAGCACCTGGAGGGCCTCGTCCCCGTACGCGTCGCCCTTGCTGTAGCCGGAATTGGACAGGCTGTACGCCTCGTCGACGAAGAGCACCCCGCCGATCGCCGAGTCGATCAGCTCGTTCGCCTTGACCGCGGTCTGCCCGAGGAACTCTCCGACCAGGTCGGCACGCTGCGCCTCCACCAGGTGGTCACCGCCCAGCAGGCCCAGCGCGTAGAACACCCGCCCCAGGATCCGGGCCACCGTGGTCTTGCCCGTCCCCGAGGGCCCCGAGAAGACGAAGTGCCGCTTCGGCGGCTGCACCGGCAGCCCCTGCGCCGCCCGCAGCCGGGCCATGTGCAGCTGCGCCGAGAGGGCCTTCACCTGCCGCTTCACCGGCTCCAGGCCCACCATCCGCTCCAGCTCCGCGAGTGCCTGCGCCAGGGCCTGCGGGTCGGCCGGCCCGGCGGGCAGCCCGACGGGGGAGCCCTGCGCGGGGAGGGTCACCCTGTGCCGTACGCCCTCCAGCCGGCCCGTCCCGGCCGGCGGTCCGAAGCGCGGGTCCGGCGGCTCACCGGGCGTCGGCGGGTCGGCGTCCACCTGCCCGTCCGGGGCCACGTCCTGCACCGGCCCCGCCCCGCCGCCCAGCGCCACCGCCGTGTAGTCCCCGCCGGCCGGGGAGAGCCCGTGGCCGGCGAAGCCCTCGGACAGGTGGCCGCCGTATCCGGCGTACCCGGCGGCGTCCGCCATCCCGTCGAAATCGTCGCTGTCCTCGATGGCCGTCAGCCGTGCCGCCGTGTCCATGAACGCCGGGTCCACCCGGTGCACGGCCCGGTACAGCGGCAGCGCCGCAGCGCTGCGCCCGGTGCCCTCGCGGGCCCGCGCCAGCCAGTACCGCAGCTCCTTGCGCTGGGGCTGCTCGCTGCGGCAGCGCATCAGCGCCGCCGACAGCATCGGCTCCGCCTGCCCGTACATCTCCAGCCGGACCCGGGCCATCCCCCCGAAGAGCCCCGCCTCGATGCCCAGCAGCGGATCGTGCACCAGCGGCTCGGTGTGCCGTACGAGCTGCTCCCAGTCCTTGACCAGGTAGGCCCGGCAGGCGTGCAGGAACCGCACCTGCGGATCGGTGTCCACCGGCGGCAGCGCGGCCAGGGCCTGGTCCAGCTCGGGGACGTGGCGGCCGTCCAGCCAGTGCGAGGCGTGGGCGAGCAGCAGGTCCCGCCGGCTCTCCAGCACCGGCTGGACCCACCAGCCCAGCCAGTACCAGGAGTTCAGGGTCCGCCGGTGCCGGGTGCGCTGCTCGCCGAAGCGGTCCCGGTGGGCGTACATGCGCAATAAGGCGTTGGTGGTGTCCACCCGCAGCGCGTGCAGCCCCAGCCAGGCGTCGGCCATCGTGGGATCCAGGCTGACGGCGGTGCGGAACTCCTCCTCGGCCTGCGGGTAGGCGCCCATGGTGCAGGCGTCGACCCCGCGCAGCCAGGCGAGTTCGGCCGGGGCGTGTGCGCTGCCCGGCATGCCGAAGTCCATCACGTCCCCCACAAGCCTGCCCGTGGCACGCGGCAACCCACGCGCCGAGCGCGCGAGTTGTCACCCGGCCGATGAAATCAGGGCTGCATCGTACCTGCGGTGACGCACCTTACCCAGGGTGCGGTGGGCACGGGTCGAGGGTGCGCCCCGGACGCGTACCGTAACGCAGGGTGAGCGGAGGGGGGCGGACCGGCGCGCCCCGCGCCCGGCCGGGACCGGCTCGGGGCAGAACGAAGCCCCCGATCACGGGGGAACAACCGGGGGCTCCGCGTCTGCGGCGGCCTTCGCAGACCGCGCATTCAGAACGTAAGGCCGCGTCCGGGCCCGGGTCAAGCGGGTCGGGCAAGCCCTCCGGCATCCGTCGAGCGGAGGGGCTCAGGCCCGGGGGAGTCCGTCACCGTCGGTGAGCGCGGAGGGCGTTCGGCGGGTCGCAGAAACCCCGGAAGTCCACTCGTATCCCGTACCACTCTGGTGTACCAAGGCGTCCGCGAAGGGGCGCGAAGGGTCGTCCGAGAAGTGCGCGAGCTCTGCGCGCTCCCATCCGTCCCAGAATTCGGAGAGTTCGCGCCCGTCCCGGGCCCGCCCCCGACCCCAGGAGGTCTCACGGGGGGTCTCCATCCACAGCAGCCGCGCCAGGTGCGGGCGCAGAGCCCGCCGGCCGGCGCCGACGCCCTCGACGATCAGCACCGGCGCCGGCGCCAGCGCCCGCTCGGGGCCGAAGCGGCGCCCGGTCCAGTCGTACGGGGCCCAGCGCGCGGGCCGCCCGGCGGCCAGGGGCTCCAGGACCTGGGCCCGCAGCCGCGCCCACCAGTCGAACAGCTCCGTGTGGGTGGCCACGTCGTCGAGGTGCAGCACGGGAGCCCCGCCGAGGGCCTCGGCGAGCCGGTCGGCGAAGGTGCTCTTGCCGCTGCCGGCGTGCCCGTCGATCCCGATGACCCGGACGGACCCGAGGGACGGCGGCAGCGCGGCGAGCTCCCGCGCGAGCGGCTCCAGCGAAGACGGTCGTTCCACCGGGCCAGCCTATGCCCCGCCCCGCCCGCCGCCCCCTCGACCCCGGACCCCGGCCGCGGACCCCCGGGCCCGCCACCGGGCCCCCGCAGTGGCAGCCGCGGCCCCGACACGGGCACGGGCTTCACCGCTGCGCCCGCGGGAACTGGAAGGGTGGGCGGGACGACCCGCCGTACCGACCTCAGGGGGCCACGCCGATGACCGCACCCACACCCCGCCGCGCCCTGCTCGCCGCCGCCCTCGCCGCCGCCACGGCCACCGCCCTGCCCACCGGCGGCCGCGCCTCCGCCGCCACCCCTTCCCCCGGCCGCGCCCCCGCGGCGAACGGCACCGTGGACAACCGCTTCTGGTACACCCACGCCCACTGGCGGGCCGGCACCCACCACGGCACCGCCGCCGTCAACGGCACCCGCCCCGGCCTGGAGATCGGGACGCCGGCCGGCCGCACCGACTACACCGACCCGCACACCGGCCGGAAGTCCACCTGGGAGTACGCCACCTGGACCTCCCCCGTGCACCGCTCCACCGTCCCCGCCACCGAGGCCATCGCCTCCTGGAACGCCCGCACCCCGGCCGGCAGCTGGATCCAGACCGAGCTCCGCGCCACCTACCCCGACGGCACGGCCGGCCCCTGGTACGTGATGGGCCGCTGGGCGGCCGGTGACGGGGACATCCGCCGCACCTCCGTGAACGGCCAGGGCGACGGCCGCACCACCGTGTGGACCGACACCCTGGCCGTCGACGCCCCCGCCGCGGCGGCCGGCGTACGCGTCACGCACTGGCAGCTGCGGCTGACCCTCCACCGCAGGCCCGGTACCTCCGGCGGGCCCACGGTCTGGCTGGCCGGGGCGATGGCCTCCGCCGTCCCCGACCGGTTCACCGTCCCCCCCGCCGCCCCCTCGGGCCGGGCCC
The DNA here is from genome assembly GCF_044129415.1 of Streptomyces racemochromogenes. Taxonomy (GTDB): domain Bacteria; phylum Actinomycetota; class Actinomycetes; order Streptomycetales; family Streptomycetaceae; genus Streptomyces; species Streptomyces racemochromogenes_A. The sequence goes on from NZ_JBBDHD010000010.1 coordinate 77,493, forward strand.
ACGAGCTGAAGGTCCCGCGCTACTCCCAGGAGGTGCACACCGGTCAGTACCCGCAGTACGACAACGGCGGTGAGGCCTGGTGCAGCCCCACCTCCTCCCAGATGATCATCGAGTACTGGGGCCGCAGGCCCAGTGCCGCCTCCCTCGCCTGGGTGGATCCGGAGTACGCCGACCCGCAGGTCTGCCACGCGGCCCGCTCCACCTACGACGCCGCCTACAAGGGCTGCGGCAACTGGTCCTTCAACGCCGCCTACGCCGCCACCTACCGCGACCTCGCCGGCGTGGTCACCCGGCTCGGCTCCCTCACCGACCTGGAGACCCTCGTGGCCGCCGGCATCCCGGCCATCACCTCCCAGTCCTTCCGCCGCGAGGAGCTGACCGGTGCGGGATACGGCACCGCCGGCCACCTGATGACCGTGATCGGCTTCACCGCCGCCGGGGACGTCGTCGCCAACGACCCCAACTCTCCGGACAACACCTCCGTGCGCCGCGTCTACCAGCGCCGCGAGTTCGAGAACGTCTGGCTGCGCACCAAGCGGCACGACGCCGAGGGCAGGACGCTCTCGGGCAGCGGCGGCGTCTGCTACCTCTACGCCCCGGCCCGGCCGACGCCGGCCCAGATCGCCGCGCTGCGGCAGGTCGGGGTGGTGTGAGGGGGAGGGGCGGGCCGGAGAAATCCGTGGAAGATCCGCCACCCCGGATGGCTTAACCGTGTGATTCTGGGCATAAAGGGCATATAAGGGTTCTCACAGGAGGCAGCCCAAAATGACCACCCATTCGAGCATCGAACACCACCCGGACCTTGCCGAAATGCGGACTCGGTTCGAGCGGGTGACGGCCACCCCCGCCGCCCAGGCCGTCGAGGCGCTGGCCCTGATCACGGGCCTGTACCTGGCGGCTTCGGCGTGGATCGCCGGGTTCAGCGCCCTGAGCCCGCTGGCCATCAACAACCTCATCGCCGGCGTCGCCTTCTGCCTGTGCATGGGCGGCCTCGGATCGGCGTACGAACGCACCCACGCGATGGCCTGGACCGCGGTCGCCATCGGTGCCTGGACCATCGTGGCGCCCTGGGTCATGGCCGGCGCGATGGACACCACCCGCAGCATCGTCAGCAACGTCATCACCGGCGCCGTCGCCCTGTGCCTGGGCCTGGCCATGGTGTCCATGGGCGGACGCCCGCGCACGACCACCTGATCGGGACGAGCGTCCCGCCCGCCGCCCGGGCCCCGGCCGTCTTCCGCATCGCGGAGGCGGCCGGGGCCCGGTGGCGTACCCCCGTCCCGCGGTGCGGCGCGCGCCGGAGGCGTGCGGTGTGACCCTTGCCATATACCGCGAATGCCGCGAACGCTGGCACATTGGACGGCATGACCGCACACACCGCCGCCCTCGCCGCCCGTACCCGACGCCTCGTCGGCACCGGTGGCCCCAAGGACTCCGCCTGGCTGGAGCACGTGCTCGGCTGGACGCTGGTGGTCGTCGTGGCCATGTTCGTGACCCAGCTCGGCTGGCTGTAGCACCCGTCCGCCGGCGGGGTCAGGAGGCCTCCAGCCGCAGCCCCTCGGTGACGATCACGTCCGAGGTGACCAGCGCCTGTTCGGCGCTCACCCGGGTCATGAACACGAACGGCGGGATGACCGGGGGAGCCGGCAGCCCGTCCGGGCTGAACGTCACGCACACCAGCCCCTCGATGCACCCGCTGAACCGCGTCAGGTACAGGGTGACGTCCCCGCGCAGCTCCAGCGACCGGGCCGCCAGCCCGTACTCCTGCCCGCCGTCGCGGGTGCGCAGCCGGTAGTCGCGCAGCGAGGCCGCCGCCATCTTCAGCACGAGGACCCGGCGCGGCCCGTCCGCGGTCGCGACCTCGCCGACCTCGGCCAGCGCGAAGCCCCGCGGTGCGAACAGCGAGGTGGTCACCGTCGGGGGAGTCCGGGCCGCCACCGGAGGCCCCTGACCCGCCGCCCCGGCCGCCCGCGCCGGCGGGGCCCCGGCGGTCAGCGCCGCCAGCAGCGCCACGGGCAGCGCGGCGGCCAGGACGCGCGGCGGGCCCGACGCCTCCGGCGCCGTGCGGGAGGGGCCCTCCTCTTCCCCGTCCGGTCGCGGGGTCCAGCCGAAGGCCAGCGCCCCGCCCGCGATCCCCAGCAGGGCGCCGACGAAGAAGCCGCCCAGGTTGGTCACCACGAAGGACAGCACCGAGAGCAGCAGGGCGTGGACCGAGACGTAGGCACGGGCCTGCGGCAGGCACCACAGGAACAGCCCCGCGACGACCAGCGCGGCTCCGATCCCCAGGGCCGCGATCCCGCCCAGGCCCAGGCTGACCAGCACCGGCAGCGGGGAGAGCGGGACCAGCAGCAGCTCGGCCCCGGCCAGCACCAGCAGCAGCCCGCCCCAGAACGGGCGCCTGCGCCGCCAGGCCCGCAGCCGCGCCCGGTGCGCGCCTAGGGGAAGCACGGGGCCCCGTCGAGGCTCACCCCGAGCCGCAGGCCCTTGAGGCGGAAGTCGCCCCCCGTGGCCGACCAGGCGTGCGACCTCACCCCCGCGACCTCGATGTTCCCGGCCTGGAGCCCGAACTTCCCCGGCTCGCCCCGCACTCCGTCCACCTGGTCCAGGGTGGAGGCGTCCCGGCCGATCTGCGCGGTGCCGAAGGTGGCGTCCCCGACGAGGTCCTCGCCGTCGATGACGAGGTTCCTGGCGGTCACCTCCCCCGCCGGGCCGCCCGCGGTCAGCTTGAACACCACCGCGCCCAGGGGGGTGTCGACCTTCGCGGACTGGCAGATGTCGGCGAGGGTGGCCTCACCGATCCCCAGGAGCGCCACCGGATGCCCCGTGCCGTCGGCGGAGCGGTCCGTGTGCACGTACGAGGCCAGCCCCCTGCTGCTCAGTTTCGACGAGGAGACCTGGAAAGCGGTCCCCGAGACGGCGAAGGACGCGGCGAGCGCGCCCTGGGCCATCACCACGGCCAGCGCCCCGAGGGCGGCCACCGCCGGCAGCGCCACGGCCGCCGATTTCCTCCAGTCGACCCGGCCTTCGGCGGGCTTCCTGCCGTCCTTGCCCATGGCGGTCCCTCCCGTACACTGCGGGAAATCCTGTGGCAGACAGTTCGAGGCTTCGAGGCTAGGGCCGGATTTGAATAATAGTCAACAGCGCGGCGCGACCGGGAGATCGCAGCTCCGCAGAGCCGAACTCATCGCGGTCGGACGCAAGTTGTTCGCCGACACCCCGTACGACGCCCTCTCCATGGACGACATCGCCCAACACGCGGGTGTGGCCAAGGGGCTCGTCTACTACTACTTCAAGAGCAAACGCGGCTACTACCTCGCCATCGTCGAGGACTCGGTCGCCCAGCTCGTCGCCCGCGCCACCGGGCAGCCCGAACTCCCCGGCGCCGAGCGGCTGCGCCGCACCGTCGACGGCTACCTGCACTACGCCGAGCACCACCACGCCGCCTACCGCACCATCGTCACCGGCGGGGTCGGTTCCGACGCCGAGGTGCTCGCGATACGCGACGCCGTGCGCGAGGAGCTCCTGGCCGCCATCGCCGAGGGTGCGTACGGGCGCCGCGACGTCCCGCCGCTGGCCCGGCTCGCCCTCGTCGGCTGGCTCTCCGGGGTGGAGGGCGCCACCCTCGACTGGATCGGCTCCCCGGGCGCCGAGGGCCGCCCCGGCCGGAGCGTGCTGGCCGGTCTCCTCGTCCGCCAGCTCCGCGCGACGTTCACGGTGATCGAGGAGCTCGTCCCCGAATGTCCCGCTCCTCCGGTCTCCCCCGAGGAGGCTTCGAGCACCCCGGATGATCATGGCAATCCTGTACCGGTGACGTAAAGCGCCTGATCGGGCATACTCAAGCCGCCGCAGCCGCTGTTCGAGCCCTTCCGCGACCCGGGAGGGCAGCATCGGCTGTGTAAGCACCGAGATCCGGCGGCGCGTACCACACCTCACGCGTCGCCGCCGTGCCCGACGAGGGAGGAGAGCGCCGCCATGACCGACCGCGCCCCGCAGCCGGTGGACCGTCAGCTGCCCACCGAGGAGTCCCGGGACCTCCTCGCGCTCGTACGCGAGATCGCCCAGCGGGAGATCCGCCCCAAGGCCGCCGAGGAGGAGGACGCCGGGCGCTTCCCGCGCGAGGTCTTCGGCCTGCTCTCCGAGTCCGGTCTGCTGGGCCTCCCCTACGCGGGCGAGTTCGGCGGCGGCGACCAGCCATACGAGGTCTACCTCCAGGTGCTGGAGGAGCTGGCGGCCGCCCGCCTGACCGTCGGCCTCGGCGTCAGCGTGCACTCCCTGGCCTGCCACGGCCTGGCCGGGTACGGCAGCAAGGAGCAGCGCGCCGCCCACCTCCCCGACATGCTCGGCGGAGGCCTGCTCGGCGCCTACTGCCTCTCCGAGCCGGCCTCCGGCTCGGACGCCGCCTCGCTCACCACCAAGGCGGTGCGCGACGGCGAAGACTGGGTGATCACCGGCACCAAGGCGTGGATCACGCACGGCGGGGTCGCCGACTTCTACACCGTCCTGGCCCGCACCGGCGCCCCCGGCCCCAAGGGCATCACGGCCTTCCTGGTGCCCGGGGACGCGGAGGGCCTGACGGCCGCCGTCCCCGAGAAGAAGATGGGCATGAAGGGCTCGCCCACCGCCCAGCTGCACTTCGACGGCGTGCGCGTGCCCGACTCCCGGCGGATCGGCGAGGAGGGGCAGGGCTTCACCATCGCGCTGGCGGCCCTCGACGCGGGCCGCCTCGGGATCGCCGCCTGCGCCATCGGCGTCGCCCAGGCCGCGCTGGACGAGGCGGTCTCCTACGCGCTCGGCCGCAAGCAGTTCGGGCACCCGATCGCCGACTTCCAGGGGCTGCGCTTCATGCTGGCCGACATGGCCACCAAGATCGAGGCGGGCCGGGCCCTCTACCTCGCGGCCGCGCGGCTGCGCGACACGGGCAAGCCGTTCTCGCGGCAGGCCGCGATGGCCAAGCTGTTCTGCACGGACGCGGCGATGGCCGTCACCACGGACGCGGTGCAGATCCTCGGCGGCTACGGCTACACCGCGGACTTCCCGGTGGAGCGGCTGATGCGCGAGGCGAAGGTGCTCCAGATCGTGGAGGGCACGAACCAGATCCAGCGCATGGTCATCGCCCGCCACCTGGCCGGGCCCGAGACCCGCTGACGTCGACGAGGGGGCCGCACCGGCGGGAGCCGGGGCGGCCCCCTTCGCGTCCCCTCAGCCGAAGAGCGGGCCGGACGGCCAGATCGGGTCGGAGGCGATCCGCGACCAGTCCGGGTCGCGCCGGCCCGGCAGGGTCCGGCCGTCGGCGGCCCAGCGGGCGAGCAGGGCCGCGTAGATCGGCGGGTCGGGCTGCCCGCGGAAGCCGGGCGGCCCCGGACGGGGCTGCTCGCGCGCGGGGTGCGCGGCGGTCTGCTGAACCGATTCTTCGTAACCCGGCGGTGTGGTGCGCCGCCTGCGCCCCGCTCTCGGCGAGGGCGTCTCCAGGGTGGTCATGCAGGGCCAACGCCGGACCGGACGCACGGGTAACCCCTCCTCGCCCGCGCCCATCCGTTCGAGCCGTCCCACGGGCGGCGGGCCGGCGATGGCCAGGAGTGCCGGGCTGTCAGGGTGTGCCACGACTCTGGCCGCCGCCGCGGTATCTGACGTACCGTCATATCCGCTCGGCCGGCGCCGCGCCGGCACCCGCGCCCAGGAGGTTCGCCATGCCCGCCGACCGTCCCGTGCCCCTCGACGAGTACCCCGTCCACCAGGCCCCGCTCTCGATGAAGCACCTGGTCACGGGCGACCGCAACGCCTACGACCGCTGCATCTTCCACGTCTTCGACCACGCCGGCCGCGCCGTCCTCATCCTCGGCCTCGGCGTCTACCCCAACGCCGGGGTCATCGACGCCTACGCCACCCTGCGCCTCGGCGACGAGCTCCTCGCCGTCCGCGCCTCCGACGCCCTCACCGACGACCGCATGAACCTCTCCGTCGGCCCCCTGTCGATCACCGTCGACGTGCCGCTCCGGCGGCTCACCCTGCGCTGCGACCCCGACCCGGCGGACCCGCGCGGCCTCTCGTACGACATCACCTGGACCGCGGAGTTCCCCGCCGTCTGGGAACCCCACCACGTCCAGCGGCGCGGCGACCGGCTGATGCTGGAGGGCCGCCGCTTCGTCCAGGCCGGCGGCGTCACCGGCACCGTCCGGGCCCGCGGCGAGGAGTTCACCCTGACCCCGGGGGAGTGGACCGGCACCCGCGACCGCAGCTGGGGGGTACGCCCGATACCCGGCGAGGACGGCGGCCGCGCCGCCGACGAGATGCGCCCGGAGGGCTTCCACTGGCTCTGGATCCCCGTCCGCTTCGAGGACCGCTTCGTCATGGTCATCGCCCAGGAGGACGCCGACGGCCACCGCACCCTCAACGAGGCCGTGCAGGTCTTCCCCGAGGCCAGTGGCCGCCACGACGTCCAGCTCGGCTGGCCCCACACCGAGATCCGCTACCGCCCCGGCAGCCGCCACCCCGAGCGGGCCGTGGTCCACCTCACCGACCCCTCCCGCAAACCCCTCGAACTCGGCGTGGAGATCCTGAACTCCTCCCCGCTGGCCGTCGGAGCCGGATACCCGCCCGCCGCCGACTGGCAGCACGGCACCTGGCAGGGACGCGGCTGGACCGACCGCCGCACCTACGACCTCTCCGACCCCGCCGCCCACCCCATGGCCGCCTTCGGGGTCACCGACCACTCGGCCCGCTTCACCCTCGACGGCCGCACCGGCCACGGAATCTTCGAACACGGCAGCTTCGGCCGCCACGACCCCAGCGGTTTCGCCGACCACACCTCGGTAGCCCCCTGACCTGACCCGACCCGGAGAGGAGTCCCCCATGACGGCACCGCGCCCCCGCACCTCCACCCGCGAACCCGAGGAACTCGGCCGCCGTCTCGCGGCCTGGCTCGACCACCGGCTCCCCGGCGCCAAGGTCACCGGCACCTCCGTGCCCGGCTCCAACGGCATGTCCAGCGAGACCCTGCTCTTCGACGTCGAGCACCCCAGCGCCCCCGTCCGCGCCTGCGCCCTGCGCCTGGCCGCCGACCCGGCCGCCTACACCGTCTTCCCCGCCTACGACATGCCCCGCCAGCACCGCGTGATGGCCCTGGCCGCCGAGCACACCGACCTCCCCGTCCCGCGCGTGCTCTGGCTGGAGGAGGACCCCGCCCCGCTGGGCGCGCCGTTCTTCGTGATGGCCCGCGCCGAGGGCCGCGTACCGCCCGACGTCATGCCGTACACCTACGAGGGCAACTGGCTGCACTCCGCGACCGACGCCGAGCGCGCCGAGCTCCAGGAGGAGAGCATCTCCCTGCTCGCGCGCCTGCACGACCAGTTCCCGGCGAAGGAGGCCGCGTTCCTGCTCCCGCCGGGCACGGGCAGCCCGCTGCGCCGCCACGTCGACGCGCAGCGCGCCTACTACGCCTGGGTGGTGGACGGCCTGGCCCGCTCGCCCCTCCTGGAGCGCGCTTTCGACCGGCTGGAGGAACTCTGGCCCGCCGACGAGGGCGACCCCGTCCTCAACTGGGGAGACGCCCGCATCGGCAACGTCGTCTACGACGGCTTCCGGCCGGCCGCGGTCCTCGACTGGGAGATGGCCGCCTGCGCCCCGCGCGAGGTCGACCTCGGCTGGACCGTCTACCTGCACCGCTTCTTCCAGGACCTGACCGTCGGCTTCGGCCAGCCCGGCCTGCCGGACTTCCTGCGCCGCGAGGACCTGGAACGCCGGTACGCGGAACTCACCGGACACACCCCGCGGGACATGGAGTTCCACACCCTCTACGCCGCCCTGCGGCACGGCATCGTGATGCTGCGCATCGCCTACCGACAGGCGTACTTCGGGGAGGTCGAGGTCCCCGCGGATCCGGACGGCCTGATCCTGCACCACGCGAGCCTGGCCGCGATGGTGCAGGGGACCTACTGGTAGCGGAGCTCAGGCGGCCTGCGCGTGCTGGCGCTTCTGCGGCGGCGTCGCGGCCGCCGCCAGCCGCACCGGACGCGAGCCCGGACCGCCGACGTGCGAGAAGGGCTGCGTCCGCCAGTCCAGGCCCTGCGGCAGCGTGAGGTGCACGACGGCCTCCAGCTCCGGCCGCTCCGACTGGAGCAGTCCCGCCGCCGCCAGCGCGTCCGACACCGGCCGGCCCGTACCCGCGCACACCGTGAGCCCGAACGGGTTCCAGGGGGTCAGGCACAGGGCGTGCTCCGGAAGGTGCTCCTCGTCCGCGACGAGCGCGATCGACTGCCCGCAGTCCGGGCAGACCGCGTGGTGGATCTCGAAGCCCTCGGAGTCGGCGGGTTCGAGGTAGTCGTCGTCCGCCGCGTACTCGGCGGCGAGCGGTTCCAGGGGCTCCGGTTCGGTGCCGCCGGCGCGCTTGGTGTTCAGCATGGATGTACTCCCCCTTGGGTGGGCCGGGCGGGCATTGTTCTTCGGCCACGGCCACAGCAAGCACTTCCCGTCGCGCGGCACGAGTAACCACGAGAGCGGGATGTACGCCCGTACACGCCTGTGGCTTTGGTCACATGCCCGGCGCAGGTGCCACTTCTGCGTGGACACCGCTGTGCCTGGAGCGGCCCTGGGCCTTAGGTTGAGCGGCTATGAGCGCAATGGAGGAGCTGGACCGCCAGATCGTGGATCTGCTCGTGCGGGACGGGCGGATGAGCTACACGGACCTCGGCAAGGCCACCGGACTGTCCACGTCGGCCGTCCACCAGCGGGTACGCCGCCTGGAACAGCGCGGAGTGATCCGCGGCTACGCGGCCGTGGTCGACCCCGAGGCCGTCGGGCTGCCCCTGACGGCCTTCATCTCGGTCAAGCCGTTCGACCCGAGCGCGCCGGATGACATCGCCGAGCGGTTGGCGGGCGTACCCGAGATCGAGGCCTGCCACAGCGTCGCGGGGGACGAGAACTACATCCTCAAGGTCCGCGTGGCCACGCCCCTGGAGCTGGAGGACCTCCTGGGCCGCCTCCGGGCCCTGGCCCACGTCTCCACCCGCACCACAGTGGTCCTCAGCACCCCCTACGAGGCCCGTCCGCCCAGGGTCTGATGCGGGGCCGCCCGGCCCAGGGGCGAGACTGGTCCCCATGACCGACCGCACCGCCCCCGTCCCGGGCGCCGACGCGCCCACCCGCACCGTCCTCCTCCGCGGAGGCGAGGTGCACAGCCCCGCCGACCCCTTCGCGACGGCGATGGTCGTCGAACGCGGCCACATCGCCTGGGTCGGCTCCGAGGGCGCGGCCGACGCCTTCGCGCAGGGCGTGGACGAGGTCGTCGACCTCGGCGGGGCGCTCGTGACCCCCGCCTTCACCGACGCGCACGTCCACGCCACCTCCACCGGCCTCGCGCTCACCGGCCTCGACCTCACCGCCGCCCGCTCCCTCGCCGAGGCCCTGGACCTCGTCCGGGCGTACGCGAGCCGCCGCCCCGCCGACCGGGTCCTCCTCGGCCACGGCTGGGACGCCGCCCGCTGGCCCGAGCGCCGGGCCCCGCGCCGCTCCGAGCTCGACGAGGCCGCCGGGGGCCGCCCGCTCTACCTGAGCCGTGTCGACGTCCACTCGGCGGTCGTCACCACGGCCCTCCTCGACCTCGTCCCCGGAGTCCACCCGCACGGCGACGACGAGCCGCTCACCAAGGACGACCACCACGCCGTCCGCCGCGCCGCCCTCGCCGCCCTCACCCCCGCCCAGCGCGCCGAGGCCCAGCGGGCCGCCCTGGACCGGGCCGCATCCCTCGGCATCGGCTCCGTGCACGAGTGCGGCGGGCCCGACATCTCCTCCCCGGAGGACTTCGCCGGCCTGCTGGCCCTGGCCGCCGAACACCCCGGCCCGCGCGTCCACGGCTACTGGGCCGACCGCGACCTGGACCTGGCCCGCGAACTCGGCGCGGTCGGCGCCGCCGGCGACCTCTTCGTGGACGGCGCCCTCGGCTCGCACACCGCCTGCCTGCACGCCCCCTACGCCGACGCCGCGCACACCGGCACCGGCTACCTGGACGCGGCCGAGGTCGCCGCACACGTGGCGGCCTGCACCGAGGCGGGCCTCCAGGCCGGGTTCCACGCCATCGGCGACGCCGCCGTCACCGCCGTCGTCGAGGGCGTCCGCGCGGCCGCCGAGAAGGTGGGAACGGACCGGATCCGAGCCGCCCGGCACCGCGTCGAGCACGCCGAGATGATGACCCCGCAGACCATCGCCGCCTTCGCGGAACTCGGCCTGACCGCGTCCGTGCAGCCCGCGTTCGACGCCGCCTGGGGCGGCGAGGACGGCATGTACGCCGACCGGCTCGGCGTCGAGCGCGCCCGCACCCTCAACCCGTACGCGGCCATGCTCAAGGCGGGCGTGCCGCTGGCCTTCGGCTCCGACGCCCCGGTGACCCCGCTCGACCCCTGGGGCACCGTCCGCGCCGCCGCCTTCCACCGCACCCCCGCGCACCGGATCTCCGTACGGGCCGCCTTCGCCGCCCACACCCGGGGCGGCTGGCGGGCGCTGGGCCGGGACGACGCGGGCATCCTGGTGCCGGGCGCGCCCGCCGACTACGCGGTCTGGGAGACCGGCGCGCTGGTGGTCCAGGCCCCCGACGACCGGGTGGCCCGCTGGTCCACCGACCCCCGTTCCGGTACCCCGGGCCTGCCCGACCTGAGCCCGGGCGCGGAGCTGCCGGTGTGCCTGAAGACGGTCGTGGGCGGCCGGGAGGTATTCGTACGGCCACAGGGGTGATCCCTCAGCCATCGGCTCGGCCCCGGCGGCCCCGCCCGGATAGGTTCGCCCGGGTCCACCGGCAGGACGCCGGACCGGAGGGAGCCGTCCGCCCAGCGCGCCCGTGCCTCGGGGGCGAGGGAAGGTTTCACCGGGGCGGCGGTGGCCCCGGATCGGGCCCGGCGGTCCAGTAGACAACGGTCACGGCGGCCCGCAGCCAGCGGGCCCCGGTCCGGCCCGAAGGACCGCCGGGCCCCGATCGCTGTTCTAAAATCATCCTGCTGTGACGTGCAGGACGAGGTCCGGGCCGCAGAGGACCGACTCGACGAAAGACACCCAAGGGGAACCGGTGAGCAACGGCGGACAGCGGACCTTCGGTCCGCTCGGCACCACGCTGGTGATCATTCCGACCTACAACGAGGCGGAGAACATCGGCAGGATCGTGGGCCGGGTCCGCGAGGCGGTCCCCGCGGCGCACGTGCTGGTCGCGGACGACAACAGCCCCGACGGCACCGGCAAGCTCGCCGACGAGCTGGCCGCCGAGGACGACCACGTCCACGTCCTGCACCGCAAGGGCAAGGAGGGGCTCGGCGCCGCCTACCTGGCGGGCTTCGCCTGGGGCCTGGAGCACGGCTACGGGGTCCTCGTGGAGATGGACGCCGACGGCTCCCACCAGCCGGAGGAGCTGCCCCGCCTGCTCACCGCGCTGTCCGGGGCGGACCTCGTCCTCGGCTCCCGCTGGGTGCCGGGCGGCCGCGTCGTGAACTGGCCCAAGAGCCGCGAGTTCCTCTCCCGCGGCGGCTCCACGTACTCGCGGCTGATGCTGGACGTCCCGATCAGGGACGTCACCGGCGGCTTCCGCGCCTTCCGCCGGGAGACCCTGGAGGGCCTCGGGCTGGACGAGGTCGCCTCGGCCGGCTACTGCTTCCAGGTCGACCTGGCCCGCCGGGCGGTACGCAAGGGCTTCCGCGTGGTGGAGGTGCCCATCACCTTCGTGGAGCGCGAGCTCGGCGACAGCAAGATGAGCAAGGACATCGTGATCGAGGCCCTGTGGCGGGTCACCCAGTGGGGCCTGGGGGAGCGCGTGGCGAAGCTCACGGGCCGGCGCACCTCCTGAACCCGCCCCCTAGGGGCTGCCCGGTACCTCCGGCTGAGGCCGCTTTTACCCCGCCCCGGGCACACTGGGTGGTATGAGTACCGGCACTGGTTCCGTGAGGACCGGCACATCGACGGCCCACCGGCGGCGCTCGCCCGCCCGTACGTTCCTCCCGCTGGCGGTAGCCGCGTGGGTGATCCTGGAGATCTGGCTGCTCAGCCTGGTCGCCGGCGCGGCCGGCGGGTTCACCGTGGCCGCGCTGCTCGCGGGCGGACTGGTACTGGGCGTGGCGGTCATCAAGCGCGCGGGGCGGCGGGCCTTCGGCAACCTGAGGCGGACCTTCCAGCAGGCGCAGGAGCAGGCCGCGGCGGGCACGACGCCCTCGGCGCCCCGGCCCGGCAAGGGCTCCGGGAACGGCATGACGATGCTGGCCGGGCTGCTGCTGATCCTGCCCGGGCTGCTGTCGGACGTGGCGGGCCTGCTCCTGCTGCTGCCGCCCGTCCGGGACTTCGCGGCCCGCCGGGCCGGGCGCACGCTGGAGCGGAAGATGAGCTCGGGCACCCCGGGAGGCTTCGGTGACGCCTACACGCAGGCCCGGATCCACTTCCCCGACGGCAAGGTGGTCCCGGGCGAGGTGATCCGGGAGGACGGCTCCCCGGCGGGCGGGCCGTACCCGGACGCCGGCCACCGCCCGCCGCTGACGCCGTAGCCGGCCGACGGCGCACGAGACGGACGGCACAAGCCGAGGGGCCCCGCCACTGATGTGGCGGGGCCCCTCGGCTTGCGCTCTGCGCCCGCGGGTCAGGCGGACTTGCGGCTGTCCCGCGGATGCACGGCGATGTTCATGGCGCCGGAGCGAAGGACGGCCAGCCGTTCGGCCAGCACCTCCTCCAGCTCCTCGCGGGTGCGTCGCTCCATGAGCATGTCCCAGTGCGTTCGCGCAGGCTTGCCCTTCTTCTCTTCGGGCCCGTCCCCGTCCACCAGGAGTGCCATGGCGCCGCACGCCTTGCACTCCCACTCCGGCGGAATCTCTGCCTCAACCGAGAACGGCATCTCAAATCGATGTCCGTTCTGGCATGCGTACTCCACCGCCTGGCGCGGGGCCAGATCGATGCCGCGGTCCGTCTCGTAGCTGGTAACCACGAGCCGCGTACCGCGGAGAGCTCGCTCACTCATGAATCGTGCCTCCCGGGCTTGTCGCCCACAGGACAGGTGTCGCTGTCGTCGTCATCCGGTCAACGTCCGGTCGGCGGTATAGATTCCCGCTCCGGGTCAATGCGTCGCCCGTCGTGCCGCCCCTTGTTGTACCCACCAGTGCCCGTTTTGTCACATCTGGCAGCAGATGTCACCCAACGTCTCTACTCTGTCAACGCGCAGTAACGGTCCGCCTGGCAGGCCAAAGGCGTACACTACCGGCCGATCGCCTCAACGTCGAAATTCGTTCGGAACTCGTTCACGGGTCCGGACGGATCCCGGCTCAGACGCGCACCGGAACAGGATTGCCCGCCGCCTCCACCGCGCGCCGCACCGGCACTCGCGCGAGCAGGGCGAAACCCAGTGCGAAGAAGACCACCAGCGAGATGATCGCGTCCCGGTAGCTGCCCGTGACCTGGTACGTCAGCCCGAAGACCAGCGGCCCCACCCAGCTCAGCCCGCGGTCGCTCATCTCGTACGCCGAGAAGTACTCGGCCTCCTTGCCCGCCGGTACCAGGTGCGAGAACAGCGAGCGCGACAGCGCCTGGCTGCCGCCCAGCACCAGCCCGATCATCGCCGCGAGTGCGAAGAACCACACCGGGGTCCTCGCCGGGAGGAAGTACCCGGCCCCCAGCGTCAGCCCCCACGCGGCCAGCGAGCCCAGGATCGTCCGCTTCGCCCCGTACACCACCGCCAGCCGGCCCATCGCCAGCGCCCCGACCACCGCCAGGACCTGCACCAGCAGCACGGCCACGATCAGCGTGGACTGCTCCAGCTCCAGTTCCTCCGAGCCGTACACCGACGCCTGGGAGATCACGGTCTGGACACCGTCGTTGTAGACCAGGTAGGCCAGCAGGAACGACAGCGTCAGCGGATAGCGCCGCATGTCCTTCAGCGTGGCCACCAGCTGCCGCCAGCCACTGACGGCCGGCGCCGCGCCCGCCTCCCGGACCACCGCCCGGTCCCGCAGCCGGCGCAGCGGGACGACCGCGAAGGCCCCCCACCACAGACCCGCCGAGGCCAGGCAGATCCGCACCGCCGTGCCCTCGGACAGCCCGAACGACGCGTGGCCCTGGAAGAGCACCAGGTTCAGCACGAGCACGAACGCGCCCGAGGTGTAGCCGAAGGCCCAGCCCCGCGAGGAGACCGTGTCCCGCTCGTCCGGGGTGGAGATCTGCGGCAGGAAGGCGTTGTAGAGCACCATCGAGACGGCCAGCGAGGCGTTCGCCACGACCAGCAGGAACCCGCCCAGCAGGTAGCGGTGCCCGTCCAGGAAGAACATTCCGGTCGTCGCCGCCGCGCCGGTGTACGCGGCCGCCGCCAGCAGCGGCTTCTTGCGGCCGGTCCGGTCCGCCGCCGCCCCGGCCAGCGGCATGACCAGCACGGCCAGGATCACCGACAGGGACACCGTGTAGGCGAAGAACGACCCGGCCCGCACCGGTATGCCCAGAGGGTGGACGTAGCCCTCGGCGTCGGCCGCGGCCTTCGCCACCGCCGTCAGGTACGGGCCGAGGAACACCGTCAGCACGCTCGTCGAGTACACCGAGCACGCGAAGTCGTAGAAGTACCAGCCGTGCTGTTCGCGCCTGCGCGCGGCCGCTCCGTCGGCGGCGGCTCCGCCGTCCTCGGCCCCGGATTCCGCTTCGTTGTCCGTACGCTCGGTCATGAGCGCCCCCTCGCCGTTCCCCGTAGGACGCCGGCCGCAGCACCGGGCACGGGGGTCCCGCGGCCCGTCAGGCCCAGGCCCCGCGCCGGCCCAGCACCGTGCGCAAGATGTCGATCCGGTCGGTCATGATGCCATCGACACCCAGGTCGAGGAGAGCCTCCATACGTTCCGGTTCGTTCACGGTCCAGACGTGCACCTGGAGTCCCCGCTCGTGCGCGGTGCGTACGAAGCGCCGGTCGACCACCCGGACGCCCGCCTGGGTCTCCGGCACCTGCGCCGCCACCGCGCCCACCCGCAGCGCCGCCGGGATCGCCCAGGACCGCAGCCGCAGCCCCAGCACGCCCCGCACCCCGTACGAGGTCGCCAGCCGGGGGCCGGCGATCTTCTGGGCCCGGGCCACCCGGCTCTCCGAGAAGGAGCCCACGCACACCCGGTCCCAGACCCCGGCCCGCGCGATCAGGTTCACCAGCGGGTGCAGGGCCGACTCGTCCTTCACGTCCACGTTCCAGCGGGCCCCCGGGAACTCCTCCAGGAGCTCCTCGAACAGCGGCAGCGGCTCGGTGCCCGCCACCCGCGCCTCGCGCACCCGGCTCCAGGACAGCTCCCGGATCCGGCCCGAGGCGTCGGTGACCCGGTCCAGGGTGGCGTCGTGGAAGGCCACCAGCTTCCCGTCGGCCGTCGCGTGCACATCGGTCTCGAAGTACCGGTAGCCCGCCGCGGCCGCCCGGCGGAAGGCGGCGGCGGTGTTCTCCAGCCCGTCCGCGGCCCCGCCCCGGTGGGCGAAGGGGATCGGGGCCGGGTGGTCCAGATAAGGGTGGAGTCGGCGTACGTGAGTCACGGGCGCAGTATGCACGCTGGGTCCCGTGGGGCGGCAGCGGCCACGTGGACGACCGGTGAACGCGGCCCGCTCCCGGCGGACCGTCCGTCGCCCCGCCTGGCCCGGGTGGACCGCGCCATGGCACCCTGGGGCCCGCGGAACCAATCCAATCCCGGCCCCGGCCCCCGCGGGCCGAGGCCAATCCGACGAAGGTGGACCGGACGCCATGGCTCAGTGGACCTCAGCGGTCGGCACCGCACAGCTCGCCCGGCTGATCACCTCCCAGCAGGAGCGGCCCCCCGCGCCGGGCGCCCGCAAGGCCCCCGCCTACCGCACCCTCGCCGACGGCATCAGGCTGCTCGTCCTGGAGGGCCGCGTCCCCGTCGGGGCCCGGCTGCCCGCCGAGCGCGAACTCGCCGTCGCCCTCTCCCTCAGCCGCACCACCGTCGCCGCCGCCTACGAGGCCCTGCGCGGCGAGGGCTTCCTGGAATCCCGTCGCGGCGCCGGCAGCTGGACCTCCGTACCGGCCGGGAACCCGCTCCCGGCCCGGGGCCTGGAACCGCTCCCGCCCGAGTCCCTCGGTTCCATGATCGACCTGGGCTGCGCCGCCCTTCCGGCCCCCGAGCCCTGGCTCACCAAGGCCGTCCAGGGCGCCCTGGAGGAGCTCCCTCCGTACGCCCACACGCACGGCGACTACCCGGCCGGCCTGCCCGCGCTGCGCCGGATGCTCGCCGACCGCTACACCGAGCGCGGCATCCCGACCATGCCCGAGCAGATCATGGTCACCACCGGCGCCATGGGCGCCATAGACGCCATCTGCAGCCTCTTCGCCGGCCGGGGCGAGCGGATCGCCGTCGAATCCCCCTCCTACGCCAACATCCTCCAGCTGATGCGCGCCGCCGGGGTCCGCCTCGTCCCCGTGGCCATGGGCGACGGACTGAGCGGCTGGGACATGGACGTCTGGCGGCAGGTGCTGCGCGACTCGGCCCCCCGCCTGGCGTACGTGGTGGCCGACTTCCACAACCCGACCGGCGCCCTGGCCTCCGAGGAGCAGCGCCGGGCCATGGTCGAGGCCGCCCGCTCCGCCGGCACCGTGCTGATCGCCGACGAGACCATGGCCGAGCTCCGGCTGGACCCGGAACCGGCCATGCCGCGCCCGGTCTGCTCCTTCGACCCGGCCGGCTCCACGGTGATCACCGTGGGTTCCGCCAGCAAGGCCTTCTGGGCGGGCATGCGCATCGGCTGGGTCCGCGCGGCCCCGGACGTCATCCGCAGCCTCGTCGCGGCCCGCGCCTACGCCGACCTCGGCACCCCGGTGCTGGAGCAGCTCGCGGTGAACTGGCTGATGCGCACCGGCGGCTGGGAGGAGGCGGTCGGGATGCGCCGCGCCCAGGCCCGGGAGAACCGGGACGCGCTGGTCACGGCGGTGCGCCGGGAACTGCCCGACTGGGAGTTCGAGGTACCGGCCGGCGGGCTCACCCTGTGGGCCCGGGCCGGCGGGCTGTCCGGTTCGCGGCTGGCCGAGGTGGGGGAGCGGGTCGGCGTCCGCGTCCCCTCGGGCCCCCGGTTCGGGGTGGACGGTGCCTTCGAGGGCTACGTCCGGCTGCCGTTCACGGTGGGCGGCCCGGTGGCCGAGGAAGCGGCGGCGCGGCTGGCGGCGGCGGCCCGCCTGGTCGGTACGGGGGCGGGCGGCGGGGCGGAGCCGCCGCGCACGTTCGTGGCCTGATCCGCCGCGGCCGGTCCGCAGGACGGCGTACGGGTCCTCGCGCGGCCCCCGCCCTCACCCCTGGGGTGCCTCGGCCGGGACCTCCGGGAGCTCCTCGGCGTCCAGGGCTCCGGCCTGCGCCGGGGGCTGGTCCTTGAGCGGTCCGGCGGGGGCCGCCGGGGCCTCGCCGCCGCCCGGGCCCGCCGGTTGCCGCTCGGGCAGCAGTTCCAGTACCGCGTGGCGGTGCGCGGGGTGGGTGGCGTCGTCGTACGGGTCTGGCGTGGCGGGCACCTGGAGCCGCAGGACCGGCCCGGTGCCGAGCCGGGCGTAGCCGCGGCCGGGCGGGAGCTGCGGGGCCGGCGTGGTGTGCGGGGGCAGCCCGAGGACGTCGGTGAGCTGCCGGACGGGGGCGGGCCCGAGGACGACCCGCGCCCGGGTGTGCTGCCAGACGGCGTCGCCGATCAGCTCCAGATGGTCGAAGTGCTCGGCGACCACCACCGTGACGTGTGCCGACCGGCCGTGCCGCAGGGGCACCTGGAGCTGGGCGAGGGGGTCCGGGCGGCCTTCGGCGGTGGCGAGGTGCGCGAGCACGCTGGGCCGGTCCAGCAGGATCCACAGCGGGCGGCGGGTGTCCTCGGGCGCGGGCCGGCCGGCCTCGCGGGCCCGGTGCGTGGCGATCAGGCGCCGCTCGGTCTCGTGGGCGGCCCACTCCACGGTGGCCAGGGCGCCGGTCGGCCCGCATTCGACGGCCAGGACCCCGGCGCGTCCGGCGAGGCAGGCGTACTCGTTGCTGCCGCCCCCCTCGACGATCATCACGTCGCCGCCCTGGCGAAGGGCCTGGAGGGCGATCGAGCGCAGCAGGGTGGTGGTGCCGCCGCCGGGCTGGCCCACGGCCAGCAGGTGCGGTTCGGCGGAGCCGGGGCCGGTCCGCCAGACGACGGGCGGCACGTCGCGCGGCTCGTCGCCCTCCAGCACCGGCAGGGTGCGCCGGACCCCTTCGGGGTCGGTGAAGCCGAGGACGTACTCGCCGGGGGAGGTCACGAACGGCTGGGCGGCGATCCCGGTGGGCAGCGGCTCCAGGACGCGCAGGTCGAGCCGGTTGGCCTCCTCGTCCCAGACGAACAGGTACTCGCGGCCGCGCCCGGACTTGGCGTGGAGCAGGGCCTCGATCCGGGCCCGCGAGGCCGCCTCCCCGTCGGTGAAGTAGGCGGGGTAGCGGATCCGCAGCCGGGTGACGCGGCCCTCGGCGTCGAAGGCGTAGTCGCTGAAGGCGTCGTCGAAGCCGCCGCCGTGGGCGAAGAGCGGGTTCGGGTCCTCCGGCGCGGAGAAGTACGGCACGAGGGCCTCGTAGAGGGAGCGCAGCCGGTCGGTCTCGGCGTCGCTGGGCCCGGTCTTCACGGGGCTGCGGTCGCGCCCGTGCCAGCCGGCCGCCGCCATGAGCGCGATCAGCGCGGTGACGGGCCCGTACGGGACGAGCGCGACCACCAGGACGCAGGCGGCGCCCAGGAACAGCGCGGGCCCCCGCTTGTCCTTGGGGGTCGCGCCCCAGGTGCGGCGGCCGGCCGAGGCAAGGACGCGCAGTCCGCGTCCGATGACCAGCAGCGGATGGAGGACGTCCGTGACGTTGTCGGCCGCCGTGCGGGCGAGGTCGCGGCCCCGGGCGAGCGAGGTGCTGCCACTGGTGAGGATGCGGGGGAGTGGGCGCCGGGCCACGGTCGTCTCCTGGTGGGGTGGGCGGAGCGGTCTAGAGCTTGATCCCGCCGAGCAGGCTCGCGAGGCTCGCCGTGCTGGCGGTGATGCTCGGGGCGATGGCGGAGCCGGCGAGGAAGAAGCCGAAGAGCGCGCAGACGACGGCGTGCGTCAGCTTCATCCCGTCCTTCTTGAAGAACAGGAAGCAGATGATGCCGAGCAGCACGACACCTGAGATCGACAGGACCATGGGAGTTCTCCTGGTAGCGGAACGGTGGGAAAGGTCACCATCAGTTGTTCCAGGCTCACAGGAAGTATCAATGCGACAAAAGGTGCATACGGGTGAACCTTCGGGTTTTTCACTTGACCGGACCCTCTCCGCTGGCGCGTCGGCCCGGTGGGGTGTCGGGTGCCCCGGCCAGGGACATCCTTGCCTCGGGCTGGCCCCCTCATGTCCCTGACCGGGCGCTACTCTGGCGATTCACCCGTACGGACGCAGCGCCGGGCACCCCCCTGCCCGCCCGGCCTGGGCAGACTCCTGCCCCGTACGACTTGGGAAGAGCGAAAGGCGGTACGACCATGAGCGAGCACCAGGGCGCGCCCGACGAGGACGTCATCGAGCTGGCCACCAAGATCTTCGACCTCGCCCGTCAGGGCGAGACGCAGACCCTGGCCGCCTACCTCGACGCCGGGGTCCCCGCCAACCTCACCAACGACCGCGGCGACACCCTCGTCATGCTCGCCGCCTACCACGGCCACGCCGACGCCGTCACCGCCCTGCTCGCCCGCGGCGCCGAGGCCGATCGCGCCAACGACCGCGGCCAGACCCCGCTCGCCGGAGCCGTCTTCAAGGGCGAGGAGGCCGTCATCCGCGCGCTGCTCGCCGGCGGGGCCGACCCCCACGCCGGAACCCCCTCCGCGGTGGACACGGCCCGCATGTTCCACAAGGCCGACCTGCTGGAACTCTTCGGAGCCAAGTAATCCGCTTTTTGGGCCGCCGGACCGCGGTCGGGACGGGCCCGCGACCTCACGGCTTGGTCACGACGCCTTTAAATGTGGTCGCGGCGCACAAACCGCCTGGGTCATCATGGCGTCGGATTCGATTCGCGGACATGACGGACGGGCAGGAGCGGGCTGGACACGACGGGTGTCACACCCCCCTGCCGCACCGGCCGGCACGGTCGCGGAGCACCGACGAGAGTGAGAAGGCAATGGTCTACATCGAGCGGAACATGACGGCGGACGTCCTCACATGCTGTTACGCGGCCCTGTGAATCCCGATTCCCGGTTGCGTCCCCAGCTTGATTTGAGGCCATTCCCATGTTCGAACCAGTCATAGCGCCGAGCGGTACCCTGCTCGGCCTCCTCCAGCGGGGCCGCGGCGACGGCACGCTGCACGCCCTCGCGGCGCCCCGGGCGGAGGCCCTCGCGGCCCTCGACCAGTGCGTGACCCGTGACCCGCGGCAGGACTGGCAGGTCGAGAACCGGTCGCTCTACTACGCCCGCCTGTACCTGGACCTCGACGGCCCCCTCGGCGCGATCGAGGCCCACCTCTTCGGCGTCGACGACCTCGTCGACGAGGAGGACCACCGCACCGGCCTCGCCCTGTCCGTCCTCGGGCACCTGGCCTCGTACGGCCGCGACGACGCGCTCATGCTGCTGCGCCGCTACGCCGCCTCCGGCGCCAACTGGGCCTGGGCCCTCGACGAGCTCGCCCTGCGCGACGACGACGAGGGGCTGCGCTCCCTCGCCACGCCCGTCCTGGCCAGATTCCCGGACACCGCCGAGGGGGAGGCGCGGCTCGCCGCCGCCGTCCGCGACGCCTATGAGCCCCGGCCGTGGAGCCTGTGGGAGGAGTCGCCGCAGTACGGGCAACGCCTGCGCGCCGCCCGCCAGCAGGGCTCCTTCGACCGCTGGCAGCGCCAGATGACCCCGAGCGGCCCCCGGCCCGGCTGGGGCGTCCAGGCCGTCTTCGACTGGGCCGCCGACGGGCTGCGCCGCGGTACCCCGCTGCACGTGCCCGCCGCGCGCTGCCTCGCCGCCGTGGCCGGCCCCGAGGACCGCTCCGCCATCCTCGCGGCCGCCGCCGGAGCCTCGGGCGAGGCCGCCCGGGCCACCGCCCTGCACCACCTGGTCCTCGCCGAACCGGAGAACCCGGCCGTCCTGGACCTCATCGAAGCCGCCGGCGACGAAGCCGCCGTGGCCGCCTACGAGCGCATGTGCGGCCCCGCTGCGCTGGAGCGGGCCCGCCTGTGGGCCCACCGCCCCGACGCCCTCGGAGCGGCCGCCGCGGCCCTCCTGGCGGCCCGCGGCGGCCCCGACGACACCGGCCTGGTGCTGGGTGCCCTGCGCTCGACCGTCCGGGGCTCGGGCCCCGACTCCGCACGCCTCTTCACCCTGGTGGACGGCGCCGGCCGGCTCTCGATCGGCTGCGCGGCGCCGGTGCTGCGGCACATCTACCGCGAGACGGCCTCCTCCCACCTGCGCGGCCGCGCCGCCCGCGCCCTGGCCAGCACGGACCCCACCTTCGCGGCGGGCTTCGCGGTGGAGTGCCTCTGGGACTGCGAGGAGACCACCCGCGAGGTGGCGGCCCGCCACGCCGAAACGGCCGACGCCCGCGTGGCCCCGCGGCTGCGCCGCCTGGCGGCCGACCCGGCGGAGGAGGAGGACGTCCAGTCGGCGGTCCGCAGCCGCATCGCCCCGGAATCGGCCGTGTAGCTCCGCAGGGGGCGCGGGTACCCGCTGCGCGGAGCCGTCTCCCCGCCCCGCCCTTCCCCGTTCCCCGGGAATCCCCCGGCCCCCTGCCCCGGGGGCTCCGCAGCCCCCGCCGTGAGCCGCCCCCGGGGGCTCCGCCCCGGCCCGCGCCTCAATCGCCGTCGGGGCCGAATGCCCCGGCGGCGCCGCCCCCGCCCGCGCCTCGATCGCCGACGGTGCCTGAGAGCCCCCGGGGCCTCCGCCCTGGCCCCGGCACGCGCGCGGCGCGCCCGGTGCGCTCAACCGCCGCGCGGGCTGGAACCCCGCTCCGCGAAGTCCAGCCGCACGGGCGCCGCGGGCGATTGCCGGGGCGGGCCGAATCCCGCCGTGCGGGCGTGCGTAGGCGGTTGCCGGGGCGGCCCGAATTCCGCCGTGCGGGGGCCCGTAGGCCGGTTGCCGGGGCAGGACGAATCCGGCTGCGCGGGCGTGCGTAGGCGGTTGCCGGGGCGGGCCGAATTCCGCCGTGCGGGGGGCCGTAGGCCGGTTGCCGGGGCAGGATGAATCCGGCTGCGCGGGGGCCCGTAGGTCGGTTGCCGGGGCGGGCCGAATTCGGTGTGCGGCGGCCCGTAGGCGGTTGCCGGGGGATCCGAATCCTGCTGTGCGGGCGTCCGCAGGCATTGCCGGGGCGGGCCGGGACGTAGCCTCGCCGGCGTTTGAGGCGCGGGGGCCGGGGTGGAGCCCCTGGGAACGGGCGAAGGGTGGGTAGGGGACTCCGCCCCGCGCAGCGGCTCCCGCGGCCTCACCCCTCACGCTGGGACGAACCGGACCGCCAGCCCCGGCCGGGCCTGGGCGGCGGCGTCCAGGGCGGGGCCCGGCGGGACCACCCCGACCACCGGATACCCCCCGGTCACGGGATGGTCGGCCAGGAACACCACCGGCAGCCCGTCCGGCGGCACCTGCACCGCCCCCAGCACCATCCCCTCGCTCGGCAGCTCCCCGGACCGGGCCCGCTCCAGCACCGGCCCGCCCTCCGTCCGCAGCCCGATCCGGTTCGAAGCCGCCGACACCCGGTACGGCGAGGACAGCAGCCGCGCCACCGAAGCCCCCGTGAACCAGTCCGCCCGCGGCCCGAGCCGCAGCGGCAGCACCAGCTCCGCCACCGGCGGCCCCGCCACCCGCAGGGCGTCCGCCCCGGACACCGGAGCCGGCCCCGCCGCCCCGACCTCCAGCACCGTCCCGTCCGACAGGACCGGCGGCCCCAGCCCCGACAGCAGGTCCGTCGAGCGGCTCCCCAGGACCGCGGGCGCGGCGAACCCGCCCCGCACCGCGACGTAGCTCCGCAGCCCCGCCACCGCCCGCCCCACGTCCAGCTCCGCCCCCTCCGGCAGCCACACCGGCGCACCCCACGCCGCCGGGCGCCCGCAGACCCGTACCGCGCACGGCGCGCCCGTCACCGCCACCGTCACCGGGGCCAGGGCGCGCAGCCGCACCCCGTCCAGGGTGGTCTCCACGGTGGCGGCCCCCGCCGGATTGCCGACGAGCCGGTTGGCCAAGGCGTGCGCGCCCGTGTCCAGGGCCCCCGACCGGGGCACACCAAGGTGCGCGTATCCGGGCCGCCCCAGATCCTGCACGGTGGTCAGCGCCCCGGCCCGCACCACCAGCACCCCGCTCACGCTCACGCCCGCACCTCCCCGCCGCGCTCCCGCACCCGCGCCCCGGCCCGCACCACCGGCAGCCCGCTCCCGCCCACGCCGCACCTCCGCGCCCCGCCCGCGTCGTCGCACCCGCTCACGCCCCCGCCTCCTCGAACCGCACCCGCATCCCCGGCACGAACAGCGCCGCCGGATCCCGTGCCGGGTCCCACAGCACCGCGTCGGTGGAGCCGATCAGCTGCCAGCCGCCGGGGGAGGAGCGCGGGTAGACCCCCGCGTACTCCCCGGCCAGGGCCAGCGACCCCGCCGGGACCGCCGTACGCGGCGTGGCCCGCCGGGGCAGCCACAGCCGCTCCGGCAGCCCCGTCAGGTACCCGAAGCCGGGGGCGAACCCGCAGAAGGCCACCCGGAACTCGATCCCCCCGACCAGCCCGGCCACCTCCCCCTCGGCGACGCCCCACGCCCGGGCCACCTCCGCCAGGTCCGGCCCGTCGTACCGCACCGGCACGGTGACCAGCGGCCCCTCCGCCTCCGCGAGCGGCGGCACCTCCCAGCGGGCGATCCGCGCCGCCAGCGCCCCCGGCTCCCGCACCCCGTCCAGCAGCACCGTCCGCGCCGCCGGGACCACGTCCCGTACGGGGCCCAGCTCGCCCGCGTCCCGCCGGCGCAGCACCTCGGCGTGGAGCGCGGCCGCCTCCCCGGCCGTGTCCACCTCCAGCAGCAGCGCCTCCCGGCCCGCCACCAGGGGCCTCACCCTCATGCGAAGGCCTCCACCCGCACGCCCGCCGCCCCCAGCGCCTCGCGGACCCGCAGCGCGAGCCCGGCGGCCCCCGGGGTGTCCCCGTGCAGGCACAGGGAGCGCGCGCGGACCCGTACCGTGGAGCCGTCCGACGCCGTGGCCTGCCCCTGCGCCGCCATCCGCACGGCCCGCGCGACCACCACGTCCGGCTCGTGCAGCACCGCCCCGGGCGTACCACGGGGCACCAGCGTGCCCTCCGGCGTGTAGGCCCGGTCGGCGAAGGCCTCCGGCACGGCCTCCAGCCCGGCCTCCGCGGCCGCGGCCAGCAGCAGCGACCCGGGCAGTCCCAGCACCGGCAGCCCGGCCTCCCCGGCGGCCAGCCGGACCCCGTCGACCACCGCGCCGGCCTGGTCCGCGTCACGCACCGTGCGGTTGTACAGCGCCCCGTGCGGCTTCACGTACGACACCCTCGACCCGGCCGCCCGCGCGAACACCTCCAGCGCCCCGATCTGGTACGCGACCTCCGCCGCCAGCTCCGCCGCCGGCACGTCCATCGCACGCCGCCCGAAGCCCGCGAGGTCCCGGTACGAGACCTGCGCGCCGATCCGCACGCCGCGCGCGGCGGCCAGCTCGCACACCCGGCGCATGATCGACGGGTCGCCCGCGTGGAAGCCGCAGGCCACGTTCGCGCTGGTGACCACCGACAGGAGAGCCTCGTCGTCCGTGAGCGCCCACCGCCCGAAGCCCTCGCCGAGGTCGGCGTTGAGGTCGATCGCGGCCGCTGCGGGTGTGATCATGGAAGCCATGCGGCGAGCGTAGAACAGCGTGCGCGCCGCGCGCCGCAGAGCCCTTCCGCGGCCTTCCGGGAGCCGGGGACGATCCGGCCGAACCATGCCGTTTGGGATGTTGTCCGTGACACCGCCTAATCTTTTCGACGTGACTCTCCCTGCCCCGGCGAAAACCCTCCCGTCCCCGGCGCCGGGCCCGGCCGCCGACGAGGGCCTCGCCCGGCGGCTGCGCGCCCTCGCCTGCACCGCCCCGCTGCACGACCTCGACGTACGCAAGGCCAACCTGGCCGGCGAATACGGGGTCTACGCGATGGCGGAGGTCGCGCTGGCCGCGATCGACCTGGTCACGCTCAACATGGACTTCGACACGGGCGCCGACCACGAGCAGATAGTGGCACGCCTGCTCCCCCGCGTCGCCGCCCAGACGCCCCACCGGCCGGCCGCCGAGCACGAGCGGGTCGCCCGCTGGGTGCTGGAGAACCTCATCAACGTCGGCAGCGTCGACCGCGGATTCCGCGCGATCTACGGCACCTTCGGCGCCGACGGGGTCTACGTCCGCCGCGACTACGACTTCAAGCTGATCGAGGAGGTCCCCGGGCACGGCGGCGCCGTCTACCTGCGCACCACCGACGAGGCCGTCAACGTCCTGGTCGGCGCCCTCGACACGGACGTCACCAGCGCGCAGATTGCCGCCGAGGTCAAGCTGGAGGTCCTGATCAGCCGGGGCCGGCTGGCCGACGCCCAGCTCGCCGCCGAGCAGGCCCGCTACCGCACCGTCCAGTACGCCGAGACCCTGCGCCGCACGCTCGACGCCACCCGGCGCAACGTCCGCGCGGTGGACTGGCTCCAGGCCGTCCCGGACATGATCGCCGAGGCCCTCGACCACGTCGCCGACCGCTACCGGCACGAGAACGCGATCCTCACCAACATCCGCAAGGCGCGC
Source organism: Streptomyces racemochromogenes (assembly GCF_044129415.1). Lineage (GTDB taxonomy): Bacteria > Actinomycetota > Actinomycetes > Streptomycetales > Streptomycetaceae > Streptomyces > Streptomyces racemochromogenes_A. Next base: position 103,177 of record NZ_JBBDHD010000010.1, read on the forward strand.
GACGAGGCCGAGGACCCCGAGAACAAGCGGCGCGCCGCCGAGCTGGTCGACATCGTCAAGGACTGCATCCGCCGGCACACCCAGCTCCAGTCCCGGCTGCTGGACGCCGGCCCGCTCTTCCGCGCCGAACAGGACCGCCAGGCCTTCGCCGCACCCGCCGCGCGCTCCGGGATCGACCTGTACGGACAGCTCGTCGCCCCGCTGATGCCGCTGCCCGTGGCGCACGCCACCCGGGTGACCGACGCCTTCTTCGCGGCCGGCACGGGGCTGCGCACCCCCGTCTCGGTGCGGGTCGCGGACCTGGTGGAGATCCTCCTCACCCCGCCCGTGGAACGGGAGCACCTCGGGGCCGAGATGCCGGAACCCGACCTCATCGCGACCCCGGACGACAGCCGCTTCAGCGAGGAGCAGCTCGCGGCCGCGACCCGCCTCCTGGACCTCCCGCACGACGCTCCGCGCCGCCTGTCCGGCCTGCTCGCGCAGGCCCGTCGGGAGGACCCCGACCTCCCGTACCTGGTGGCGCTGCTCGCCGTCCACGCGGCGAGCCCGGCGGTGGGCACGGCGTACCGCCAGGGCGAGGAGCGGCTGCTGTTCGCGGTGGACGACGGCACCGCCCTGGAGGACCCGGAGTTCGGCGGCGCCGACCTGATCGTCGGCACGGCCCTCCTGGACGCGGCCGGCATGGCGGCGGACCGCGCGGAGCCCGCATGACCGCGCCCGCCCCCGTTCCGGCTCCCCGCCGCCACCCCGGGCCGGCCACCCCGGCCCCCGCGGCCGCGCACGGAACCCGCCACCGGGCCCGCCCGGTCGCCCCGCCCCGCCCCGCACCCGCGTCCGTACCCCCCGCCCCGCGCCCACAGCCGACCCGAGACGGCAACCACCGGACCGGCGAGGCCGACATCGCCGTACCCACCCCGGCCGCCCGTCCGGCGCCGGGCCGGTACGGCCTCTGCCGCCGTGCCGACGGCCCCGCCCCGCGCGCCTGCCCGGGCCCAGACCTGAACCACCGGGGCGGCGAGGCCTCCGGCCCCGTCCCCGCCCCGGGCGTCGCCCGGATCCGCCGCTGCCGCCGCACCGACGGCGTCGTACCCGCCCGGCGGGCCGGCGTCGCCGCACCGCACCACCGCCCCCGCCGCCAGGCCCACCGCACCGCCGAGGAGACCCACCCGTGAGCGACCACCACGCCGAGTACCCCGCGTGGAGCGAGCCCGACGGTCCGTCGGTCTCCGCCGCGCCCGCGACGACCGCGCCGGCCACCGCCCTGACGCCGGCCGACGCCGCCGACGCGGCCCGCCTCGTCGGGTTCGGGCTCCAGCCCAAGCTGCTCCCCGCCCGGGACGCCGAGTACGCCGAGCTGCTGCGCCGCTACCGCGAGGACCCCGCCTTCGGCCGGCTCGCCGACGCCGTCGCCACCGGCCTCGGCCTGGTCGTGCTGGAGGTGTCCCCGCGCGCCGGCATGGCCGTCGCCGCCGGCGAGGACTCCGTCTTCGCCGTCCGGATGGGCGACTACGCCCGCCGCACCGCCGCCGACGGCGGCGACCGCTTCCTGCACGGCCTCGCCCACCTCGCCGTCGCCGCCCTCGCCTTCCCCCGCCCCGAGGACCTCGCCGACGACGGCTACATCGGCCGGATCACCGTCAACGGCGTCGACGCCTTCGTCCGGCAGACCTGCCGCCGCCTGGAGGAGCGCGCCGAGGAACTCGGCGAGAACACCGACCCCGCCTCCGACGCCCCCGGCCTGGAGGCCGCCTGGCGCGTCTACGCCCGCCGCAGCGCGACCGGCGCCACCAAGGACGCCCGCCGCCTCGCCGGCTCCACCACCGGCATCGTCGGCAAGGCCGCCGCCTTCCTCACCGACTCCGGCTTCCTCCAGCGCACCGGCGACGACGCCGGCGGCACCTACCGCACCACCCCCCGCTACCAGCTCCAGGTCCGCGACATGGCGGGCAGCGCGGCCATGGCCGAACTCCTGGAACTCGGCGTGGTACCCGTCAGCGACGGCACCGCCACCCTCCTGCCGCCGCCCGAGGGCGACGACCTGGAGCTCGCCGCCGACGCGGGCCTGCCCTTCCACGCCTGAGCCCCACGCGCCCCCGTACCGAGACACACCGAGAAACAACGAGAGTCCGCCGCCATGTACGAGCTGTCCCGGATCCGCCTCTACTCCATCGGGCCCGCCGGCGCACGCTACGCCGACACCGTGCTCGACCTGCGCGGAGTCGGCGAGCCGGTACCCCACCCGGCGCCCACCCAGGCGGAGTTCTTCGAGGACGAGCCCACCGGCCCGCCCCGCCGCCCCGCGCCCGCCGGCGTGCTCTTCCTTGAGAACGGCGGCGGCAAGTCCGTCCTCCTCAAGCTGATCTTCTCGGTGATGCTCCCCGGCCACCGCAACACCCTCGGCGGCGCCAGCTCCGGCGTGCTGCGCAAGTTCCTCCTCGCCGACGACTGCGGCCACGTCGCCCTGGAGTGGCAGCACACCCAGACCGGCGAGTGCGTGGTCGTCGGCAAGGTCAGCGAATGGCGCGGCCGCCAGGTCTCCAACGACCCCCGCAAGTTCGCCGAGGCCTGGTACTCCTTCCGCCCCGGCCCGGGCCTCAGCCTGGACGGCCTTCCCGTCGCCGAGGCCACCTCCGTGCGCCCGCCCGTCGAGGGCGTCTCCGGCGCGCAGGGCCGCCGCCGCACCATGAAGGGCTTCCGCGACGCGATCACCGAGGCCGGCAAGGCCTACCCGCACCTGGAGGTGTACTGGGAGGAGATCCACGACCGCTGGAACGAACACCTCACCGAACTCGGCCTCGACCCCGAACTCTTCCGCTACCAGCGCGAGATGAACGCCGACGAGGGCGAGGCCGCCGGCCTCTTCGCGGTGAAGAAGGACTCCGACTTCACCGACCTGCTGCTGCGCGCCGTCACCGACACCCGCGACACCGACGGCCTCGCCGACCTGGTCCACGGCTTCGGCAACAAGCTCGGCCGCCGCGCCGAGCTGATGGCCGAACGCGACTTCACCGCCGGCTCCGTCGACCTGCTCACCCGCATCGTCGAGGCCGCCGAGACCCGCACCCGGCTCCGCGACGTCCACGCCGGCGCCGAACGCCGCACCCGCACCCTGGCCCGCCGGCTCTCCGCCCGCGCCGCCGAGGAGCGCGGCCGCGCCGCCGACCTCGCCCAGCAGGTCACCGGCGCCGCCCACGCCGTCACCGCCGCCGAGGAGCAGCGCGCCCGCAGCGCCGCCGTCTCCGCCGAACTCGCCTACCGGCACGCCTCGCTGGCCCTGACCGTCGCGGACAAGGCCGCCGCCGCCCAGCGCCGCGAACTCCTCGAAGCCCGCACCCTGCACTCCGCCTGGCAGGCCGCCGAGACCGTCCTGCGCCACCGCGCCGCCGCCGACCGCTCCGCCCGCGTCGCCGCCGCCATCCGCGAGGCCGAACGGGACGCCGCACCGGCCCTCGCCGCCCGCGCCACCGCCGCCGCCGACCTCGTACGGGCCCTGCACACCGCCGCCGAACAGGGCGAGCGGTCCGCCAACGAGGAGGAGGAGCGTTCCGCCGAGCTCCAGGCCGTCGGCGAGGCCGCCCACCGCGACGCCACCGCCGCCGCCACCGCCGCCCAGCGCGCCCGCAGCGAGGCCGAACACCTCAGGGCCCGCCTCGCCGAGGTCCAGCAGGAGACCGCCGAGGCCGTCCGCGCCGGCTGGCTCGACGACACCGCCCCCGACGCCGACCCGGCCCGCGCCGCGCTGGCCGCCAGCGACGCCGAGAAGGCCGCCGTGGCCGCCTGGGACGAGTCGCGCGAGGCCGCCCGCGCCGCGGCCGAGGCCGCCCGCGAGGCCGCCGCCGCCGAATCCC
>NZ_JBBDHD010000100.1:0-25961 GCF_044129415.1 Streptomyces racemochromogenes
GCCCAGGGCCACACGGTCTTCGTCGAGGTCAGTGCCCACCCGGTGCTGGTCCAGCCGATCAACGAGACCGTCGACGGCACGGACACCGAGGTCGTGGTGGCCGGCTCCCTGCGCCGTGAGGACGGCGGTGTGCGCCGCCTGCTCACCTCCATGGCCGAGCTGTTCGCCGGGGGAGTGGCCGTGGACTGGGCCGAGGCCCTGCCCGCCACGCCCGGCTCCGCGCGCCCGGACCTCCCGACGTACGCCTTCGACCACCGGCACTTCTGGATCCAGGCCGCCGAACCGGCCACCGACGCGGCCTCGCTGGGCCTCGCCGGTGTCGAACACCCGCTGCTCGGAGCGGTGGTGCAGCTCCCGCAGTCCGACGGGCTTCTCTGCACCTCGCGGCTCTCCCTGCGCACGCACGCCTGGCTCGCCGACCACGCGGTCGACGGAGTCGTCATCGTCCCCGGGACCGGCCTGGTCGAACTGGCCGTACGGGCGGGCGACGAGGCCGGCTGCGAGCTGCTGGAGGAACTCGTCATCGAGGCACCGCTCGTGGTGCCGGCGCAGGGCGGGGTCCAGGTGCAGGTCGCCGTGGGCGGCCCCGGCGAGAACGGTGCGCGCACCGTGGAGATCTACTCCCGCCGCGAGGACGCCGCCGCCGACGGCGACGGCTGGACGCGGCACGCCTCCGGCACGCTGTCGGCAGGCGCCGCCGTGCCGGGCGGTCTGCGCGGCAGCGGGTTCGACTTCGCCGCCTGGCCGCCGGCCGGAGCGGAGCCCGTCGACATCAGCGGCGGCTACGAGGTGATCGCCGGGGTCGGATACGGGTACGGGCCGGCGTTCCGGGCCGTACGGGCGGTGTGGCGGCGCGGCGAGGAGCTCTTCGCCGAGGTCGCCCTGCCCGAGGAGCACCGTGCGGAAGCCGGCCGGTACGGCATCCACCCGGCGCTGCTGGACGCCGCCCTGCACTCCCCGCTGCTGAACGGTGCGGCGCAGCCCCCGTCGGCCGGGGGCGAGGGCCAGGAGCTGCGGCTGCCGTTCGCGTGGAACGGGCTGGCCCTGCACGCCGCCGGGGCTCCGGCGCTGCGCGTCCGCCTCTCCCAGCCGGAGCCCGAGGCACTGGCCCTGGAGGCGGCGGACGAGACCGGCCGGCTGGTGGTGACCCTGGACTCCCTGGTGTCCCGGGTGGTCTCCGCAGAACAGCTGGAGACGGCCGCGGGCACGGCCCGCCCCGCCAACCCGCTGTTCCGGGTCGAGTGGACCGAGCTGCCGCAGACGCAAGGACGCGGGGCCGCCCCGTCGTGGGTGGCGGTGGCCACCGCGGAAGAGGTGGCCACCCTCGCCGACGACGTCATCGAAGGCCGTGCGGCCGCTCCGGCGCTGGCCGTACTGGAGGCCGTCACCGGCGCCGCCCCGCTCCCCGAAGGCGGGGACCCGGTGCTGCACCTGGCCGACCGGGTGCTGGAGGTCGTCCAGTGCTGGCTGGCCGGGGCCGGGCTGGAGGAGTCGCGGCTGCTGGTCCTGACCCGTGGAGCGGTACCCGCCGCCGGCGAGGCGACGGTGACCGACCCGGCCGCCTCGGCGGTATGGGGCCTGGTGCGGGCCGCGCAGGCGGAGAACCCGGACCGGATCGTCCTGCTGGACGGCGACCCCGCCGCGGACGACGGTGCGGAAGGGGTTCTGGAGGCCGTGCTGGCCTGCGGTGAGCCGCAGGTGGCGGTGCGCGGGACGGCCCTGTTCGTGCCGCGCCTGGCCCGCGCGGCAGCGCCGGCGGCGGAGGCCGCCGCGGTCTTCGCGCCGGAGGGCACCGTCCTGGTCTCGGGTGCCGGTTCGCTGGGCGCGCTCGCGGCCCGGCACCTGGTCGCCCGGCACGGCGTACGGCACCTGCTGCTGGCGAGCCGTCGCGGCCCGCAGGCCGAAGGCGTCCGGGAACTCGTCGACGAACTGGGCGAGCAGGGCGCCACCGTGTCCGTGGTCGCCTGCGACCTCTCCGACCGGGAACAGGCAGAAGCACTCCTGGCGTCCGTACCGGCCGAGCACCCGCTCACCGGCGTCGTGCACACCGCGGGCGTCACCGACGACGGGGTGATCGGCATGCTGACCCCCGAGCGGCTGGCCCGGGTGTTCGCGCCGAAGGTGGACGCCGTACGGCACCTGGACGAGCTGACGCGGGGCCTGGACCTGGACGCGTTCGTCGTCTACTCCTCGGTCTCCGCCGTCTTCATGGGCGCCGGCAGCGGCAGTTACGCCGCCGCCAACGCCTTCCTCGACGGCCTGATGGCACACCGGCGGGCCGCCGGCCTGCCGGGCCTCTCCCTGGCCTGGGGCCTGTGGGAGCAGACCGACGGAGGCATGGCGGCCGGCACCGACGACGTCGTCAAGGCCCGGCTCAACCGGCGCGGCGGCCTGATGGCGATGACCCCGGCGGAGGGCATGGAGCTCTTCGACGCCGCCCTCGGATCCGGGCAGGCACAGCTGGTGCCGGCCAAGCTGGACCTGCGGGGCGTCCGGGGCGGGGCCGCGGCGAGCGGCGGCGTACCGCACATGCTGCGCGGACTGGTCAAGGCCGCCCGCCAGCAGGCGCACGCCGGAGCGGGCGCCGAGGAGGGGCGGGGGCTGCCCGAGCGGCTGGCCGCACTGCCCGCCGCCGAACAGCGCAAGGTGCTCCTCGACCTGGTCAGGGCGCAGGTGGCCGCCGTCCTGGGATACAGCGCGAACTACCACTTCGACGCCGACCAGGGGCTGTTCGAGATCGGCTTCGACTCCCTCACCGCCATCGAGCTCCGCAACAGGCTGCGCACCCTCGCGGAACGCAAGCTCTCTCCCAACCTCGTGTTCGACCACCCGACGCCGGGTCTGCTCGCCGGATACCTGCACGAGCTGCTGTGCGGCGCCCAGGCCGCGGGTCCCCTGGCCGTCTGAGGCCCGAAGTCCGAAAGAAGGTCATCGACATGTTCGACGTGGGCAGGTACCTGCGGCGGATCGGCTGTGCCGGGGAAACCGGGGTGGACATCGCCACCCTGCGGAAACTGCACAAGCACCACCTCATGGCGATTCCGTACAACGGCGTCACCGAGAACCACGAAAACGGCGTGAACCTCGTCGACATCGACGAGGACGCCATGTTCGAAACGACCGTCATGAACGGTCAGGGCGGAACCTGTTTCCAGCTGAACCGCCTGTTCTTCCGCCTGCTGCGCGCACTCGGATACGAGGTCACGCTGATGGCGGCCCGGACCGCCGAAGGGGCCGAGGCATTCGCGCTCGATGTCGAGCACATGTTCAGTCGCGTCACGCTGGACGGGCAGGAATGGCTGGTGGACGTTGGATATCCTGGGCCTTCCTACATCGAGCCGCTGCTGGTCACCGACGCGGTACAGACGCAGTACCGGTGCCAGTACCGGCTGGTCGACCGCGGGAACGAGATCGCCCTCCAGCGCCGCGGAGCCGTCACCCGGTGGAGCGTCGTCTACACCTTCACGATGGAATCCCGCCAGTGGAGCGACTGGAAGGAAATGGAGGACCTCCTCCGGGAGATCCTGGCGGCGGAAAGGCCGCGGGACGGCCGCGAAATCCTGTGCGGCCGGAGTTTCGAGAACGGCCAGGCCGTACTCAAGGGGCGCCGTCATCTGACGGTCCGTGACGGCCGCGAGCAGGCCCGCACCATCACGGACGACAACGAGCACCGGGCGCTGATCCACAGCATCCTCGCCGGGGAAACCGGCTGATTCGCCCCCTCGTCCGCCACTTTCAGCCACCGCCGCGAGGCCATACCTCGCGGGCGCGTCAGCAAAAGAATCCGAAGGGAAATGTGATGGCAAACGACACGACCGACGTGATCGTGATCGGCGGAGGACCGGCCGGCGCCGTCAGCGCCACGGTGCTCGCCCGGCAGGGGCACGACGTGGTGCTGCTCGAACGCGACGAGTTCCCCCGCTTCCACATAGGCGAGTCCCTGCTGCCCTACATGATGGGCATGTTCGACCAGATCGGCCTGCGCGAGGCCGTCGAGGCCCAGGGCTACGTCCCCAAGTTCGGCGGCGAGTTCATCGACCCGACCGAGAAGAAGTTCTTCGAGGGCGTCTTCCGCGCCGACTTCACCAAGCAGGGCGACGGCCGCTACTCCAGCGCCTTCCAGGTCGAGCGCGCCCGCTTCGACAAGATGCTCACCGAGCAGGCCGCCGCCGCCGGCGCACGGGTCCTCTTCGGGGCGAACGTCAACGACCTGCTCATGGAGGGCGACCGCATGGTCGGCGTCCGCTACGAGCGCGAGGGCGAGCAGCACGAGGTCCGCTCGAAGTACGTCATCGACGCCAGCGGCCGCGCCGGCCGGATCGCCAACCGCTTCGGCCTGCGCAAGACGCTGGAGAAGCTCCGCATGGTCGCCGTGTTCCGGCACTACGCCGGGCTCGACGAGAGCCACAACCTGGGCGTCGAGGGCGACATCCAGGTCGGCGCCCACGACGACGGCTGGGTGTGGGCGATCCCGCTCTCCAAGGACGCCATCAGCGTCGGCACGGTCATGCCCCGCGACGTCCTGCGCGGCTCGACCCCCGAGAAGGCGTTCGAGGAGCACGTGAGCCGCATCCCGCGGATCACCGCCCGCCTCACCGGCACCCACCCCACCAGCGACCTCCGCGTCGAGACCGACTACTGCTACCACTCCGACACGGTCACCGGCCCCGGCTGGGTCATGGTCGGCGACGCCGGCTGCTTCGGCGACCCGATGTTCTCCGGCGGCGTCCTGGTGGCCACGGCCACCGCCGTCCGCGCCGCCGAGACGATCGGCGCCGCCCTCGACGACCCGGCCGCCGAGGACCACCTGATCGACCGGTACGCGAGCTTCTTCAAGACCGGCTACGACACCTACATCCGGCTCATCCACGCCTACTACGACGGCGAACTGGTCGCCGTGGCGGCGGACGCCGCCCGCTCCACGGACCGCGACACCCTGGAGAAGTACCTCGTCCGCCTCATCGGCGGCGACTTCTGGAGCGAGCACAACCCGGTCGCCCAGGAGATGCGCAAGCGCACCGAGTGGGACACGTTCGCGCCGTTCAAGCGGGTCTTCGGCTGCCCCGCCTACCCGCACCTGGACGAGGCCGACCGCAAGGAGCGGGCCGAGTCCCGGGTCCGCAGGGCGACGGCGGGCAAGTAGGCGGACCATGGCTTCCATTCCTCTGCGCCTCAGAGACCATTCGTACGAGGTACTCATCGGCCCGGGCGTGCGCGCGTCGCTCGCCGAGACCGTCCAACGGCTGGGCGCCAGACGGGCCGTCGTCGTGTCGGCCCGCCCGGAGGAATGGGTGCCCGACACCGGGGTGGACACCCTGCTGCTGCCGGCCCGGGACGGCGAGCGGGACAAGACCCTCAGCACGGTGGAGGCGTTGTGCGGCGAGTTCGTACGCTTCGGGCTCACCCGGTCCGACGTCGTCGTCTCCTGCGGCGGCGGAACCACCACCGACGTGGTCGGACTCGCGGCCGCGCTCTACCACCGCGGCGTCCCGGTCGTCCACCTGCCCACCACGCTGCTCGCCCAGGTCGACGCCAGCGTCGGAGGGAAGACAGCGGTGAACCTGCCCGCCGGCAAGAACCTCGTCGGCGCCTACTGGCAGCCCAGCGCCGTGCTGTGCGACACCGACTACCTCTCCACCCTGCCCATCCGGGAGGTACTCAACGGCCTCGGCGAGATCGCCCGCTGCCACTTCATCGGCGCCGGTGACCTGCGGGGGCTGTCGCTGCCGGAGCAGATCACCGCCAGCGTCACCCTCAAGGCCGGCATCGTGGAGCGGGACGAACGGGACGCCGGACCACGGCACCTGCTCAACTACGGTCACACGCTGGGCCACGCGCTGGAACGGGCCACGGACTTCGCGCTGCGCCACGGCGAGGCCGTCGCCATCGGCACGGTCTTCGCGGGCCGCCTCGCCGGGGCCCTCGGCCGCATCGGCGAGGAGCGGGTGCGCGAGCACCAGGAGGTCGTCGGGTCCTACGGCCTTCCCACGGCCCTGCCCGAAGGGCCCGCCACCGAGACGCTCGTACGGCTGATGCGGCACGACAAGAAGGCCCTCACCGGCCTCACGTTCGTGCTGGACGGGCCGAACGGCGCGGAACTGGTGGACGACGTACCGCACGGGCTGGTCGCGGACGTCCTGGAGCGGATGCCCCGGGCGGGCCTGGCCGACCTGGTCGGCGAGGCCGTGCCCGGAGCCTCCTCGAACGATGCGGTGCTCACATGACGCGCACGATGCAGTGGCCGGCCGCCCCCCACGCCCCGGTCGCTCCCGACGCCCCGGCAGGCACCGCCCCGCCCCCGGACGCGGCGCTGGCCACCCGCCTGGAGGCGGCGCTGGCCAGACCGGCCGCACAGCAGCCCGTCTGGCCGGACCCGCGGCTGGCCCGGGAGGTACGGGAACGGCTGTCGCGGGCCGAGCCGATCGTGACGCGGGCCGAGACGGCACGGCTGAGCGGAGGGCTCGCCGCGGTCGCCCGCGGCGAGGCCTTCCTCGTCCAGGGCGGCGACTGCGCCGAAACCTTCGCCGCCAACACCGAAGCCCACGTACGGGCCAACCTGCGCAGCCTCGCCGACATGGCCGCGGTCCTCGGCCGCCGCACCGGACTGCCCGTCGTCAAGATCGCCCGAATGGCCGGCCAGTACGCCAAACCCCGCTCCCAGAGCGTCGACGCGCAGGGCCTGCCCGTCTACCGCGGCGACATGATCAACTCGGCGGAACCCACCCCGGCGGCCCGCACCCCCGACCCCGGCCGGATGCTGCGGGCCCACGCCCACGCGGCGGGCGCGATGGACCTGGTCCGCGCGTTCTGCGCGGAAACGGCGGCGGACGCGGGCGGCGGCGAGATCCACGTCAGCCACGAGGCGCTCCTCCTCGACTACGAGCGCTCCCTGCTGCGGGCCGACACCAGCGGGCCCGCGCCCCGGCTGTCCAGCGCGCTGGGCCACTTCCTGTGGATCGGGGAGCGCACCCGCCGGCTCGACGGCGCCCACATCGCCTTCGCGGAACTCCTCTCCAACCCGATCGGCCTCAAGATCGGCCCGGGTACCACCCCGGAGGCGGCCGCCGCCTACGTGCGGCGGCTCGACCCGCACCGCGAACCCGGCCGGCTGACCCTGGTCAGCCGCATGGGACACGACCGGATCCGCCAGGTCCTGCCGGCCATCGTCGAGGAGGTCACCGCCTCCGGCCACCGGGTGGTGTGGCAGTGCGACCCGATGCACGGCAACACCCACACCTCGGCCAACGGCTACAAGACCCGCGACGTCCGGCACATAGCCGACGAGATCGCCGGGTTCTTCGAAGTCCACCGGCGCCTGGGAACCCATCCCGGCGGCATTCACATCGAAATGACGGGTGAGGACGTCACCGAATGCGTCGGCGGCTCCCGCGGAATCACGGAAGCCGATCTCCCCACCCGTTACCGCACGGCCTGCGATCCCCGCCTCAACGCGGAACAGGCGCACGAAATCGCCACCCTGACCGCGGAATGGGCGGCCGCAGCGGTCACCGGCGCCGGGGCGGTGGCGCGATGACGGGACACCCCGCCGCCGGCATCCCCGTCACCGGCGCCACCCGGCTGTACGCCGTCCTGGGCGACCCCGTCGCCCAGGTCCGGGCGCCGGCCCTGATGAACCCGGTCTTCGCGGAGCTGGGCATCGACGCCGTCCTCGTCCCGGTGCACGCCCGGCCGGAACACCTCGAACGGGTCGTCCGCGGCCTCCAACGTGTCGAGAACCTCGACGGCATGTTCGTCACGGTGCCCCACAAGACGGCCGTGTGCCGGCTCGCCGACCGCCGCGGCCCGACCGCGGAGGTCGTCGGCAGCGCCAACGTGCTGCGCCGGGAGCCCGACGGCAGCTGGCTGGCCGAGAACTTCGACGGCTCGGGCTTCGTGTCCGGCCTGGTCGGCGCCGGCCACGACCCGCGGGGCAGGAGGGTCACGCTCGTCGGGACCGGCGGCGCCGGCAGCGCCGTCGGCGCCGCCCTGCTGGCGGCCGGCGCCGCCCGGCTCTCCCTGTACGACGCGGACACCGCGAAACGGGACGCCCTCGCCGCCCGCCTCGACGCGCACTGGCCCGGAAGGGTCCGCGCCCTGCCCGGACCGCACCCGGCCGACGCCGACATCGCCGTCAACGCGACCCCCCTGGGCATGCGCCCCGACGACCCCCTCCCGTTCCCCCTGGAGGCCCTGCCCGCGGGCGCGCTCGTGGCGGACGTCGTCATGAAGCCCCACGAGACGCGGCTCCTGCGCGAAGCCGCCGCACAGGGCCACCCCGTCCATCACGGGATTCACATGCTAGAGGGCCAACTGAATTCATATCGAGCGTTCTTCGATTTGAAGTGAAATCCCCCGAGAACTACCGGACCGAGGGATGCGGAGCAGCGTTCCGAGACCTACGTTGGACCGGTAATCCAGCCTATTTCGACGCCCGCTCCGCATCTCGCGTCGAGCCATATCCATTTCCTCTGGAGAAACATGAACGCGCGACAGGCACCGGAATTCCCCCAGTGGCCCCAGTACGACGACGACGAGCGGGAAGGCCTCATCCGCGCCCTTGAACAGGGCCAGTGGTGGCGCATGGGCGGCAGCGAGGTCGACTCCTTCGAGCGGGAGTTCGCCGAGCACCACGGCGCCCCCCACGCCCTCGCCGTCACCAACGGCACCCACGCCCTCGAACTCGCCCTCCAGGTCCTCGGCGTCGGCCCGGGCTCCGAGGTCATCGTCCCCGCCTTCACGTTCATCTCGTCCTCCCAGGCCGCGCAGCGCCTCGGCGCCGTCGCCGTCCCCGTCGACGTCGACGAGCACACCTTCAACATCGACGTGGCCCGGGCCGCCGACGCCGTGACCCCGCGCACCCGGGCGATCATGCCGGTGCACATGGCCGGTTTCCTCGCCGACATGGACGCCCTCGACAAGCTCTCCGCCGACACCGGCGTCCCCCTGGTCCAGGACGCCGCGCACGCCCACGGCGCCCGCTGGCAGGGCAAGCGCGTCGGCGAGCTCGGCTCGGTCGCCGCGTTCAGCTTCCAGAACGGCAAGCTGATGACCGCGGGCGAGGGCGGCGCCGTCCTCTTCCCCGACGCGGAGATGTACGAGAACGCCTTCCTGCGCCACAGCTGCGGACGGCCGAAGACCGACCGCCGCTACCTCCATTCCATCGCCGGCTCCAACCTGCGCCTCAACGAGTTCTCGGCGTCGGTCCTGCGCGCCCAGCTGCGCCGCCTCGACGGGCAGATCGCCACCCGCCACCAGCGCTGGGAGCTGCTCTCCGGCCTGCTCGACTCCATCGACGGCGTGGTCCCGCAGCGCGGCGACGAGCGCACCGACGTCCCCTCGCACTACATGGCGATGTTCCGGGTGCCCGGCATCTCCGAGGAGAAGCGCAACGCCGTCGTCGACCGCCTGGTGGAGATCGGCGTCCCGGCGTTCGCGGGCTTCCGCGCGATCTACCGCACCGACGCCTTCTGGGAGATCGGCGCGCCCGACACCACCCCCGAGGAGCTCGCCCGGCGCTGCCCCCACGCGGACGCCCTCAGCCAGGACTGCATCTGGCTGCACCACCGCGTGCTGCTCGCGAGCGAAGGGGACATCCGGCGCACGGCCGAGATCATCGCCGACGTCGTGGGCGCCGCATGAGCGTCCGGGTCGCCGTCGTCGGCCTCGGCTGGGCGGGCCGCGAGCTGTGGCTGCCCCTGCTGAGCGAGCACGCCGACTTCGAGGTGGTGGCGGTCGTCGACACCCGGCCGGAGGCCCGTGAAGCCTTCGGCGGGGTGGCGGGCCTGCCCGTCTACTCGACGGTCGAGGCGCTGAGCCCCCGCTCGGTCGACCTCGCCGTCGTCGCCGTCCCCAACTTCCTGCACGCCGAGGTGGCCGCGACCCTGCTCGGCCGGGGCGTCTCCGTCTTCCTGGAGAAGCCGGTCTGCCTGACCTCCGCCGAGGCCGACGCCCTGGCCGCCGCCGAACGCGGCGGCGGCGCCATGCTGCTGGCCGGCAGCGCGGCCCCGTACCGCGCCGACGTCGGCGCCCTCGCGGACGAGCTGCCCGGCCTCGGCCGCATCCGCCACGTCGACCTGGCCTGGGTGCGGGCCCGCGGGGTCCCGCAGGCCGGCGGCTGGTTCACCCAGCGCAGCAAGGCCGGCGGCGGGGTCCTGCTCGACCTGGGCTGGCACCTGCTCGACACCCTCGCCTCCCTGCTCGGCCCGGCCCGCTTCGCGCAGGTCGTCGGCGTCACGGCGAACGACTTCGTCAACGCCGGCTCCTGGAGCGCGGCATGGCGCCACGACCGGCCCGCCGCGGCGGCGGCCGGCGACGTCGAGGACACCGCCCGCGGATTCCTCGTACGCGACGACGGGATCTCCGTCTCGCTGCACGCCAGCTGGGCCTCGCACGAGGCACGGGACGTGACCCGCATCCAGGTGGTGGGCGGCGAGGGCACCGCCGAGCTCAGGTGCACCTTCGGCTTCAGCCCCAACCGGCGGCGCTCCGAGCTGACCCTCACCCGCGAAGGCACCACCACCTCGGTGCCGGTGCCCGACGAGCCGATCGGCAACGAGTACCGGCGCCAGCTGGACCGCCTGGCCGCCGTCCTCGCCGACCCCCGCAACCGGGGCCGGGCCATCGGGGAGGCCCGGACGACGGTCGGCGTCATCGAGGACTTCTACGCGTCGGCCCTGTCCGCACGCACCCGCGACGCCGTCCCCGCCTACCGGTAGGCGACGGCGCGACCGGCGGCCGACCCGGCCGCACCACCGGTCCCACAGGACCAGCACACCCACGGGATGGCATCACGTGACACTTTCAACGGTAGGAACAGCGGCGACGGACACCCTCCCGGCGGTCCGGCGCGCCGTGATCTTCGACCTCGACGGGGTCATCGTCGACAGCTTCGCGGTGATGGAGGAGGCGTTCGCCATCGCCTACCGGGAGGTCGTCGGCGAGGGCGAGGCGCCCTTCGAGGAGTACCGGCGCCACCAGGGCCGCTACTTCCCCGACATCATGCGGATCATGGGCCTTCCGCTGGAGATGGAGGAGCCCTTCGTCCGCGAGAGCTACCGGCTCGCCCCCCAGGTGCCGGTCTTCGACGGCATCAGCGAGCTCCTGCTGACCCTGCGCGCCCGCGGGTTCAAGCTGGCGGTGGCCACCGGCAAGGCGGGGAAGCGGGCCCGCTCCCTGCTCGACGAACTGGGCCTGCTGTCCTTCTTCGACCACGTCATCGGCTCGGACGAGGTCGCCCGCCCCAAGCCCGCCCCCGACATAGTGGAGCACGCCCTCGCGCTGCTGGGGCTGTCGCCGGAGGAGGCCGTGATGGTCGGCGACGCGCCGACCGACATCGCCAGCGCCCACGGCGCCGGGGTGGCCTCGGTCGCCGCGCTGTGGGCGGAGGTGGACGACGAGGACGCCCTGCTGGCCTCCGGACCGGGCACCGTCCTGCACCGCCCCGCCGAACTGCTGGCCCTGTGCCCGGCCGTGCCGCGCGTCTGAGGGACACCACGGCATGCGGCAGGCACATCACCTCGGTGTCGACATCGGGGGCACCAAGGTCGCCTTCCGGGCGGAGGCCGACGGGCGGTGCGTCGACGAGTCCTCCTTCCGCTGGGACCCGCGGCACAGCGCCGCCCGGGACCTGGAACGGCTCGCCCGCCACGTGGACGGGCTGCGCGGGAGGCTCGCCGGGCCGCTGCGCGCGGTGGGCGTCGCGATGCCCGGCACGGTCGGGCCGGACGGCCGGGTCGTCGCCTGGCCCAGCCGGCCCGAGTGGAACGGCCTCGACCTGGCCGGGGCGCTGCGCGCGCTGTTCCCGGGAGCGGCCACCGCCTGGGCCGACGACGGCGACCTCGGCGCCCTCGCCGAGGCCCGGGAGTCCGGCTGCGAGGACCTCCTCTACCTCGGGGTCGGCACCGGCGTCGGCGGCGGGTTCGTCCTGCGGGGCGGGCTCTGCCCCGGCCCGGACCGCGGCTCCTTCGAGCTCGGGCACGTGATCGTCGACTTGGACGGCTCCCGCTGCGTCTGCGGCCGCCGCGGCTGCCTCCAGGCCGTCGCCTCGGGGCCGGCCACCCTCGACCGTGCGGCCCTGCTGCGCGGGGCGCCCGTCGCCTTCGAGGAACTGGTGCGGGCGCTGGACGAGGGGGAGCCCTGGGCCGTCACCGCCGTCGACCGGACCTGCGCGGCCCTGGCCGCCGCCGTGTCAGGGGTCCAGGAACTGCTCCACCCCCGGCTCGTCGTGGTCGGCGGCGGATTCGCGGCCGGCGTCCCCGGGATCGTCACCGGCGTCTGCGCCCACCTCGCCGCCCTCGCCCGCCCGGGCCAGACCCCGCTGCCGGTACGGCCGGCGGCCCTCGGCGGCCTCTCCTCCCTCCGCGGCGCCCTGGCCCTGGCCCGACTGACAACCCCCTGACTCCCCGCCACCTCCGCCCCCACCGCCCGGCCGCGAAACACAGCCGGGCCCCTGACGGCCCGGGTACGTCAGAGTCCGGGTACCCGTCGTCCCGGGCCCTGACGGCCCGGCCCCTGACGGCCCGGGCGCCCGATGGTCCGGCCCCTGACGGTTCGGGCATCCGGCGGCCCGGGCATCCGATGGTCCGGGCCCCGGCGGTCCGGGTGCCTGACGGTCCCGGCACCCGGTGGCCCGGGCGCGTGGGGGGCCGGGCATCTGACGGTGCCGGTATCCGACGGGCTGGGTGGCCCGGACGGGTGGATGTGGCGGAACGGGCCGGGTGGGGGCCGTCGTATGCGGGTGGGGTCGGGGGAGCCGTCAGCGGGGGGTGCCCGCCGGGACCGCGGCGCGCAGGGCGGTCCGGAGGTCGTCGACCAGGGACGCGGCACCCTCCGGGCCGGCCGCGGCGCCGAAGACGTGGTAGTCCGGGCGGACCAGCAGCGACGTCGCCCCGAACCGCGCCAGGTACGGCCCGTAGACCCCGTCCAGGTCCGCCACGCCGTCCCCCTGCGCCTCCCGGCCGGGCGGCAGCAGCCGCACCACCCGGGCGTCCAGCTCCGCCAGGAAGGCGAGCCGCTCCGCGTCGAGCCCCGTGTGCGCGTCGTCCGTGGTCAGCAGGACGAAGCTGCGGCCGACCACCTCGTCGAACAGCCCCTCCGGACCGCCCGGCCGCGCCACCCGCCCCTGCGGTACGACGGCACCCGCGGGCTCCTGCGCCTCCTGCGTCCCGGACCGCCGCCGCAGCAGCCCGCCCGTCAGCGGCTTCGCCGGCTCCGGCCGGCCCGCCGGCCGGCCCCGCCGGTTGGCCAGGACGGTGGCGTCCCGCTCCGCGGCGGCCGCCGGATCCGTCACGCAGATCACCCGGCCCAGCTGCACCGACGCCAGGATCGCCTCCCTGGCCTGCGCCCGCCGCTCCTCCGCGTAGGTGTCCAGCAGGGACTCGGGGGCCACGCCGCGCAGCGTGAGGTCCAGTTTCCAGGCCAGGTTGACGACGTCGCGGATGCCCGAGCACATGCCCTGGCCGGCGAACGGCGGCATGAGGTGCGCCGCGTCGCCGGCCAGCAGGACGTGCCCCACCCGCCAGCGGTCGGCCCAGCGGGCCTGGAAGATGTAGGTGGTGCTGCGCAGCAGCGTCGCCGTCGCCGGGGTGACCCCGAAGGGCGCCAGCAGCCGCCAGACCGTCTCGTCCCGGCCCAGCTCGGCGGCGCTCTCGCCGGGCAGCCGCATGAACTCCCAGCGCCGCCTCCCCGGTCCGCTCGCCACCACGGTCGTGGGCCGCGCCGGGTCACAGATCTGCACGTTGGTCGGGGTGAACGCGCGGGGCTCGTGCAGCTCGACGTCGCAGAGCAGCCACTCGTACGAGAACCCGAGGTCGGTGACGGGGACGTCCAGGTGCTCGCGGACGAAGCTGTTGGCGCCGTCGCAGCCGACCACCCACCGCGCGGAGAAGACCCGCGTCTCGTCGTCGCCGGTGGTGGCCGTCACCTCCACCCGGTCCTCGCCGTCGGCGATCCCCACGACCTCGTGGCCGCGCAGCACCGTGACCCCGTCGAGTGCCTCCGCCTCGGCGGCGATCAGCTCCTCCAGCGCCGGCTGGTGCATCGTGTTGGCGTCCGGCCAGCCGTACGGTCCGGCGTCGGTGAACTCGATGTCCAGCAGCACCGCACCGGCGGCGGTCTGCCACTGGTAGCCGTTGGCCGGCTCCGTCACCCGGCCCAGCCGCGGGCCGATGCCCGTGGCGGCCAGCAGCCGGGCGGTCTCCCCGTCGAAGCTGGTGGCGCGCGGCAGCCGGTACGGCCTGGGCCGGCGTTCGAGGACCGTCACCCGCCAGCCCCGCCGGGCCAGCAGCACCGACAGGGTGGCGCCGACGGGGCCGTTGCCCACGACGACGACGTCCGTGTCCGTCGCATTCGAGTACGTGTCGTGCGTTCTCATGTCGGCCTCGGTCCCCACTCGGAAATTCCGCCCCTGAAAAATCGCCAGAAGAGTATTTCGCCGGTACAGGCGTGTCAAAGGATCCGCAAAGGACTATCAGGTCGAGGGATGCGGACTCGGACAACCCCTCCATAACCTGCGGGAGCCGGTTCGGCTGCGGTCAGGGGCGCGCTGCGAAATCCGGTCCGCCGTTTTTCTTTAGGTCCGCTTTTTCTCCGACCCAGAAGGGCAAGACCCATGACCACCACCACCGGGACCCAGGCCGATCCCGTCGAGCTGCTCTCGCCGCACCTGATCGCCGACCCGTTCGGCGAGTACGCCCGGCTGCGCGAGCAGGCGCCGGTCCTCACCGGCACCCTGATGGGCGGCCCGCCGATGTGGCTGGTCAGCCGCTACGCCGACGTGCGCCGACTGCTCACGGACCCGCGGTTCGTCAACAACCCGGCGTCGGTGCCCGGGGCCGCCCCGCGCGACCGCTTCACCATCATGAAGAAGCTCAACATCCCCACGGACCTGGTCGACTACCTCGCGGACAAGATCTTCGAGATCGACGGCGCCGACCACCGCCGGCTGCGCAAGCTGGCCTCCCGGGCCTTCACCGCACGCCGCGTGGCCGGACTGCGCCCCCGCATCGAGGAGATCACGGCCGCGCTGCTCGACCGCATGGAGGAGGCGGGCCGCGACGGCACCCCCGTCGACCTGATGGAGGCCTTCAGCTACCCGCTGCCCATCACCGTCATCTGCGAGCTGATCGGGATCGACGAGGCGGACCGCCCCCAGTGGCACGACTGGGGCAGCGTCCTGTCAACCCCCATGGCGCACGTCGAACGGCTCCCCGCCGTCTTCCGCGACAGCATCGGACAGCTGCTCGACATCATCGCGCGCCGCCGCGCCGAGCCGCGCGACGACCTGATCAGCGCGTTCATCCAGGCCCAGGAGGACGACGGCGACCGCCTCTCCGACCGCGAGATGGTCTCCCTCGTCTTCACCATGGTGATCGCCGGCCACGAGACGACGACGTACCTGCTCGGCAACGCGGTCCTCGCCCTGCTGGAGGACCGGGACCAGCTCGCGCTGCTCCGCGAGGACCCGTCCCGCTGGACGCAGGCGGTCAACGAGCTCATGCGCCTGGGCCCCGCCCAGTTCGGCCAGCCCCGCTACCCCGTCGAGGACGTCGAACTGGGCGGCGTGACCATCCCCAAGGGCGACCCGATCGTCCCGCTGCTCCTGTCCGGCAACACCGACCCGCGCAAGTACGAGGACCCGCTCCGCCTCGACGTCACCCGCGACACCGGCCACGCCCACCTCGGCTTCGGGCAGGGCGCCCACTACTGCCTCGGCGCCCCGCTGGCCCTCCTGGAGGCGGAGGTCGCGCTCAACGCGCTGTTCACCCGGTTCCCCGGCCTGTCGCTGGCCGTGGCCCGCGAGGAGGTCCCCTGGACGCTCCGCCCCGGCTTCACCCGGGCCGAACGGATCCCGCTGACGCTCGGCTGAACGCCCGCCCGCCCCGACGCGGACCTATCAGACCGGGGGATGCCCGGCCGGCAACGCCTGTCCTACGCTCATCGAACCAGTCGCTGGAGACTCACGTGACCGAACAGAAGTACACGCTGCGCAACGTCACCCTGCAGAACCTCAACCTGGAAGCCGTGTACGAGGGCTACCGCGAGGACACCCCCGAAGCGCTGCCCACCCCGTGGGACATCGGCCGGGCCCAGTCGGCGCTGGTGGCGCTGGAGGAGGCCGGCCAGATCAAGGGCGAGGTGATCGACGTCGGTTGCGGCCTCGGCGACAACGCCATCTTCCTCGCCTCGCGCGGCTACCGCACCACCGGCGTCGACGGGTCGGCGAACGCCATCGACGAATGCCGCCGCCGGGCCGCCGCCCAGGGACTCGACGTACAGTTCGCCGTCGCCGACGCCGCCGCCCTGGACGGCTTCGACGACCGCTTCGACACCGTCGTGGACAGCGCCCTCTACCACTGCCTGACCGAGGAGAACCAGCAGCGCTACGTCGCCACCCTGCACCGCGCCACCCGGCCCGGCGCGCGGCTGCACCTCTTCTGCTTCGCCAAGGAACTGCCCTCCGCCTTCCCCGTACTGCAGCGGATCAGCGAGCAGAACCTCCGCGAGACCGTCGGCCGGTTCTGGGACATCACCTCCATCAAGCCGGCCCTCTACGACACCTCGCTCACCCCCGAGATCCTCACCCGCCTGACGGGCAAGCCCGCCTCCCCCGACCTGGAGCTCGACGAGCAGGGCCAGATCCTGTCGCAGGTCTGGCAGCTCACCGCCGAACGCATCGACTGACCGGTGTGTCGGCCCTGTTGAAAGGATTGAGTCGATGACCGAAACCCACGCCTGGAAGGCGGAGGATTTCGCGCAGGTGAACGCGCCGCACGTCAAGACGGCGCTGGCCGCCCTCTCCCTCACGGGTGAGGCCCTGGAGCGGGGCGGGGCGTTCGCCGAGATCGGCTGCGGTACCGGAGAGGTCGCGCGGTTCGTCGCGGAGCGGGGGTTCGAGGTCTGGGCCACCGACGCGTCGCAGTCCATGGTGGAGGCCACCCGCACGCTGTGCGAGGGCCTGCCCGTGGAGGCCGAGGTCTGCCCGGCCGAGCAACTGGATTTCCCGGAGGAGCGGTTCAGCGTCATCCACTCCTCCTGGGTGCTGCACTGGGTCACCGAGATCGACGGACCGCTGCGGCGGATGGCCCGCGGCCTGCGCCCCGGCGGGCACGTCGTCCTCCAGTGGACCGGTGCCCACCCGCGGGGGGAGGGCCCCGGGATGTTCGGGATCCTGCGGGAGATCGCGGGCAGCCCGAAGTGGAAGGACCTGCTCGCCGAGGCGCAGCCGGGGTCGTACGAGTACCCGGCCGAGGAAGTGGCCGCGGTGCTCCGGGAGGCGGGCCTCGAACTCGTGCACTACGAGCCCGAACTGCCCCACCCGTTCAGCGCGAAGAAGACCATGGCCGACCTGCCCGAGATGCGCGAGCGGTACAAGCTGGCCGGCTTCGCCACCCAGGCCGCGGCGCTGGGAGACCGCGGCGACGAGTTCGTGGAGGAGGTGCTGACGGCCATGATCCGGGCGGGGAAGACCGACCCTCACCACGCGCGGATCGTCGCCCGCCGCCCGGCCGCCTGAGCCACGGGCCCGTCGCCGTCAGCGGCGACGGGCCCGACTCCGCGCATCCCTCCGCGGGTTACGGCATTTCGATTCCCGGTACGAGGGAGTCGGCCTATCAGGTCGGGGGATGCCCGGGCGCGGACGCCCGCCCTACGCTTTTGAGGGACAATGCAAGGCTATTCCTGAAGGGAATTCCCGGTCGTGCCTCAACCAGCGGAACAATTCACGAAATGGGTCCGCAGATCCCATCCGGCACCGCAGGCGAGGACCCGCCTGGTGTGCCTGCCGCACGCCGGCGGCTCGGCGAGCTTCTACTTCCCGGTGTCCCGGGCGCTCGCGCCCTCGGTGGAGGTGCTGGCCGTCCAGTACCCCGGCCGCCAGGACCGGCGCCACGAACCGAACATCCCCGACCTGCACGTCATGGCGGACCGCATCTTCGACGCGGTCCGGCACCTCGACGACAAGCCCCTGGCGCTGTTCGGGCACAGCATGGGTGCCGTCCTCGCCTACGAGGTGGCGCTGCGCATGCAGGACGCCGGACTCCCCGCGCCCGCACGGGTCTTCACCTCCGGCCGGCGCGCCCCCTCCTGCGTGCGGGACGAGCGGATCCACGCGGCGACGGACCAGCAGCTCGTCGCCGAGCTCCGAAAGCTCAGCGGCACCGACAGCACCATGCTGACGGACCCCGAACTGCTGGAAATGATCATGCCCGCCATCCGCAGCGACTACCGCGCGGTCGAGACGTACGCACACGACCCCGGCCGGAAGCTCGACTGCCCGGTGACCGTGCTCACCGGGGACAGCGACCCCCGTGTCACGGTCGGCGAAGCGGCGGCCTGGGAGCACCACACCTCCGGCCCGACCGACCTCCACGTCTACCCGGGGGGCCACTTCTACCTCGCCGAGCCGCGCGAGAGCGTACGGGTGATCGAACTCCTGCGGGAGCTGCTGGCGGGGCAGGGCGCCGACGCACCCGCCCGGGGCCGAGCGGTGGTGGCGTGAGATGGTCCTGAGCGCGGCACCCGTACCCACCATCGCCCAGCACTCCCTGCTGGTGCTCCTGCTCCAGCTGGCCCTGCTGCTCCTCCTGGCCCTGGCACTCGGGCAGTTGGCGGCGCGCTTCAAGATGCCGGCGATCGTCGGCGAGCTGTTCGCGGGGGTCCTCGTCGGCCCCTCGGTCCTCGGTCACCTGCTGCCCGGTTTCTCCGCGTGGCTGCTGCCGAAGCAGCCCGAGCAGATGCACCTCCTGGACGCCGTAGGCCAGTTGGGCGTCCTGCTGCTCGTCGGGGTCACCGGCATGGAGCTGAAGTTCGACCTCGTCAAGCGGCGGGGGGCCACAGCGGTCCGGGTGAGCCTCGCCGGGCTGCTGCTGCCCCTGGGCCTCGGTGTCGCCACGGGCTTCCTGCTGCCCGTCTCGCTCCTGCCGGACGGCACCGACCAGACCGTGTTCGCCCTGTTCCTCGGCGTGGCCCTGTGCGTCAGCGCGATCCCGGTGATCGCGAAGACGCTGATGGACATGAACCTGCTGCACCGCGAGGTCGGTCAGCTCACCCTCGCCTCGGGCGTGATCGACGACGTCATCGGCTGGTTCCTGCTCTCCATCGTCTCGGCGATGGCCACGGCCGGCCTGACCACCGGCAAGATCGCCACCTCCCTGCTCCACCCCGTGGGCGTGGTGCTCGTCGCGCTCCTGGCGGGCCGGCCCCTGGTACGGCTCGCCCTGCGCGCGGCCAACCGCTCGCCGCAGGCCGGGCCGACCGTCGCCGTGGCGGCCCTGAGCGTCCTGCTCGGGTCGGCGGGCACCCACGCGCTGGGCCTGGAGGCCGTCTTCGGCGCCTTCGTCGCCGGCGTGCTCGTCAGCACCAGCGGCGAGCTGGACCCGGAGAAACTGGCCCCGCTGCGCACCACGGTGCTGGCCTTCCTCGCGCCGGTCTACTTCGCCACCGCCGGGCTGCGGATGGACCTCACCGCACTGGTCCGGCCCGCCGTCCTGCTGACGGCCGTCGCCGTGCTGGCCGTGGCCATCCTCGGCAAGTTCGTCGGCGCGTACGTCGGCGCGAAGCTGAGCGGGCTCAACCGGTGGGAGGCCCTCGCGCTCGGCGCCGGCATGAACTCCCGCGGGGTGATCGAGGTGATCGTGGCGATGGTGGGCCTGCGGCTCGGCATCCTCGGCGCCGAGACGTACACCGTCATCGTCCTCGTCGCCATCGTCACCTCCCTCATGGCGCCGCCCATCCTCCGCGCCGCCATGGCGCGGGTCGAGGAGACGGCGGAGAGCCGGATGGGCCTGGGCGGTGGCGGGGAGCGCGATCCGGCGCCCTCGCCCGCCGCGAGGGTCTGAGGTTCTGGCGCCGTCCCCGGGGGATCCGCTCCGGCGGGACGGCGTCATACCGGGCGTCAGCCGGCGTTCGCCAGCTCGG
Source organism: Streptomyces racemochromogenes (assembly GCF_044129415.1). GTDB lineage: Bacteria > Actinomycetota > Actinomycetes > Streptomycetales > Streptomycetaceae > Streptomyces > Streptomyces racemochromogenes_A. Next base: position 19,915 of record NZ_JBBDHD010000100.1, read on the forward strand.
GCGCCGCGGCCGGTACGCGGCTCCACGTGCGCGTCAGTTCCACCCGGGACGCCACGTTCATCTTGCGGAAGATCTTCTTGAGGTGGAAGGCCACGGTGTGCCCCGAGATGAACAGGTGCTCGCCCACCTGGGAGTTGGTGAACCCCTGGCTGACCAGTTCGGCCACCGCCGCCTCCGTGACCGTCAGGGAGCCGGTACTCGCCCCGTCCTGGCCGCCGTACTGCGGATAGCGGCCGCGCCGCACCCCGAGGGAACGGAGCCTGCTGACGACCCTGCGCGCATCGCGCGGGGCGGCCGAGTTCGCGTACCCGTCCACCGCCCGCTCCAGCACCTCCACGGCCCGGTCCCGCTCCCGGTCCACCTCGGAGAGCAGGTTCCCCGCGTCCTCGTAGGCGGAGGCGCCGGCCCACAGGTCCAGGTGCGACCGTGCGGCGGCGATGAGCCGCTCGGGGTCCTCCGCCAGCAGCCCGTCGGCGTGCATCCCCGCCGCCTCGACCGACCGGAGCCCCCCGTTGCGCTCGGCCAGCCGCGCCGCCTCGGCGCCCGCCCGCCGGGCGAGGGCCTCGTCGCCCAGGTTCCGCCCGGCCCGGACGAGCCAGGAGGCGGCGGCGGGCTGCGAGGACAGCAGGTCCAGGAGGAGCTGGTCGTCCGTGATGATGCCGACGACGAGGTGCTCGGCGGACTTCGCGCCGCCCTGCACCTCCAGGTACTGGGCCGCCGCCCAGGCGCACTGGCTGGGCCGGTCGGCCGTCCGGCCGAGGAGGGCGTCCTCGCGCAACTGGTTGACGAAGTCCAGGCTGGTGCTCATGTCGCCCCGCCGCAGCGCGCTGAGCGCCAGGACGGTGTGCGCCTCGGGGAGCAGGCAGGCGAGGTCGGCCTCCTGGGCCTTGAGCACCCCCCTGCCCGCCAGGTCGGCGGCCGAGCCGACGTCGCCCCGGGTGAACGCGAGGTCCGCCGTGCAGGTCAGCGAGGCCGCCACCAGTCCGTCGGGGTGGGCGGCGGTGGCCGCCAGCTCGGTTATGCCGGCGAGCACCCGCGCCCCGGAGGCGAGTTCACGGATCCTGACCAGCAGCGCGGAATGCCAGACCATGGCCGGCCCCGTACATGCGCCGGGGCAGGAGGACTGCCGGCGGGCGGCCGCGGCGGCCAGCCGTACGGCCTCCTCCAGATCGCCGCGCGACCAGGCCGAAAACGACAGTTCGGCCAGCCTCACCGTCTCGCAGGATCCGCTCTCGCAGGTGCGCAGGACGGAGAGGACCGGTGGCAGGAAGCGAGTCACGGAATCGGGCATTACGTCTCCTGTCATCGGATCATCCGTCGCGCCACGTCCACCGTTCGTACGAATGGTGGAGGCCCGGCTCATGATTCAGTACCGGTCCGGCCGGCGAACGGGATTTCAGCCCAGCTTCGAGTGCCGGTCGAGACGGCGCCGGTGCCCCGAAGCGTGATCATTCGTGAGGTGTCCGAACGGATCGGACGAGCAGTCAAGTCGTTCCCCGGCCATCCTCAGTCGCGGCCGGGACTATCAGCCCTGATGATGGCGCGCGGCCCGGCCCCCCGGTCAGCATGGGGACGACCCGGTCCCCCAGCCACAGCGAGGTGTTGTCCCGTGAGCGTCGTGCTTCTCCTGAACGGTCCGAACCTGGGCGTTCTGGGCCGCCGCGAGCCGGAGATATACGGCACCGACACGCTGGCCGACATCGAGGCGGCCGTCGCCGAGGAGGTGGGCGCGCGGGGCTGGGAGGTCCGCTCCGTCCAGAGCGACTGCGAGGGCGAGCTCGTCCGCGCGGTCCACCACCACTGCGACACCACCGTCGGCGCCATCGTGAACCCGGGCGCCCTGATGATCGCCGGCTGGAGCCTGCGCGACGCGCTGGCGAGCTACACCCCGCCCTGGATCGAGGTCCACCTCAGCAACGTCTGGGCCCGCGAGCGCTTCCGCCACGAATCGGTGATCGCCCCCCTGGCCGCCGGCGTCATCGCCGGCCTGGGCTCCTACGGCTACCGCCTGGCCGCCCGCTCCCTCCTCCACCTCGCGGCCCGCGAGCCGGCCTAGGCCGGCCCTCCCGGCCCCGCCCGGCCCGCGCCGGCCGTGTCCCCCGATGCCGGCCCGGCGTCGGACCAGCCCCCGGGCGGAGCCGGCGGGCGCTCAGGCGGGGCCGGGGGCGAGCCCGTCCTCGACCAGTCCGGCGAGGACGGCCTGGCCCAGGGCGTGCACGGCGGACTGGGGGCGGACCATCACGGTGAACTCCTTGATCCGGCCCTCCCCGTCGAACTGGAGCAGGTCGATCCCGTGGATCTGCCGGCCCGCCACCAGCGCCCGGAACGGCAGCACCACCGACGGGGCGGCCTCCCCGTCCGCGCTCGTCTCGGCCTCCCCCTCCAGCCGGCCCAGGTAGCGCAGGTCCTCGAAGGTCCGCAGCAGGACCCCGAAGAGGCCCAGGACCATCGCCTTGCCCTCGAACGGTACGAACTTCACCGGGCTGTAGAGGCGGACGTCGTCCGTGAACAGAGCGTCCAGCGCGGCGAGATCGCGCTTCTCCACGGCGGTGCGGAAGCGTTCGGCAGTCTCCATGACCCCTCCTGGAATCCTCGGAAACGCGACTACTCAACAATCTGACTAGTCACTTTCTTGAGTATGATGCCGAGGCGTACGAGGAATGGGAAGGGGGACCGGACATGGCACTGCGCCACGCGGTCCTGGCGGCGCTGCTCGACGACGAGTACAGCGGATACCAGCTGGCCAAGGCCTTCGACATCAGCGTCGCCAACTTCTGGCACGCCCTGCCCCAGCAGCTGTACGCCGAGCTGGCCCGGCTGGAGGCGGACGGACTGGTCGCGGGCCGGGAGGTGGTCCAGGAGAGCCGGCCCAACAAGCGCCTCTTCCGGGTCACCGACGCCGGCCGCGCCGAGCTGGAGCGGTTCGCCGAGGCCGCGTCCAAGCCCTCGTCCATCCGCGACGACCTGCTCGTCAAGGTGCAGACCGCCGACCGCATCGGCACCGGCCCGGTCATCGAGCAGCTGGAACGGCGGGCGGCCGCGGCCGGGGCCAAGCTCGAACTCCTCGGAAAGCTCCTGGACGACATGCGCGGCGACCTGGACGAGGCCGAGTACCTCCTGCACGGCGAACGGGTCGGGCGCTACCTGACCTGCCTGCGCGGCATCGCCTTCGAACGGGAGCACCGGGACTGGTGCCTGCGGGCCGCGGACGTCCTGCGGGAAAGGCGGCGGTCCCATGCCGAACGGTGAACCCCTGCGCTACGTCGCCCTGGGCGACAGCCAGACCGAGGGGCTCGGGGACGGGGACGACACGGCGGGCCTGCGCGGCTTCGCCGACCGGCTCGCCGAGCACCTCGCGGCCGCCCACCCCGGCCTGCTCTACGCCAACCTGGCCGTCCGCGGCCGCCTCGCCGGGCAGGTCCGCGCCGGACAGCTGGGGCCGGCCCTGGAGCTGCGGCCCGACGTGGCCACCGTCGTGGCCGGCGTCAACGACCTGCTCCGGCCGCGGTTCGACGCCGCCGCGGTGGCCGGGGAACTGGAGGCCGTGTTCGCCGCGCTGACCGCCGCCGGGGCCCGGGTGGCGACCGCGACCTTCCCCGACGTGGGCCGGATCGCGCCGATGGCCCGGCCGCTGCGCCCCCGCGTGGAGGAGCTCAACGCCCGCGTCCGCGCCGCCGCGGCGCGCCACGGCGTCGTGGTCGCCGAGACGGCCCGGGCGCCCGTCGCGACCGACCCGCGGATGTGGAGCACCGACCGGCTCCACGCGAGCCCCCTCGGCCACGCCCGGATCGCCGCCGCCCTGGCCGAGGCCCTGGCCCTGCCGGGCAGCGACGACGCCTGGCGGCGCCCCCTGCCGCCCCGGCCGCCCCGTAGCGCCGCCCGGGCGGTGGCGGCGGAGGTGGGCTGGGCGGCCGGCTTCCTCGGCCCGTGGCTCGGCCGGCGGTTGCGGGGCACCTCCTCCGGCGACGGCCGCACCGCCAAGCGCCCCCACCCGCTGCCGCTCGGCCCGGCGCCGTCCGGCCCGTGACCGCCGGACGGCCCACTGCTGTGACGGGTTCACCGCCCCGCGACGCCCGGCAGGCACACCCCTCCGGCCACAGCACCGGGCCGTCCCTTCCGGATCTTGCCGGGCGGCGCGGACCCGGCAAGATCCGGAAGGGACGCCCTAGTCCTGCCCGGCCGAGCGCACCAGGGCGAACACCGCGCCCTCCGGGTCCGCCACCAGGGCCAGCCGGCCCCGGATGCGGTCCCGGGGCGGGCTCAGCACCCGGCCGCCCAGTCCGGTGACCCGGGCCGCCGCCGCGTCCGTGTCGCGGACCTCGAAGTAGGTCATCCAGTGCGGCCCCCGGTCGTGCGGCAGCGACCGGCCCACCCCGTGGACCGCGGCCACCGGCCGGCCGGCCAGCCGCAGGGTCAGGTAGTCGAAGTCGGCCGAGGCCGCCGGGTGCCGCTCGGCCTCGTGGCCGAAGACGTGCTCGTAGAACTTGCCGACCGTCGAGGTGTCCTGGGTGACCAGCTCGTTCCACACCGGTGTCCCCGGCACCCCGTAGCGCCGCCCGTGCTCCGAGTCCTGCCAGATCCCGAAGATCGCCCCCAGCGGGTCGGAGCAGATCGCCACCCGCCCCTCGGCCCCGGCGTCCATCGGGCCCACCGCCACCGTGCCGCCGCAGGAGCGGATCGCCTCGGCCGCGCAGTCGGCGTCGTCCGTGGCGAAGTACGTGGTCCAGGCGACCGGGAGGTGCCGGTCCGGCGGCATCTCGCCGATCCCCGCCACCTCCTCCCCGTCGAGGACGGCCCGGACGCCCGGGCCGAGCTGCGCGGGTCCCGGCTCGTACTCCCAGCCGAACAGGTCGGCGTAGAAGTCCTCGGTCCTCCCGAGGCCGTGCACCATCAGGCTCACCCAGCACGGTGTGCCGGACGGCCGCCGCGAAGCCCCCGCTGCCTCGGTCATGTCAGCAGTCTCCTCCGTCGTGTCCCGAATGACGCCGCTGATGCTTCCACTCCGCGGGGCGCCGCGCGCCCCGACCGGGCCGGACGGTACGGCGGCTGACGGAGATGACCGAATCACTGCGGCCCGTCGATGTCCGGCTTGTTACACGGCCGTGGGCGCGGGGAGGAAGATGGGCCCATGACTGCGATTCTCTCGGCCTCCGCCCTGATGGACGAGCTGGCCGCCGCCCGGCCGCCCGTGCTCCTGGACGTGCGCTGGCAGCTGGGCGGACCCGACCAGCGCCCCGCCTACGAGGCAGGGCACCTGCCGGGCGCCGTGTACGTCGACCTCGACCGCGAACTGGCAGGCCCGCCCGGGTCCGGTGGCCGCCACCCGCTGCCCGACCCGGAGGACTTCGGCGCCGTGATGCGCCGCGCCGGGGTGCGGGCGGACGAACCGGTGGTCGTGTACGACGGCGGCCAGGGCTGGGCGGCCGCCCGCGCCTGGTGGCTGCTGCGCTGGACGGGTCACCCGAACGTGCGAGTCCTGGACGGGGGCCTGGCCGCGTGGACGGCGGCGGGCGGCCCGGTGACCGCCGACGCGCCCACTCCGGTCGAGGGTGATTTCAAGCCAAACCCGGGGCCCTCCGGCCTGCTGGAGGCCGACGACGCGGCCGCCCTGGCCCGTACAGGGCTGCTCCTGGACGCCCGGGCGGGGGAGCGCTACCGGGGCGAGGTCGAGCCCATCGACCCGGTCGGCGGCCACATCCCGGGCGCGGTGTCGGCACCGACCACCGACAACGTGGGCCCCGACGGGCTGTTCCTGCCGGCGGAGACCCTGCGGGCCCGGTTCACCGCGCTGGGCGCCACACCGGACACCGAGGTGGGCGTGTACTGCGGTTCCGGGGTCTCCGGGGCGCACGAGGTCCTCGCGCTGGAGGTGGCGGGCATCCCGGCCGCCCTCTACGCGGGCAGCTGGTCGCACTGGTCCTCGGACCCGCGGCGCCCCGTGGCCACCGGCCCCAACCCCTGACGGGTCCGCGTCGGGGGGGGGGGGGGGGGGGGGGGGGGGGGGGGGGGGGGGGGGGGGGGGGGGGGGGGGGGGGGGGGGGGGGGGG
>NZ_JBBDHD010000101.1:0-25362 GCF_044129415.1 Streptomyces racemochromogenes
CCCCCCCCCCCCCCCCCCCCCCCCCCCCCCCCCCCCCCCCCCCCCCCCCCCCCCCCCCCCCCCCCCCCCCCCGCGCGCCCCCCCCCCCCCCCCCCCCCCCCCCCCCCCCCCCCCGCCACAGCGCCTTTTCGTTACCGGCGCGAACCCGCGCGGACCCGGCCGTTCCACCCCGGTGTGAGGTGTGGCACGATGCTGGCTCACCGTCACCCTTCGCACAGGAGACAGCCCGCGTGACGCACAGCCCCACCGACCCCGCACCGTCGTTGGAAGACCTGTCGCCCGAACACCTCGCGCACCGCCGGGCCAAGCCCGTCCACTGGGTCGCCACGGCCACCGCCATGGCCGCCGTCATAGCCGGCGCGGGCCTGCTCCAGCCCGGCCGGGCCACCGGAGCCACCCCCGCCCCCGGGCCCGCGGGAACCCCGCAGGCCGCCGCCCCCGACGCGCACGCCGTCACCTACCCCCTCGACTGCAAGGGCACCCCCACCACCGTCACCGCCACCGCCCAGGGCGACCTCGACGGCGACGACCGCCCCGAGACCGTGGCCGCCGTCCGCTGCGACGCCGGCTCCGGCACCCCGCCCCACGCGATCTACGTCCTCGCCCAGGAAGCCGCCCCCGGAGCCCGGCCCCGCGTCGTCGCCACCCTCCTCGACCCCGCCCAGCGCCGCACCGCCACCGACCTGACCGTCCGCGACCGCGCCGTCACCGCGAGCCTCCTCGGCTACTCCTCGCCCGCCGTGCCCCGCTACAGCCCCGACGTCAAGCAGCTCGCCAAGTGGCGCTGGACCGGCGGGAAATTCCGCCAGGAGCTTACGGACTCGACCGCCGGACGTGTTTGAACCGTCACTCGGCGTCCGGACCGTACACCTCGACCCTGTCCGAAACGCGCCTTACGTGAATGCAGTCCCCCGGGCATTCCCTCGCCGAATCCACCACGTCCTGGAGCAGCGGCAGCGGAACCGGAGTCGTCGCCCCCGGCTCCACGAGGAGCTCGTCCCCGGGACTCTTCACGTACGCCAGACCGTCGATGTCCAGCTCGAACACCTCCGGGGCGTACTGGACGCAGATCCCGTCCCCGGTGCAGAGGTCCTGGTCGATCCAGACCTCAAGGGGCTCTCCGGCTCCGCCGGCGCCCCCCGCCGGGGCCTCCTGCTGCACGGTCATATCTCCTGCCGTTCCCTGCGCTGATTGATCCGTTCCGGAAGCGGCTCTGGACAAGTCGCGCGGACCCGGAAGGGTGTTGAACAGTTCGACCTTACAACCGGCTGCTTTCCGATGTTGAAGGGTGGGTATTTCCCTGGCGTGAGGGAGTACGCAAGGGTGAAGATCGGACACACCCCTACCGTCTTTGTGATCTAGGGGTTTCAATCACCACCAGCCCAGGTAGGGTCAGGAAGCGTCCAGCTCCCCTTGGAGGAGGTGAGGACCGTGGCAGCCCACGACGACGACATCAACCGCGGCATCCGGCCCGGGCGGGGGTCTGAGGACCCCGCTGGCCAGGTTGCCTATCTAGAGCAGGAAATCGCCGTCCTGCGCCGCAAGCTCGCCGACTCTCCGCGTCACACGAGGATTCTCGAAGAGCGGATCGTCGAGCTCCAGACGAACCTGGCAGGCGTATCCGCGCAGAACGAACGACTGGCGAATACGCTCCGTGAGGCCCGCGACCAGATCGTGGCCCTCAAGGAGGAAGTCGACCGGCTCGCACAGCCGCCGGCCGGCTTCGGTGTCTTCCTTCAGGCGAACGAGGACGGCACCGTCGACATCTTCACCGGCGGCCGCAAGCTCCGCGTGAACGTCAGCCCCAGCGTCGACCCGGAAGACCTCCGGCGCGGCCAGGAAGTCATGCTCAACGAAGCGCTCAACGTGGTCGAGGCCATGGAGTTCGAGCGCGCCGGGGACATCGTCACCCTCAAGGAGATCCTGGAGGACGGCGAGCGCGCCCTGGTGGTCGGGCACACCGACGAGGAGAGGGTGGTGAGGCTCGCCGAGCCGCTCCTGGACATCACCATCCGCCCCGGCGACGCCCTCCTGCTCGAACCCCGCTCCGGCTACGTGTACGAAGTGGTCCCCAAGAGCGAGGTCGAGGACCTCGTCCTCGAAGAGGTCCCGGACATCGACTACGACAAGATCGGCGGCCTGGGCGACCAGATCGAGCTGATCCGCGACGCCGTCGAGCTCCCCTACCTCTACCCCGACCTCTTCAAGGAGCACGAACTGCGGCCCCCGAAGGGCATCCTGCTGTACGGCCCCCCCGGCTGCGGCAAGACGCTCATCGCCAAGGCCGTCGCCAACTCCCTTGCCAAGAAGGTCGCCGAGGTCACCGGACAGGCAGCGGGCAAGTCCTACTTCCTGAACATCAAGGGCCCCGAGCTCCTCAACAAGTACGTCGGCGAGACCGAACGGCACATCCGCCTCGTCTTCCAGCGCGCGCGGGAGAAGGCCAGCGAGGGCACCCCCGTCATCGTCTTCTTCGACGAGATGGAGTCCCTCTTCCGCACCCGCGGATCCGGCGTCAGCTCGGACGTGGAGAACACCATCGTCCCGCAGCTGCTCGCCGAGATCGACGGCGTGGAAGGCCTGGAGAACGTCATCGTCATCGGCGCCTCCAACCGCGAGGACATGATCGACCCGGCGATCCTGCGGCCCGGCCGCCTCGACGTGAAGATCAAGATCGAGCGCCCGGACGCCGAGGCCGCGAAGGACATCTTCGCGAAGTACCTCAAGGCCTCCCTCCCGCTGCACACGGACGACCTCAACGAACACTCGGGCTCGCCCGAGGTGGCCGTCCACAGCATGATCCAGACGGTCGTCGAGCAGATGTACGCCGAAAGCGAGGAAAACCGCTTCCTGGAGGTCACCTACGCCAACGGCGACAAGGAAGTCCTGTACTTCAAGGACTTCAACTCCGGAGCGATGATCCAGAACATCGTCGACCGTGCGAAGAAGATGGCCATCAAGGCCTTCCTCGACCACAACCAGAAGGGTCTGCGCGTCTCCCACCTCCTCCAGGCCTGCGTGGACGAGTTCAAGGAGAACGAGGACCTGCCCAACACCACCAACCCGGACGACTGGGCCCGCATCTCCGGAAAGAAGGGCGAGCGGATCGTATTCATCCGCACCCTCGTCACCGGAAAGCAGGGCGCCGACACCGGACGCTCCATCGACACGGTGGCGAATACCGGTCAGTACCTCTGACGGTGCGAGGCGGCTGCGGGTGCCTCACACGGCACCCGCGGCCGCCTGCTTTACCGCCCGCCTTTTCCGGCCGTGACAAGGCGAAGTCAATGACTGAAATGATCTCCCCACCAGCGCGGAGTGGTTCTAGGCTCTTCCGTACCGCCGGTCGCGCAGTGCGGGAAGGGCACCGCACATGACGCACCGGAGCACCAGCGGTACTTGAGCGCCGCCCCCGAACGGGAGCGCCGCCGGGCAAGGAGGGCCGCATGACCGTACGGCGAGTAATGGGGATCGAGACGGAGTACGGGATCTCCGTCCCGGGGCACCCGAACGCCAATGCCATGCTCACCTCGTCCCAGATCGTCAACGCCTACGCGGCGGCGATGCACCGGGCGCGACGCGCCCGCTGGGACTTCGAGGAGGAGAACCCGCTGCGGGACGCCCGCGGCTTCGACCTCGCCCGCGAGGCCGCCGACAGCAGCCAGCTGACCGACGAGGACATCGGCCTCGCCAACGTCATCCTCACCAACGGGGCGCGGCTCTACGTCGACCACGCCCACCCCGAGTACAGCTCGCCCGAGATCACCAACCCCCTCGACGCGGTGCTCTGGGACAAGGCCGGCGAACGGATCATGGCCGAGGCCGCGGAACGGGCCGCCCAGCTGCCCGGCGCCCAGCCGATCCACCTCTACAAGAACAACACCGACAACAAGGGCGCCTCCTACGGCACGCACGAGAACTACCTGATGAAGCGGGAGACCCCCTTCTCGGACATCGTGCGCCACCTGACCCCCTTCTTCGTCTCCCGCCAGGTCGTCACCGGCGCCGGCCGCGTCGGCATCGGGCAGGACGGACGCGAGCACGGCTTCCAGATCAGCCAGCGCGCGGACTACTTCGAGGTCGAGGTCGGACTGGAGACCACCCTCAAGCGCCCCATCATCAACACCCGCGACGAGCCCCACTCCGACGCCGAGAAGTACCGCAGGCTGCACGTGATCATCGGGGACGCCAACCTCTCCGAGATCTCCACCTACCTCAAGCTGGGCACGACCGCGCTGGTCCTGTCCATGATCGAGGACGGGTTCATCAACGTGGACCTCGCCGTGGACCAGCCGGTGCGCACCCTGCACCAGGTCTCCCACGACCCGGACCTCCAGCACCTGATCACGCTCCGCAGCGGGCGCACGCTGACCGCCGTACAACTCCAGATGGAGTACTTCGAGCTGGCCAGGAAGTACGTGGACGAGCGGTTCGGCACCGACGCGGACGAGCAGACCAAGGACGTCCTGAGCCGCTGGGAGGACGTGCTGGGCCGGCTGGAGACCGATCCGATGAGCCTGGCCGGGGAGCTGGACTGGATCGCCAAGCGGGAGATCCTGGAGGGCTACCGCAGGCGCGACGGACTCGGCTGGGACGCGGCGCGGCTGCACCTGGTCGACCTCCAGTACTCGGACGTGCGGCCCGAGAAGGGCCTGTACAACCGTCTGGCGGCCCGCGGGAAGATGAAGCGGCTGCTGGACGAGCCGGCCGTCGAGCGGGCCGAGAGCAAGCCGCCGGAGGACACCAGGGCGTACTTCCGCGGGCGGTGCCTGGAGCAGTACGCGGACGACGTGGCGGCGGCCTCCTGGGACTCGGTGATCTTCGACCTGCCGGGGCGCGACTCGCTCCAGCGGGTCCCCACGCTGGAACCCCTCAGGGGGACCCGCAAGCACGTCAAGGAGCTCCTGGACCGCTGTCGCACGGCGGAGGACCTGGTCCGGGTGCTTTCTGGGCAGTGAGCGGTGCCTTCGGGGCCTGAAATCCCTCCGGCGAGGGAATCATGAAAGCAGCCGGACGTTGTGAAAGTACGGGGACGAATCCCGGACCCTCCTTGTAGGGTCCGGCGTAGGGTCTGATCTTGAGAGGTCCCGAATCCCGGGGTCTCTCCGTGTGAGCGCGCGAACCGAGCGGGGTGAGGTAGACATGGCGACCAAGGACACCGGCGGCGGACAGCAGAAGGCCACTCGCTCGACCGAAGAGGTCGAGGAGCAGGCCGCGGAAGCGCAGTCCGACCTCAAGGAACGACAGGAAAAGCTCTCCGACGACGTCGACTCGGTCCTGGACGAAATCGATGATGTGCTCGAAGAGAATGCCGAGGACTTCGTGCGGTCGTTCGTGCAAAAGGGTGGCCAGTAAGGCTTTTTGACCTTCGATTCGAAGGTCGTCTGCCGGGGTGGGGGTGTCCACGAGAACCGGCCGGCGTCATGCCGGCGTCGTGAGGACCGGGACCCACCCCGGTGCGGGCCCCGGTCCCGAGGGGATCACGATCATCGGACGGATAGGGTCCGGGGCGTAGTTCGAGATCGGCCGGACGTCACAAGGCGTGCAGCCGCTTACGTGGAAGGAAACCTGTGGAACCCAACACTCGTGGCACAGGGCGTCTACCGGCAGCCTTCCTGACGCCGGGGTCGTCGTCCTTCATGGACTTCCTGGGCGCGCACGCGCCCGAGATGCTGCCGGGGAACCGGAAGCTCCCGGAGGGGATCGTCGAGGCCCCGCACGGGACGACCATCGTCGCCGCCACCTTCCCCGGCGGGGTCGTCCTCGCCGGTGACCGGCGGGCGACCATGGGGAACATGATCGCGCAGCGGGACATCGAGAAGGTGTTCCCGGCGGACGAGTACTCCGCGGTGGGCATCGCCGGTACGGCCGGCCTGGCCGTGGAGATGGTCAAGCTGTTCCAGCTGGAGCTGGAGCACTTCGAGAAGGTCGAAGGGGCGACGCTGTCGCTGGAGGGCAAGGCGAACCGGCTCTCGACCATGATCCGGAGCAATCTCGGGATGGCCATGCAGGGGCTGGCGGTCGTGCCGCTCTTCGCGGGCTACGACGAGGCCAGGGAGAAGGGCCGGATCTTCTCCTACGACGTGACCGGCGGCCGCTCCGAGGAGCACGGCTACGCCGCCACCGGTTCCGGTTCCATCTTCGCCCGGGGCTCCATGAAGAAGCTCTACCGCCCCGATCTGACGGAGGAACAGGCCACGACGCTGGTCGTGCAGGCGCTGTACGACGCCGCCGACGACGACTCGGCGACCGGCGGTCCGGACCTGTACCGCAAGATCTTCCCCATCGTCACCGTCATCACCGACGAGGGTTTCCGCAGGCTGGACGAGGACGAGTCGCAGGAGCTCGCCCGCAAGGTGACGGACCGCCGGCTCCAGGAGCCCGACGGCCCGCGCGCCGCCCTGCTCTGACCAGTCCTCTCGTCGCCCAGAAGAAAGGGACGGACCAACGGTGTCGACTCCGTTCTATGTGTCACCCCAGCAGGCCATGGCCGACCGGGCGGAATACGCCCGGAAGGGCATCGCCCGCGGCCGCAGCCTCGTCGTGCTGCAGTACGCCGACGGCATCGTCTTCGTCGGCGAGAACCCGTCCCGCGCGCTGCACAAGTTCAGCGAGATCTACGACCGGATCGGCTTCGCGGCCGCCGGCAAGTACAACGAGTACGAGAACCTGCGGATCGGCGGCGTGCGCTACGCCGACCTGCGCGGGTACACCTACGACCGGGACGACGTGACGGCGCGCGGCCTGGCCAACGTCTATGCCCAGACCCTCGGCACCATCTTCTCCTCGGCCGGTGAGAAGCCGTACGAGGTGGAGCTGGTGGTGGCGGAGGTCGGCGCGACCGCTGCCGGAGACCAGATCTACCGGCTGCCGCACGACGGCTCGATCGTGGACGAGCACGGTTCGGTCGCGGTGGGCGGGAACGCCGAGCAGATCAGCAGCTACCTGGACCAGCGGCACCGGGACGGGATGACCCTGTCGGAGGCGCTGAAGCTGGCGGTGCAGGCGCTGTCGAGCCAGGCGAACGGTGCCGACAAGACGATTCCGGCCGAGCGGCTGGAGGTCGCGGTGCTGGACCGTACGCGGGCGCAGCAGCGCAAGTTCAAGCGGATCCGGGGACGGCAGCTGTCGCGGCTGCTGGAGGCGGAGGTTCCGGTGGACGCCCAGGTGGACGCCGTGTCGAACGACGAGGCGCCGGAGGACGACGCCGAGTAGTCCGGGTGTGCCGTGAGGCCCCGGTCCGCCCCGTTCGGGGGCGGACCGGGGCCTTCGTGCGTCAGGGGGCGGGGGCCGGGGCGGGGCCGGTGGAGTCGCGGACGACGAGTTCGACGGGGATGTCGGGGGCGGTCCAGGGGCGGCCGTCGAGGACGGCGAGGAGGGCGTTCATGCCCTGTTCGCCGACCTGTTCGGCGGGGAGCCGGACGGTGGTGAGTTCGGGTTCCACGGCGGTGGCCAGGCCCAGGTCGTCGATGCCGGTGACGGAGAGGTCCTCGGGGACGCGCAGGCCGAGGCGGCGGGCGGCCTTGCAGGCGCCGGCGGCGAGGACGTCGTCGTCGCACAGGATGGCGGTGGGCCGGTTCCCGGGGGCCGCGAGGGCCGTCTCCATGGCCGTACGGGCGGCGTCGACGCTGAGGCCGGCCCGCACGGTGCGCAGTTCGGCGGAGGGGCTCAGGAGGTCGGCGAGGGCGTGGGCGCGGACGTGGAAGGTCCAGGTGTCGACGTCGGCGGCGAGGTGGAGGAAGCGGCGGTGGCCGTGGTCGAGGAGGTGTCGGGCGGCTTGGCGGACGCCGTCGGCCATGGCGAGGTTGACGTGGGCGGCGGCGCGGCCGGAGGCGGGGTCGCTGTCGAGCATGACGAGGGGGAGGTCGTCGCCGCCGATGGCGTCGAGGGCGGCGGCGGCCATGGAGGAGGCGATGACGCCGTCGAGGGCGGCGCGGGCGGAGGCGAAGGGGTCGCGGGCGGGGCCGGTGCCGTCGGGGGAGGGGTAGAGGACGACGCCGAAGCCGTGGGCGGCGGCGACGCGGGCGGCGCCGGTGTAGACGCGGGCGAAGAACTCGTTGGTCAGGGCGGGGACGACGAGGAGGGCGGTGCGGGTGGTGCCGAGGCGGAGGTTGCGGGCGGCGAGGTTGGGGCGGTAGCCGAGGGTGGTGGCGGTTTCGCGGACGAGGGCGGCGGTGCGTTCGGAGACGCGGCCGCGCCATTTGTCGCCGAGGACGAGCGAGACGGTGGCCTGGGAGACCCCGGCGGCGGTGGCGACGTCGCGGCTGGTGGGTCTCGTCACAGGGAGCTCCTGAAGTGCCAGGTGGGGCGGGTGGGGCTGGTCCGCGGGGTGGACCCGGGGTCTGCGGCCATGGTACGTATGACGGGTTCAGTTATACGTATTACCCCGGAGGAGAGTCCGGGCAGAAGGGGGCATTCATGGCCGCGGGATACGCGGAGCTGCTCAGGACCCGTTACGCGGCGAGGCTGCTGGCGGGCACGCTGCTGGGCCGGCTGCCGAACGCCACCGCGGCCATCGCGATCGTCCTCTTCATCCGCTCCGAGGGCGGCAGCTACAGCCTCGCGGGTGCGCTGGCGGCCGCGTACGGGCTGGCCAACGCGGTGGGTCAGCCGCTGCTGGGCCGGGCGGTGGACCTGTACGGGCAGCCGCGGGTGCAGCTGCCGGCGGCGCTGGTGTCCGCGCTGGGCATGGTGTGGCTGGCCGTGGCGGGCACGGGTTCGATGGCGGCCGCCTATGCGGCGGTGCTGGTCTCGGGTCTGTTCACGCCGCCCCTGGAGGGCGGGCTGCGTGCCCTGTGGCCTACGGTGCTCGGCGGTCGCGAGGAGCGGGTGCACGCCGCGTACGCGATGGACGCGGTGGCCCAGGAGATCATGTACACGGTCGGTCCGCTGCTGGTGACGCTGTGCGTCGCGCTGTGGTCCCCGGCCGCCGCGCTGCTCGTCCTGAACGCCGTGGGGCTGGTGGGCGTGCTGATGGTGGTGCTCTCCGAGCCCTCCCGTACCTGGCGTTCGGCGCCGCGCGAGGCGCACTGGCTGGGGGCGCTGCGTTCGCGCGGGCTGCTGGCGCTGCTGGGGGCGTTCTTCTTCGTGGGCATGGCGCTGGGTTCGATCGCGGTGGCGGCGGTGGCGTACTCCGACGGCCACGGCGGCCAGGCGGTGTACGGCTGGCTGATGGCGGCGCTGGGTCTGGGCGCGCTGGTCGGCGGTGTGCTCTACGGTGGCCGGCAGTGGGCGGGGGCTCCGGAGCGGCGGCTGCGGCTGCTGGTGGGGCTGCTGGCGGTGGGCTACCTGCCGCTGCTGCTGAGCGTCGGGCCGGTGGCGATGACGGCGCTGGCCGCGCTGTCGGGGGTGTTCCTGGCGCCCTCGCTGGCGTGTGCCTTCATCGTGGTGGACCGGCACGCCCCGGCGGGCACGGTGACCGAGGCCTTCTCGTGGCTGGTGACGTTCTTCGGCGTGGGTGCGGCGATCGGTACGGCGGCGGCCGGTCCGGCGGTGGAACTGGGCGGTTCGACGGCCGGTTTCGCGGTCGCGGGCGGTGCCGGGGCGGCGGCCCTGCTGGTCCTGACGGTCACTCAGGGGGTCCTCGCCGCGGGCGGCCGCAGCCGGGCCGTCGCGGGGTCCGCGGGGGTGTCTTCGGAGCAGTTGATCAAAAACTGATCGGAACGCCGCTCTCGAACCCGGTTTCAGAAGAGGGCGGAAGGCGTAATGTTCAGTCATGGACCGCCGCATTTTCGGGCTGGAGAACGAGTACGGCGTCACGTGCACGTTCAGGGGACAGCGCCGACTGTCTCCTGACGAAGTGGCGCGCTACCTCTTCCGCCGTGTCGTGTCATGGGGCCGCAGCAGCAATGTGTTCCTGCGGAACGGCGCCCGCCTGTACCTCGACGTGGGATCGCATCCGGAATATGCAACTCCCGAATGCGACAACCTGACCGAACTGGTCACCCACGACAAGGCCGGCGAGCGCATTCTCGAAGGTCTGCTGGTCGACGCCGAACGCCGCCTGCACGAGGAGGGAATCGCGGGCGACGTCTACCTGTTCAAGAACAACACCGACTCGGCGGGCAATTCGTACGGCTGCCACGAGAACTACCTCGTGGCCCGGCACGGTGAATTCTCCCGTCTGGCGGACATCCTCATTCCCTTCCTCGTCACCCGCCAGCTGATCTGCGGTGCGGGCAAGGTGTTGCAGACCCCCCGGGGCGCGGTGTACTGCGTCAGCCAGCGGGCCGAGCACATCTGGGAGGGCGTCAGTTCCGCCACCACCCGTTCCCGGCCGATCATCAACACCCGCGACGAGCCGCACGCGGACGCGGAGCGCTACCGGCGCCTGCACGTGATCGTCGGGGACTCCAACATGTCCGAGACGACGATGCTGCTCAAGGTTGGTGCCACGGACCTGGTGCTGCGCATGATCGAGGCGGGCACGGTGATGCGGGACCTGACCCTGGAGAACCCGATCCGGGCCATCCGCGAGGTCAGCCACGACACCACGGGCCAGCGCAAGGTGCGCCTGGCCAGCGGCCGGGAGGCCTCGGCGCTGGAGATCCAGCGCGAGTACTACGAGAAGGCCCTGGACTTCGCCGAGCGGCGGGGGATCCGTACGGGGGTCGTGGAGCGGGTGCTGGAGCTGTGGGGCCGGACCCTGGACGCGATCGAGGCCGAGGACCTGGACCGGATCGGCCGTGAGATCGACTGGGTCATGAAGTACCAGCTGATCGAGCGCTACCGGGCCAAGCACAACATGACCATGTCCAACCCCCGGGTCGCCCAGATAGACCTCGCCTACCACGACATCCACCGTCGGCGGGGCCTGTACTACCTGCTGGAGCGCAAGGGGCAGGCGGAGCGGGTCTGCAACGACCTGAAGATCTTCGAGGGCAAGTCGGTGCCCCCGCAGACCACCAGGGCGAGGCTGCGCGGGGACTTCATCCGCCGGGCGCAGGAGCAGCGGCGGGACTTCACCGTGGACTGGGTGCACCTGAAGCTGAACGACCAGGCGCAGCGCACGGTGCTGTGCAAGGACCCCTTCCGGTCGGTGGACGACCGGGTGGAGAAGCTCATCGCCGGGATGTGACCGGTGGGGCGGGGGCCCCGTACGCGTTCCGCGTGCGGGGTCCTCGCATGCCAGAGCCTTGTGGCGCAGGGGGCAGCCCGTAGAGTGGGCCGCTACGACGGACCATTCCACCGACCCTGAGGACCACTGTGCGACGCCGACTTGCTGCCGCGCTCATCGTGCCGGCTCTGATGCTCACCGCAGCCTGTGGAGGGGGCGACGACTCCGGGAAGAAGGACTCCTCTCCGTCGGCCGACGCCTCCAAGCCCGCCGCCGACGTGCCGAAGCCGGTGGCGTCGGCGGACCCGATGCCGACGGTGGCCGGTGACGCGGGCAAGAAGGCCGAGATCACCGTCCCCAAGGGCGAGCCGAGCGGCAAGTTCGTGGTCAGCGTCCTCAAGGAGGGCACCGGCCCGGAGATCAAGAAGAACGATCTCGTGGTCACCAAGTACACGGGCAAGATCTGGAAGAGCGGCAAGGACATCAAGGGCTCCTACGACCAGGACGGCGAGCCGGTCGTGGTCCCGGCGGGCTCGCCGCAGATGCTGCCGCTGTTCAGTGACTCCGTGCTCGGCAAGAAGGTCGGCAGCCGTCTGCTGGTCGTCGCTCCGCCGGCCGCCGCTTTCGGTGAGCAGGGCCAGCCGCAGCTGGGCGTGGGCGCGAAGGACAACCTGGTGTTCGTGATGGACGTCGACTCCGTGATGCCGAAGAAGGCGGAGGGCACCCAGGCCGCGATCCCGTCGGACCTGCCGCAGGTCAAGGCCGACGAGGAGAAGGAGGCCACGATCACGATCCCGAAGAACGACCCGCCGAAGGAGCTGGTCGACAAGGTCCTGATCGAGGGCAAGGGCCCGGAGGTCAAGTCCGGCCAGACCGTGTACATGCAGTACAGCGGTGCGGCCTGGGCGCCGAACCAGGGCAAGGACGCCGCCAAGCTCTTCGACACCTCCTGGAAGACGGGCGCCCCGTTCTCGACGAAGATCGGCCAGGGCCAGGTCATCGAGGGCTGGGACAAGGGCCTCGTGGGCAAGAAGGTCGGCAGCCGCGTCCTGCTGGTGATCCCGCCGGAGCAGGCGTACAAGGACCAGGCCAAGGGTGAGGACCTGCCGGCCAACTCCACCCTGGTCTTCGTCGTGGACATCGTCGGCGCAGTGTAAGACTGGTGGGGTCGCCCCTTTCCGCCTCCGCGGCGAGGGGCCCGCATTCGTACGCATGAGGAGCAGTTCCGTGAGCGACAAGCTCGAAAAGCCCGAGATCGACTTCCCCGATTTCCCGGTCCCCGCCGACCTGGTCATCGAGGACATCTGGGAGGGTGAGGGCGCCGAGGCCAAGGCCGGCTCCGTGGTCTCGGTCCACTACGTGGGCGTGGCCTACTCCACCGGCGAGGAGTTCGACGCCTCCTGGAACCGTGGCTCCGCGCTGCAGTTCAAGCTGGGTGTCGGCCAGGTCATCGAGGGCTGGGACCGGGGCGTCCAGGGCATGAAGGTCGGCGGCCGCCGCAAGCTGGTCATCCCGGCCCACCTCGCCTACGGCGACCGCGGCGCCGGCGGCGCCATCAAGCCGGGCGAGACGCTGATCTTCGTCTGCGACCTGATGGCCGCCTGATCCACGGGCCGTCACCGCGCTGGGCCCCCGCCGTGAGGCGGGGGCCCTCGCTTTTGCCGGGGAGCGCCTTGGCGGTACGGTCAACGGTCACGAGAGTGTGTGCCGAGCAAGTGGGGGAAGGGCGTCGATGGCGATTGCCAAGGCCGAGCGGCTGATGAACCTGGCGCTGTGTCTGCTGGGGACCCGGCGTCCCCTCAGCAAGCGCGAGCTGCGCGGTTCGATCGAGGCCTACCTGGAAGCCGGGAACGACGACTCCTTCAACCGCATGTTCGAGCGGGACAAGGACGACCTGCGCGAACTCGGCCTGGTGATCGAGACGGTGGAGAACCTGGAGGGCGAGACCGGCTACCTGGCCCGCCGCGACAGCAACCGGCTGCCGCCCGTCTCCCTCGATGCCGAGGAGGCCGCCGCGCTGGGACTGGCAGCCAAGGTCTGGCAGCAGGCCCGCCTCGCGGGCGCGGCCAGCGGCGCCCTGCAGAAGCTGCGCGCCGGCGGCATGCCGGAGGCCGGCGACCCGTACGAGGGCCAGCACAGCGCCATCGAGCCGCGCATCCCCGTCCACGAGGCGGCCTTCGAGCCCCTGATGCTGGCCTGCCGCGACCGTCGGCCGGTGGTCTTCGACTACCGCAAGTCCAACGCCGCCCGGCCCGAGACCCGGCAGGTCGAGCCGTGGGCCCTGGAGTGCTGGCGCGGCCACTGGTACCTGGCCGGCCACGACCGCGACCGCGGGGCGGAGCGGGTGTTCCGGCTCTCGCGGATCACCGGCAAGGTGCGCTCCCGGGCCGGGAAGTACACCGCCGAGGTGCCCGACGTGGTCACCGTGCGCGAGACCGTCGCGGCCTGGGCCGGCGAGGGCGCCCAGCGGTCGGCGCTGATCCGGCTGCGCGCCGGGGCGGGCTATCCGCTGCGGGCCAAGGCCACCGCGGTGCGCGAGGGCGCCGACGGGTGGGACGAGCTGGAGATCCCCTACGGGCACGGGCTGGACGCCTGGCTCGTGGAGTTCGGCCCGGACGTGGTCGTGGTGGAACCCGCGGACCTGCGGGCCGACGTGGTGGACCGGCTGCGCGCCGTCGCCCAGGGCTGACCCGCACTTCACTAGCAACGCCCTGAGGGGGAGACGTACCAGCATGGCCGCGAACGCCATCGACCAGACCCGCCGGATGCTGTCCCTGGTGACCTACCTGCGCGAGCGCCCCGGGGCGCACGTCGCGGACGTCGCCCGGGCCTTCGGGATCACCGAGGACGAGCTGATCTCGGACCTCGACGTGCTGCCCATGTGCGGCACCAGCTTCCGCGGCGGGGACCTGCTCGACATCGACACCGACGGCGACCGCATCTGGTGGCACAACGCCGACGCGTCGGGAGAGTCCACCGCCGAACCGCTGCGGCTGGCCGCCGACGAGGCCACCTCCCTGCTCGTCGCCGCCCGCGCGGTGGCGACCCTGCCGGGGCTGCGCGAGAGCGACCGGGACGCCCTGCTGCGGGCCACCGCCAAGCTGGAGGCCGCCGCCGGTGAGGCCGCGGGCGCCAGCTCCCGGCTGTCGGTGACCTTCGAGTCCGAGGGCGGGGTCTTCGCCGACGTCGACCGGGCCATCTCCGAGCGGCGCCGGCTGTGGCTGCGCTACTACTCGCCGGCCCGCGACGAGCTCACCGAGCGCACCGTCGACCCGATCCGGCTCTTCGCGGTGGGCCACACCTACCTGGAGGGCTGGTGCCACCTCTCGGAGGCCCGGCGCACCTTCCGCCTCGACCGGGTCGCCGAGATCCGCCTCCTCGACGAGCGGGCCGAACCGCCCGCCATCGAGCCCCGCGACCTGTCCGAGGGCCTCGTGCAGCCCGCCGCCGAGGACCCGGAGGTGGTCGTCGAGGTCGGCCCCGGCGGGCGCTGGGTCGCCGAGTACTACCCGCACGACAGCGCGGAGGAGCTGCCCGGCGGCGGCCTGCGGATCGTGCTGCGCAGCCCCGACCCGGCCTCGCTGCGCCGCCTCGCGCTGCGCCTGGGCCGCGACGGGCGGATCGTCTCGCCGCCGGAGCTGGCGCACAGCGCCCGCAAGGCCGCCGCAGAAGCACTCGCGGGGTACGGGGAACGGGTCTAGAGGGGGAACGGAGAGATGTCGCCATCTTCCGGTCCGGAACCGGTCACCTTCAAGGCCGCCTGTCCCGAGTGCCGGGCGCGCTTCGAGCTTGCGGCGGACGCCCTGAGACTGGCGATCGGCGGCAGCCGGCGGACCACCTTCTACTCCTTCACCTGCCCCCAGTGCTCCGCCGCGGTCCGCAAACCCGCCGGTGAGCGGATCGTGGAGCTGCTGACCGGCGGGGGAGTGAGCACGCTGCGCAGCCTGTGAGACGGGCGCGCTAGGCTCCTCCCATGCTGTGGCCGATGCTTGCGATTGCCCTGGGTTTCCTCGGGGTCGCCGTCCTGTCCGTGCTGGCCCTGCGGGTCTTCCTGGAGGTCCGGAAGCTGTCGGGGCAGGTGGCCCGGGCCAGCCGCCGGATCACCGAGGCCTCCGGCGACCTGGAGCGGGCCGCGGCCGACCTGGCCGGAGCGGCCCGCCGCGAGGGCGCGCTGCGGCGGCCCTAGGGCGTCGGCACGCTGGGCGCGTCCGCTTTATGGAAACCGTGCGGCCGGACCCGTACCGTCGGAGCCGCAGTCGAGCGCGGACCCCCCTGGGGATTGCCGGGCGTTAACCCTCGGGGGTTACGATCCATGTCAGAGAAGGTGCCGGACGTGTGTCCGGTATCCGCGAGGCCACCACAAACCAGCCGTTTCGGTGAGTAAGGAAGACACACATGATCGGCAATCTGAAGCCCCTTGAGATCCTTCTGATCATCGCTGTCATCGTGCTGCTGTTCGGCGCCAAGAAGCTCCCCGAGATGGCCCGCTCGCTCGGCAAGTCGGCCCGGATCCTCAAGAGCGAGGCCAAGGCCATGAAGAAGGACGGCGAGGCCGACGACGCGCCCGCCGCCGCCCCGGCCGCCGACGCCCAGCAGCCCGTCGCCCCGCGCACCATCCAGGCCGCGCCCGGTGACGTCACCAGCTCCCGTCCGGTCGGTGAGCCGGGCCGTACCGCCCAGGGCTGACGCCACCCGGGGGTCACCCCCAGCACGCCGGTCATTTGCAACGAGACAAGGGACGTGGGTTGCTCAAGTCTGCCCGCAAGCAGGGGAATCGAGATCGGCTTCCGAAGGACGCCGAGGGGCGGATGCCGCTCGTGGAGCACCTGCGTGAGCTGAGAAACCGCCTGCTGAAGTCGGTCCTGGCGATCGCCGTGGTCACGATCGTCTGCGCCTACTTCTTCCGGCCGATCATCGACTTCCTGCTGGAGCCGATGCTCTCCTCCGTCGGCTGCGTGAACGGGGCCACCCACCAGCGCAACGGAGCCCCCTGCGCCGAGATGACGGCCAACGGCCTCACCGGGCCCTTCTCGATCGCGCTGAAGGTCGGCCTCTCCGCGGGCATGGTGCTGTCCGCCCCCGTCTGGCTCTACCAGCTGTGGGCGTTCGCCGCCCCCGGCCTGCACAAGAACGAGAAGCGGTACACGCTGAGCTTCGTGGCCGTCGGTGCCCCGCTGTTCCTGGCCGGCGCCGTCCTCGCCTACAAGATCCTCCCGCAGACCGCGGAGATCCTCCTCGGCTTCACCCCCGACCACGTCAAGAACCTGCTCCCGGTCGACGACTACCTCGACCTGGTCACGCGCATGGTCGTGGTCTTCGGCCTCGCCTTCGAGCTTCCGCTGATCCTGGTGCTGCTGAACTTCACCGGCATCCTCAGCGCCAAGCGGCTGGCCGGCTGGTGGCGGGGCATGGTCCTCGGCATCACGATCTTCGCGGCCTTCGCCACGCCCACCGGCGACCCGGTCACCATGCTGACCCTGGCCTCGCCGATCGTGGCCCTGTACTTCCTCGCCCTCGGGATCTGCCTCCTCAACGACCGCCGGCGCCGGCGCGCCAACCCGGACGCCGACCTCGACGACGACGAGGCCTCGGACCTGGACCTGACCCCCTCGTCCATCGGCGCGGCGGACGCGGCCCCGGCCCCCTCCGTCCTGCCCGAGCAGGCCGACGGCGGCCGCCGCCAGATCAACGGCTACGACGACGCCACCTGACCCCGGGGCCGCTCCCGGGACCGGCCGCGCGCCGTCCCGGGGGCCCGGGCCGATCACATAATGATCGGGACTGTTGTCAGAGGCGGCGGGTAGGCTCGACAGCAAGATGACCGAAGAACTCTCACCCGCCGAGCGGTACGCCGCTGCCCGGATCCGCGCCGCCGAAGAGGCCTCCGCCCTGGCCCCCTTCCGCGAGATGTACGAATTCGACCTGGACCCGTACCAGGTCGAGGCCTGCAAGGCACTGGAGGCCGGCAAAGGCGTCCTGGTGGCCGCCCCGACCGGCTCGGGCAAGACCATCGTGGGCGAGTTCGCCGTGCACCTGGCCCTTCAGCAGGGCCGCAAGTGCTTCTACACGACGCCCATCAAGGCCCTGTCGAACCAGAAGTTCGCCGACCTCGTCAAGCGCTACGGCGCCGACAAGGTCGGCCTGCTGACCGGCGACAACAGCGTCAACGGCGACGCGCCCGTGGTCGTGATGACCACCGAGGTGCTCCGCAACATGCTCTACGCCGGCTCGCAGGCGCTCGGCGGCCTCGGCTACGTCGTGATGGACGAGGTGCACTACCTCTCCGACCGCTTCCGCGGCGCCGTCTGGGAAGAGGTGATCATCCACCTCCCCGATTCGGTGACCCTCGTGTCGCTCTCCGCGACCGTCTCCAACGCCGAGGAGTTCGGCGACTGGCTCGACACCGTCCGCGGCGACACCGAGGTGATCGTCTCCGAGGAGCGGCCCGTCCCGCTGTGGCAGCACGTCATGGCCGGCCGCCGGATCTACGACCTCTTCGAGGAGGAGTCCGACCACGGAGGCCGCGGCTCCGCACGCCGCGAGGTCAACCCCGACCTGCTGCGCATGGCCCGCGAGGAGAACACCCGCGGCTACAGCCCCAAGGACCGGCGGCGCGGCAAGATGGTCCGCGAGGCCGACCGCGAGCGCGAGCGCCGCTCCCGCAGCCGCATCTGGACCCCCGGCCGCCCCGAGGTCATCGCCCGCCTGGACAACGACGACCTGCTCCCGGCCATCAACTTCATCTTCAGCCGGGCCGGCTGCGAGGCGGCCGTCCAGCAGTGCCTCTACGCGGGCCTGCGGCTCAACGACGACAGCGCGCGCCTGAAGGTCCGCGAGCTCGTCGAGGAGCGCACCGCCTCCATCCCCGCCGAGGACCTCCACGTCCTGGGCTACTACGAGTGGCTCGAAGGCCTGGAGCGCGGTATCGCCGCCCACCACGCGGGCATGCTCCCCACCTTCAAGGAGGTCGTCGAGGAGCTCTTCGTCCGCGGCCTCGTCAAGGCCGTCTTCGCCACGGAGACCCTCGCCCTGGGCATCAACATGCCCGCGCGCACGGTCATCCTGGAGAAGCTCGTCAAGTGGAACGGCGAACAGCACGCCGACATCACCCCCGGCGAGTACACCCAGCTCACCGGCCGGGCCGGCCGCCGCGGCATCGACGTCGAGGGCCATGCGGTGGTGCTGTGGCAGCGCGGCATGGACCCGGTGCAGCTCGCCGGACTCGCCGGCACCCGCACCTATCCGCTGCGCTCCAGCTTCAAGCCCTCGTACAACATGGCCGTCAACCTGGTCCAGCAGTTCGGGCGGCACCGCTCCCGCGAACTGCTGGAAACCTCCTTCGCGCAGTTCCAGGCCGACCGTTCGGTCGTCGGGATCTCCCGCCAGGTCCAGCGCAACGAGGAGGGGCTGGAGGGCTACCGGCAGGGCATGACCTGCCACCTCGGCGACTTCGAGGAGTACGCGCGGCTGCGCCGCGACCTCAAGGACCGCGAGACCGAGCTGGCCAAGCAGGGGGCGGCGCAGCGCCGCGCCCAGGCGGCGAGCTCGCTGGAGCGGCTCAAGCCGGGCGACATCATCCACGTCCCCACCGGCAAGTTCGCCGGACTCGCCCTGGTCCTCGACCCGGGCGTACCGGCCGGGCGCAGCAACGGGCACCGCGGGTACGAGTACGCCGAGGGCCCCCGCCCGCTGGTGCTCACCGCCGAACGGCAGGTCAAGCGGCTCGCCGCGATCGACTTCCCGGTGCCGGTCGAGGCCATCGACCGGATGCGGATCCCCAAGACGTTCAACCCGCGCTCCCCGCAGTCCCGCCGGGACCTGGCGACCGCCCTGCGCACCAAGGCCGGCCACGTGCAGCCCGAGCGGCAGCGGCGCGGCCGGGCCGCCGCGGCCGACGACCGGGAGATCGCCCGGCTGCGCGCCGCGCTGCGGGCGCACCCCTGCCACGGCTGCGACGAGCGCGAGGACCACGCCCGGTGGGCGGAGCGCTACCACCGCCTCAAGCGGGACACGCAGCAGCTGGAGCGGCGCATCGAGGGCCGGACGAACACCATCGCCCGTACCTTCGACCGGATCCACGCCCTGCTCACCGAGCTGGACTACCTGCGCGAGGACGAGGTCACCGTGCACGGCAAGCGGCTGGCCCGGCTCTACGGCGAGCTGGACCTGCTGGCCTCGGAATGCCTGCGCGAGGGTGTCTGGGAGGGGCTGAACCCGGCCGAACTGGCCGCCTGCGTCTCCGCGCTGGTCTTCGAGGCCCGCCAGTCCGACGACGCGACGCCGCCGAAGGTGCCGAACGGCCCGGCGAAGGCGGCGCTCGGCGAGATGGTCCGCATCTGGGGCCGGCTCGACGCCCTGGAGGAGGAGCACCGCATCAACCAGGCGGAGGGCGTGGGGCAGCGCGAGCCGGACCTGGGCTTCGCGTGGGCGGCCTACCAGTGGGCCTCCGACAAGAGCCTGGACGAGGTGCTGCGCGAGGCGGAGATGCCGGCCGGCGACTTCGTGCGCTGGTGCAAGCAGGTCATCGACGTCCTCGGGCAGATCGCGGCGGCGGCACCGGCCTCCACCGCCCCGCCGTCCTCGGCCGGGGGGAGCACGGTGGCGAAGAACGCCCGCAAGGCCGTCGACGCCCTGCTGCGGGGCGTCGTGGCCTACAGCTCGGTCGGATAGCGCTTTCGGTGCTTCCTCCGAGTCCGTGGACGGCCGGATCTCATCTCTTGCCATGATCGGCTCGGCGCGCCCTGTGCGACGATCGGATCCATGAGTGGGGGAACGGATGAGGGGCCGAGACGGGTCGGCCGGCCGCGGGCCGACCGGCTGAGACCGCCGAGCAGCCGGCCGCCGCGCGAGGAACTCCTCTGTGCGGCGGCCGAACTGTTCACCGTACGGGGGTACGCGGCCACCACCACGCGGGCGGTGGCCGAACGGGCCGGGATGCGCCAGGCCACGATGTACCACTACTTCGGCGGCAAGGAGGAACTCCTCGCCGAACTGCTGGAGTCCACGGTCGCCCCCTCCCTCGCGCTCTCCCGCCGGCTGCTGGACGACAGCGGCCGGCCCGCCGCGCTCCGGCTGTGGGAGCTGTGCCGTTCGGACGTGCTGCTGCTGTGCGGGGGGCCGTACAACCTGGGCGCCCTCTACCTGCTGCCCGAGCTGGACCGGCCGCGGCTGGGGCGGTTCCGGCGGATGCGCGACGAACTGCGGCACAACTACCGGGCGTTGCTCGACGCCACCCCCCTCGGCCGCGAACTGGCCGGGGACCGGGCGGGGCTGTCCCTGCGGGGGGACCTGGTCTTCGGTCTGATCGAGGGCGTCATGCTGGTCCGCCGCTCGGACCCGGACCGCCCGGTGGCGGCCTTCGCGGAGGCCGCCGCGGATGCGGCACTGCGCGTCGCGGGTGTGGCCCCGGCCTGCTAGGGGGTGTCCGGCGGCCCTGAGGCCCAGCCCTCCGGGTCGTCCCAGGCCTGGAGGGAAAGGCCCGATTCCAGATGGTGCGCGCGGCCCGTGACGGGGTCGGTGAAGGACAGGGTGCGGGCCAGCAGCTGGAGCGGACGCCGGTAGTCCGCCGGGTCGGCCGGCCCGGCCACCACCGGGTACACCGGGTCGCCGAGGATGGGCAGGCCCAGGCTGTTCATGTGCACCCGCAGCTGGTGGGTGCGTCCGGTGTGCGGGGTCAGGCGGTAGCGGCCCAGGGCGCCCCGGACCTCCAGGAGTTCGACCAGGCTCTCGGCGTTGGGCTCGGCGTCCGGCAGTTCGACGGCCGCCATCACCCCGCGGAGCTTCTCGATGTGGCTGCGCACCGTCCGGGGCAGGTCGACGGACGGGTCGTGGGGCGCGAGGGCCTCGTACTCCTTGCGGACCCGCCGCTGCTGGAAGAGGAGCTGGTAGGCGCCGCGGTCCTCGGGGCGGATGCTGAACATCACCAGTCCGGCCGTCATCCGGTCCAGCCGGTGCGCCGGGCTGAGCGCGGGCAGGTCCAGTTCCCGGCGCAGCCGGGCCAGGGCGGTCTGGGTGACGTGGCTGCCGCGCGGGGTGGTCGCCAGGAAGTGCGGCTTGTCCACCACCAGGAGGTGGTGGTCGCGGTGGACGACGCGGATCGGGAAGGGGACGGGCGGCTCGGCGGGCATGTCCCGGTGGAACCAGAGCCAGCCGCCGGGCTCGTACGGGTCCTGCGGCCGCAGCACCCGGCCGCCCTCGCCCAGCACCCGGCCGTCCGCGAGCAGCCGGGCCATGGACTCGGCGCCGCGCGTGCCCGCGTAGCGCTCGGTGAGGTAGTCGCCCAGGTGCGGCCACCGCCCGTCGGGGTCCGGGGGAAGGCGCATCCGGACCGGGTCGATGCCGTCCCGCTGGGGGAGGGGCGCGGGCGGGATGTGGGATCTGCGGCTCATCGGGACCAGGGTAGGCGGCTACCTCCGGGTGAACGTGCCCAGGTGCTCGGCGTCCAGGTACTCGACGCGGACCGTGCCGTCGGAGAAGGTCACCCCGGTGCGGCCGACGGCGTTCTCCCCGACGGTCACGAAGCTGAACGTGTCGCCGTCGTAGTGGGTCAGGGGGAAGCGCAGGGGCTTGGGGCCCAGGGAGAGGGTGAGGGCGCCCTTGGCGTCGGCGGTGACGGTGAGGGGGCCGTAGTAGGCGTTGTCGTAGGTACCGGTGTAGGTGCCGGCCGCCTTGGCGGGCGCGGCGCCGGCCGGGGGGTGGGCGTAGTCGGTGGTGGAGCGGTGGCCCTCGTTCAGCTGCTGCGCGTAGAGCGCGCCGGTCAGGGCCAGCCAGTCGGCGGTCGGCCTGCCGTGTTCGGCGGTGTCGAAGAAGTCCAGGGCGATGGCGTCCGCCTGGCCGACCGGGGCCGCGTTGGTCAGGACGACGATCCCGAGCTGTTCGAGGGGGAGCATCGTGACGTTGGTGTTGGCGCCGAGTTCGAAGCCGCCCGAGTGGCCCAGGCGCAGCCGGCCGTCGTCGTCGTAGCTGACGTTCCAGCCGAGCCCGTAGAACTGGGGGACGCCGCGGAAGGTCTGGGCCTGCGAGACGATCTCGGGCAGGCGGGTGCGGTTCAACTTGTCGGCGGGGACGACGCGCTTCCCGTCGAGGACGCCGTCGCCGAGCTGGAGCCGCAGCCAGCGGGCCATGTCGCGGGCGGTGGAACTGGCCCCGCCGGCCGGGGCCTGGGCGTCGGCGTCGCGGACGTAGCGGGGGCTCCAGGTGCCGTCCGGGTTCTTCACGTGGCCGTAGGCGCGGTCGGGGGCCTTGGCGTACGCGGAGAACTCGGTGCTGGTGTGCGTCATCCCGGCGGGCTTGAAGAGGGTGTCCGCGCTGAGCTTCTGCCAGGTGGTGCCGTGCCGGCGGGCGACGGCCTCGGCGGCGGCGGTCAGGCCGAAGTTGGTGTAGGCGTAGCTCGCGCGGAACGGGGTGAGGGGTTCGAGGCGCAGGTGGTCCAGGATGTACGACTGGTCGTAGCCGAGGTCTTCGAGGAGGTCGCCGGCGTGGTCGGGGAGGCCGGTGCGGTGGGAGAACAGGTCGGCGGGGGTGACGTGGGAGGTCACCCAGGGGTCCTTCAGCGCGAAGCCCGGCAGGGAGGTGCCGAGGGGCTCGTCCCAGGCGGCGGGGTCGGCCAGGGCGCCGGCGACGACGGTGGAGGAGAGCGGCTTCGAGACGGAGGCCAGCTGGAAGACGGTGTCCGGGTCCACCTTCGCGCTCTCGCCGGTGCGGCGGAGGCCGAAGCCCTTGAGGTAGAGCACCTTGTCGTGGTGGACGACGGCCACGGCGACGCCGGGGATGCCGGTGCGGCGCATGACGTCCGCGACGGTCGCGTCGAGCCGGGTCACCGCCTTGGCGACGGCGGCGTCGCCGATGCGGGGCTTGGGGGGCGGGGGCGGAGTCGGCTCCGCCGCGGCCGTCCCCGCTGCCAGCAGGATCGCCGCCCCGGCGAGCGCGGCGGCGCGGTGCGTGCGCATGCCGCCATTGTGCGCCTCCGCTGCGCGGTGCGCGGCCCGGGAACGGTGCGCCGGGTCCCCGCTGCGCGGGCCCCCGCCCCTACACGTCGGCAGGACTGTGAACAGCCCCGCCGGCGCGTGAGGAGAGGCTCCGCGCGGCGGCGTCGGGGGAGCACCCCGCGGGGAGATCAGGCCGCGGCTGCGGCGGGGACGTCCTGTTCGGCTTCGACCGTGGCGTTCCAGTCCCGCTTGATCGCGCGCCAGCCCTCGTCCGTCTCGCCGTGGCGCCAGTAGCCGGAGATGGACAGCCGCTCGCGGGCGATGCCCCGCTCCAGGCGGAGGTGGCGGCGGAGTTCCTTCACGAAGCCCGCCTCGCCGTGGACGAAGGCGTGGACGTCCGTCGAGGGGAAGTCCAGGCCGGTGACGGCCTCCAGCAGGGCCGCGCCCACCGGGCGGTCGCCGCGGTGGAGCCAGACGGGGGTGATGCCGTCCGGGGTGGCGATCTCCTGTTCGTCGGCCGGGCCGTCGATCTCCACGAAGGCGTACACCCGCGCCCCGCGCGGCATCCGCTCCATCGACGCGGCGATCGCCGGCAGCGCGCTCTCGTCGCCCGCGAGGAGGTGCCAGCCGGCGGCGCGGTCCGGGGCGTAGCCGCCGCCGGGGCCGAGGAAGTGGACCGTTTCTCCCGGCTGGACGCGGGCCGCCCACGGGCCGGCGAGGCCCTCGTCGCCGTGGACGACGAAGTCGAGGGTCAGCTCCCGGCGCGCCGGGTCCCAGGCACGGACCGTGTACGCGCGCTGGCGCGGCCAGGCCTCGCGGTGGTGCGTGGCGCGGATGACGTCCAGGTCCCAGGGCTCCGCGTACCGCACGCCCTCGGGCTCGAAGAGGAGCTTGACGTAGTGGTCGGTGTGCGCGCCCGCGCCGAAGCCGGCCAGCCCGTCTCCGCCCAGCACGAGGCGCACCATGTGGGGTGTCAGCCGTTCGGTGCGCACGACGACTGCGGTGCTGACGGTACGGGCGCGTCCTTCTGCCACGGTGTCTCCCCTGACGCTCACGAAGCTTAGGATTACCTAAGTTAGCACCTCATGGGCGGAGCGCGCTGCTCAGGCGTGACATCGCTCCTCCCAGACCCCACCGATGGGCGAGCGCGTCGACCATCTCGGGGCGGGCGGGGGACTGCGGCAGAGCCGGGTCGAAGGCGGGCAGGGGGACGTCCGCGGCCACCTGGACGACCTTGGGAGCCACCGCCAGGTACGGGCGGGATTCGTCCAGGCGCTTGCGCTGGGTCGGGGTGAGCTTCGACTTCGGGTCGTCGACGGCCGCGATGATCCCGGCCAGGGACCCGTACGCGTCCAGCAGCTTGGCGGCGGTCTTCTCGCCGATGCCGGGCACCCCCGGCAGTCCGTCGCTCGGGTCCCCGCGCAGCAGCGCGAGGTCCGCGTAGCCGGGGCCGTCCACCCCGTACTTCTCACGCAGCCACGCCTCGTCGGTCACCTGGAGGGTGCCCACGCCCTTGAGCGGGTACAGGACCCGGCGCGCCCGGGCGTCGTCCACCAGCTGGTAGAGGTCCCGGTCGCCGGTGACGATGTCCACCGGGCCGGTGGCGCGGGCCGTCAGGGTGCCGATCACGTCGTCCGCCTCGTAGCCGGCCACTCCCACGCGGGCGATGCCGAACGCGTCCAGCGCCGCCTCGATGATCGGGACCTGCGGGGCCAGGGTGTCCGGGGTCTCCTCCACGTCCGGGCCCGACTCCGACACCTCCGCGACCCGGTGCGCCTTGTACGAGGGGATCAGCGCCACCCGCCAGTGCGGCCGCCAGTCGGCGTCCATGCACGCCACCAGGTCGTCGGGGCGGTGGTCCTGCACCAGCCGCCCGATGAAGTCGAGGAGCCCGCGCACGGCGTTGACGGGAGTGCCGTCCGGGGCCTTCACGGAGTCCGGGACGCCGAAGTAGGCGCGGTAGTAGAGGGACGCGGTGTCCAGGAGCATCAGCCGTCGTGTGGTCATGGAGGCGATGATGCCGTAACCCCGCCCGGCCGAGGCCCGTCACCCCTGGTGGGTGAATGATCACTCAAACAGTTCCTCCGGCGCGCGCGCCCGCACTTCCTCCCCGAGGGTGTTGATCACAGGCGGGCCGCTCGGCCGCGCCCGGTCCCCGCGCGAGGAGCTTCGTACGCCCTGCCCGCACGTGCCGTCCCGGCGCGCTGCCGGCCGGTGCGGCGCGGCCCCGCCCCAGCCCCCACCAGGAGGCCCCGATGGATGCCGCCCAGTCCACCGCACCCGCCCGCCGGACCGTCATCAGGGCCGGGGCGGTGGCCGCCGCCGCCCCTGTCGCTTTTACACATCTCCGAGCCCACGAGACCGGTTACGGCATCTGGG
>NZ_JBBDHD010000335.1:0-459 GCF_044129415.1 Streptomyces racemochromogenes
TGGTGCGGGTATCAGCCCCGGACGGGCGGCGGACGCCTGCGAAAGAGGAGCGCGTAGCGATCTGTGGCGCCCACCGGCCCCGGATGACGGATCCGTCGGCATCTGGTGACGGCAGCGGCCCCGGACGGGCGGCGGACGCCGAGAGGAGAGAAGCGCGTAGCGATCTGACGCGTGGCTGTCGCCCGGTGAGGCAATGACGTTGGCCCGGATGCCCGGCGAGGCGGCCCCGACCACCCCGACGGATCGCTGATCCCGCCGCATGTCTCAGGTAGGACCGTGTCGTCCTTTTGGGGGTTTCCCGGCAGTCCTTGTCTTTCCGGGGCGGGACGGTCTGTCAAGGGTCGCCGAAGGCGATCGCGCAGCGACGCGACCGCAGGGAGCGCCCTTGACAGGGCGGCCCGCACCGGAAGGACAGTGGGACTGACGGGAAAGCCCCAAGGCATCCCTGAGACCGCTGAG
>NZ_JBBDHD010000102.1:0-25282 GCF_044129415.1 Streptomyces racemochromogenes
CACCGTTATATACAAAAGACTATTGTGGTCGGCTGGGTATTTTTTTAATAAGAGACGGGGCCCCCCCCGGCCGCCGCCGGGGGGGGTGGGGGGGCGGCGGCGGGGCGCCGCACCCACCACACGGCCGTGGCCAGGACGAAGAGCGCCAGGGCCCACGGCAGCAGCCCGTCGCCGAGCTCCGCGTGGCGGCGGACCAGCGGACCCCGCTCGACGTGGTGCTCCAGCCACTCGCCCGCCTCCGTCGTCAGCGGCACGCTGACCAGCACCGTCAGCGCGAGGACCGGCAGCGCCGGGCCGAACCGGTCCGCGACGCGGGGGAAGCAGGTGCACACGATCAGGGCGAGGGCGGCCAGCGGGGCCAGGACCACGACGACGTGCACCAGGAGGATGTGCGCGGGCAGACCGTTGACCAGGTCGAGTCCCATGGTGCTCCTTCGGAGGATGCGGTGGGGCGGGCGGGGGTTCGCCAGGCAGCCTCACAGCCCAACCTCTGCGTACCCTCTGAAAACGGCCCGCGCACCGCCCGCGCCGGCGACTCAGAGGAAACTCAAAGGCGGCGCGTGCCCGGCAGGCCCGTCGGCCGGGGGATGCTGGAGGGGCCATGGAAGAGTCCCGTACGCCCCCACCCCCGCGCCGCCCGGACGGCCAACCGGTCCGGATCCTCGTCGTCGACGACGAGCCGGACGTGACCGACGTCCTCGCCTCCGCGCTGACCGCCGAGGGCTGGGAGGTGCGCACGGCGGCCGACGGCGCCGCCGCGATCGCGGCCGGCCTCGACTTCCGGCCGGACGCCGTGGTCCTGGACCGGATGCTGCCCGACACCGACGGTCTGCAGGTGCTCCGGGCCCTGCGGCGGGACGCGCCCCGCGTGGGCGTGCTCTTCCTGACCGCGCGGGACGCCGTCGAGGACCGGATCGCCGGGATCACCGCGGGCGGAGACGACTACGTCACCAAGCCGTACAGCCTGGAGGAGGTCCTGGCCCGGCTGCGCGGCCTGCTGCGCAGGACGGGGACGGTCGCCGAATCCGACGGGGCGCACCGGCTGACCGTCGGCGACCTCGCCATGGACGAGGAAGCACGGGAGGTCACCCGGGGCGGGGTCGTGATCGGTCTGTCCCGGACCGAGTTCGAGCTGCTGCGCTTCCTGATGCGCAACCCGCGCCGGG
The DNA here is from genome assembly GCF_044129415.1 of Streptomyces racemochromogenes. Lineage (GTDB taxonomy): Bacteria > Actinomycetota > Actinomycetes > Streptomycetales > Streptomycetaceae > Streptomyces > Streptomyces racemochromogenes_A. The sequence continues at coordinate 1,167 of NZ_JBBDHD010000102.1, forward strand.
TGCTGTCCAAGGCCCAGATCCTGGACCGGGTGTGGGCCTACGACTTCGGCGGGCGCGCCCACGTCGTCGAGCTCTACATCAGCTACCTGCGCAAGAAGATCGACGCCGGGCGGGCCCCGATGATCCACACGGTCCGCGGGGTCGGGTACGTGCTGAAGCCGAACGGCACCCCGTGAGACGCCTCGCGCCCCGCACCCTGCGCGGCCAGCTCACCGCCGGGCTGGTCACCCTGCTCGCCCTGGCCTGCCTGGCCGTGGGCGTCACCACCGCCGTGGCGCTGCGGGGCTTCCTGACCGGACGGCTGGACGAGCAGCTCACCGCGTCCGGGGGCCGGTTCGCCGCCAGCCTGGAGCACGAGGCCGAACCCGACGCCGACAACCGCCCCGACACGCGCGGCCAGGCCGACGGGACCTTCGGGGCGCGCCTGCTGAACGGCGCCGTCACCCAGGCGGCCGTCGTCGACGACGCGGCCGACCGCTCCCTGACCCTCACCCCCGACGACCGGCGCGCCCTCGCCCGCGTCCCCGCCGACGGCCACGGACACTCCCTGCGCCTCTCCGGCCCCGGCCGCTACCGGGTGACCGCCGTGCGGGGCGACGACGGCGACGTCCTGGTGACCGGACTGCCCCTGCACCCGCTGGAAGAGACCGTCCACCGCGTCGAGGCGGTCGAGGCCGTCCTGTTCGGCACGGCCCTGGCACTCACCGGCATCGCGGCCGCCGCCTGGGTGCGCATCTCCCTGAGACCGCTGCGACGGGTCACGGCCCGGGCCGCGGAGGTGGCGGAGCTGCCCCTCGCGAGCGGCGAGGTCGCCATGCCGGGCCCGCTGCCCGACGCCGACCCCCGCACCGAGGTCGGCCAGGTCGCCGGCGCCCTCAACCTCATGCTCGGCCACGTCGAGGACGCCCTCGGCCGCCGCCACGCCAGCGAGGAGCGCCTGCGCCACTTCGCCGCCGACGCCAGCCACGAACTGCGGACCCCGGTCGCGAACATCCGCGGCCACGCCGAACTCGCCCTGCGCCACCGCGGCCCCGTATCCGGCGATGTCCGGCACGCCCTGGAACGCATCGAGGCGGAGTCCCAGCGCATGACCTCGCTCGTCAACGACCTCCTCCTGCTCGCCCGGCTGGACGCCGGGCGGCCGCTCGAACGCGCGCCGGTGGACCTCACCCTGCTGATCCTCGACGCGACGGCCGACGCCCGGGCCGCCGGCCCGGGCCACCACTGGCGCCTCGAACTCCCCGAGGAACCGGTCGTCGTCACCGGCGACGCCCGCGGCCTGCAGCAAGCGGTCGGCAACCTCCTGGCCAACGCGCGCACGCACACCCCACCCGGCACCGAGGTGACCGTCGCGCTCGCGACCGGACCGCAACGCGTGACCGTGACGGTGACCGACGACGGTCCCGGCATCCCCGACGAGCTCCGGCCCGAGGTCTTCGGCCGCTTCGTGCGGGCCGACCACTCCCGCTCCCGCGCGACCGGAAGCACCGGCCTCGGCCTCGCGATCGTCCACGCCGTCGCCACGGCACACGGCGGAACCGCCACCGTCACCAGCCGCCCGGGGCACACCGAGTTCCGCCTCACGCTGCCCCTCGCCTAGGCGGGGGCGCCGACGGTGCTGTCCAGCTCCATCCGGACGTCCACGACCCCCTCGACCGCGCGGATCGCCCGCGCGAGCAGGGGGACCAGGGCGCGGTCCCGTACCGGTCCCCGGACGGTGACGACACCGTCCTGGACGACGCAGTCCAACGCCGTGCCGGGCGTCAGCTCGGTGAGGACCGACAGGCGGATCTCCTCTTCGAGCTCTTCGTCGGGGCGCAGGAACACCTTCAGGAGGTCGCTGCGGCTGACCACGCCCTCCAGCATGCCCACCCCGTCCACGACGGGAAGCCGCTTGACGTGCCTGCGGGCCATGATCCGGGCGGCCTCCGCGACCGGCGCATCCGCGTGGACGGTGACGGCCGGACTCGACATGAGCTCCTCCGCGAGCACCCCGCCGGCCTTGGACGCCTCCTCCAACTGGTCGGGCAGCACGGGCTCGGTACGCCGGAACTCCTCCTTCGGCAGGAGGTCCGCCTCCGACACGACACCCACCACCCGGCCCTCGCCCTCCAGTACGGGCACCGCGCTGACCTTCCACTGGTGCATCAGCTCGACGATCTCCTTGTACGACGCCTCGCGGCCGATCGCGATGGCGGTGTGCGTCATGACGTCACTGACGGTGTAGCGGGACGCGGACATGACGGGCTCCTCGGGTCTGCGGTGGTCAGAGGTAGCTGCCGCTGCCGTACGGCGCGTACAGGTCGAGCAGACGGACCCGGGCGGCCTGGAGCCGGTGGGCGAGGACCTGCCCGACCCAGTGCCCGACGGCCGAGCCGAAGCCCGGGTCGGCGTCCATCAGCACCCGCACCGGCTCGGCCTCGAACTCGTACGCGCGTACGGGAGTCATGGCCTCGGCGCTCAGGCGCCAGGTGTGCGGCATGAAGAGCCACGAACAGCCGACGAGCTCGCCGGCGCCGAGGTGCTCGATGACGGCCGCGCGCCGGCCGGGCACGTGGACGTCGAGGGTGACGGTGCCCGACCGCACGATCCAGAACCGGTCGGCGTGGCCGCCTTCACGGAAGATGCGGGTCCCTTCGGCGAAGTTGACCTCCCGGGCCAGCTCCATCAGGCGCGAGCGGTACGCGGCGGGCAGCGCGGTGGCGACGCGGGTGCGGGAAAGAGTGCTCATGGACGGCCTCCAGGTTCGGGTCCGCCTCCAGTCTTCGCGGGCCGGTGCCCTCCCGGGAGGGGCCCTGTGGTCCCCTCCCGGGCCCGACCGGCCCATGCCCCGGTGCCGCCGTGCCGGGGATCCTGGCAGCGGACGGCCGCACGACACGGCCGCCCCTCCCCCTCGTAGCACGACGCTCATCGTCCCGCCCGACCGAAGGTGTCCATGATGAAGAGCCGTTCAGCCGGCCGGACCGCCGGACCGCCCGCCGCCGGACCCGTACGCCGAGCGGAGGGGATGCAGGCGGCCGAGGCGCTGGCACTCCTCGACACGGTGGACGTGGGCCGGGTCGTCTTCACGCGCGACGCCCTGCCCGCAGTGCGCCCGGTCAACCATGTCGTGGACGGCGGAGAGATCGTCATCCGCGTGCAGGACGACTCGACCCTGGCCGCGCTCCTCGGCGTCCACCCCGGCACGGGGGTGGTCGTCGCCTACGAAGCCGACTCCATCGACCCCGACGGCCACCTGGGCTGGAGCGTCACCGCCACCGGCTACGCCACCGCCGTGACCGAGCCCGACGAGATCGCCCGCTACGCCCGCCTCCTGCGCCCCTGGGTCGCGGGCACCGCCTCCGGCGCCATCCGGATCAGACCCGACCTCGTGACCGGCTACCGGCTGGGACCGGGCGGCCCGTAGGGGTGCCGAGGCCGCGGGTCCACGCCTCCGGCGCCCGCTCGCGCCACGATGATGCGGCACACGACGCGCCGCCCGCCCCCTGTGAGCCCCCGGAGGTGCCATGCCCACGTACGGACGGGCCGCCATGGTGCCGCCCGCCTTCCGCGGGTACCGAAGGACCTGGCTGCGCGGCGACCTCCTGGCCGGGGTCACCGTCGCCGCGTATCTCGTCCCCCAGGTCATGGCGTACGCCGGCGTGGCCGGCCTGCCCCCGGTCACCGGCCTGTGGGCCGCGCTCCCGGCGATGCTCCTCTACGCGCTCACCGGTTCCTCCCGCCTGCTGTCCGTCGGCCCGGAATCGACCACGGCCCTCATGACCGCCGTGGCCGTCGGCCCGCTCGCGGCCGGCGACCCCGTCCGGTACGCGGCCCTCTCCGCGGCTCTGGCGCTCGTCGTCGGACTCCTGTGCGTCCTGGCGTGGGCCGTCCGCCTCGGCTTCCTCGCCGACCTCCTGTCGCGGCCCGTGCTCGTCGGCTACCTGGCCGGCGTCGCCTTCATCATGATCGTGGACCAGCTGCCCCGCCTCACCGGGACGCAGGGCGGCGGATCGGGGTTCTTCCCCGAAATCCTCACCTTCCTCCGCCATCTCGGCGGCGTCCACTGGCCCACGGCCTTGCTGGGCCTGGCCTGCCTGGTCCTCCTGTTCACCCTTCCCAGGCTCTGGCGGCCCCTCCCCGGGCCGCTCGTCGTCCTCGGCCTCGCCACGGCCGCGGTGGCGGTCCTCGCACTCGACGACCGGGGCGTCGACGTCATCGGCGCCGTGCCGACGGGCCTTCCGGGCTTCGCCCTGCCCCGGCCGGCCGACCTCACCGGGCTGGTCCTGCCCGCCCTCGGTGTCCTCCTGGTCGGCTACACCGACGTCGTCCTGACGGCCCGCGCCTTCACGCGCCGCGACGACCCGCACCCGTTGGACGCCAACCGCGAACTCCTGGCCCTCGGCGCGGCCAACCTGGGGGCCGGCTGCCTGCACGGCTTCCCGGTCAGCAGCAGTGCCAGCCGCACCGCCCTCGCCGAAGCCGCCGGAGCCCGCACCCAGTCGTACTCGCTCGCCGGCGCCGTCTGCGTGGCGGCCGTCCTGCTCTTCCTCGGCCCGCTGCTGACCCACACCCCAGCCGCCGCCCTCGGCGCGATCGTCGTGTACGCCGCCGTCCGTCTGGTGGAAGTGGGCCAGTTCCGCCGCCTCGCGGCCTTCCGCCGCCGCGAACTCCTCCTGGCCCTGGGCTGCACCCTCGGCGTTCTGGCGCTCGGCATCCTGCACGGCGTCCTGGTCGCGGTGGCCCTGTCCGTCATCGAACTGCTCGCCAGGGTCGCCCGACCCCACGACGCCGTCGAAGGCATGGTTCCCGGCCTGGCCGGCATGCACGACATCGACGACTACCCGACCGCCCACACCATTCCCGGCCTCCTCGTCTACCGCTACGACTCCCCGCTGTTCTTCGCCAACGCCGAGGACTTCCGCCGCCGCGCCCTGGCCGCCGTCGACGCCCAGCCCGGGCCCGTCCACTGGTTCGTCCTGAACACGGAGGCCAACGTCGAGGTCGACATCACCGCCCTGGACGCCGTGGAGGCCCTGCGTACCGAGCTCGTCGAGCGGAACATCGTCTTCGCCCTGGCCCGCGTCAAGCACGACCTCCGCACCCCCCTCGACGCGTACGGGCTCACGGCGGCGGTGGGCCCGGACCGGATCTACCCGACCCTCCCCACCGCCGTCGCCGCCTACCGCCGATGGCAGGACGCCTGACGCCGTTTGGACGGCACGGGGTTTCGGCCGTCCTCGGAGTGCCGGGTGTCGGCGAGGCCGGGAAGGGCGCCGCCCCGATGGGGGAGCGCGGCGAGTGCGGCGAACCGACGGGCCGACGGGGTGGCGCCCATCGTGGGTCGCAGGGGTACGGGCGCGTGCGCACGGACGGGCGCCCGGATCAGGGGGCTGCCGCGAAGCGGCCGGGCCCCGGGTCCGTGCCGGTGAGGTCGCGGCTGGCCGACCAGAGGCGTGCCGCGGTCGCGGTGTCGGCCAGGTGGCTCCAGAGGGGCTCGGTCCTCGGGACGCCGCGCAGCCCGAAGGCCCTGGGAGCCAGCATCCGGCCGCCGCGCACGTCCGGATCGAGTACGCCCCGGACGGCGGGCCAGGCGGCGGCGTCCTTGCCCTGGACCACCAGGCGGAGCGGAAGGTGCCCCAGGCGCGCGCCGGGGGTGCGGACGTGGACCGGCGGGCGCGAAGGCGTGAGCGAGTCGAGCGCGCCGCCGGGGTGGACCAGCACGCTCCGCGTCGTACTGCCGACGGCCCGCAGGCGGCGGTCGAGTTCGAGGGCGAAGAGCATCTGGGCCAGCTTGGAGCGGGCGTAGGCGCGTTTGGGCCGGTAGTCGTGCCTGCTCTGGAGATCGTCGAGGTCCAGCCGTTCGGACTTGGCGGCGAAGCTGCCGGTGGTGACGACGCGGCTCCCCGGGGCCGCCGCGAGCAGCGGGGCCAGGTGGTGGGTCAGCGCGAAGTGCCCCAGGTGGTTGGTCGCGAACATCAGCTCGTGGCCGTCGCGGGTTTCGCGGCGCGGCGGGTGGTCGAGCGCGACGCCGGCGTTGTGCACGACCGCGTCCAGGCGGTCCAGCCCGAGCGCCTCGACGGATGCCTTGAGCGAGGAGGGATCCGCCAGGTCGAGGGGCACGTACCGCACCGCGGCGCCGGGGACGCGCGAGCCGATGGCGGCGATCGCCGCCCCGGCCTTCGCCGCGTCGCGGCAGCCGAGGACGACCGTGGCCCCGGTGCCGGCGAGCTGCTCGGCGACGAAGTACCCGATGCCCGCGTTGCCGCCGGTGACCAGGAAGGTCTTCCCTTCGGCGCGAGGCAGCCGGTGGACGTTCCACCGCCCGGGCGGGGGTCCGGAGGGTGCGGCGGGTGTGGAGGGCATGAAGGGCTCCCGGAATCGGTGCGGCCGGCAAGGGCGGACGGGCGCGCCTTCCGTACCCGGCAGCCGCGCCCGGTGCCCACGCTCCCGGAGGCCGCCCACACCACACCGACAAAGTGCCGTCCCCGCCGACAGCCCGCCCACAGCACGCGGAGGCGGCACGAGCCCGTCGGCGACCAGGAGGCCCGGTGCCGCCCGGGCAGCCGAGCAGGTGCGGCGGGTACGTCACCGTCCGGTTCGGCTGTCCAGCAGCCGTCCGAGCGACCAGGTGGTGATCAGCCGGTCCGTCCCCAGACCGGTCCGGGCCGCGCGGGCGTAGCCCGTGCTCTGCCAGTGCAGCTGTTCGGGGGCATGGGCGTCGGTGTCCACGGCGAAGCGGCAGCCCGCGTCGGCGGCCTGCGCGAGCAGGTCGTCCGGCGGATCGCGCCGCTCGGGCCGGCAGTTGATCTCCACGGCGGTGCCGGACTCCGCGCAGGCGGCGAACACGGCCTCGGCGTCGAAGCGCGACTGCGGGCGGCCCCGGCCGGTGATGATGCGTCCCGTGCAGTGTCCCAGGACGTCGACGCGCGGGTTGCGGACCGCGGCCAGCAGGCGGGCGGTCATCGGCCCCGGATCCGAGCGGAGCTTGGAGTGCACGGACGCCACGACGATGTCCAGCCGGGCCAGCAGGTCTTCTTCCTGGTCGAGCGAGCCGTCCTCCAAGATGTCGCATTCGATGCCGGTCAGCAGCCGGAAGCCCGGCCCCAGCCTTGAGTTGACGGCCGCCACGGCCCGCAGCTGGCTTCTGAGCCGCTCCGGGCCGAGTCCGTGGGCGATCGTCAGCCGCGGGGAGTGATCGGTCAGAACGGCCCACTCGTGGCCCAGGTCGCGGGCCGCGGCGGCCATGTCGTCGAGCGGGCTGCCGCCGTCCGACCAGTCGGAGTGCAGGTGGCAGTCCCCGGTGGTCGCCGCCGCCAGCCGCCAGCCGGCCAGGGCGTCCGGGCCGGCTTCGGCCTGGAGGCGGACGAGGTAGGCCGGTACCGCGCCGGCCGAGGCCTGGGAGATCACCTCGGCGGTGACCGGTCCCACCCCGCGCAGCCGTCCGGCCTCGGCGGCGTCCACCGGGCCCGGCGGCAGGCCGCGGACGGCGTCGGCCGCCGTGTGGAAGGCCCGCACCCGGTACGGGGACGCCCCGCGCCATTCGAGGAGGAAGGCGATCCGGCGCAGGGCTTCGTCGGGGGTCACGGCAGGGGGGTTCCGCCGGTGGCGTTGACGATCTCGCCGGTGATGTACGAGGCCCGGTCGGAGGCGAGGAAGACGTAGGCGGGTGCCATCTCCGCGGGCTGCGCGGGCCGGCCCAGCGGTGACTGCCCGCCGAACTCCGTCGGGTCGGGCATCGTCGCGGGGATCAGCGGGGTCCAGACCGGTCCCGGCGCGACGGCGTTGGCCCGGATGCCGCGCCCGGCCAGCAGCTGGGCCAGGCTGTGGGTGAAGGAGATGATCGCGGACTTGGTCATGGCGTAGTCGAGGAGGTGCGGACTGGGCTGGTAGCCCTGGACGGAAGCCGTGTTGATCACCGAGCCGCCGCGCGGCATGTGGGCCAGCGCGGCCTTGGTGAGCCAGAACATCCCGTACAGGTTGGTCTTCATCACCCGGTCGAACTGTTCGGTGGTGATCGCCTCGATCCCGTCGGGCTGAGACATCTGGTAGGCGGCGTTGTTGACGAGCAGGTCGATGCCGCCCAGCTCGTCCACCGTCCGGTCGACGAGGGCGGTGCACGCGTCCTCGTCGCGGATGTCGCAGGCGACGGCCACGGCCGTGCGGCCGGCCTCGCGGACCAGGCGCACGGTTTCCTCCGCTTCGTCGGCTTCCTCGGGAAGGTGGGTGAGGACGACGTCGGCGCCCTCGCGCGCGAAGGCCAGGCAGACGGCCCGGCCGATCCCCGAGTCGCCGCCGGTGACCAGCGCCCTGCGGTCCTTGAGCAGGCCGTGGCCCCGGTAGGTGTCCTCGCCGTGGTCGGGGCGGGGGTCCATGGCCCCGGTCGAGCCGGGGTGGTCCTGGTCCTGCTCGGGGAACGGAGGACGGGGGTGCAGCGATACCGGATCGGTGAGGCGGTTCCGGTCGTGGGAGGGCATGACGGTCTCCTTCCGGCACGGTCGGGAGCGGGGAGTCAGGACGAGGGCGGGTAGGCGGCGGTCTTGAGCCGGCGCGCCGGGTGCGCGGTGTTCGCGGCCAGGGTCCGGGTCGTGGCCGCGGTCTTCTCGGGAGTCTTGTCGAGGTCCTGGTAGTCGGTGCCCTGCATGGCTTCGCCGACCCAGTAGGCGACGGCGTTCGGGGCGAGGGAGAACCCGACGTCGTCGAGGCCCTGGAAGAGGTCGGCGCTGACCTTGTGGGCGCCGTCCTCGTTGCCGACGACGCACACGGCGGCGGCCTTGCCGTAGGTGAGCACGCGGCCCTCGTCGTCGCTCTCGCCCAGTTCGGCGTCGAGGCGTTCCAGGACGCGCTGGGCGAGGCTGGAGGGGTGGCCGAGCCGGATGGGCGTGGACAGGACGAGCATGTCGCAGCCCGTGATCGTGCCGCGGATCTCCGGCCAGGCGTCACCGTCCCCCATGTCGGTCCCGACGCCGGGTGTGACGTCGTGGTCGGCGATCCGGATCACTTTCCCCGTGACGCCGTGATCGGCCAGGGCCGCCATGGCCTGCTCCGCCGGCAGCTGCGAACTGGACGGCTTCGGCGACGGCGCGAGCGTGCAGACGAGCGCGACGGCGCGCAGCGGCGTGGTGTGGGTCGTGGTGTCCATGCGCTGCGGCTACCCGGAAGTCGGACACGCAAGCGGGGTTCCCGCCCGGTCGGGGTGGACGGGCAGGCCCAGGGACGCGACGACGGGCCGGGGAGGGGGAGTTGGCCGTGTCCGCCCGGGGCGGCCCGCCAGGGACGGGTCCACGCGCGCACGGTGTCGACGACGCCCGTCCCGGGGCGAGAGCGGTGACCGCCCGGGGGCCGTCGTCGACGTGGACCACGAGGCGGTCGGGCCGCGCCCCCGGGCCCGGGCGGCGACGTCCCTGACGGAGGCCGCACGGGGCCGGGGCGCCCGACCCCCGCTCCGTGCGGGATGTCCCCCAGGGGGACGCCGAGTCGGCGGGAGGCGCCGGGTGCAGGGCCGGAGGGCGTCGGCGGCGTCCTGGCAGCGCCGGATGCCCGCACCGTGCGTGTACGGGCCGCCTGGGTGGCGTGACCGGCGCCGTCGTCACCACGCCGGCCCGCCCGCGCCCGGGGCGGGCCGGACGTACCGCCGTGGCGCGGCCAGAGGGGCGGCCCGGTCGGGCCGGTCGGGCTCACCCCGGCCCGCCCCCTTCCTCCAGCCGATCCGGCTGCGGGCCCCGAGGTCAGCCGTGCAGGCGCGGCTGTTGGGAGGCGATGACCGCGAGCCAGACCTGCGGCTCGGCGATGCCGGTGGCGGTCATGCCGTGCGCGGACTGTTGGTGAGCAGGGCCTGCAACGCGGTCACGGCCTCGCCCCGGTCGCCGGGCCGTACGGTGACCACGAGCCGGGGCCAGGTCCTGGGACCGACCCGGCCGTCCGCGTCCAGCCCGCGTTCCCGCTGGAACCGCCGCACCGCGTCGACGGTCGCCGCGTCGACGGTCCCGGTGACCGCCACCGGGTGTCCGTGCGCGTTCAGCAGGCGCTGCACGGTCCTCGCCTCCCACCGCACGTCGCCGAGCCGGACCACCGGCCACGTCGGAGCGGCGGACGGCGACGCGGCCGGGGCGGAGGTGGGGAGGGGGCGACGGAGGAGTCCGAGGCGTGTCGGACCCGGCCCGCGGGGCGGCGCGCGTGGTTGGCTGGCTCAGGCGGCCGGGCGGACGGCCCGGCCGGGCGGAGGAGTCGGGGCCGGTGGACGTCACGCGCAGGCGGTTGCTGAACGCCCTGTCCTGCGCCGGCGTCCCCCCGGCCCTGCGGGGCCGCTCCGCCCCCGGCCACGGGGACGACGACGCCCCCTGCGCGCGGCTGCTGGCCAACCTGGCCGGCCTGCTCGCGGGTACCGCCGCGTCCAACCGCCGGCCCGAGACCCGGGAGCCGCTCCGCCTGCTGGCCCGGAGGGCGCGGGCCGACCTCGCCGCCATGGACCGGGCCACCGGCCGGGAGCTCTTCGCCGGGCTGCCCCTCGGCGACTCCGAGGCGCTGCTGGAGGAGTCGTACCGCAGGCTCTACGGGATCGCGCTGGCCACCGGGGTTCCCGGCGGCGCGGCGCCCGGCCCCTCCGGCGACGCGGCCGTGCGGCGGAGGGTCCTGCGGGGGCTGGTCCGCCTGTACGAGGAGCACTACGGCGACCGGGCCCCGGCGAACCACGGCAACTGGTTCCCGTGGGAGATCGGCATCCCCCGGCACGCCGGGCGGACCCTGGCGCTCCTCGCGCCGGAGGCCGCCGCGCTGTACCCGGGGCTGACGGCGGCGTACACGGCGGCGATGGACCGGCGGCTGGTTCACGGCGCGGACGGCGACGTGGACCTGGACTCGCGGTTCCACACCGCGGCCAACCTCGCCGACATCACCACCAACCGCATGGTGCAGGGGGCGCTCCTGCGTGACCCGGCCAGGATCCGCAAGGCCGTCGCCGACCAGCTGACGGTCCTCGCGCCCCTCGACCCGTACGCCCCGAGGCACGGGGTCACCGACGGCTTCCACCGCGACGGTTCGTTCGTGCAGCACGGCTGCGTCGCCTCCACCGGCTCCTACGGCACGGCGCTGCTCACACGCGTCGTGGAGGCGCTGTCCCTCCTCGACGGCACCGGTCTGGGGCCCGGGCCGGAAGCGGTGGAGGCCGTGGCGGGGTGGGTCCGGGACGGCTTCGCCCCGCTGGTCTTCGAGGGATGGATGACGGAGACCGTCAAGGGCCGGGCCCTCACCCGGCCGCAGGACGGCTACGCCGACACGCGGGCCGTGTGCGAGGCCGTCCTGGGCTTGTCCGCCCTCACCACCGGAGCCCGGGCGGGGGAGCTGCGGGCCTACGCCAGGCACCTGGGCGCCGCCTGCCGGGTCGACGGCGACCCGGCCGCCTTCGTCTCCCCGCTCTCCTTCGCGCGCTACGCCGACCTCCTCGACGACCCCGCGGTGCGGGCCGCGGACCTGGCGCCCCGGCGCGGCAGCTTCGCCTTCAACGCCATGGACCGGACCGTCCACCGGCGCCCCGGCTACGCCTTCGTCGTGGCCCGCAGCTCGACGCGGACCAGCAAGTACGAGTACCTGAACGGCGAGAACCTCATGCCATGGTTCCAGGGCGACGGGGCCCACCGCCTGTACCTGTCCGGCGAGGACCAGGGCCCGGGCCACGACCTCGGCCACTACGCCACCGTCTCCCCCTACGGCCTGCCCGGCGTGAGCGCCCCCGTCGAGCGCCGCCGCACCGTGCCCGAGCTGTACGGAGGCGCCCTGTACTACGACGACCCGTCGCACCCCCTGGCGTTCACGGCCTCCTCCGCGTCGCAGAACGCCTACGTGTACTTCCCGCGCGGCACGGCCGACTGGTCGGGCGGGACGGTCCTCGGCGCCTACGGCACGGCGGGAATGGTGCAGAGCGACGACGCCGCGTTCCGGGACCGGGCCCTGCTGCCGCCCGGCTTCACGGTGTACCGCGACGCGACGGCGACGAAGTCCTGGTTCCTCTTCGACGACGAGATCGTCGTCCTGGCGGCGGACGTCGGGGACCGCGCGGGCCGGGCGGTGACGACGACGGTCGACGCCCGCACGGCGCGTCCGGACGACCGGATCCTCGTCACCGGCGCCACCCGCGACGGCCGCCCCTACGAGGCACCCGGCGACGGAGCGGACCCGTGCGACCTGCGGTGGCTGCGGTACGCCGACCCGACCCGGGGCACGGCGGTCGGCTACCTCTTCCTCGACGCGCCCCCCGTGCGGGTCCGCGTGGACCTGGCCGCCGGCAGCCCGCGGGCGCTGCGCCTGGCCAACCCGGACGCCCCCGTCACCCGGCGGGTGTTCACGGCGGCCTTCGAACGGCCGGCGGGAGCGCCGCCGCTGCGGGCGGGGTGGGCCCTGGTGCCGAACGCCGACGAGGAACGGATGCGCGGGTACGGCCGGCGGGGCGGGCCCCTCCGGGTACTGGCCAACAGCGCCCGCCTCCAGGCGGTGGCGCACACCGGTCTCGGTCTGCTCGCCGCCAACTGCTTCGCTCCCGGCGCCCACGGGACCGCCGCCCTGCGCCTGGACGGTCCGGGCTCCGTGATCGTCGGCCACCGGCCCACGGGCGCGCCCCCCGGCACGGTACGGGTGGCCGTCTCCGATCCGACCAACGGGCGCCCCGCGGTGGGGGTGCTGCTGCCGGGCCGGTGGCTGCGGCCGGTGGACGGGGACCCGCGGGTCCGCGTACGCCGTGTCCGCACCGGTACCCGACTGGACGTGGACACCCGCCGGGCCTACGGCCGGAGCTTCACCGTCACGCTCCGGTGACCACACGCCCCGGCAGGCGTCCCGACGGCCTTCGACGGGGAAATTTTCGTTCAAGAGTGCCGTGCACCGGAATGGGCGCGGTCGATCACGCCTAGGGTTCACGCGGTCGGTTTCCCTCCGAGAGAAGGCGTGACATGTCGATTCCGCGCAGGACCTTACTGACCGGCCCGACCGCCGGTGCGGCCGCCGTCGTCGTCGGGGGCGGCGGAAGTGCCGCGGCCGCCGGGGGACCCGGGGCCGGCGGGACGCCGCTGCTGCAGCGCACGCCCAGCCGTATCGGGGTGCCCGGCGTGGCAGGGCTGCACCTCCAGTTCGGTGCCGATCCCGCCACCGAGATGACCGTCTCCTGGATCAGCCCCCAGTCCGTCCGGCGCCCGCGGGTCCGGCTCGGGTCGCCGGACGGAGGCTCCGGGCGGGTGGTCGACGCCGAGACCCGCACCTACCGCGACGGGCTCTCCCAGCGGGAGGTGTACGTCCACCACGCCCGCATCACCGGGCTGCGACCGGACACCGCCTACCTGTACTCGGCCGGGCACGACGGTGCCGCGCAGGAGACCGGGTCGTTCACCACCGCGCCGCGCGGCCGGGCCGCGTTCACCTTCACCAGCTTCGGCGACCAGGGCACGCCCAACCTGCGCCGGACCCTCAAGTGGCCCACCAAGGACACCCCGCCGCCCCTCGGCCCCTTCCCGCTCTACACCAGCACCCAGGGCGGCACCGAGGCGTCCGGCGACATCGTCGCCGCGGTGGAACGGGTCGGTCCGCTGTTCAACCTGGTCAACGGCGACCTGTGTTACGCGGGCGTGGCCGGAGCCATCGGCGAGGACCGCGTGGCGACCTGGGCCGACTGGTTCATCGGCAACAGCCGCTCGGCGCGGCTGCGCCCCTGGATGCCCTGCGTCGGCAACGGCGAGACCGAGAAGGGCAACGGCCCCCTCGGCCTCACGGGCTACCAGACCTACTTCTCCCTGCCCGGCGCGGCGACGGCCGCCGAACCCGAGACGCGGGGCCTGTGGTACGCCTTCACCGTCGGCGCGGTCCGTTTCGTCAGCCTGGCCAACGACGACGTCGCGATCGTCGACAGTGGGGACCTCTACCTGCGCGGATATTCCGGCGGCGCGCAACGCCGCTGGCTGGAGCGGGAGTTGAAGGCGGCACGGGCCGACCGGGGGATCGACTGGATCGTCGTCTTCATGCACCACCCGATGATCTCCAGCCACCGCAGCGGCGGCAGCGACCTCGGGGTGCGCCAGGAGTGGGGCCCGCTCTTCGACGCCTACGGGGTGGACCTGGTGCTCTGCGGCCACGAGCACTACTACGAACGCTCGCTGCCGGTCCGCGGCGCCCTGCCGAACGACGCCCGCACCCCGATCCCGGTCTCCACGGCCACCGACGTCGCCGACACCGGCAAGGGCACCGTGCACATGATCATCGGCGGCGGCGGCAACTTCGCCACCACCCAGGACGACCTGTTCGAGGAACCCAAGGGCCGGGTCGTGGTCGAGGTGAGCAAGGAACCGGAGGGCCGGCACCGCAAGCCGGTCTACCTCACCGAGGACGCCCCCTGGCGCGCCGTCCAGGACCGCGTCCACCCCCACGGCTTCGCCGCCTTCGACGTCGACCCGGGCACCCGCGGCAGCGGACGCACCCGGATGCACGTCACGTACTACACCTTCGACGGCCCCTACGGAGAGCTGACGCCGGTGGACACCTTCGTCCTGGAGCGCCCGCGCGCCGACGCCCGCCCCTGACCCCGCCTCCGCGGGGCCGCCGCCCCCGGAACCCGCCCCGTCCACCGGCCCGGCGTGGGCGCGGGGCGCGGCGCGGCGCCCGGCCTAGGCGCCGGCGGGGGGCGCGGCGTCCGGTCCGGGGGTGACGATGCGGCCGTCGCGCAGCTCCACGACGCGGTCGGCGAGTTCGATCAGGTTCGGGTCGTGCGTGGCGACCAGGATGGTGACCCCCTTGCCGCGGACCACCGCGCGCAGGAGCTCCATGATCGACCTGCCGGTCTCCAGGTCGAGCTGGCCCGTGGGTTCGTCCGCGATGATCAGATCGGGGTCGTTCGCCAGGGCACGGGCCACCGCGACGCGCTGCTGCTGGCCGCCGGAGAGTTCGCCGGGGCGCTGTTCCGCGTGGTCCGCGAGGCCGACCAGGGCCAGCAGGGTGCGGGCGCGCTCCTCGCGCTCCCGGGCGGGGACGCGGCGCAGCCGCATCGGTATGCCGACGTTCTCGGCGGCGGAGAGGACGGGGATCAGGCCGAAGGACTGGAAGACGAAGCCGATGCGGTCGCGGCGCAGGGCGAGCAGGCCCGCTTCGTCGAGGGACGCGAGGTCGGTGCCGTCGAGGGTGATCCGTCCCGCCGCCGGGGTGTCGAGGCCGCCGACGAGGTTGAGCAGGGTGGTCTTGCCGGAGCCGGACCGGCCCCGGAGGGCGGTGAGTTCGCCGCGCCGGACCTCGAAGGACACCCCGCGCAGGGCGTGGACGGCCTGCGCTCCGCTGCCGAAGCTGTGGCGGACGTCGTCCACCACCACGATCGGCCCGTCGCCTTCCTGCCCCGCCGCCGTGGCCGTCGCCGTCGTGGGTCGATGGGCCGTCATGAGATGTGATCCCCCGTGGAGTTGTCTGCGCGGCGCTCCCGGCCCCCTGCCTCCCCCGCCGAGGGCCGCTGTCGTTTTCTGCTCACATTTGCGCACCTGTCACATGCGTCGCGCAAGTCCCTTCCGCTCATGATCCGAATCTGACAGCATCGTCCGCTATCCGGTAGCGAGAGTCCGGACGGGGGAGGATCGGAACACGTGCTCGGCTTCGTCGTGCGCCGACTGCGCGGGCGATGGCCCCTCGCGGTCGCGGCACTGCTCACCGTATTGATCACCGCCACCGCGCTGACCGCGCTCACGGCCTTCACCCGCGGCGTGGCGCAGGAGGGGCTGCGCCGGGCGCTGACCGGCCCGGAGCGCTCGCGGACCACCGTCGTCGTCACCAGCGGGCAGCCCGTCTCCGCGCGCGCCAAGGACGACGAGGCGGTACGGGCCTTCGCGGGCGAGGTCTTCGGCAGGCTGCCGGTCTCCTCCGAGAGCATGGCCCGCAGCCGCTCCTACGGGCTCCCCGGCGCCGCCGCCCCGGGTCAGGACGCCCACCTGACCGTCCTCGCCGCGCTCGGCCGGGACCACGTACGGCTGCTCGCCGGAGACTGGCCCCGGGCCGCCACCGCCCCCGCCGGCGCCCCCGACCAGCCGCTCCAGGCGGCCGTGCCGCGCACCGCGCTCGCCCGCCTCGGCCTCGCCGAGTCCGCGCTGCCCGCTCCCGTCCGGCTCGACGACCGCTTCGGCGGCCCCCCGCTCACCGTCCTGGTCACCGGCGTCTACCGGGCCACCGACCCCGACTCCGGATACTGGCGGCTCGACCCGCTGGGCGGCCGGGAGATCCAGGTCGCCAGCTTCACCACCTACGGACCGCTCATGGTGGACGACACGGCCTTCACCACGGGCGGCATCCTGCAGGACTACCGCGGCACCCTCCTCACCCCGGACCTGCGCACGATCACCGGCGCGGAGGCCCGGGCCGTCCGGACCGCGGCCGGCCCCGCCGGAGCCGCCCTCAAGCGGACCACCTCCCTCCAGGCGGCCACCGAACTGCCCGAACTGCTGGCCCGGCTGGACTCCGGACTGCTGGTCGCCCGGTCCACCCTGCTCGTCGGCGCCCTTCAGCTCACCGTCCTCTCCGCCGCCGCCCTCCTCCTGGTCGCCCACCTCATGACGGTCCGCCAGGAACCCGAACGGATCCTGCTCACCGCCCGCGGCGCCTCCCGCCGGCGCCTCGGCGCCCTGGGCGCGGCCGAGTCCCTGCTGCTCGCCCTCCCGGCCGCCGTCCTGGCACCCCTGCTCGCACCGCCCCTGCTGCGCCTGCTCGGCCGCTTCGGACCGCTCGGACGGGTCCACCTGGAGGTCCCCGACACCTGGCTGGTCTGGCCGGTCGCGGCCGGCTGCGCCCTGGCCTGCGTCCTGCTCACGACCCTCCCCGCCGTCCTGCGCGGCGCCTCGGCCGCCGTCCTGCGCCGCGCCGGCAGCAGGCAGGCCCTGGTGACGGGCGCCGCCCGCTCCGGACTGGACCTGGCCGTGGTCGCCCTCGCCGTCCTCTGCCACCAGCAGCTGTCCCACTACGGGGGCACCGAGGCCGCCACCCCGGACACCGGCCCCGCCGACGGCGGGCTCGGCGTGGACCCGGTCCTCGTCGCCGCCCCCGTCCTCGCCCTGTGCGCGGGCACGCTGCTGGTCCTGCGACTGCTGCCGTTCGTCGCGCGGGCCGGGGGACGCCTCGCGGCCCGCGGCCGAAGCCTCGGCCCGGCCCTGGCCGGCTGGCAGCTCGCCCGCAGGCCCGGCCGGGCCACCGGGCCCGTGCTGCTGCTCGTCCTGGCCGTCTCCAGCGGGGTCCTCGCCCTCGGCCAGCACTCCGCCTGGTCCGCGTCCCAGCGCGACCAGGCGGACTTCGCGACCGCCGGCGGACTGCGGATCTCCGACAGCAGCATGTCCCCGATGGGACAGGGCGGACGCTACGGGGCCCTGCCGGGCGCGGACCGCCTCATACCGGTCGTCCGCCGGCCCCAGCAGCTGCCCGGCGGGGGCACCGCCGACCTCCTCGCGCTGGACGCCGTCAAGACGGGCGCACACGTACCCCTGCGCGCGGACCTGCGCGGCGGCCGCCCCATGCGGGAGCTGTTCGCCCCGCTCGCCGCGTCCGGCCCGGACCCCGGCGGCCGGACGGCGGCCGCCGCGCCCCCCGGCGTCACCCTGCCCGGCTCGCCCCGCCGCGTCGACCTCGACGTGACCGTACGGTCCGCCGGCACCAGCTGGGCCGCCGTGAGCCTGCTGCTGCGCGACCGGTACGGGGTGACCCACACGACACAGCGGGTCTTCCTCCCCGCCGACGGCGACGCCACCCTCCGGTTCCCCCTGGACTCCCTGACCGACGCCCCGATCGGCGCGGCCGCGACCCCGCTGGCGCTGGCCGCAGTCCAGCTCTCCTACGCCGGGGACGACGGCCCCGCCGGCGACGGCGCCGAACTGACCCTGCGCCGGATCGCCGCCTCCGACACCGCCGACGGCACCGCCGCCCCGGCCGCCGCCCCGGCCGCCTCCGCCGACGCCGCGGGCTGGCGGCTGGCACCGCCCACCGCGCCCCGCCGCTCGGGCAACCCCGTCCTGTCCCCGGCCGCGGCCGGCTCCACCGAGCTGCTGCGGCTGCGCTACTGGGGCGGGTTCGGCACCGAGAAGGGCGTCAACGCCCTGATGTTCCCCGCCCCCGCCGCCCCGGTCGCCCCCGCCGTCCCGGCCGTCGCCACCACCCGTTACCTGCACGCCGTCGGCGCCTCCGCCGGCGACACCGTGCACATCGCGGTCGGCGCGGTGACGGTCCCGCTGCGGATCACCGCCGCCGTGGACGCCCTCCCCGTGGCCGGACGGACGGCGCTCGCCGTCGACCTGGGCACCATCGGCCGCTTCCTCCTGGAAACCGCCGGACAGCAGCCGGCCCCGCCCACCGAGTGGTGGCTGCCCGCCGCCTCGGCCACCGACCCCGTCCCGGCCCGCGTCGCCGAGGCGCTCCGCGCGGGGGTGAGGACCGAGCACGTCCAGCTCGGCGCCGAGATGACCGCCGGCCTGCTGGACGACCCGCTGAGCGTCGGCCCGCAGAGCGCGCTGGCCGCCCTCGCCCTCACCTGCGCCGTCCTCGCCGCCATCGGCTTCGCCACCGCCACCGCCGCCGAACGGCGCGTTCGCGGCAGGGAGTTCTCGGTACTGCTCGCGCTCGGCACCCCCCGCCGGTCGCTGGCCCGGGCCGCCGCCGCAGAGGGGGGAGCCCTGATCCTCCTCGGGGCCGCGGTCGGGACCGGGCTGGGCGTCGCCCTCGTCCATCTGATGGCGCCCCTCGTGGTGCTCACCCGCGACGCGAACCGGCCCTTCCCGCCCGTACGGGTGGACATGCCGCTCGGACAGACCCTGCTCACGGCCGCCGCCATCGCGGCCGTCCCCCTGCTGTCGGCCGCCTTCGGCGGCCCCCGGGGCCGCGACATCGCCGCCCGGCTGCGCCCCGTGGAGGAGATGTGACCACCCCGCCGCCGTCCACGACCCCGGCCCCCGCCCCGCCCCCGGAGCACGCCGCCCCGCCGCCCCCACCCGCCGGCCGGTCCCTTCCGCGGCCCGCGCCGTGGGTCAGGACCCGGCTGCGGGCGGCCCGGCTGGGCAGCCTGCTCGCCGCCGTACTGGCCTTCGTCGCCGTGCTGCTGGCCGCCGCACTGCCGCGCGCCCAGGACCGGGGCGCCGACCGGGCACTGCGCTCCTTCCTCGAACGCGGCGGACCCGGCTACACCAGCCTGGTGGCGACCGCCCCGGCCCCCAGGACGGGGCAGGGCACCGGTCCCCTCGACGCGACGCGGGAGACCCTGCTCGCCCACACCGGAGGCAGCTTCCACGTCGACCCGGACGCGGTGGTGTACGGCACCTGGACCGTCAAGGGACGCGGGCTGCTGACCCCGGGACTCGACGCCCCGTCCGGGCTGCCGCCCGTGATGCGCCTGCTGTACGTGCGCAACTCCCGCGCCCACGTGCGGCTGGTGGAAGGGCAGTGGCCGGACGACGCACCCGCCGCGGGCGCGGCATCCGGCGCCGCCGGCACCGGCGACGGGCCCCCGCTGCGGATCGCCCTCTCGCAGCGGGCCGCCCGGACCATCGGCGCCGGCCTCGGGACAGTCCTGACGACCTCGCCCGTGCCCGGCGGCGGGCCCCGCGCGGAGGTCGTCGCCCTCTACACGGTCCCGGACGAGACCGAGGACTACTGGGTGGACCTGGGATGCCTCGCCTTCGCCTGCGAGTACCGCCGGGACGACAACATCTACTGGGGCGCCGACGCCCTCGTCGGCGCCGCCGACCTCCCCCGCCTGGACGGCTGGAGCTCCACTGCCGAGGACTTCTGGCGGCTCCCGGTGGAAACCGGCCGGCTGCGCGCGGACCGGCTCGGCGCCACCGAGCGGGACATCGCCTCGTACGTCACCGGACCCGTCGCCGCCGAACTCGTCACGCAGACCGGCCGGGACATGCTCCGCACCAACTCGCGGCTGCCCGGCCTGTTCGCCGAGGCCCGGGCACGCAGCCGGGCCGCCGCCCCGCTCGCCGCGATCGGACCCGCCGGAGTCGCCGGTGTCGCCCTGGTCGTCCTGTGCCTGGCCGGCGCGCTCGCCGCGGACCGCCGCGAGGCCGAACTGAGGCTGCTGCTCGCCCGCGGCGGCTCACGCGCCGGCATCGTCGCCCGGCTCCTCGGCGAGGGCGCCGTCACGGTGCTCCCCTCCGCCGCTGCGGCCACCGCCCTCGCCGTCCTGCTGCTGCCCACGCCCCGGATCGCGGCCTCACTGCTCTCCGCCGCGGCGGCGGCCCTGCTCGCGCTGCTCGTGCTCCCGGTGCGCGCGGCCGTCCTGCTCACCCCGCCGCGCCCGGCCGCGCGGTGGCGCCGTCCCGTGGCCGAGCTCCTGGTCCTGGCCGCCACCGGCGCCGCCGTGTGGGAGGTGCGCCGCCGCGGGGTGGGCCCCGCCGACGGCGACACCGACCCCCTGCTGATCGCGGCTCCGCTGCTGCTCGCGCTGTGCGGGGGACTCCTCCTGGCCCGGCTCCTGCCCCTCCTGACCGGAGGGCTCGCCCGGGCCGCCGGCCGCAGCCGCGGACTGGTCGGCTTCCTCGGGCTGGTGCGGGCCGCGCGGGGTCCCGGAGGCAGGCGCGCCGGCGCCCCCGGCCGCGGCCGGACGGGCCCGTCCGTCCTGCCGCTCGTCGCACTGCTCCTGGCCGTCACGACCGGCGGGTTCGGCGCGGCGATCACGGACTCGGTGGACGCGGCCCGCGTGCGGGAAGCGCACCGGATGATCGGCGGCGACGCGTCGGTCTTCCCCGTCGGAGCGGGGGCGCTCCCCGACGGGCTCGTGAAGGCCGCCGGCGAACTCCCGGGCGTGCGGACGTCCGTGGCGCTGTGGACCGACGACGACTCCCTCGTCCTCGGCACCGCCGAAGGCCGCACCCGCGTCACCCTGGTCGTCGCGGAGCCCGCCGCGTACGCGGCCCTGTCCCGCTCCCTCGGCTGCGGTGCCTTCGACCCCGCCGTCCTCGGGGCGGGAGGGGACGGCAGCGCCGACGCCCCGGCGCCGGTGCTGTTCACCGCCGGACTCGCACGCAAGGCCGGCCCCGGCGCCCACACCCTGCGGCCGGGCACGGGAGGGGAGCTGCGGGTACGGGCCGCCGGCACGATCGGCTGCACCCCCGCCCCCACCGGCCCCGGAGGCGAGACCGTCGTCCTGCCGGCGGGCCCCGCGACGGCCCTGGTCCGCGGCGGCGTCCGCCCCAACCTGTGGCTCGCCCTCGGCTCCGTCGACGCGCAGCGGCTGCGCGCCCTGGCACGGGCCGCCGGCCCCGCCCCGTCGGCGGCGCCCCCGGCCGCCGCGTCACCGGCCCCGGGCTCCGGGCCGCAGCGGGCCGGTGAGCGGTACACGGTGCGCACCAGCACCGAGTACGCGGCCGAGCTGGGCTCCGACCCGCTGCAGCGCTCGGCCGAGCGCCTGTTCCGGTCCTGCGTGGCCGCCGCGGCCGGCTTCGCCCTGCTGGCCGTCCTGCTGACGCTGCTGCGGACCGTCCCCGAACGGGCGGCGCTGCTGGCCCGGCTGCGCACCATGGGGCTGCGCCGCCGCCAGGGCGTGGCGCTGATCCTCGCCGAGTCCCTGCCGCAGACCGTCGCCGCCGCGCTGGGCGGGGCCCTGGTGGCGGCCGCCGCGGTGGCCCTGCTGGGCCCGGCGATGGACCTGTCCATCCTGGTCGGCACCAATGCGCCGACCGGGGTGCGGCTCACCGCGGGGCCCGTGCTGGCACCGGCCCTGGGCCTGGCCGCCCTGGTCGCCGCGGCCGTGTTCGTCGAGGCGGCGACGTCCGGGCGACGGCAGATCACCACCGAGTTGAGAGCGGGAGACCAGCGTTGAACACCGAGCAGCCCACGTACGAGGAACTCCGCCGCAGGGCGACGGCGGCCGCGGCGCCCCGCACCCCCGCGGTGGACGCCGCCATCACCTGCGACCGCCTGGTGCGGATCTTCAGCACGGACGGCGTCGAGGTGCAGGCCCTCCAGGGGCTGGAGCTGACGGTCGCCCAGGGCGACCTGGTGGCCCTCGTCGGGGCCTCGGGCAGCGGCAAGTCCACCCTGCTGAACATCCTGGCGGGTCTGGACGTCCCGACCGCGGGGAGCGCGGCGGTCGCCGGCTACGACCTGCTGGAGCTGTCGGCGCGGGACCGCTTGCGCTACCGGCGCGAGGCGGTCGGGTTCGTCTTCCAGCAAACGGCCCGCAACCTGCTGCCGTTCCTGACGGCCGCCCAGAACGTGGCGCTGCCCATGCAACTGAGGTCGGGAGGCGCCCGTCGCGGAGCCCGCGCCCGCCAGGCCGCCCGGGCCGCGGAGGTGCTGGACGCCCTCGGGATCGCCGACCTGGCCGACCGCCTCCCGGCGCAGCTGTCGGGCGGCCAGCAGCAGCGCGTGGCCATCGCCGTGGCGATGGCCAACGACCCGAGGGTGCTGCTGGCCGACGAGCCCACGGGCGAACTGGACTCGGAGACGGCCGCGGCGGTCTTCGAGGCTTTCCGCACCGTGAACAAGGAGCTCGGCGTGACGGTGGTCATCGTCACGCACGACCCCATGGTGGCGGGCGAGGTCCGCCGGACGGTGGCGATCCGCGACGGCCGGACCAGCAGCGAGGTCCTGCGCAGCCTGGTCACCGACGAGCACGGCGAGGAATCGGTCAGCGAACGCGAGTACGTGGTCCTCGACCGCTCGGGCCGCGTCCAGCTCCCGCAGAAGTTCCTGGCGGCCCTGGGCATGGAACACCGCGTGGCGGTCGACCTGGCCCCCGACCGCATCGAGCTGCGCCCCGACGGGGGCCGGTGACCGCCACCGGCCCCCGTCGCGCGGCGCGGCGAACCGCTGTGCGCCCTCCGCCCCCCCGCGGCCGGGGCCGCTAGCGGAGGGTGTCGAACGAGGCGCGGGCGCTGAAGTGGTACAGCCCGACCTTGGGGCGGGCGACGGTTCCCGGGGTGGCGAGCGGGAGGCTGGTGCTGTCCGCGTTCGGCATGTGGCTCGGGTCGGCCAGGACGTGGATCTCGTCGGCGACGGGCCCGGAGCCCCCGGCCGGGTTGAGGTCCACCGCGGCGTAGGCGGTGGCCCCGGGCCGCACCGGGTGGGCGGGGGCGCCGCCGAGGCCGTCGGGGGCCGTCGCCTGGACCCCGAGGGTGGAGCCCTTGGCGCTGAAGCCGACGGCCGGGTGGAAGTCGAGTCCGCAGGCGGTGGAGGCGTTGTTGGTCACCGTGATGACGCGGACGGTCGCCGGGAGGCCCTGCGGCGCGGTGACCTTGACCGTGAGG
Source organism: Streptomyces racemochromogenes (assembly GCF_044129415.1). GTDB lineage: Bacteria > Actinomycetota > Actinomycetes > Streptomycetales > Streptomycetaceae > Streptomyces > Streptomyces racemochromogenes_A. The sequence continues at coordinate 24,386 of NZ_JBBDHD010000102.1, forward strand.
TTGCGTGCGGAACAGGGGTGGGTGTACGCGTAGGCGTCGTCTTCGGTGCCCTTCGCGTCCGGCGCGGCGCTCGCCCCGGACGCCGGGGCCGCGGTGCCGGACGGCGCCGCGGTCGGGGTCGGGGTCGGGGTCGCGGTGGGAGCGGCGTCGGAGGCCGCCGCGCCACGACGGGGCGCCGGTGGCTCCTGCGCCCCGCCCGCGGAGCCGGAGCCACCGCAGGCGGTGAGGGTCAGGGCGAGCCCGACGAGGGCGGCCAGGGCCGTGGACCGGCTCCGGTGGAGGTGCATGAGGGAACTCCCCGTGTGTCGTGCGTGTGGGGCGGAAGCCGCCCGGGCGTGATCCACTATGGCCCGGGCGGCCCCTCACGCGGGCATCCGCGCCGGACGGCTCGTCACATGGGGTTGAACGGCGGTTACTTGGCGGCCAGTCCGGCGTCGGAGACCTCGGGCTTGCCGGCGGCCTTGAGGACCTTGTTCAGGAGCGAGAGGTCGTAGATGCCGGCCAGGTCGGGCTTGTCGAGCAGCTTGGCCTTCACGGCCCAGTCGGACTCGGTCTTGAGGGTGGAGGCGAGCGGGTCGTCGGTGACGAGGATGGACTGCCAGGCGGGGTCGAGGACCTTGGCGTCGAGTTCCTTGCCGCTGTCGGCCTTGAGCTTGGCGTTGGCGGAGGCCTTGGCCTTGTCGGGGTTGGCGTTGATCCACTCGTTGGTCTTGACCGTGCCGCGCAGCACGGCCTCGACGACGTCGGCGTGTTCCTTGAGGAACTTCTGCGACACGATGACGTTCGTGATCACGAACTTCTTGTCGGGCCACAGGGAGGTCTCGTCGAGGAGGACGGAGCCGCCGTCGGAGACGAGCTTGGAGGCGGTGGGCTCGGGGACCCAGGCGCCGTCGATGG
>NZ_JBBDHD010000336.1:0-458 GCF_044129415.1 Streptomyces racemochromogenes
CGCGGCCAGCGGCTCGCCCGGCAGCAGCTCCTCCGACCGGGCCAGCACCAGCCGGGCCCCCGACAGCAGCGCCATGACCACTTCCCAGGCGGCGGCGTCGAAGCTCGGCGAGGCGAACTGGAGCACCCGGCTGTCGGCGGTGATCCGGAAGGACTCGATCTGGGACAGGGAAAGACTCGCGATGCCCGTGTGGGTGACGACGACGCCCTTGGGGCGGCCGGTGGAGCCGGACGTGTAGATCACCCAGGCCGGCGATCCCACCAGCAGCGGGGCCGTGCGCTCGGCGTCCGTCAGGTCGGCCGCGGAGAACGCCTCCAGTCCCAGGTCCTCGACCAGGGTCGGCCGGACGTCCTCCGGCAGGACCCCGACCGTGTCCGCCCGGGTGAGGACGGCGACGGGTCCGGCGTCCTGGAGCATGTACGCGATCCGGTCGGCCGGGTACTCCGGGTCCACCGGAA
>NZ_JBBDHD010000103.1:0-25183 GCF_044129415.1 Streptomyces racemochromogenes
ACTCCTCGAAGATCACCTCGTCCATGCGCGAGCCGGTGTCGACGAGCGCGGTGGCCAGGATGGTCAGCGAGCCGCCGTCCTCGATGTTGCGCGCGGCACCGAAGAAGCGCTTCGGCGGGTACAGCGCGGTCGAGTCGACACCACCGGACAGGATGCGGCCGGAGGCGGGCGCCGCGAGGTTGTACGCGCGGCCCAGGCGGGTGATGGAGTCCAGCAGGACCACCACGTCGTGACCCAGCTCGACGAGGCGCTTGGCACGCTCGATGGCCAGCTCGGCGACGGTGGTGTGGTCCTCGGCCGGGCGGTCGAAGGTCGAGGAGATGACCTCGCCCTTGACCGACCGCTGCATGTCGGTGACCTCTTCCGGACGCTCGTCGACCAGGACGACCATCAGGTGGCACTCGGGGTTGTTGGTGGTGATCGCGTTGGCGATCGCCTGCATGATCATGGTCTTGCCGGTCTTCGGCGGGGCCACGATCAGACCGCGCTGGCCCTTGCCGATCGGCGACACGAGGTCGATGATGCGGGTGGTCAGCACGCCCGGGTCGGTCTCCAGGCGGAGCCGGTCCTGCGGGTAGAGCGGGGTCAGCTTCTGGAACTCGGGGCGGCCGCGGCCCGATTCGGGCGACATGCCGTTGACGGAGTCCAGACGCACGAGGGCGTTGAACTTCTCGCGGCGCTCGCCGTCCTTGGGCTGGCGCACGGCGCCGGTGGTGTGGTCGCCCTTGCGCAGACCCGCCTTGCGGACCTGGGCCAGGGAGACGTACACGTCGTTCGGGCCGGGCAGGTAGCCGGAGGTCCGGATGAACGCGTAGTTGTCGAGGATGTCGAGGATGCCCGCGACGGGGATCAGGACGTCGTCGTCGGCGACCTGCGGCTCGCCCGGGGCGAACTCGTCGCGGCCGCGGCGGCCACGGCGGTCGCGGTAGCGGCCGCGACGGCCGCGACGGCCGTCCTCGCCGTCGAAGTCGTCCTGCGGACCGTTGTCCTGACGGCCCTGCTGGCCCCGGCCGCCACCCTGCTGCTGGCGGTCCTGTCGGTCCTGGCGGTCGGCGCGGTCCTGGCGGCCGCCCTGCTGCTGGCCCTGGCCGCCCTGCTGCTGGCCCTGCTCGTCGGCCTTGGCGCCGCGGTCGCGGCGGCTCTGGCGGTCACCGCGGTCGCCGCGGTCGCCGCGGTCACGGCGGTCACGGCGGCTGCGGCCCTCGCCGGCCTCCTGCGCGGGGGCCTGGCCCTGCGCCTGGGCGGAGACGGCCACGGCCTGCTCCGCCTTGGCCTCGGCCTGCGGGGCGACCGCGGGGGCCTCGGTCTTCTGCTCGACCTGCACGACGGCGGGGGCCGAGGACTCGGGGCTGCCGGAGGGGGCGGTGGCGCGGCGGCGGCGGCGCTCGCCGGCCGGGGCGTCCTCGCTGATCGGCTGGCCCGGGATCTCGATCTGGGCCTGTGCGGCGGGCTTCTCGGCGGGCGCGGCGGCGGCCGCCTCGCCCGTGCGGGCCTTGCTGGTGGCGCGGCGCTTCGGCTTGGCCTCGGCGGCGTCCGCGGCGGGGGCCGCGGCCTTGGGGGCGCTGGCGCCCTGCGCCTCCTTGATGACCTCGATCAGCTGGCTCTTGCGCATCCGCGCGGTGCCCCTGATACCGAGGCCCGACGCGACCTGCTGCAGCTCGGCCAGGACCATGCCCTCAAGGCCGGTGCCGGAGCGGCGGCGCCGGGTGGCAGTGGCAGCTGCGGCGCCCGCGGCGGGGGCACTGGTGTCGACGTTGGTGTCGGCAGCGCCCATCAGATCGGTGGTGTCGCTCACGAAGGGTCCTTCCCTGGAGCGGACGTCGGCCTGTCTGGCTCGGCGACCGGTTGTGCTGTCCGGCAGCAGTCCTAGGTGTGTGGACGGTGCCGGGGCGGTGGTCCGCCGGTAGAGATACGGCGGAGAGAAACGTGCATGGGTGGTTCCGGCGAGAAGCCCCCGAGCTGGAAGCGTGGGAATGTCACGCCGATTCCGGAGCGTGCTCGAAACTGCTGGAAGCGATCAAAGCAGTCGGGGAGGCTCCCGGAAGAAAGGTGGTCCCGGATGGGGACACTGAGCACCGAGCCATGGCGGCTTCGGTTGCGTACTTGAGATTAACACTACCGGATCCAACAGACATTCCCCCTCTCAATCACCGGCAATCGCCCTTCCGGGGGCGAACGGCCTGCCCGGCCGCCCGCCCCGGAGGGCCGTGTCCCTAGGACACGGGCTGACCGCCCTGGGCGCCCAGCGGAAGGACGCTCGCACCCGCGGCGTCGAGGGCGAGCCGGTTCGCGGCCCACCCCTCACCCGCGAGCTGCGCGACCTTGTCGGCCGCGTCGTTGTCGACCAGCGCGAGGACCGTGGGGCCCGCGCCGGAGATGACCGCGGGGATACCGTCCGCCCGCAGCCGGTTGACGAGCGCCACGCTCTCCGGCATCGCCGGGGCGCGGTACTCCTGGTGCAGCCGGTCCTCGGTGGCGGGCAGCAGGAACTCGGGACGCCTGGTCATGGCCTCCACGAGCAGGCCCGCGCGCCCCGCGTTCACGGCGGCGTCCACGTGCGGAACGGTACGCGGCAGCAGGCCGCGGGCGGTCTCGGTCAGGACCGGCTTCGACGGGACGAAGACCACCGGAACGATGGAATCCGCGGGGTCCATACGGATCGCCTTCGCACTGCCGCCCTCCATCCAGGCGAGGGTGAAGCCGCCGAGGAGACAGGCCGCCACGTTGTCCGGGTGGCCCTCGATCTCGGTGGCCAGCTCCAGCAGCGCCGTGTCGTCGAGCCGGGCCTCGCCGCCTATGGTCACGGCGCGCGCGGCGACGATGCCGGCGCAGATCGCGGCCGAGGAGGAGCCGAGGCCCCGTCCGTGCGGGATGCGGTTGGCGCAGACGACCTCCAGGCCGCGGGGCTGTCCGCCCAGCAGGTCGAAGGCGGTGCGCATGGAGCGTACGAGGAGGTGGCTCTCGTCACGCGGGAGGGTGTCGGCGCCCTCGCCCGCGATGTCGATGTTCAGACCGGAGTCGGCGACGCGGACGACCACGTCGTCGTAGAGCCCCAGGGCCAGGCCGAGGGCGTCGAAGCCGGGGCCGAGGTTGGCACTGCTGGCGGGCACGCGCACCCGTACGGCGGCGGCGCGGAACGCTGGACCTGCCATCGGTCGATGACACTCCTTGTGACTGTGCGGGATCCGGCGGACTGTGCGGGATCTTCGCTGCGAAATGTACTGGAGAACGTACGACACCCGAAGGCCCTCGGGGCAGCACCGCGGTCATATGCGCGATGGCGGATGTCAGTACAGCGTATCGAAGGAAGGTTCTTCCGCGACATAGGGCGCACAGGAGGCGCGCGATGCGTGTCGGTGTCTTCCGGTGGACCGGCGCCTCGTTGCCGTCGGCTTCCGGTGCCGTACGGGCCGGGCCACCGGGTTCCGGAAGGTTTCCGGAACCCGGCAACGCCGGTCACGGGCCGTGGTGCGTGGCCCAGGGGTTCCCGGGTCGGGCCCGGGGTCAGACCAGGCCGAGGCGGACGGCCGCGGCCTCGGCGTCCACCGGAACCGTGACGGGCTGCGGAGCGCCGGCGACCGCCCAGTCGGGGTCCTTCAGGCCGTTGCCGGTGACGGTGCACACGATCTTCTGACCGGGATCGACCAGACCGAGCTCCGCCGCCTTGAGCAGGCCGGCCACCGAGGCGGCCGAGGCGGGCTCGACGAAGACGCCCTCCTGGGAGGCCAACAGGCGGTAGGCCGCGAGGATCTGGCGGTCCGTCACCTCGTCGATGAAGCCGCCCGACTCCTCCTTCGCGGCGAGCGCGTAGTCCCAGGAGGCCGGGTTGCCGATCCGGATCGCGGTGGCGATGGTGTGCGGCTCCTTGACGACCTCCCCGCGCACGATCGGCGCCGAGCCGGAGGCCTGGAAACCCCACACGCGGGGCGTACGGGAGGCCAGGCCGTCGGCCTTGTACTCCTTGAAGCCCTTCCAGTACGCGGTGATGTTGCCGGCGTTGCCGACGGGCAGCACGTGGATGTCGGGGGCGTCGCCGAGCGCGTCGACGATCTCGAACGCGGCCGTCTTCTGGCCCTCGATGCGCACCGGGTTGACGGAATTGACCAGCGCCACCGGGTAGTTGTCGGACAGCGCGCGGGCCAGGTCGAGGCAGTCGTCGAAGTTGCCGTCAACCTGCAGGATCTTGGCGCCGTGCACGAGGGCCTGGCCCATCTTGCCCAGCGCGATCTTGCCGCGCGGCACGAGGACCGCGGACACCATGCCGGCGCGCACCGCGTACGCGGCGGCGGACGCGGAGGTGTTGCCGGTGGAGGCGCAGATGACGGCCTTGGCGCCGTCCTCCTTGGCCTTGGTGATGGCCATGGTCATGCCGCGGTCCTTGAAGGACCCGGTGGGGTTCGCGCCCTCGACCTTGAGGTGCACCTCACAGCCGGTGCGCTCGGAGAGCACCTGGGCGGGAACGAGGGGAGTGCCACCCTCCCGGAGCGTGACCACGGGGGTCGTCTCGGTGACCGGCAGCCGGTCCCGGTACTCCTCGATGATGCCGCGCCACTGGTGGGTGCGATTGCTGCTCATGGGTCCTTACTCCCCTTCAACACGCATGATGCTGGCGACACCGCGCACGGTGTCCAGCTTCCGCAGCGCCTCGACGGTCCCGGAGAGGGCGGCGTCGGGGGCGCGGTGGGTGACGACGACGAGGGAGGCCTCACCGTCCTTGCCCTGCTGCCTGACGGTGTCGATCGACACGCCGTGCTCCGCGAAGGTGGTCGCCACCTGGGCGAGGACGCCCGGCTTGTCCGCCACATCGAGGCTGATGTGGTAGCGGGTGACGACGTCCCCCATGGGGCTGACGGGCAGCTGGGTGTACGCCGACTCGCCGGGCCCCGTTGCCTCGGCGAGCTTGTTGCGGCAGACGGCGACGAGGTCGCCGAGGACCGCGGACGCGGTCGGCGAACCGCCCGCGCCGGGCCCGTAGAACATGAGCCGCCCGGCGGCCTCCGCCTCGACGAAGACCGCGTTGTAGGCCTCGCGGACGGAGGCGAGCGGGTGGCTGAGCGGGATCATCGCCGGGTGGACGCGGGCGGTGACGGACTCGCCGTCCGCGGCGCGCTCCAGGATGGCCAGGAGTTTGATGGTGCAGCCCATCCGCTTGGCGGAGGCGAAGTCCGCGGCGCTGACCTCGGTCATGCCCTCGCGGTACACGTCGTCGAGGCGGACGCGGGTGTGGAAGGCGATGCCGGCCAGGATCGCGGCCTTGGCGGCGGCGTCGTAGCCCTCGACGTCGGCGGTCGGGTCGGCCTCGGCGTAGCCGAGGGCGGTGGCCTGGTCGAGGGCCTCCTGGTAGCCGGCGCCGGTGGAGTCCATCTTGTCGAGGATGAAGTTCGTCGTGCCGTTGACGATGCCCATCACCCGGTTGATCTTGTCGCCGGCGAGGGACTCGCGCATCGGGCGGACCAGCGGGATGGCGCCGGCGACGGCGGCCTCGTAGTACAGGTCCAGCCCCTGCGCCTCGGCCGCGGCGTGCAGCGCCGCGCCGTCCTGGGCGAGCAGCGCCTTGTTGGCGGAGACGACGGAGATGCCGTTCTCGAAGGCGGTGGTGATCAGGGTCCGGGCGGGCTCGATGCCGCCGATGACCTCGATGGCCACGTCGATGTCGCCGCGTTTGAGCAGCGCGGTGGCATCGGTGGTGACCAGCGCGGGGTCGATGCCCTCGCGCACCTTGGAGGGGCGGCGCACGGCGACGCCGGCGAGCTCGACGGGCGCGCCGATCCTGGCGGCCAGATCGTCGGCGTGCGTCGTCATGATGCGCGCCACCTCTGAGCCGACCACTCCACAGCCCAGCAGCGCCACCTTCAGCGGACGCGTACGCATCATTCGACCTACGCCTTTCGATCTTTCTTCGCTTCCGGCGCGCGGGGTTGCGCGCCAGGTATGAACCAGTCTCACTCAATGGACAGCAGTTTCCATCCTCGGTCCATTGAGTGAGACGTCTATTTTCGGGACGGGGCGGCCCGTCCCGAAAATATGGAAATCATCCGAGGTCGAGGGACAGGAGATCTTCCTCCGTCTCACGCCGGACGATCACCCGCGCGGCCCCGTCGCGCACGGCGACGACGGGCGGGCGGAGCGCGTGGTTGTAGTTGCTGGCCATGGAGCGGCAGTACGCGCCGGTGGCCGGAACGGCGATCAGGTCGCCGGGGGCCAGGTCCGCGGGCAGGAAGGCGTCACGGACGACGATGTCGCCGCTCTCGCAGTGCTTGCCGACGACGCGGACGAGCATGGGCTCGGCGTCGGAGACGCGGGAGACGAGCGTGACGGCGTACTCGGCGTCGTACAGCGCCGTCCGGATGTTGTCGGACATGCCGCCGTCGACGGAGACGTACGTCCGCAGGCCTTCGAGGGGCTTGATCGTGCCGACCTCGTAGAGGGTGAAGGCGGTCGGCCCGACGATGGCGCGGCCGGGCTCGACGGAGATCCGCGGGGCCTTGAGCCCCGCGCTCTCGCACTCCCGCGCGACGATCTCGGTGAGCGCCTTGGCGATCTCGTGGGGCTCGCGCGGGTCGTCGGCGGAGGTGTAGGCGATGCCGAGGCCGCCGCCGAGGTCGATCTCGGGCAGCTCGACGCCGTGCTCGTCGCGGACGGCGGCCAGCAGCTGCACGACCCTCTTCGCGGACACTTCGAAGCCGGCCATGTCGAAGATCTGGGAGCCGATGTGGGAATGGACGCCGAGCAGCTCCAGCGAGTCGTGCCCGAGCGCCCGCCGCACCGCCTCGGCGGCGGACCCGTCGGCGACGGCGATGCCGAACTTCTGGTCCTCGTGCGCGGTGGCGATGAACTCGTGCGTGTGCGCTTCCACGCCCACGGTCACCCGGATCTGTACGGGCTGCCGCACACCCAGCTCGGCGGCGACGTGCGCGACCCGCGCGATCTCCTGGAAGGAGTCGAGCACGATCCGCCCGACGCCGGCGGAGACCGCGCGCCGGATCTCGCCCTCCGACTTGTTGTTGCCGTGGAAGGCGATCCGCTCGGCGGGCATCTCGGCGGCGAGGGCGGTGGCCAGCTCCCCGCCCGAACACACGTCGAGGTTCAGCCCCTCTTCCTTGAGCCACCGCACCACGGCCTTGGAGAGGAACGCCTTGCCGGCGTAGAAGACGTCGGCGTCCTTGCCGAAGGCGTGCGCCCAGGCACGGCAGCGGGCCCGGAAGTCCTCCTCGTCGAGGAAGTAGCCGGGGGTGCCGAACTCCTCGGCGAGCCTGGTCACTTCGATGCCGCCGACGGTGACGACCCCGTCCTCGTTCCGCGTGACGGTCCGCGACCAGACCTTCTCGTCGAGCGCGTTCAGGTCGGCGGGCGGCGGGGCGTAGTGGCCCTCGGGCAGGACGTCGGCGTGGCGGGGCCCGGCGGGGTGCGCGGAACGGCTCATCGGTTTCTCTCTTCGGGAGTCACAAAGAATCGGGGGCGTCCATGCCGAGGAGGGCGAGGCCGCCGGCCAGCACCGCCCCGGCGGCTTCGGCAAGAGCCAGCCGGGCGCGATGGGCGGCCGAGGGTTTCTCGTCCCCGAGGGGCAGGACCTGGTGCTGGAAGTCGAGCAGCGCGTCGGCGAGGGCGACGAGGTGCCGGGCGAGCCGTTCGGGCGCCCGGTGGTGCGCGGCGGCTTCGAGGGCGAGGGGGTGGTCGGCCAGGGCCCGCAGGAGGGCGGGCGCGTCGACGGCGCCGGGTTCGGCGTGGAACCCGAGGTCCGCGGCGTTGCGCGTCAGCGCCCGCGCCCGGGCGTGCGCGTACCGGACCCGGAAGGCCTCGTTCTCCTCGGCCTGTACGAGCAGCCCGGCGCCGAAGACGGGCGTCTCCCGCGCCGGCACCGCGACCATGGCCCAGACGGCCGCACCGGCCCCGTACCGCGCCCGCACGTCCCCGTCCCGCCGGGCGACGGGCGCGACGCGCGGCCCGCCGTCCTCCGGGGGGAAGCCCTGCCCCTCCCGGATCCGCGCGACGGCGCCGCGCACCACCTGCTCCCGCCCCCCGCCGACGGTCTCGCTCCGCGCCGGAACGCGGCCGTACCGCTCCGGGCGCCCGCTCACGTCCCGCACCAGCTCGGCGGCGGAGAGGGGGGCGAGGGTGAAGTTCAGGAATCCGGGCCCGGTGACGTCGACGGCCGCGATGCCCGGCTCCAGGGAGAGCGCCCCGGCGAGCGCGAGGGCCCCCTCGGCCCCCCGGCCCATCCTCAGCGCGACGGGACTTGCGTACTCCCCCACCCCGCCGGGCCGGGTCCGCTCGACGACCGCCCGCGCGGGCGCGGGCCCGTCCAGTTCCCCGGCCTCGACGGCACGGCGTACGGCACGTACGACGGCACGAGAGAGGTCGGCGGGGATCACGGCACCCAGCCTAGGGGAGAAGCCCGTCGCACATGCATCGGGTTTCGCCATGTGGAATAGCCGGTCCCCGAAGCGTGGAACGCCCGGCCCTCCGGTCCCCCTCCTCAGGCCCCTCTGCCGGCCGGGGCGCCCTTCCGCTCCCGCCGGTCCTTCCGCTCGACGAGCCGCCGTACGACCCTCACCAGCTCGGCGGGCTCGAAGGGCTTGGCGAGGAAGGCGTCCACCCCGGCGGCGATCCCCGTCTCGACCTCGTACTGCGTACAGGCGCTGACGATGGCGACGGGCACGTGCCGCGTCCGCGGATCGGCCCGCAGCTGCGCGGCGGCCCCGAATCCGTCCAGCCGCGGCATGACCACATCAAGGGTGATCGCGTCGGGGCACACCCGGTGGACGACGTCCAGGCACTCGGCACCATCGTTCGCGGTCACGACCTCGAAGCCCTCCAGTTCGAGATTGACCTTGATCAGCTGCCGGATGACCTTGTTGTCGTCGACAACGAGGACCCGGCCCGAGGCGCCTGGCACAACTTGAGAGTAGGTCGCCCTAAGCCCCCGCGTCCGGGTTTTTGCCACTTCCACCCCCTCCGGGCGACCGGCCTCCCTCCTCCCGCCCAAAACCGTTCCTGATCACCCCGCGGAAGCTGGTAGTGTTCAACCCGTCGCCGCAACGCGAACGACACGCCCCCGTAGCTCAGGGGATAGAGCAACGGCCTCCGGAGCCGTGTGCGCAGGTTCGAATCCTGCCGGGGGCACTTCGCACGAAGTGCCCAAAGACCCCGCCATCAGCGGTCACGCTGAGGACGGGGTCTTCGCGTATGCGCCGACGGTCCGGCCAGTCGGCCGGCCGGTTGCGGGGATCGGAAGCTCAGGACGGCGGCTTCTCGATGTTCGCGTCGCTTTCGGCCCGGATGTAGACGCGTGTGGTGCCCGGCTGGAACTCATACGCGTGGATCTTCGCGCACATCCGGAGCGCGTCGCTCTCGGGCGTCTGCGCGTCGTGCGGGCAGACACTCGTGACGCGCATGCCCTCGACGAGGGTCTCCGGCTCGGGCAGGCCGAGATGAGCGAAGCCGTCTCCGCGCGCGTGTCCCGGCTGCTCCGGGTGCCGGTTCCGGGCCATCCCGGTGCCCTGGCGGCGGAGCGGGTCCAGGAACCGGTCGGCCTCCTCGGTCCGCACGGTGAAGGCGAGGAGCACCGCGTCGTACTGCATGTTGGTGTGGAGCCCCGCGCGCCGGTCAACGGCCGTGTCCGGTACGCGGAGTCCCGTCACGGTCGCCGCCCAGTCGGGTGTGGCGTTCTGCTCCCAGCAGCACTGCTGTCGGCCCTCGCCGGGGTACCGCAACCCGTACGTGAGCATGAGCACCCAGCCGAGGCCTCCGAGAACGCACAGGCCCGCCAACACCCAGGCGCCGACGGCGAGGCGCCGCCGGTACCCCTTCCGGATTCCGGGCCCGGGCGGGCCCGCAGGGCCGCTCATCGGTCGATGTCCCCGTCGCCACTGCGGGCATGGCGGCCGGGGTCGCTGCGCTCACCGGCTCGCCCGGGCTCGTCGGGGACGGGCAGTACCGCGCCGCTGCCCGGTTCGTAGTGCCGGACCGAACCGCTTCCCGCCATGTTGAACTCCTGGGGCCAGACCCACCTTGTGCTGCCGGCCCGGCTCGCCGTCGGGCACGTCGGCTCTGCGTACAGACCTCGGCGGCCTGACCTCAACAAGGGTGTCTTCGTCGGGAGTTCGGGAAGGCGGGCCTGCTCGGCGGTCGCGTCCCTGTCGGTGCGATCCGGACGGCCGTCCCCATCCGTGAGGGTGCGGTCACCGGACGTGTCCGAGGGTGCGGCTGAAGCGTTTACCCCCTGGCCCTGCGTCCCGTCAAGGCACGTGAATCCGGGGCCTGACCCGGCGCGGGTGGCGGGGCCTACTGGAGGTGTGGTCGAGAGGGAAAGGAGCCTCCGGCCGGCCCGTACCGACCGGAGGAGGATTCCCATGTCCGCGCAGCCGTTCTGGACCCGTCGTCCGTTCGTGTTCGCCGCCTCGGCCGTCATCGCCGCCGGGAGCGCCGTGCTGAACGTCGCCGCTTTCGCCGCCGTGCACGGGACGCCGCACATCGCCGTGGCCGATCAGCAGGTGCAGTGCATCAAGGCGCCCTGCGCGCCGGCGGACGGCGGCGGGCCCTGGAACGGGAAGGACGGGCACCCCCGGGGGAACCCGTCCCACCACGTCCGGGAGTGCTTCGCGGCGCCCTGCGGGCCGGCGGACGGCGGCTTCCCGCCGCCCAATCCGGCCCCCACGGGGACGCGGGCGGACGTTCCCGACGACTCGGGGACGCAGTTCAAGGGCGGGCCCCTGGCCTGATCCCGGCGGGCCGTTTCGGCTAGCCGGCGTCGGGCCAGTCCTGGGCGGGTTCCGCCCGGCGCCGCGCGCGGCGGCCGTTCTCGGCGCGGAGGGTGGTGAGCCAGGGCCACAGGTCCGGCAGGGGCTGGGCCGCGCAGGCGAGGCGGTGTTCTACGCGGCAGCGCTGGGCCGGGTCCGGCGGGCAGACGGCGTAGACGGTGACCCGGCCGTCGGAGCGGGTGATCCAGCGGTGCTGCGGCGGCACGACGTGGGCCAGGGGTGCCATGTCCGGCTCCAGGAGCACCCAGTCGTGCTCATCCGTGGCCATCCGGTCCACCGGCAGGCCGCAGTGCGGGCAGTGCGGTTGCCCGGCGCGCAGCCGGGGCGGTTCGTCCTGGTAGTCCCCCATACCGTGAGGGTCGACAGTCCGGCGGGTCGTGCAAAGGGCGCGAACCGGCCAGGACGGCTGGGACCGGTGGGTACGCGTGGGGTGGGGGACGGCGCGAGGGGCGAGCGGCGTCACGTGCGGCACGTCGGCGTCGGCCGGGAGGGCGCGGGTGGGGCCGTAGCCGTGTCGCGGCCGGGTTCGTTCCGGTGGACCGTACGAGGGGGTGGGGCAGGGTCTGTGTGTTCGGGGGGTGGTGGGGGGACCCCCGGTGCGTAGGGTGGATTTGAGGCCGCTCTGTGCCGTTGACCAGGTGCTTTGTGGCGTGATGGCGCATAGAGGATGGGGAGACGAGATGCGTGAGCTGGCGGAGACGGCGCGGCAGTGGGTGGCCGAGGGGCGGGTGGCGTTCCTGGCGCGGCCGGTGACCGAGCAGGGGTTCGGGCCGCGGGATCCCGCCGGGGCCGTGCTCGTGGACGCGCGGGGTGAGTGCGTGGGCGCCCTGTACCGCGGGGTGTTCGACGCCGAGCTCGCGGCCGAGGCGGCCGCCGTGGGGGCCGGGGGCGGCGCCCGGGTGTGCGAGGTGTCGGTGGGGGCCGGGGAGGCCACCGAGGCGAAGCTGACCTGCGGGGGGCAGGCCGAGGTGCTGTTGCAGCCGCTGTCCGCGGTTCCGGCCGAGTGGTGGGAGCTGCTCGGGACGGGGGCCGGGGTGGCGCTCGTGACCCGGCTGAGCGAGGGGGCGGACGCCGCCGTGAGCGAGGTCGTACGGGCCGGGGACGCTCCCGTGGACGACGCCGGGCGGCGGGCCGGGGAGCTGCTCGGAACCCGCCGGCCGGGGCGGGACGCGCTGTACGGGGGGTCGGGGCTGGTCCTCGTCGAGGCGTACCCGTCGGCTCCCTGCGTGGTGATCGGCGGCGCGGGCGAGCTGGCCGAGGTCATCGGGGCGCAGGCCGCGCTGCTGGGGTGGGAGTCGGTGGTGGTCGAGGACGCCGGGGCGGCGGAGAAGGTGCTCCGTCAGCACCGGGACGCCGCCTGCCTGGTGCTGCTCAGCCACGAGCCGGACTTCGACGTGCCGGCCCTGCGGACCGCTCTGGCGCTGGGGATCCCGTACGTGGGTGCGCTGGGGTCCCGGCGGACCACGGCGCGGCGTCGGGAGGGGCTGGTGGCCGCCGGGGTGGGCGAGGCCGAGCTGGCACGGGTGCACGGGCCGATCGGGCTCGATCTGGGGGCCAGGACCCCGGCCGAGACGGCCCTGGCGATCTGCGCGGAGATCCTCGGGGTCCTGGGCGGGCGGGACGCCCGGGGGCTGCGGGATTCCGACGGGCCCCTGAGGTAGGAGGCATGATTCTTTGGGCTGGGCACGTGAAAAAGGTGTGAAAACGGGAAAATAACACCCATGGACATGATCCTGAGCGTGGACGAGACCCTCTCCCGCAGCGCGTGGTTCTTCATCGTCGGAATCGCCATCGCGGGGTTCCTGCTCGCCGGGTTCAAGCTGGGGCAGCGGGTCCGGGCCAAGGAACCGCCGCCGCCCACTCCCGAGAGCCAGCCGCACCTGCCCGAGGGCGGCGCCGTGCACGAGGTCCGCGAGGAGCGGGACCAGGTGGAGATCCCCGAGGGCGGACTGAGGCCGCACGAGATGCAGGGTTACGGGAACTTCGGCTCCCGCACCTCCGATCACCCCGACGAGGTACGGGCCGAACGTGAGGCCGGGTACAAGCCGGTGACCGGCCCCGGGCCGCACCCGCAACCGGGGGCGCCGCCCGACGCGGGTCGCGGGGCCCACGCCTGACGGGACTCCGCAGCAGCGTCACGACTCTCTGACCCGTGCCCCGGGGGCGCGGGTCAGAGGTCCGTCCGGAGGCGGAGCACCTCCGGCGGAGGGTGCCGCGTGGAGGCGTGGCGGACCTCGGCCGCGAGGGGCGGGTCCAGCGGGGTGTACGGGGTTTCGCCCAGGCCGATCGCCGTGACCGTGGGCGGCTCCGCCGGCTGCCCCGCCGTGGTCCGCGCCGACGGGGTCCGCCCCGGCGGGGACGCGGCCACCGCGTCCCGCAGGGCCGCCGCGAGGTCGGCCCGCAGGCCCGGCGCGAGGGGGCTCGACAGCAGGGGGGTCTCCTCCTCCCCGGGGAGGACCAGGACGAGGGCGAGGGGGCGGCGCGCCGTTCCGGTGTAGCCGACCGCCGCCGCGTCCCGGACGCTGGTGTGCCGAAGCTTGCGCCAGGCCCGCCGGCCGGAGGGGTAGGGCTGGTCCAGGCGTTTGACGACGAGCCCCTCGATGCCGCTCGCGGGCAGGGTGTCGTACCAGGTCTGCGCCAGTTCCGGGTCGGTCGTCATCGGCACCGGCTGGAGCGGCGGCCCGAGGGGGACGAGGAGGTCGACCAGCAGGGCGCGGCGGCGCTCGTAGGACTGGGCGCGCACGTCCAGGCCGGCCAGTTCCAGGACGTCGAAGGCCGCGTACGAGGCGGGCAGGGCGCGGGCCAGGGACGGGGCGCGGGCCGGGGTGGCCGCCGCGCGCCGCTGGACCAGCGCGAAGTCCGTGCGGCCGTCGTGCCAGACGACCACCTCCCCGTCCAGGACCGTCCGGGCCGGCAGCCGCCGCGCCGCCGCCGCGAGGTCGGGGAAGGCGGCGGTGACGGTGCGGCCGGAGCGGGCCTGGAGGACGACGTCCTCGGCGGTGCGCAGGACGACCATCCGGTGGCCGTCGAACTTCGGCTCGTACGCCAGTCCGGGGCCGCGCGGCAGGCTGCGTACCGAAGCCGCCAGGGCCACCCGGACGGGCCGCGTGGTCATCGGTGGGTCCCGGGGAGCGCTCCGGCCCGGGCGGGGTCCAGGAGGGGGGCCAGGAGGTCGCCGTCGCGGTCGAGGCGGGGCGGGATGTCGTCGGCGAGGAAGACCAGGTCGCCCGGGTCCCGGCAGGCCTCGACCTCCGCCCAGGTGACCGGGGCGGAGGCGGTCGGCTGCGGCCGGGCGCGCAGGGTGTAGGGGGCGGCGGTGGTCTTGGCGGCGGCGTTCTGGCTGTGGTCGACGAAGACCTTGCCGGGGCGCAGCGCCTTGGCCATCCGGTGCACGACGAGGCCGGGCAGTGCGGCCTCGGCCTCCTGCGCGAGCCGTTTGGCGTACGCGGAGACCCGCGCGGACGGGGTCGGCTCCACCGCTACGGCCAGGTGCAGGCCCTTGGAGCCGGAGGTCTTGGCGTAGGCGTGCAGCCCGTCGGCGGCGAGGCGGTCGCGCAGCCAGAGGGCCACGGGGCGGCACTCGACGATGGTGGCGGGCGGGCCGGGGTCGAGGTCGAAGACGATGCGGTCGGCGACGGCGGGGGTGGCGGCGGGCCACTGGTGGACGTGGAACTCGACGACCAGGTTGGCGGCCCAGACGAGGGCCGGCAGGTCGGATACGAGCACCTGTTCGGCGCCGGGGTCGTCGGAGCGGGGCACGGGGGCGGTCTTCACCCAGGCGGGGGTGCCGGGCGGCGGGTTCTTGGTGAAGAAGAGCTGGCCGTCGGGGCCGTCCGGATAGCGAAGGAAGGAGACGGGGCGGTCATGGATGTGCGCGAGGAGGGCAGGCGCCACGGTGGCGTAGTAGTGCAGCACCTCGCCCTTGGTGAAGCCGGTCCGCGGATACAGGACCTTGTGCAGGTTGCTGAGCGCGATGCGACGCCCCTCCACCAACGTGATCGGCGTCATACGATGAGATTGCCACGAATCAGGAGGAACCGTGCGATCCATTTGGAATGGGGCGATTTCCTTCGGCCTGGTCAGCATCCCGATCAAGCTCGTGAACGCCACCGAGAGCCACTCCATCTCCTTCCGACAGATCCACGTGACGGACGGCGGGCGCGTCCGCTACCGCAAGGTGTGCGAGCTGGACGGGGAAGAGGTGTCGTCGGACGAGATCGGGAAGGGGTACGAGGAGGCGGACGGGTCGATCGTGCCGATCACGGACGAGGACCTGGCGCAGCTGCCGATCGCCACGGCGAAGACGATCGAGATCGTGTCGTTCGTGCCGGCCGACCAGATCGACCCCCTCCAGATGGATTCCGCGTACTACCTGGCGGCGAACGGGGCCACGGCCGCGAAGCCGTACACCCTGCTGCGGGAGGCACTGAAGCGGAGCCGGAAGGTGGCCATCGCCAAGTTCGCGCTGCGGGGCCGGGAGCGGCTGGGGATGCTGCGGGTGGTCGACGACGTCATCGCCATGCACGGCCTGCTGTGGCCGGACGAGATCCGGGCGCCGGAGGGCGTGGCGCCGGAGGCGTCCGTGTCGGTGCGGGAGGCGGAACTGGATCTGGCGGACGCCCTGATGGCCACGTTGGGGGAGGTCGAGCTCTCCTCCCTGCGGGACGAGTACCGCGAGGCCGTGGAGGCGATGATCGCGGCGAAGGCGGGGGGCGCGTTCGAGCCGTCGGAGGCGGTGGTGGAGCCGGCCGGCGGGCAGGTGATCGACCTGATGGCCGCGCTGGAGAGCAGCGTGCGGGCGGCCCGGGCCTCCCGGGGCGAGGACTCCGGCGCGGGCGGCACGGAGGCCGAGGTCACGCCGATCCGCAGGAAGACGGCCGCGGCGCCGAAGGCGGTGGGCGGGAAGAAGTCGACCGCGTCGGGAACCGGCAAGGGCGGCGGCGCCGCGAAGTCGCCCGCGCGGAAGTCCACTTCGAAGGCGGCGGCCGGCAAGTCGGCCGCCGGGAAGACCGCTTCGAGTACGAAGTCCACGGCGAGGTCCACGGCGAAGTCCACGGCGAAGTCCGCCTCGGCCGCCACCGCGAAGAAGGCCGCGGCGGGCGCCCGGGCGGGAACGGCGAAGAAGGCCGCGCCACGGAAACGCAGTTCCGCCTGAGGCGTTGCGGCCCCGGCGGCCGCCGCACGGGGGCCCGGCCGCTCAGTCCGTCCACGTCGTCGTCGTGCGGGCCAGGGTGAACAGGGCTTCCACGTCCGGGGGTTTGAGGGTCGCCGGGACGGCCCGGAGGGTGGCCGTCAGGATCGGGGGCTGGAGGACCAGGACGTCCCGGAGGGTCGGGGCGACCTCCACCCGGGTGGCGTCCGCGAGGGACAGGGCCGGGGTGACCGGCGACGCGAGGACGCGGGCGGCGCGGGCAGCCGCCCGGCGGATCCAGCGGGGGTCGGAGGTGGGGGTGGCGCGGCCCACCGCGAGGAGGAGGTCGCCGACGTGGGCCCGCTGGCGGCGGGCCGGGACCGTCCGGAGGGCGAGGACCCCCGGCGGCCCGATGAGCAGGTGGTCCAGCAGGCCGAGCCCCGGCAGGGGGACGTCGTGCACGACCCGCCAGTCCGCGGCCTCCAACAGGTCGAGCTCCGCGCCCGTGCACTGGAGCGCCAGGAGGTGGCGGCGCATCCGGTGCCGGTTCCTGCCACCGCCCGCAGCGCCGTACTCCAGTTCACCGAGGAGGGTTTCGCCGGGCCGGTTCGGGGCCAGGTCGTCGTCCGGCGGCAGGTGCAGGCGGCGCAGTTCGGCCGCGGTGGGGACGGGGGGCGGGCCGATGCTCCAGTCGCCGCCCAGGTACGGGCGGAGCGCGGCGAGTACGGCCGCGCGCAGGTCGTGGTCGTCGGAGAGGACGCTGATCCGGTTGGTCTGCCGGTCGTACCAGGCCACCGCCTGGCCGTCGGGCCGGTTGACGTAGAGCCGGCCGCGGCCGGGCCGTCCGCTCGGCAGCACCTTGAGTCCGCGCATCCGCCTCACCCCCGCCTTCCATGGGAGCAGGCGCCGCCGCCCTCGGCAATCCCTCGAACATGTAACAGCTCCGTCGGCTCCCTGCTGCCTTCCTGTTACAAGGCCAGTGCGCTACCGCAACAGCCCGCCCCTACGTTGGTGCCACCTGCCCGCACCGCCGCCCCGCACCGAAGGACTCCCGTGGACGCCGTCAGCCGCCGCACCATCGTTCGCGCCACCGCCGTGACCGCATGCGCCGCTGCCCTGCTGGCGCTGCCCACCGCCGCGGCGCTCGCCGACGGGGTTCCGGCCGCGTCCGCCGCCGGTGCGCAGCGGACCCTCGTCAGCAGCCTGTCCCTCGCGGACGGCACGTCGACCGCCAGGGTGTACCGCCTGGCGAAGGACGCCTACCAGGCGGAGATCCTGCGCGCGGGCACCACGGTGGCGACGCTGACGAGCCGTGACGGGACCACGGGCGTGGGCGGGGCCGGTGAGCTGCACGCCGCGCTGCGGCCGGACGGACGGCTCTCCTCCTGGACCGGCGAGACCCGGGCGCAGGACGGCTCGCACGCGGTGGCCGGCGACGGCCACAAGACGGCGACCCGCCACGGCGCGGGCCAGGTCGTCCCGGCTGTCGCCGGGACCCACCGCACCGTCGGAACCGCCGAGGCCCTGCGGCTGAACACCCTGGCCGACGGACCGGGCGAGGGGCTGCTGCTGCTCGCCGCAGGCGGCGGGATCGCTGCCGTGGGCGCGGCCGGGCTGGGCTTCGCCATGCTGCGCCGGGGGCGCACGGACGGCTGACGCCGCCCGGCGCGCAGGGGCGGGGTCCCGTCCCGCTCCTCAGGGCTCGCGCTTCGGGCGCATGCGCCAGGGCAGGCCCAGCTTCGGCTTCCCGCCCGTCGGGCGGTACGCGTACTTCCAGCCCTTCTGGAGCCCCAGCCGCTTCGTGTACCCCGACGGCACCCGCTCGTACAGCAGGACCGTCGGGGGTCCCCCGTCGGCGGCGGGGACGGGGATCTCGTACCACTTCGGCGGGTGGCCCGTCGGTCCGAGGAGGATCGGGAGGACCCGGCCGTCCATCGGGCCGCCCTCGAAGGGGGTCGGTTGGCTTCTCACCCCACCAGTGTCACAGCAGGTGGGCGGCTTCGGAGACCACCGGGACGACGCGGCGGGCGAGGAGCCCCGCCGGGCCGTCGGGGCGTTCCAGGGCGAGGGCGGCGCGGGCGGCGCCGGCCGTTTCCGGGTCGGTGGCGGCGGTCGCGGTCAGGAGGGCGATGAACTGGTCGACCAGCCAGTCGCGGAGGGTGGTGGCCTCCGGCTGTTTGCCCTCGTCCAGCCAGATGAGGGAGGCGGCCTCCACGGCCGTGATCCAGGTGCGGACCATCATCCTCAGCCGGGGGCCGGGCCCGGGGGCGGGGACGTCCAGGTGGAGCAGGATCTGTTCGGCCGCGGCGCGCCGGATGCCGTCCACGGTGGCGGTGGTGCGCGAGGTCTCGACGACGCTGCCGCCCTGGAGGAGGGCGGCGAAGCCGGCGTCGTGCTCGTCGACGAAGGCCAGGTAGCGGTCGAGGACGCGGGAGAGCCGGCCGGTGAGGGGGCCGGCCTGGGGTTCGGCGAAGCACAGTTCGAGGACGTCCGCGGCCGACCGCAGGGCGGCCTCGTACAGCTGCTGTTTGCCGCCGGGGAAGTAGCGGTAGACCAGCGGGCGCGAGACGCCCGCGGCCTCCGCGACCTCGTCGAGGGAGATCTCCTCGGGGGCCCGGTGCGCGAACAGCGACAGGGCCGCGTCGAGGAGTTGGGCCCGCCGCTCCTCGACGCTCAGCCGGCGGTAGGCACGTACGGTGCGTACGGTCATGTCCGCAGCGTAGACGTACGGTGCGGCGCGCGGGGGTTTACGCGAGGAGGCCGGAGCTCTTCCAGAGGCGGCGGCCGGGTCCGCGCAGGACGCCGATGTCGTCGAGGAAGTCGGTGAGCCGCTTGGCGCCGGTCTGCATGACCTCGCGGCGGTGGCCGCTGGCCTTGACCTGGGCCACCGCCTCGCGGCGGTCGAGGCCGACGTTGTCGTAGACGGCGGGGTTGACGAAGGCGAGGGAGAAGACGCGGGCGGCCTCGCCGCAGCTGAGCCGGGTGAGTTCGCGTTCCCAGCGGGGCGCGGTGAGCATCTGGCGGCGCAGTTCCTCGCGGGCGTAGCGGACGTGCCGGGCCTCCTCGATGACGTGGATGCGGGTCACGCCGCGGACGAGGGGCTGGATGCGCTCGTCGGGGAAGGTGAGGCGCTGCATCCAGTCGAGGATCTCCTCGCCGAGGAGGGTGCAGGCGAAGGAGCCGGGGGTGGTGGAGATGGTCTTCAGGACGCGGGCGAGGTTGTGGTGGGCGCGGGAGACCGGGTAGGCGGGGGCGCCGCCCGTCCGGATCATGCGGGCGAACATCATGGAGTGGCGGCACTCGTCGGCGATCTCGGTGAGGGCGTAGCGGACGTGGTTGCTGGTCAGCGGCTTGTCGTAGATGTGCCGGACGAGGAGCTGCATGAGGATGATCTCGAACCAGATGCCGAGCGAGGCGAGGGCGGCGGCTTCGTGGCGGGAGAGTTCGATGCGCTGCTCCTCCCCCATCTTCTTCCACAGCGGGGTGTCGTAGAGGGAGAGCAGCTCGGGCGGCCAGTAGTACTTGCCGTCGACGGGCGGGGCGTCCCAGTCGAGTTCCCTGTCGGGGTCGAAGGAGTGCCTGGCGGAGGATTCGAGCAGGCGCTCGGCGATCTGTTCGCGGTCCTTGAGGAGGCCGAGGGCGTCCCTCAGCGCGGCTCGCTGCGTCACGGTCGTCATGGCTCGGGGCACCTCGGCGGTCGGGTTACCAGCGGTCACCTCTTATAAGACTGCTTGTCAGCAAGGTCGTCAATCCCTCGCGCACGACTTGTTGACCCCGTGTCTACCAACGTGTGACGCTGCCAACTGTCCAGTCCTGTACCGCAGTACGGCAGCACGTGACACGAGGAGGCGTCAGTGTCGACGCACGAGCTCTACACCACGGCCCCGGGCGAGGGCGTCTGGCAGGTGCCCGCCGGCGGCGCGGCCCGCTTCAGCTGGGAGTACGACGAGGGCCGCGAACGCCTCCTCGCGCTCTACCAGAAGGGCAAGGACAAGCAGTGGGACGGCGCCAAGCGCATCGACTGGGACATCGAGGTGGACCCGTACGACCCGCTGGGCACCCCCGACGAGGTGCTGACGCTGTACGGGACGCGGCACTGGGCCAAGCTCACCGAGGAGGACAAGGGCGAGCTGCGCCGCCACTACGCCGCCTGGAACTTCAGCCAGTTCCTCCACGGCGAGCAGGGCGCCATGGTGTGCGCCGCCCGCATCGTGGAGTCCGTGCCGGACCTGGACGCCAAGTTCTACTCCGCCACCCAGACCATGGACGAGGCCCGGCACGCCGAGGTCTTCGGGCGCTTCCTGCACGAGAAGGTCGGGATGCTCTACCCGATCAACGACAGCCTCCAGGAACTGCTGGGCGACACCCTGCGCGACTCCCGCTGGGACATGCCCTACCTGGGCATGCAGGTGCTCATCGAGGGGCTGGCGCTGGCCGCGTTCGGGATGATCCGCGACACGACGGACAAGCCCCTGCCGAAGCAGATCCTCGCGTACGTGATGCAGGACGAGGCCCGTCACGTGGCCTTCGGACGGATGGCCCTGCGCGACTACTACCGCCAGCTGACGGACGCCGAACTGCGCGAGCGCGAGGAGTTCGTCATCGAGGGCTGCCACCTGATGCGCGACCGGCTGCGCGGCGTGGAGGTGCTGGAGAACTTCGGCGTCCCGCGCCGGGAGGCGGAGGAGTTCTCCGAGCAGTCGGAGTTCCTGCACCTGTTCCGCAAACTGCTCTTCAGCCGGATCGTGCCCTGCGTGAAGGACATCGGGCTGTGGGGCGAGCGACTGCAGAAGGCGTACCTGGACATGGGCGTCTTCGAGATGGGCGACTCCAACCTCGACCTGCTGATGACCCAGGACGAGGAGATCGCCGAAGCCCTCGACCGCGAACGCTTCGCGGCCGAGGAGCGGGCCCGGGTCGCGGAGGTGGAGGCCACCGTCCAGGAGGGCGCGCAGGCCTAGGGCCCGTCGTCAAACTCCCGTCGTCGCCCGGAGGGCGGCCCCGCGATGCCTGGCCGGCTCTCACCGGCCGGCCAGGGCCGCCTGCATCATCGTGCGGGCGATCGGGGCCGCCGCGCCGTTCCCGCTGATGTCGCCGCGCACCGCCGACGCGTCCTCGACCACCACCGCGACCGCCACCGCGGGCTGCGGCGCGCCCTCCGCGGCCGCCCAGCCGATGAACCAGGCGTAGGGAGTGCCCGTGTTGCCCACGCCGTGCTGGGCCGTGCCGGTCTTGCCGCCGACCCGCGCGCCCGGGATCGCCGCGTTGCGCCCCGTGCCCTCCTCCACCACCTTCACCATCAGCTCCTGCATCCGCAGCGCCGTGGGGGCGCTCATGGCCCGGCCCAGGGTGCGCGGTGCGGACCGGCGGACCAGGCCGCCGCCGTGCCGGGTCGTACGGTCCACCAGGTAAGGGGTTTCGATCTCCCCGCCGTGGGCGACGGCCGCCGCCACCATCGCCATCTGCAACGGCGTGGCCTTGGTGTTGAACTGCCCGATCGAGGACAGCGCCAGCTGGTCCGGGCTCATGTCGGTGTCGAAGTTCGACCGGGAGACCCAGGACGGCACCCTCAGGCCCTCGTCGTTGAACCCGAACCGCTGCGCCGCCTCCGCCATGCCCCGCAGACCCACCCGCACCCCGATCCCGGCCATCACCGTGTTGCAGGACCACTGCACCGCCTCCGCCATCGACGCGTCCTCGCAGCCCGTGCCGGCGTTCGGCAGCACGGTGTTCGTGCCCGGCAGCAGGTACGGGTCCGGGGTGCGGGTGGGGGCGTCCACGTCGGTGACCACCCCCGCGTCCAGGGCCGCCGCCGCCGTCACGATCTTGAACGTGGATCCCGGCGGATACGTCTCGCGCAACGCCCGGTTGAGCATCGGCTTGGCGGGGTCCGCGTTCAGCCGCGCCCAGGTCTCCTTGACCTGGGCGCCGGTGCCGGAGAGCAGGCCCGGATCGTACGAGGGGCTGCTGACCAGGGCCAGGATCCGCCCCGTCGCCGGCTCCAGCGCGACCGCCGCGCCCCGCTTGCCGCCGAGCCCCCGGTACGCGGCCCGCTGGACGGCGGCGCGCAGGGTGGTCGCGGCGTCGCCTCCGTCGGGGCGGCCGCGCGCGAGGTCGTACCAGAGGGGGAAGGCGGACAGTCCCGGGTCGGTGCCCGCCAGGACGGCGTCCTCGGCGCGCTCGACGAAGCTGGTCCCGTACGTCTGGGAGGAGAAGCCGGTGACCGGCGCGTAGAGCGGGCCGTCGGTGTAGGTCCGCTCGTAGCGCAGCAGCTGGCCGCTGTCGCGGGAGCCGGTGACGGGGCGGCCGTCGACGAGGAGGTTCCCGCGGGGCTGGGCGTACCGCTCGATCGCGGGGCGTTTGTTGGCCGGGTTCGCGCTGTAGGCCGCGGATTCCCAGACCTGCACGCGGGCCACGTTGACCAGCAGGGCGGCGAGGAGCAGCACGCAGAAGTACGCGCACCAGCGGATGTAGCGGATCATCCGGCCACCCCGGCGCGGCGGGCGCTGTCGCTGAGCCTGACCAGCAGCGCGACGATGATCCAGTTGGTGACGACGGAGGAGCCGCCCTGCGCCAGGAAGGGCATGGCCATGCCGGTGAGCGGGATCAGCCCCGTGACGCCGCCCGCGATGACGAAGACCTGGAGGGCGACGATCGAGGCGAGCCCGGTGGCGAGGAGCCGCCCGAAGGGGTCGCGCAGGGCCAGCCCGGCGCGGAAGCCCCGGGAGACGAGGAGCCCGTAGAGGAGCAGGAGGGCGGTGAGGCCGACGAGGCCGAGCTCCTCGCCCGCGGTGGCGAGGACGAAGTCCGATTTGGCGGCGAAGCCGATGAGGAAGGAGTGGCCGTGGCCGAGACCGGCGCCGAGGAGACCGCCGGCGGCGAAGGCGAAGAGGGACTGGGCGAGCTGGCCGGGGCCTTCGCCGCGTTCGATGGAGGCGAAAGGATTCATCCAGTCCTGGACGCGGCTGTGGACGTGCGGTTCGAGGGTTCCGACGGCGTAGGCGCCGAGCGCGGCGAGCCCCAGACCGACGGCGATCCAGCCGATCCGGCCGGTGGCGGTGAACAGCATGATCACGAAGAGGCCGAAGAAGAGGAGGGAGGTGCCGAGGTCCCGCTCCAGGACGAGGACCCCGACGCTGAGCAGCCAGATCGCGAGGATCGGTCCGAGGACCCGGCCGGGCAGGAGCCGGAGCCTCCAGAAGAGCCGGCGGCCGGTGAGGGCGAGGGCGGTGCGGTTGGCGGCGAGGTAGGAGGCGAAGAAGACGGCGAGCAGGATCTTGGCGAACTCCCCCGGCTGGAAGGAGAGCCCGGCGAAGCGGATCCAGATGTGGGCGCCGTTCACGGCCGGGAAGAAGACGGGGACGAGCATCAGCGCGAGCGCGGCGGCGACGGAGAGGTAGGCGTACCGCTGGAGCACGCGGTGGTCGCGCAGCCCGACGACGACCAGGGCGCACAGCCCCACCCCCAGACCCGACCACCGCAGCTGGTCCGCCGCCCCGGTCTCGCCCGGCGTGGCCAGGTCGAGCCGCTCGATGAACACGAGGCCGAGGCCGTTGAGGAGTACGGCGATGGGCAGGAGGAGCGGATCGGCGTACGGGGCCCGGATCCGCACGGCGAGGTGCGCGAGCAGCGCGGCCCCGGCGAGCCCGGCGGCATAGCGGGAGGTGGGGGTCGACACCCCGCCGGCGAGACCCACGTAGGCGTGGCCCAGCGCGCAGATCAGGACGGCTCCGGCGAGGAGCATCAGCTCGACGCCCCGGCGTCGGGGGGCGCGGGCGCCGGGGAGCGGGGGCGGAGCGGGCTCCGGCTCCGTCACCTTCGCCGTCAGGGCTGGCGGGGGCATACGGGAAACGTAGCAAGCCAAGCACCCCTATGTCCGGTTATGTCATAGTCTGCCGAAGAGTCGTCAGAAACGGTCGAGAGTGCTGTAGCGAGGAGCGGGAGCCGAGCCTTATGGGACCTGTGGAATTCATCGTCCTCGCCTTCCCCGAGGAACAGCTCCGGGTCCCGGCGGTCGAGGCCGTGATGGGGCTGCGCAAGACCGGGGTGGTGCGGCTCATCGACGGCCTCGTCGCGACGAAGACGGCCTCGGGGGAGGTCCTGGCGGCGGAGTTCGACGAGTTCGTGGAGCTGCGCGGCCTCCTGGCGGGCCGCGACGTGGCCCGGCTGATCGGCCCGGAGGACGTGCGCGAGGCGGCGGAGCTCCTGGACCGGGGCAGCTGTGCGCTGCTGCTGGTGGTCGAGCACGTCTGGGCGCAGGACGCGGCCGTCGCCGTACGGGCGGCGGGCGGGCGGATCGTGGGCTCGGTCCGGATCCCGGCGGAGCGGGTGGAGGTGGCGGGCTGATGTTCATCCGTCCGGTGAACGTGACGGTGACGGCGGCGACCCGCCGGCCGGGCCACCCCCTCCTCCGGGGCCTGCTGCGGCGGGCGGCGGGGGCGGCGGAGTGGGGCCAGGACGCGGACGCGGCCGGCGCCACCGGCGAGGAGGCCCTCGCGGAAGCCTTCGTGGAGGACGAGGACGAGGCCCTGGCGGAGGCGGCGGGGATGGAGGGGACGGACGGGATGGAGGGGATGGACGGGCGGGCGGAGGCCGTGGACGAGGCCGACGCCATGGCCCGCCCGGCCCCGTGGCCGACGAGGGCCCCCCGGGGCTCCGGGACGGCCCCGGCCGCGCACGGAAGCCTGGTGTCGGAGCTCACCCAACTGGCCGACCTGGCCCAGGAGGGGTTGCTGACCCCGGAGGAGTTCACCCAGGCGAAGCGACGCCTGCTGGAGGGGTGAGGGACGGGCGGCGGAGCGGGGCGGGGCCGAGGCGGGGCGGGGCGGGGTCTCCTTGACCGGTCTCAGGGAGGGGTTGGGGCTTTCCCGTCCGTCTCATCGTCCTTCCGTGTCGGGCCGGCCTGTCAAGGGCGCTCCTTCGTCGCGTCGCTGCGCGATGGCCTTCGGCCACCCTTGACAGACCGTCCCGCCCCGGAAAAACGAAGACTGCCGGGAAACCCCCAAAGGAACGGGACGGTCGATTGATGGACACACGGCCGGATCAGCGATGAGGCGAGGTGGTCGGGGGCCGGCAGACCAGCCATCGGGCCCGCCGGGAATGCCCTCCGGGGCCTCCCTCCGCGTCAGATCGCTACGCGCTTCTCCCGGCTTGGCGTCTACCAGCCGTCTGGGGTCGCTGCCCGCACCGGATGACGATGGAATCGTCATCCGGGACGCTCGGGCGCCCCAGATCGCTACGCGCTCCTCCCGTCCCGGCGGCCAGCGGCCGTCTGGGGCCGGTCCCCGCACCC
>NZ_JBBDHD010000104.1:0-24991 GCF_044129415.1 Streptomyces racemochromogenes
TTTTTTGCCGCGGGGGGCGGGGGCGCCCCCCGTGGCTTACCCCCCGGCCGGAAAAAAAAATGCGGGGCCCCCCCCGGGGGGGGGGGGGCGGGGGCCCCGCCGGGAGCCGGGGGGGGCCCCTTCGCCGTGGCCGTCGCCTTCCTCTTCGCCGTCCCCCGAAAGGGACCCAACGCGGTGGGCCCACGGAGCGCCTGCGTGCCTCGCGGCGCCCCGTCCCCTTGCATGGGACGCCCGTCCCCCCAAGGAACAGGCGGCTCCATGACGTCCGACCCCTCCGCCCGGCTCTCCCGCCGCGGCGTGTTCTCCGCCGCACTCGCCCTCGGCTCCGCCGTCCTCCTGCCCTCCGCCGCCGCGACGGCCCGCGCGGCCGGCAACCGGGCCCCCGGAACCGGAGGCCGGGACGGCGCCACGACGCCCCCGATCACCGACTGCGGCGGCTGGGGCGCCCGCGAGGCGTCCGAGGAGGTCGTGGTCCTCGACACCCGTCCCGAGCGGATCATCGTGCACCACACGGCCTCGGCCAACGTGACGGACTACTCGCGCGAGCGGGCGCACGCGCTGGCCCGGGCGATCCAGACGTACCACATGGACGTGCAGGGCTGGATCGACACGGGCCAGCACTTCACCGTCAGCCGGGGCGCGTTCGTCCTGGAGGGCCGCCACCACAGCCTGGCCGCGCTGGACGCCGGGGACCGGCTGGTACGGGGCGCCCACTGCGTGGGGCAGAACAGCGTGGCCATCGGCATCGAGAACGAGGGCACCTACACGACGGCGGAGCCGCCCGCCGCGCAGTTCTCCGCCCTCGCCGACCTGTGCGCCCGCGTCTGCCGCCAGTACGACGTGTCCCCGTCCGAGATCTACGGGCACCGGGACTTCAACAGCACCGCCTGCCCCGGCGACCGGCTCTACGCGATGCTGCCGCAGCTGCGCCAGGACGTGGCGCGGCGGCTGGGCGGCACCGAGGCCGTGCCGCTGCCGCGCCGGCCCGTCCACGCGTCCGCCGACTGGTCGGCGGATCCGGCCGCCCTCGCCGGCTCCCTCGCGGAGTACCTGCCGCCGGGCCTGCTCGACCCGGTACGGACGCGCTGACACCGCGGCCGGCCGCGCCGTCCCGCGTCCGCCGTCCACGCCGATTCGATTCCCGTTCGAGGCGTTCTCGCTCGCCCGGTGGGAACGTCGGGGCACCAGGCTCCGCTGGGACGAAAGGAAACGGGAATGACCAAGTCAGGGCGCAGGTTCGGCATCGCCGCTGTGGTGGCCGCGCTGGTGGCAGTGATGATCACCGTCGTGGGGCCGCAGGGGGCCAGTGCGCAGGACCAGGCGCGCCGCGGCGGCTGGGACCACTTCGGTTTCGGGGTGCCGTGGGAGAACTCCTACGGGTACTCGCAGGCGATCAGGGCCGGTGACACGGTCTACATCTCGGGTCAGCTGTCGCACGACGCGGCCGGGAACCTGGTGGGCGTGGGCGACTTCGAGAAGCAGGTGCGCACCTCGTTCGAGAACATGGACAAGGTCCTCGCGCACTACAAGATCCCGCGCAGCCAGATCGTCAGCATGAAGATCTACACGAAGGACCTGCGCAAGAACTTCGACACGGCCGCGCGCCTGCACAAGGAGTACGTCGGCAACCACCGCACGACGGACACCATCCTGGGCGTCAGCGACCTGGCCTTCCCCGACCAGCTGGTGGAGATCGAGGCCGTCGCGCTGGTCAAGCCGCGCTCCTGACCGAGCCGGCCGCGCGGACGCTTCGGCCGGGACCCGTTCCACGGGGTCCCGGCCGGTCGTGCGTGCGGGGGCCCGGGCTCCGCGTGCGCGGAGGGCCTACGTGCGGACGGGGGCGGGGTCCTTCTCGTTGAGCTCGGCGATCAGGGCGTTGCGGCCGACCAGCATCTCCGTGAGGATCCTGCGGGCCGCGCGCAGGAGTTCGGCGACATCGCCGCCGGCGAGGGCGTAGGTGACGGTCGAGCCCTCGCGGGTGGAGACGACGATGCCCGAGCGGCGCAGGACGCCCAGCTGCTGCGACAGGTTGGAGGCCTCGACGTCGATCTCGGCCAGCAGGTCCCGCACGGGCATCGGACCGTCCTGGAGGAGCTCCAGCACGCGGATGCGGACCGGGTGGCCGAGCATCCGGAAGAACTCCGCCTTGGCCTGGTACAGCGGGACCTGAATTCCCACGACGCTCCTGTTCCTCCTCGGACCGCTCCGGTCGGGGTGGGACCACCACCTCACCCATCGTCGCGTCCCGTCGGCCCACGCGGAACCGATGTTGACCTGTTTCACATGTTCCGAGTTGAAGACTTCTTCAACTCATGGGCGTGCGTGGGCCCGGCGGACGCCTCCGTCAGACCTCCAGATCGCCTTCGATCCGGTTGAGCTGGTGGCGGGCCATCGCCAGGTTGGACTTGCCCCGGTCCAGGACGAGGTAGAGGAAGAGACCGCCGCCGGAGCGGCCGCGCCGGATCCGGATCAGGTGGTACTGGCTGCCGAGGGTGATCAGCAGGTCCTCGATCTCGTCCTGGATGCCGAGCATCTCCATGGTCCGCATCTTGGCCCGGATGACGTCGGTGTTTCCGGCGGCCGCCACCATCAGGTCCAGGTCCTTGCCGCCGCCGAGCGTGCCGAGGGCCATCCCGCTGGCGTAGTCCACCAGGGCCACTCCCAGGGCCCCCTCGATCGAGGTCATCGCTTCCTTCAGCGAGACTTCCACATTCGCCATGGCTGTCCTCCGTCGGTGTCGTGTGCCGGGAGCCGCACGGATCTTCCGTGGTTCCCGTGACGGGACGCTACCGATCGGACGGCCCCGTACGGCCGGATCCGGGGAATTGGCCTGATTCCGACCCTGTCACGCCCCGTAGGCGGCGGGCTCCCCCAGATGTGCGGCCGCCGTGCGCCAGGCGTCGGTCACGGCGGTCCGCGCCTGGAGCGTGCGGGCGGCGGTGTCGCCGGTCGGTTCCAGCGGGCGTCCGACGTGGACGTGCAGCCGGGGGCGCCGCAGCGGGGCGGTGAGGACACCGGCCACCTGCTTGGCGGGGCCGCCGGAGGTGACGCGCCGGACACCGGCCTGTCCGACGGGGACGACGGGCGCACCGGTGCGCGCGACCAGCCGGGCGAGCCCGCTGCGGAAGGGCAGGGGCGCGGCTTCGGCGGCGTCGCGGCGCGAGGGGATGCCGCCCTCGGCGTACAGGAGCACCGAACGGCCGGCCGCGAGCGCCGCCGCGGCGCGGTCGAGGGCTTCGGCGGCCCGCCGGTCGCCGCGGTGGACCGGTATGTGGCCCTCGCGGACGAGCAGACGGCCCAGGACCGGGATGCGCCAGAGGCCGGCGGCGGCCATGACGACGGGCTCGACACCGCAGCGGCGCAGGGCGGCGAGGACCACGGCGGGGTCGGCGAGGGAGGTGTGGTTGGCGACGATGACGCTGCCGGGGGCGAGGCGGACGTCGGGCGCGATGGTGACGCGGACGCGTCCGAGGACGGGGACCAGGAGGTGGGCGAGACGGCTGAGCACGGTGTTCTTCTCCGTTCACGGACGGCGGCGACGACTGCTCCAGCGTGGCCGCCGCCCGCCCGGACCGCCTGAGTCGTCCTACTCAGACCGGCGGGTCGCGCTACCCGGACCCGGGCGCGGCGACGCCCGCCGCGCGGTTCGCGGGGCGGGCGGGACCGTGACCGGACGCGGCGTCAGGAGACGCGCTTGAGGGTCCAGGCGTTGTTGTTGAACCCGGAGTTCGGGAAGGCGACGCAGGAGCCGGAGTAGTAGGAGCTGGTCTGGACCCAGCCGGCGGGGTAGTACGTGGAGCCGCAGGCCTGGACCACGGTGCCTATGGGCAGGCCGGTGAGCTGCTTGATCTGCTTGATGTTCGGTGCGAAGTTCTGGCCGCCGCAGGTGTTGCTGTAGCCCCAGCTGACGTCGACGTAGCCGACCGGGGTGGCGGTGCTCGCGCAGGTGGTGGTCACGTCGCCGGGGGCGGCCTGGGCGGGCGCGGCGGCGAGGGCGAACACCGCGGCGGCGCCGGCGAGGGTCATGGCGGTGCGCAAACGAGTCATGGCGGGCTCCTTGGACACGAAAGAGGCGAACGGGGTACGGCAGCCCATTCCTACGGCCTGGCCGCGCACCGTGACAGCCGGTTTCCGGTCGGGATGATCACGCCACACCGGCACGTCCCCGCACGGCCTTCCGGCCACGCCCCGACAGCGCCTCGCCGCCGGGCGTCAGGCGGGTTCCCCCTCGGCCGCCTGCTGCCCCCGGGCCCGCTTGGCGACGACGGCGGCCGCGGCGACGGCCGTCGCGCCGAAGGCCAGCGCCAGCATCCACGGCTGGTCGAAGGTGTGGCCGGTGGCGTGGTCGAGGGAGTAGCGGCCCGCGCCGGCGAGGCCGATGGTGGCCGCGGTGAACCCGAGGAACGCCGGGTACTCGTAGCCCCCGGCCTGGGCGAAGAACCCGGCCGGGGCGTGGACGGACACCGCGCCCGCCATGGCGCCCGCCGCGGCGGCGCCGGCGGCGGGGGTGGCCAGGCCCAGGAGCAGCAGGGCCCCGCCGCCGGTCTCGCCGAGCCCGGCGGCCAGGGCGCTGTGCCGGCCGGGGGTGAAGCCCATGTGCTCCATCGCGGCCGCGGTCCCCTCCAGGCCCCCGCCCCCGAACCAGCCGAACAGCTTCTGCGTGCCGTGGGCCATGAGCACGGCGCCGGTTCCGGCACGGAGGGCCAGCAGTGCGAGATCGCGTCGGTTGATGCAGCTCATCGGGTCTCCCTGGGGAACGGGGGCGGGTACCGGGGACATCCGTATCCCGTCGGGGCGGCGAAGCCTCACGCCCGGGGATTCGTCCGCCGAACGGGCGAGCCCCGGTGGCGGATCGGAACGGCCCGGGGAGGCGGGGTGGCCTGAAACTGCGTGGTCATGTCACCGATCTGTGACGGCGTCGTCCTGGAACGACGACGTCGCGGGCTCCGGGCCCCCGGCTCCCTCATAGTGATCATGTGGCGCCGAGGGGCCGAACGCTCCCGCCACGGCCACGCACCACCGACCACCGAACTCAAGGGGCTCCGTTCATGTCCGGCAACCGCCGCAAGGCCTTCCTCGTCTCCGCAGCCCTCGTGGGCGGCGCCATGCTGTTGACGGCGTGCCAGGACTCCGACGCGGCGGGAACCGGCGCGCAGGGCGCCCCCTCCGCCGCTCCTTCCGTCTCCGCGACGGCGGGCGGCAAGCAGGCCGACGGGAAGGCTCCCGGCGCGACGGGCAAGCCGTCGGCGGGCACGGCCGGCTCGGGCGCCGACACCGGCAGCGGCGGACGCAAGCCCGTCGAGCAGACCTGCGGCGCCAACGACATCGCCTGGAGCGCCAAGACCGAGAGCCAGGCGGGCGGATACTTCCTGGTCACCGCGAAGGCCAAGCCCGGGATCACCTGCTGGCTCCCCGCGGCGCTGCCCACCGTGGCGTTCGGCTCCGACGGCACCCAGGCCGGCCCCGCGGAGCACGCCGCGGCCCAGCGGATCCAGCTGGGCGGGAACACCGCCGCCTACGCCGGGGTGAACCCGAAGACCGCGAAGACCGACGGCGGCAAGGAACTGGACAGCATCATCGTCGCCGTCGGCAACTCCGACCCCAACCCGGTCTCCCTGCCGGTCGGCACCTTCACGGTCGACCACCCGGTCGTCACCAACTGGCACACCTCCGCGAAGGACGCCGTCCCCCTGAAGTGACCGGCCCCGGCGCCCCTCACCCGGTGGGGGGCGCCGCGCCGACAGGGGTGCGCAGGGCCGAGCGGTGCTGTTCCCACGCCGTACGGATGTGCGCGGCGAGGCGGTCCTCCAGCAGGAGCGTCGCCGCGCAGCCGAAGGCCACGTCGGGCTCCAGGTCCGGTTCGTCGGCGAGCAGGCCCTCGATCACCTCGTGACGCACGACCTGCTCGTGGACCGCGTCGGCCTCGACGTGCTCGGCGTAGAAGCGCTCGGCGGCGGGACCCGCGCCGCACCGGCGCATGGCCCGGGCCAGGCGCCGGGAACCGGGCGAGGAGGTCACCTCCACGCAGGCGAAGTGCCCGACCAGGGCGCCGCGCAGGGAGCGGTGGAGGCCGAGGAGGGACATCAGGTTGACCGTGGCGAGCAGGGGCGCGGGCGCCCGGTCCAGGTAGTGGCCGTAGGAGGCGTCCAGGCCGAGGTCGGCCATGAGGTCGGCGAAGAGGCGGGCGTGGATGCGGTCGGGGTGCCCGGCGCCGAACTCGTCGTACTCGATGGCGACCATGGCGGCCTTGGCCCGGCCGCTCAGCCGCGGGATGACCCAGGCGTGCGGGTCGGCCTCCTTCAGGTGGTACAGGGAGCGCAGGGCCGCGTACTCGCGCAGCTGCCAGGGCTCGCCCGCCGTCTCCAGGTGGTGGCCGATGCTTCCGCTCGGGTCCACCGGTTCGACGAGGAGGGGGTCGAAGGCTTCCCTCACCGTGCGCGGGGCGCCGGCCGTCGCGTCGCGCAGGGCCCGCAGGAACCGGTCCTCCAGGGCGGCCCGCAGGCGCAGCAGGGACGGATCCCATTCGAGGTCCTCGTCCACGCCGGCGAAGCCGCGGTAGTGCAGCTCGTAGAGGAGGTAGAGGGCCAGGTGCAGGTCCTCGCCCCACGGGTCGGCCTGCGCGGCCGCCGAGGGGTTCCCGTGGGCGAGCCCGTCCCCGCGCAGGGCGGCCACCACGGCGCGGGACAGCGGGCCTCGCCCCTCGACCAGTACGGGGCCGGTGGCGGCCGGTGCGGCTGTGGTCATCGTTCACTCCCGTCGTCGGCTTCCCCGGCGCCGCCCGCTTCCCCGGCGCCGGGGGGTGGCGGGGCGGCACGCTCGCGGGCACGGTGGCTGGTGTCGCACCAGGGGTACGTACGGCTGCGGCGGCAGGTGCACACGGCGACCATGAACCGGTCCGACCGGACGGTGGTCCCGTCGTCCAGGGTGATCTCGACCGGTCCCTCGACCAGGACCGGGCCGCGGCGCTCCACGGACACCCGCCGCGCCGGGGGCCCCTGCGCCGCCGACGGCGCCGTGCGACCGCCGGATCCGGGTTCAGGGGTGCTGGGCACGGACCACCACCAGTTCCTCCCGGTCCTCGCCGTCCTCCGCCAGGCCCTGCTCCCGCAGCCACGCCGCGCGGGACCGCAGCACGGGCCCCCAGGGGATCCGGGTGCGTTCCGTGACGTGGGCCTGCATGCCCTGCCGGTGCAGCAGGGCGAGGGTCTTCTGCGCCCCGCACATGCCCGAGTGGACCATCAGGAGGACCCCGCCGGGCCGCAGCAGGCCCGGGGCGGCGGCGCAGATCCGGTCGATGACGGCGCGGCCCTCCCGGCCGGCCTCCCAGGCGCGCCGGGCCCCGCCGGCGGGCAGCCGGGAATCCGGGCCGGGGACGTAGGGCGGGTTGGCGAGGACCAGGTCGAAGCGCCGCCCGCGGGTCCGGTCGGCGAAGTCGCCGTGCAGGACGCGCAGCCGCAGGCGCTGGCGCCATCCGTTGAGGCGGGCGGCCAGCACCGCGGGCCAGGCCACGTCGACGGCGGTGACATGGGCGCCGCGGGCCGCCGCGCGCAGGGCGAGCACCCCGGTTCCCGTGCCGATCTCGACGACCTGCGCCCCCGGGCGCAGGGGCTCCCGCGCGAGGGCGTCGGCGAGCAGCAGGGTGTCCGCCTGCGGGCGGTAGACACCGGGCAGGGCGATCAGGCGCGGCAGGGGGTCGGTGTAGGTCAGGGCGGTGCTGGGCACGTGGATCTCCTGGTCGGACGGGGGTCACGGTTCCGCGCGGGCGGCGGGGCGATCTGGCCCGCGCCTACCCGTGATCCCGCGCTTTGCACCTGGCGCCTCAGATCCGGTCGCGCGTCTCGTCCACCACGGGGAGGGCGGCGGCGCGGCGGCGGCGCAGGACGCGGCTGTAGACGCCGAGCCCCAGGAGTCCCCCAGCCATCATGATCACGCCCACCACGTCCAGGTTGACACCGTCCATGTGCCAGTCGCTCGCGAAGGTGAGGATGGCCCCCACCACGATCAGGGTGATGCAACCGCCTATGCCGCCCATGGATGTTGCCTCCTCATCGGGCCTCACGGTCTGTCCGTGACCGCGCGGTTACCCGGCCTTCGGTCGGCGAAACGGCGGCGCCGGGGATCCCGCCGGGGCCGCCTGGGGCGTGGGCGGCGCATGTCCGCGGCCCCCAGCGGGCAAGGGCGGCGTGCGCGACCCTGAGCACGACCCTCGAACCCTCACGGAAGGGGTGGACGATGACGGCACCCTCCGCCGGCGACACCGGGGCGGGCGAGACGCACGCGGCGGTGGCCGCGGCCGCCCGGTGCGGTCTGGCCACGCGCGGCGTGCTGTACGTGGTGGTGGGCGTGCTGGCGCTGCGGATCGCCTTCGGCCGTTCGGAGCGGGCGGCCGACCGTACGGGCGCGCTGGCCGAACTGGCCGCCCACCCGTTCGGGCGCGTGCTCGTGTGGGCGGTCGGTGCCGGTCTGGTGGCGATGGCGCTGTGGCGGCTCTCGGAGGCCGTCTTCGGCGCCGCCGGGCCCGAAGGGCGCAAGCTCACCCGGCGCTTCGCGGCCGCCGCCCGGACCGGCTTCTACGCGGTGGGCGCCTTCTCCGCGCTGTCGTTCGCCGCGGGCCGGGGCGGCGGGCGCTCGGGGGACGAGCAGTCGCGGGACGTCACGGCCATGGCGCTGGCGGCCCCGGCGGGCCAGTGGCTCACGGCGGCGGCGGGCATCGCCCTGGCCGTCGGCGGGGTCGTCATCGCCGTGGGGGCGGCCCGGCGCACCTTCCGCAAGGAGATGGACACGGTGCGCCTGCCCCCGGGCGGCCGCCGCGCCGTGGACGCGCTCGGCGTCGTGGGCGGTCTGGCGCGCGGGGCCGTGTTCACCGCCGCCGGAGCGTTCCTCGTCCACGCGGCCGTCTCGTACGACCCCGGGAAGGCCAAGGGGGTCGACGACACCCTCCGGTCGTTCGCCGGGACGCCCGCCGGGCCGTGGCTGCTGGTCGCCGTCGCGACGGGGCTGCTGCTGTTCGGCGTCTTCTCGTGGGCGATGGCCGCCTGGCGCAGGGTCTGAGGGGCGGGCCACCGGGGTGCCCCGGGGGAACGCCCTCGGCTTTCTCCCCGGGAATGCGAATGCCCCGCGCCTTGCTCCGGACGTGAAAGATCGCGGGCACGGATTCGGTGGAATGGGGCGCCATTCGCGGATCCCGGTCGTCGAACGCGGCATTGTCATGCGTGTTCTCGTGGCTCTGAAGCCCGCGGTGCGCGACCATTACCGACGCCGATACGGCTGGACCGAGACAGGAAGAAGGACGACGTGTCCGGTAGCGAAAGCGAGAACCCGGTAATCCCCTCCCCGGCCCCCGCGGCGACTCCGCCGAGGACGAACCGGGACTGGTGGCCGAATCAGCTGGACCTCCAGGTCCTCCACCAGAATTCTCCCCTCGCCGACCCGATGGACGAGGACTTCGACTACGCCGAGGAGTTCGCGGGACTCGACGTCGACGCGCTGAAGCGGGACGTCTTCGAGGTGATGACCACCTCGCAGGACTGGTGGCCCGCCGACTACGGCCACTACGGGCCGCTCTTCATCCGGATGAGCTGGCACGCCGCGGGGACGTACCGGATCGCCGACGGCCGCGGCGGAGGCGGGGAGGGCGCGCAGCGGTTCGCCCCTTTGAACAGCTGGCCGGACAATGCCAGCCTGGACAAGGCCCGGCGGCTTCTCTGGCCGGTCAAGCGGAAGTACGGACGGAAGATCTCGTGGGCGGATCTGCTCGTCTTCGCGGGTAACTGCGCCCTGGAATCCATGGGCTTCAAGACGTTCGGATTCGGCTTCGGCCGGGAGGACGTATGGGAGCCCGAGGAGATTTTCTGGGGGCCCGAGGACACCTGGCTCGGAGACGAGCGCTACAGCGGCGACAGACAACTCGCGGGTCCTTTCGGCGCCGTCCAGATGGGCCTGATCTACGTGAATCCGGAAGGGCCCAACGGAAACCCGGACCCGCTGGCCGCGGCCCGTGACATCCGTGAGACGTTCGCCCGTATGGCGATGGACGACACCGAGACGGTCGCGCTGATCGTCGGGGGCCACACGTTCGGCAAGTGCCACGGGGCGGTCAGTGCCGAGTACATCGGCCCCGAGCCCGAGGCGGCTCCGCTGGAGGAGCAGGGCCTCGGCTGGCGGAACACCTTCGGCACCGGTGCGGGCCCGCACGCGCTCACCAGCGGGCTGGAGGGCGCGTGGACCACCGCCCCGACGAAGTGGGACAACGGGTACCTGGACAACCTGTTCCGGTACGACTGGGAGCTGACGACGAGCCCGGCCGGCGCGCAGCAGTGGACGCCGAAGGACCCCGCGGCGCGGGACACGGTGCCCGACGCGCACGACCCCTCGAAGCGTCACGCCCCCATGATGCTGACGACGGACCTCGCCCTGAAGCTGGACCCGGTCTACGGCCCGATCGCACGCCGCTTCCACGAGAACCCGGAGGAGCTGGCCGATGCCTTCGCCCGGGCCTGGTACAAGCTCCTGCACCGTGACATGGGGCCCGTCACCCGCTATCTCGGCCCCTGGGTGCCCGCGCCGCAGCTGTGGCAGGACCCGGTCCCCGAGGTCGACCACGAGCTGGTCACGGACGAGGACGTCACCGCCCTGAAGGCGAAGGTCCTCGCGTCGGGCCTGTCCGTCCCCCAGCTGGTCGCCACGGCGTGGGCGTCGGCGTCGACGTTCCGCGGCACCGACAAGCGCGGCGGGGCCAACGGGGCGCGGATCCGGCTCGCGCCGCAGCGCGGCTGGGAGGTGAACGACACCCCCGAGGTGTCCGAGGTGCTGGAGACCCTGGAGCGGATCAAGCGGGAGTTCGACGGTTCCCAGTCCGGCGGCAAGCGGATCTCGCTCGCCGACCTGATCGTCCTGGGCGGGTGCGCGGCCGTCGAGCGGGCCGCCGCCGACGCCGGGCACCCGGTCGAGGTCCCGTTCGCCCCCGGGCGCACGGACGCCTCCCAGGAGCAGACGGACGTGGATTCGTTCGCGGTGCTGGAGCCGCGGGCGGACGGGTTCCGCAACTACCTGCGGGCCGGGGAGAAGCCGGCGGCCGAGACGCTGCTGCTGGACCGGGCCAGTCTGCTGACGCTGACGGCTCCGGAGATGACCGTCCTGGTCGGCGGCATGCGCGCCCTGAACGCCAACGTCGGGCGGTCCCCGCACGGCGTGTTCACCGACCGGCCGGGGACGCTGACCCCCGATTTCTTCGTCAACCTGCTCGACATGGGGACGGAGTGGAAGGCTTCGGCCACGGCGGAGGGCGAGTTCGAGGGGCGGGACCGGGCGACGGGCGCGGTCAAGTGGACCGCGACCGCCGTCGACCTGGTCTTCGGCTCGAACTCCCAGCTCCGGGCGCTGGCGGAGGTCTACGCGTGCGACGACGCGCGGGAGAAGTTCGTACGGGACTTCGTGGCCGCCTGGGACAAGGTCATGAACCTGGACCGGTTCGACCTGGCCTGAGCCGGCCTACTAGGGCTCGGCGGCCGGCCGCCATTCCTGGACGAGGAGCCCGAGCAGCACCTCGTCCAGGAACCGGCCCATCACCCAGGCCGAGGAGCGCAGCACCCCCTCGCGGACGAAGCCGTTGCGCTCGGCGGCGCGCAGCATCGCGTCGTTGTCCGCGAGCGTCTCGATCTGGAGCCGCTGGAAGCCGCGCACGGTGAAGCCGTAGTGGCAGAGCACGGCGACCACGTCGGTGCCGTAGCCCTTGCCGCGCGCGGCCGGCAGCAGCCCCAGCCCGAGGTGCGCGAACCGGTTGTGGGTGTCGATGCCCCACATGGTGGCGGTGCCGATCAGCGTGCCGCCCTCCAGCTCGACGACGGAGAACTGGACGCTGCGCTCCTGCTTCTCGTCCACCACGAGCCGCGGGTCCTGCGAGCCGGGGGTGATCGGCCGCCACGGCCCCGCCTCGGAGCGGGAGGAGTTGACCACGTCGTCGTGGAGTTCGGCCCGCAGGACCGGGATGTCGTCCTCGTGGCGGGCCCGCAGCCCGACCTTGTCGCCTCTCAGCATGCGTGCTTCCTATCCGGCGCGGGGCGACGGCGGCAAGCCAATATGCGGGCCCGCCCCGGGGCGCAGCAGCCCCCGCAGGGTGTCCCGGTGGCCGCGGCCCGGGGGCGGCTCAGTCGGCGAGGGTGAGGAGGAGTTCGTCGATCTCCTCGCCCCGCGCGTGCGCGAAGCCCCGCTCGTGGCCGGTGACCACGAACCCGCACTTCTCCAGGACGCGCAGGGAGCCGGCGTTGTCCGCGGCCGTGCGGGCGTGCAGGGGGCGGTCCGGGACGGCCGCGAGGAGGGCCCGCAAGGCGGCGGTGGCCGCGCCCCTGCCCCAGTACGCGCGGCCGATCCAGTACGTGACCTCGCGCTCCCGGGGCGGGCCGAAGAGCCCGACGCTGCCGACGACCTCCCCGTCCGGGCCCACGACGGTGCGCGTGACGACCGCCGGATCGCTGCGGATGCGCCCCCAGTGCGCGTCGAACCGGGCGCGGTCCGACGGGTCCTCGGCGGTGAACGCCGCCATCCGGACCGCCTCGGGTTCGTTCGTCTGCGCGTAGAGGACCGCCAGGTCCGCGTCGCTCACCGCGCGCAGCGTGACGTCCATCCGGGCCTCCTGGGGTGGGGAAGGGGAAGGGGTGGCGGGCCCGCCGTCAGGCGGCGGGGGGCACGGGGGCGCCGTCGCGGACCTCGACCAGCCGGGCCACCGCGTCGACGACCGCCGCGCGGTGGGCGGCCCGGTGTTCTCCCGCGTCCGGGGCGCCGCCGGCCGCCGTGTACCAGGCCTGGGCCAGGGCGAGGACCAGGGTGAGCAGGTCGGCCGGGGCGTGTGCGGGGTCGACGTGCCCGGCGCGCTGGGCCGCGGCCAGCGAGGCGGTCTTGCGCGCGTAGGACTCCGCTTCGAGGGCGGTGGCCTCCGGGCGCTCCAGCCTCTTCCACATCACCAGCCGCATCAGCCGCGGGTCTGCCGTCAGGTGGTCGAAGATGGCGCCGGCGTAGCGGGGCAGGTCCTCGGCGTCGAAGGGGACGGATTCCGCGCCCTGCTCCACGGCCTGGAGGATCACCTGGTCGAAGAGCTGTTCCTTGTTGCCGTAGTAGACGTAGATCATCCGCTTGTTCGCCCCGGCGGTGTCGGCGATGCGGTCGACCCGGGCGCCGGCGATGCCGTACGCGGCGAACTCTTCGAAGGCGGCCGCCAGGATGCGGGCCTTCGTTGCGCTGGAATCACGTGCCATGGCCCCGAGGCTAGCAAGTAACTATCTGGTTATTGACATCTCGGAACACGCGCGTGCACGATGTAGGTAACCAGTTAGTTATTTATCTTCCCCAGGAGAACACCATGGAACTGCGCGCACTCGGCTCCCAGGGCCTGCACGTCGGCGCCGAAGGCCTCGGCTGCATGGGCATGAGCGCCTTCTACGGCGCCACCGACGAGACCGAAT
This sequence comes from Streptomyces racemochromogenes, assembly GCF_044129415.1. GTDB lineage: Bacteria > Actinomycetota > Actinomycetes > Streptomycetales > Streptomycetaceae > Streptomyces > Streptomyces racemochromogenes_A. The sequence continues at coordinate 13,458 of NZ_JBBDHD010000104.1, forward strand.
CGCTGGCCACCATCGACCGCGCCCTGGAGCTGGGCGTCACCCTGCTCGACACCGCCGAGGGCTACGGACCCTTCGTCAACGAGCGGCTGGTCGGCAAGGCCGTCGCCGGCCGCCGCGACGAGGTGGTCATCGCCACCAAGACCGGCATCGAGATCGACGACGACGGCACCGTCCGCGGCCACAACGGCCGCCGCGAGTACATCCACCGCGCCGCCGACCGCTCGCTGCGCCACCTGGGCACCGACCACATCGACCTGTACTACCTGCACCGCGTCGACCCGGACGTCCCCGTCGAGGAGAGCATCGGCGCCATGGCGGAGCTGGTCACCGCGGGCAAGGTCCGCCACCTCGGCATCAGCGAGGCCGCCGCGGCCACCATCCGCCGCGCGCACGCCGTCCACCCCCTGACGGCCGTGCAGACCGAGTACTCCCTCTTCGAGCGCGGCCTGGAGGACAACGGCGTACGGGCGGCCCTCGACGAACTCGGCATCGGGCTGGTCGCCTACTCCCCGCTGGGCCGCGGCTTCCTCTCCGGGGCCATCACCGGTCCGGACGACTTCGCGCCGGACGACTTCCGCCGCGCCGACCCCCGATTCCAGGGCGGCAACTTCACCCGCAACCTCGCCGTCGTCGACGCCGTGCGGCGCCTGGCGGAGGCCAAGGGGGTCACCTCCTCCCAGCTGGCCCTCGCCTGGGTGCTGCGCCAGGGCGCGGTGCCGATCCCGGGCACCAAGCGGCGCGGCTACCTGGAGGAGAACATCGCCGCCACCGGCGTGACGGTCACCGACGAGGACATCGCCGCCATCGAGGCCGTGGCCCCGCGCGGCGTCGCCTCGGGCGAGCGCTACGCGCCGCAGTACATGAGCAGCCTGAACGGCTGACAGGGCCAGGGCCGTCCCCCGGGCGGCCCTGTCGGCGGCGGGTGGCAGCATGTCCGCATGACTCGCGACGATCTTGACACGCTGTTCTCCTCCCCCGCCGGTCTGCTCGCCGCCGGCCCCGCCGCCCTGCGGGGCCTGCCCGCCACGGGCGGTGGGGCGGGCCGCGAGGCCTGGGCGCAGGCCGTCACGATCCTCGGCGGCGCCGAGGTCCCGCGTGCCGAGTTCGCCTCGTGGCTGCACTTCGGTGCCAAGGTGCTGGGCCACGACGCCTACGCCGACCTGGTCGCCGCGGCCGAGCCCGGGATGCCGTGGCGCACCGTCTGGGCCTGGTGGCGGCCGGTCGGCGCCTACCGCGCCAAGCCCAACCTGAGCGGGGACTGCAGCGTCGAGGTCCACGAGGCGCCGGACGGCCGCCTCCTGCTGAAGCTGTGGTCGCAGTGGACCCATGAGCGGTGGCTCGACCCGGCCACCGGGGAGCCGGTCCCCGCCCCCGCCGGGGGCGAGTTCACCGAGCGGCCCTACGACGCCCCCGTGGAGGGGCCCGTCCTCTTCGACCCCGACGCCGAGGACCACGGGCTCCACCAGCCCGACACCTGGGAGGAGCCGGTGGCCCTGGGCGGCGGCCGCGTCCTGTTCGTCGAGCCGCGCGGCCTCGTGGTCCTGGAGCACACCGGCGGGGCCGGGGACGAGGCCGGCGACGGCGAGGCCGTCGCCTGGGGCGGGGGCGGGCCCTGGTTCGCCGGACCGACGGCCGCCGAAGCGCCCCTGGACGCGGCCCGCCTGGAGGAGGCGTTCGACGCGGACGGGATGGTCCTGCTGACCCCGGACCAGCTGCCCGAGGCCCTCACCCACGCGCCCACGCGGGAGCTGGCCGTGACGGCCGGCCTGCCGACGTGGTTCGCCGCCGGAGTCGCCACGTTCAGGCTGGCCTGGGCCGGGGGCACGGCGTCCGGGATGGAGCCCGACGGGGACGGGCTGCTGCACCTGGGCACGTTCGAGCTGGGCTACGCCGACACCGGCCGGGTGCTCGTCCACGCCCGGACGGGCGCCGTCTCGATGGTCCGCGGCGGCGAGGGGCCGTTCCCGTTCGCCCGGGACACCGAGACGTTCGTACGGGTGCTGGAGGCCGTGTACCGGTTCATGGGCGCCTGCTGGAACGGGTACCCGGGCGAGGACGGCGCGCGGGACTTCCTCCGCGAGACCGCCGCCCTCGAACCGCTCACGGCGGACGGGGACTCCCCCGCCGGGGACGTGTGGGCGCACCTGTTCGCCGCCATCACCGAACTCAGCCCCTGGGGCTTCTGACCCCGCGCCGTCCCGCCGGTCCGGCCGGCGGGACGGCGACGGGACAGGGATCAGTGCGTGAGGGCGTAGGCGGCCCGGTCGCTCTTGTAGGGGGCGAAGCCGGCGTTGTCCTTGCAGGCGAGCCGCTCCCAGGTCTTGTCGTTGGTGACCGGATCCGTGCCCGTCAGACGGTACTTGCAGGCGCCCTTGATGAAGTTGCCCCGCACCCCGCCCGGGAAGTCGACCTCCTTGTTCCACAGGTACGGCGACTGGTAGCCGTTCACGCGCGCCGTCGCGTTGACGTCGATGCCGCCGGGCGCGTAGATCTCGTACACCCAGCCGGTCTTCTCCGTCCCGTACGTCGCGAACCGCTTGGCCACCGACGGGTCGCAGCTGGTGCTGAGGTGGGCGCTGAGCTGGCCGCCGCCCTTGACGATGTACTCGGCGAGCGGGATGAGCTGGTCACCGCGCGGGGTGAAGCCCGTCCGGAAGATGTCCTCGACGTTCTCCCTCGTGTCGCCGCGCCACAGGGTGTTGACGTCGTCGCGCCACTGCCAGCGCTCGCTCACCGCGGTGGACGCCACCGTCGGGGCGATCCCCGGGTCCGTCGTGGTGCGCCACCAGTCCCAGGCCCGGTACTCGACGACCGGGCCGCAGGGCGCGCTGGAGTCGTCGCCCGCCGCCGGGGCGGCCGCTGCGGACGGGGACAGGGCGGCGCAGGACAGGACGAAGGTGGCGGCGAGCACCCGCAGTGCGGCGTTCAACATGGCGTGACGACCCATCAGTGGAGGCGGTGGGGTGGGGTAACACCCCGTTTATAGGGGGGCCGTCGGGCGCCGGTGCCGCGGTACGGGCCGCGGTCCACCCGTGCGGGTGGATCAGTCGTACCGGAAAAAGGATTCACCGGCCGCCCGGTCGGGCACGATCGCCGGTGCCCCACCCGCACGGCACGGCCCGCACCCCGCACGGTCATCCAGCAGGAGGCATCCGACGTGAAGACCCGATCCGTCCTCACCGCTCTCTTCCTCGTCCTCGGCGCCCTGTTCGCACCGGGATTCGGCGTGCTGAGCGGCGCGGCCCAGGCCCAGGCCGCCCCGGTCAAGATCACGCACGCGACGGCGACCTCGATGTTCCGCCAGGCCGGCATCACGTGGTCCTCGTCGGGCGGCTGCTCGGACCGCAACAACCCCACGTGCACGTCGTTCGAACAGCTCAACCTGGCCACGGCCCAGGGCGCCCAGACCCTCCGGAGCGCGAGCGGCTGCGCGCTCAACATCACCGGGGGCACCGAGACCGGGCACGCGAGCGGCACGTACTCCCACTGGAACGGCTACAAGCTCGACTACGCGAAGTCCACCTGCCTGACCGGCTACGTGAAGAACACGTTCGCCTACATCGGCGTGCGCGGCGACGGCGCCCCCATGTGGCAGTCGGGCTCCGGCAACGTCTACGCGGACGAGGGCAACCACTGGGACGTCCTCTACTACAACTGCGGGGGCTGCTGAGCCGGCGGGCCGGCCCCGCCCGGCCGCCCGGCACCGCGCTTGACCTTGACACCGTGGCAAGGTCTTCAGTGGTCGCCGAGGAGGTGGTCGCGGTGATCACGGAAGAGGAAGCACGGCTGGCGCGGGCCCTGGAGGGGCTGCGGCACCCCAGCGCGTCGGTGCGGCTGCGGGCCGCGCTGGAGGTCGGGACGGCCGCGCGGGACAGCAGCGTCGGCGTGCTGATCGAGCGGTGCGCGGTCGAGCCCGAGTTCTTCGTACGGGACATGCTGACGTGGGCGCTGGTCCGCCACCCGGCCGCGGTGACGGTACCGGGGCTGGTGGAGGCGCTGGGCTCGCCGGGCGCTCAGGCCCGGAGCCAGGCCCTGCACACCCTGTCCAAGATCGGGGACCGCGGGGCGTGGCCGGCGATCACCCGGGAGCTGCTCGCCGACGCCGACGACACGGTGGCGCGCAGCGCCTGGCGGGCGGCCGTCGTGCTGGTGCCTCCGGACGGGCGGGGGGAGCTGGCCCGGCTGCTGGCCGCGCAGTTCGGGCGCGGCGGGCACGAGACGCGGCTGAGCCTGAGCCGGGCGTTCGTCGCGCTCGGCGAGGAGGCCCTGCCGGCCGTGCGCACCGCGATGACGGCGCCGGCCCCCGCGGTGCGGGAACACGCGATCGCCACGGAGCGGCTGGTTCTCGACCCCGACGCGGGATTCGAGTTCGCCCTGCGGGAGGCGAGGCGGATCATGGTCGGAGGGTAGGGCAGGGCGGGGCCGGGCGTGGTGAGGAGCGGAGCGGGCCGTGTTGATCGGTGAGGTGGCGCGGAGGTCCGGGGTCAGCGCCCGCATGCTCCGGCACTACGAGTCCCTGGGCCTGCTGCGGCCGTCCGGGCGGACCGGGACCGGGTACCGGGAGTACTCCGAGGAGGACATCCGGCGGATCTTCCACATCGAGAGCCTGCGGTCGCTGGGGCTCGGGCTGCGGGACGTGGCGCGGGCCCTGGACGACCCCGGCTTCACGCCGTCCGGGCTCATCGACGAGCTGGTGCGGCAGGTGCGGGAACGGGTCGCCGCGGAGACGCAGCTGCTGACCCGGCTGGAACGGATCGGTGCCGCGGAGCCGGCCGACTGGGAGGAGGTGCTGCGGGCCGTCGCGCTCCTGCAGGCGCTCAGGTCGCCGAGCGCCGGGGAGCGCCAGCGTGCGGCCCTGTCGGCGGCCGAGGGGGGTGCGGCACCGGTGGAGGCGCTGGCCGAGGCCGCGCTGGGCGAGACCGACCCGAACGTCGCCGGAGCCCTGCGCTGGGCGCTGGCCCGGGCCGGTGACGCCGGGATCGGTCCGCTCGCGCAGGGTCTGCGCTCGCCCGTGGCCGAGGTGCGGAGGCGGGCCGTGCTGGCCCTCGCGGAGATCCCGCTGCCCCGGGCGACCGCGCTGCTGGAGGCCGTGCTCGGGGACGGGGACGCGGGGGTCCGCGGGTGCGCGGCCCTGGCGCTCGGGGCGCGGGGGGTGGCGGCGGCGGTGCCGGCGCTGACCGACGTGGTCGTCGCGGGAGCCAACGACGTGGACGCGGCCGACGCGCTCGGCGCGCTGGCCGCGGACCCGCCGCTGGCGGAGCGCATCGCCGCCGGGTTCCTCGACCGTCTGGACCGGGGCAACCTGGGGGCACCGGCCCGGCTGCGGCTGGCGCAGGCGCTGGCCGACATCCCGGGAGACACGGCGGCGGGCGCCCTCGCCCGGCTGTCCCGGGACGAGGACCCGGCCGTCGCCCGCACCGCGGCGTACCTGACCGGCCTGCGCGGCGGCCGCCGAAGCCCCGCGCGCCCGGCCCCGCAGGGGCAGGGGGCGGGGCGTGCGGGGGGCGTACCGGCGCCCTAGGTGTGTTGTCCGGACAGGTTGGTGGCGCGGCGTCCGGTGCGTGCTCTCGGCGTGCCGGGCGAAGGCCCTCGTACGGGGTGTACTCGGGACTCCGGCCGGTGCGGCGAGAGGGCGTGCCCCGCCGTGGGCCGCGCCGTGCGGGACTTTCGCAACGCCCCTAGCCTGAAACCGGTGGCGGACTCGCGTGCCCGCGTTCCGTCCGCCCCTCCTCGCCCGGAGGAAGGAGCAGGCCATGCCCTCGTTCCCGCGCGGGACCGGACTCGCCCGGAACACGACCGTGGCGGCCCTGGCCACGGCGGCCCTGTTGACGTCCGCCCCCGGCCGCCCGCCGCCCCCCCGAGCCGGCTCCGCCGGGGGTCGCGACATCCGGCGCGGGGACCACGCACCACGCGGCGCCGAGGGCCGCCGCCGTCGCGGTGCCCCGCGTCGGAGTGGTGCCCGGAGAACCTTCGTACCGGCAGCCTGCCCTCGACGCGCTCGGCGAGGTGGTGCGCGGGGACTTCGCGGCCGTCTCCGCGCGGTTCGCCCCGGCCCTCCGGCGCCAGGCGTCCCCGCAGGTGCTGGAGCGGTCCTGGCAGGCGTACGTGCGGGAGTTCGGGCGCTATCGGGCGCACGGGGAGCCCCGCCAGACCGGATCCGCAGCGGGCACGGTGGTGCGTGTGCCGCTCCGGATGGAGAAGGGGCCCGGCGAGTTCCGCGTCACCTACGACGGGAACGGCCTGCTCGTCGGGCTGTACTTCCTGCGCGCGGGCGTGCCGGTTCCCTAGGTCCTGTCGTCAGACTCCCGTCTGCCCCGCGACGCCTGGCACGCTGCCCCGAGCTCTGCGAGCAGGGGGTGCCCCCACTCGCCGCACCGGGCGAAAGCCGAGTACGTCCAGCACGCGGGCTTCCGCCCGCCCGCGAACATCAGGCCCCCGCCGCGGCGGTGACCGCCCGGCGCCGGTCCCCCGGGCCTGCCGCTTCCGCAGGCCCGCCGCACGCCGGGGCCGCCGCCCCGGTCGGCCCCTCCGGGTGCCGCCCCGACGGCCGCCACCGCGCACCAGGCCCCCGCCGCGTCGGCGGATCGCCGCGGCGGTGGCCCGGCCGGAAGGGCCGTCGGGCCGTGCGCCGACCGCGGGCGACACGCCCGGTGCGGGGGATCCGGGTGTGCGCCGACCGGCCGCCGGTGCGCGCGGCGCGGGACGGCGGCGGTGGTGCGGCTGCTAGTGCTGTGACCGGAACGGTTCACCGCCTCGCTGCGTCGCCGGACCGCGCGCGTACGGCGAGTAGGCGCAGCGGCCCTCCCCCTCACCACGCACCGCACCGCACCGGACGCCGCGGACCGGCGGACCCTTCCGGCCACAGCACCAGGCAGGCGGGCCCGCAGCGGTCCCCGGCCGAGCCCGCCCCCACCCCGGGAGACACCCGTGCCCACCCGCGTACGCCGCTTCCGCACCGGACTGTCCGCCGCCGCCCTCGCGGCCGCCGCCCTCGGCGCGCTGCTCCCGCCCGCGCAGGCGGCCGGCGCGGGTCCGGGCACCGCCGGAGGCCACCCGGACCGCGACGACCGCCTCCAACGGCGGCTCGAACGGCTCGTCGCCCAGGCCGACGGCCCGCCCGGGGCGATCGCCGTGCTCACCCGGGACGGCCGCAGCCAGGTGTACACCGCCGGTGTCGCGGACCTCGCCACGGGCCGGCGGCCGGACCCCGAGGACCACATGCGCATCGCCAGCGTCGCCAAGGCGTTCAGTGGCGCGGTGGCCCTCCGCCTCGTCGACCAGGGCCGCCTCTCCCTCGACGACACCATCGGCGAACGGCTACCCGCCCAGCCCGCCGACTGGCACGCGGTGACCCTGCGCCAGCTCCTCCAGCACACCAGCGGCCTGCCCGACTACTCGGCCGCCCCCGATTTCCTGCGCGTCCTGCGGGCCGACCCCCGCCACCGGTTCGACCCGCGCACCCTCCTGGACTTCGTCGCGGACGAGCCGCTGCTGTTCCGCCCCGGCAGCCTGTACGAGTACTCCAACTCCGACAACATCGCCGTGGCCCTCATGGCGGAGGCGGCCACCGGCCGCCGGTACGAGGACCTCCTCACGGACCTCGTGTACCGCCCGCTCGGCCTGCGCGAGACCAGCCTGCCCCTGGGATACCGGCTCCCCCGCCCGTTCCTGCACGGTTACGACGTCGACCCGCCCGCCGGGCCCGAGGACGTCAGCGAGGCCCTGGGCGCCTCGGGGGTCTGGGCCTCCGGCGGCATCGTCTCCACGCCGCAGGACCTGGGCGCCTTCATCCGCGCGTACGGGGGTCCCGCGCTGCTGTCGGACAAGACCCGTGAGGAACAGCTCGCCTTCCGTCCGGGCGACTCCTCGGAACCCGCGGGCCCCGGCACCAACGCCGCCGGGCTGGCGCTGTACCGGTACGCCACCCGCTGCGGCGTCCTCTACGGCCACACCGGCAACTTCCCCGGCTACACCCAGCTCGCCGCCGCCACGCCGGACGGCAGGCGGTCGCTCACGTTCTCCATCACCACGCAGACCAGCAAGGGCAACAAGCCCGCGCTGCTCGCCAGGCTCCGTACGGTGCAGGAGGACTTCGCCTGCGCCCTGCTCAAGGACCGCTGAGCGGCCCGGACTCAGCGGCGGGCCGCGCGCCGCAGGGCGCGGTGGAGGCGGGTGCCGGACTCGTGACGGAGGCGGGAGTGGCGGTCCAGTTCCTCCATGAGCCGCTGGGATCGCTTGTCGACGTCGAGTTCGTCCAGCACCCGGTCGACGTCGGCGAGCAGTGCGCCGTGCAGCTGCCAGTGCGCGGGTGAGGTGTGCAGCTGCTCCAGCAGCAGGCGGGCCAGCAGGTCGCGGGAGTCCCGTGCCATGCCCAGCTCCCGGGTGAGCCGGTCCTCCTGCTCCTCGGCGTTGGTGGTGACCTGGGCGGTGATCAGCCGCGAGAAGCTGTGGACGGCGAGCGCCATGTGCCCGAACAGGTCCTGGAGGGCGCGGGTCACCGCGGGGGTGAACAGCGGCTCGTCGCTGCGGGCCTTCGCCAGGTCGGTGAGCGCCCGGGCCGACACGCGCAGGACGACCGCGCAGATCTCCAGGGTGTCCAGGCCGGTGCGCAGGACCAGCCGGAACATCAGCCCCTCGCGGACGCGGGGGTTCATGCGCAGGCTGTCCTCCGCCTGGCGCAGCGCGGCGTCCACCCCGGCGATGTCGTTGTCGAGCCGGCGGGCCTCGTGCAGCCGGGTGGCGGCCTCGGCGACCGTGGTGTGTCCGGTGAGCTCGTCGGCCATGCCGGTCATCAGCGCGGCCATCCGGGCGGCCAGGTCGTCGATGGCCCGGCTGGCGGGCTCCACCCAGACGGGCGGGGCGAACAGGAGGTTGAAGGCGAGCCCGACCACGGCGCCGATCAGGGTCTCCAGCACCCGGTCCCAGGCGGTGTCGGCCACCCGGGTGACGCCGAGCACCAGCATCGCGCTGATGGCCACCTCGGGGACGAACTCGTCCACCCGTACCAGGTGCCCGACCACCAGCGAGGCGAGGATGACCAGCCCGAGGCTCCACCAGGTCAGGCCCACGAGCGCGCTGAACCCGATCGCGACCAGCACTCCGGCCACGACCGAGTTCACGCGGCGCACGCCGGTGGTGAGCGTGGAGTAGAGGGTGACCTGGACCACGAGCAGGGCGGTCAGCGGGGCCGTCAGCGGAGCGGGCTCGTTGCTGAGGCGGAGGGCGACGACGTACGAGAGCACCGCGGCGCCGGTGGACCGTACGCTCTGCACCACCACGGGGTCCCGCCGTCTGGCCACCAGGCGGTGCGGGATGTGACGGAAGGGGCGGAAGGGCCGTGCGAGGTCGGGCATACCTTCGCCTCTTCCCCGTCGGCGGCGATGATCACGCGGCGGACGGGTTTTCGCGTCCGTCGGCTCACCGGGCGGCGCCGCGCCTGCCGGTTCAGCTCGCGGCACTCGCGTACAGGGGGCGGCGTTCCTCCTCGGTCAGGCCGCCCCAGACGCCGTAGGGCTCCTGGACGCGCAGGGCGTGGCGGAGGCACTCGGCCTGGACCGGGCAGAGGGCGCATATCTCGCGGGCCGCCTGGTCGCGTTCGGCGCGGTCCTCGCCGCGCTCGCCCGCCGGGTGGAAGAACCTGTCGGGGCCGAGGTTCCGGCAGGCGGCGCGTTCCTGCCACTCCCAGTGGTGTTCCGCTCGGCCGGGCAGCCGTGACACGTTCGACATGGGTCGGTTCCTTTCCCGCGTGGTCGCGTGGGTCGGGGTGGGATCGGTCTCCGGGTGCGTCAGTCCCGCGTCTGGCCCGGTCGGGCGCCGCGAAACCTGTGCGTCCCGCCGGACTCCGCCGGCAGGTGGGGGGCGGGCACGGCCGGGGAGGTGGAGACGCGCGGGAGGGCGTAGGGGTGCTTCTCGGCGAGCCAGGCGACGAGTTCCTCACGGACGGTGCAGCGGACGGTCCACAGGTCGTCGGGGTCCTTGGCGGTGACGATGGCCCGCAGGACGACGGTGGTCGGGGTGGTGTCGGTGACCGCGAGGTTCCAGCCGCGGCCGTCCCACTCCGGGCAGCGGTCGAGGATCTCCTTGAGGCGTTCGCGGATCAGGGAGACGGGTGCGCTGTGGTCGCAGTGCAGGAAGACGGTGCCGGTCATCTGGATCCCGCCGCGGGACCAGTTCTCGAAGGGTTTGCCGGTGAAGTAGGAGACGGGCATGGTGATGCGGCGCTCGTCCCAGGTCCGCACGGCAAGGAAGGTCAGGGTGACTTCCTCGACGACGCCCCACTCGCCGTCGACGACGACGGTGTCACCGATGCGCACGAGGTCGCCGAAGGCGATCTGGAAGCCGGCGAAGAGGTTGCCGAGGGTGGACTGGGCGGCCACGCCGGCGACGATGCCGATGATGCCGGCGGAGGCCAGCACCGAGGTGCCGACGGCGCGGAAGTCCGGGAAGGTGAGCAGCATCGCCGCCGCGGCGAGCAGGGCGACGAGGGCGGTGACGATCCTCATGATGAGGGTCACCTGGGTGCGGACGCGGCGGAGCCGGGACGGGTCGCGGGTGCCGGCGGCGTACCGGGCGTACGAGGACTCCACCACCGCCGAGGTGATGTGGACGACGCACCAGGCGCCCGCGCCGATCGTCACCAGGGAGAGGGCCCTGCCCACCGCCGCCTCGTGCTCCAGCAGCGGCCGCCAGGAGATCTGCCGGAACGAGCCGCGCAGCAGGGCGGCCAGCAGGAGGATGCGCAGGGGGAGCCCGCAGCGGCGCAGCAGGCTCCACAGGGGGGTCTCGGGGTGGCGGGCGTCCACGCGCCTGAGCACCAGGTCGGCGAGCCAGCCGACCGCGGAGGTGAGCAGGACGGAGCCGCCCAGGACGGCAAGCAGCCTCAGTACGCCGTTCATGGCTCCTCGGAGGTGTCGGGGGAAGGTGTACAACGGGTCCGCGCGTGCCCTGCCGTTCCCCCGGCAAACCGAGGGCCGGACCGGACCGGTCCCGCGGGTCCGGCCGCGCGGCCGGGGCGGCGGTCTGCGCGGAGGCGGTCGTCCGTCGGCCACGCGGTGGCGGTTTCCGGCCGTTTCGGGGCGTTCCGGGGCCTGCCGCCGGGAGGCGGCCGGGATGCGGGGCAGCAGCGGCGGTGGCGGCGGGTGTACCGCCGTCGCCGCGGCGGCCCCGGCGGGGCCGCGCGGCGGGAGACCCGACCAGGAAGGAGAGGACCGTGCTGATCACCGTCACCCGTTCCGGGGGCTTCGCCGGAGGCGAGAAGGAGCGCGAGCTCGACACCGCGGGCCGCCGGGACGCCCCGCGGTGGGAGGAACTGGCGCACCGGGCCGTCGCGTCCACGGCGGACGGCTACCACTACCGCATCACCGTCGACGGCCGGACGGTCGACGTCCAGGACCCCTATCTGTCCGAGGAGCAGCGGGAACTGATCCGCGGCGTGCTCGGCGAGGGCGCCTGACCGCACGGCGGCGGGGGGGGGGGGGGGGGGGGGGGGGGGGGGGGGGGGGGGGGGGGGGCGGGGCGGCGCGGGCGGGGGGGGG
>NZ_JBBDHD010000105.1:0-24777 GCF_044129415.1 Streptomyces racemochromogenes
CGCCCGGGGGGGGGGGGGGGGCGGCGGGGGGGGGGGGGGTGTTTTTTTTTGGGGGGGGGGGGTCGGGGCGGGGGGGGGCGGGGGGGGGGGGGGGGGGGGGGGGGGGGGGGGGGGGCCGCGCGCCCCCCCCCCCCCCCGGCCGCACCGCCCGGATCCAGCTCAAGGCCGACACCGGCCTCGGCCGCAACGGCTGCCAGCCCGCCGACTGGGCCGAACTCGTCGGCGCGGCCGTCGCCGCCCAGGCCGAGGGCACCGTCCAGGTCACCGGCCTCTGGTCGCACTTCGCCTGCGCCGACGAGCCCGGCCACCCCTCCATCCGGCTCCAGCTCGACGCCTTCCGCGACATGCTGGCCTACGCGGAGAAGGAGGGCGTCGACCCCGAGGTCCGGCACATCGCCAACTCGCCGGCGACCCTCACCCTCCCCGAGTCCCACTTCGACCTCGTCCGCACCGGTCTGGCCGTCTACGGAGTCTCGCCCTCGCCCGAGCTCGGCATCCCCGCCGAACTCGGCCTGCGGCCCGCCATGACCCTCAGGGCCTCCCTCGCGCTGGTCAAGACCGTCCCCGCCGGCCACGGCGTGAGCTACGGCCACCACTACGTCACGGCATCCGAGACGCACCTCGCGCTCGTCCCCGCCGGCTACGCCGACGGCATCCCGCGCAGCGCCTCCGGCCGCGGACCCGTGCTCGTCGCCGGGAAGATCCGCCAGGCCGCCGGGCGGATCGCCATGGACCAGTTCGTCGTCGACCTCGGCGAGGACCTCGCCGCGCCCGGTGACGAGGTCGTCATCCTCGGTGACGCCGAGCGCGGCGAGCCCACCGCCGAGGACTGGGCTCAAGCGGCGCACACGATCGCATATGAGATCGTCACCCGTATCGGAGGTCGGGTGCCCCGGGTCTACCTCGGCGGCTGAGGCTGAGTGAGGACGGCGACGGCGTGAGCGGGAACGTGTCGTGAGCGAGAACTGGCGCAAGGCCGGCTGGGCCGGCGCCGCCATCGGTGTCATAGCGGCGGGCGCCGCGGCCGGTGTCGCCGTCGAACGGATCACCGTGGGCCGCGGCATCCGCCGCAAGGCGCGCCTGGCGCTGGACGCCGCGGGGGACTACGGCTCCCTGCGCGGGACCGCGGGCACCTGCCCCGCCGAGGACGGCACCGAGCTCTACTACGAGGTCGACGAGACGGAGGAGCCGACGCCCCCCGGCGGTGCGAAGCGCCGGCTGCGCCGCAAGGCCGCGGCCCCGGCCACTGTGGTGTTCTGCCACGGCTACTGCCTCAGCCAGGACTCCTGGCACTTCCAGCGCGCCGCCCTGCGCGGGCTCGTCCGCGCCGTCTACTGGGACCAGCGCAGCCACGGCCGCAGCGCCCGGGGCCTGGCCCAGGCCGACGGCGAGCCCGTCACCATCGACCAGCTGGGCCGCGACCTCAAGGCCGTCATCGACGCCGCCGCGCCCGAGGGCCCGCTCGTCCTCGTCGGCCACTCCATGGGCGGCATGACCGTCATGGCCCTCGCCGAGCAGTTCCCGGAGCTGGTGCGCGAGCGCGTCCTCGGCGTGGCCCTGGTCGGCACGTCCAGCGGGCGGCTCGACGAGGTCACGTACGGGCTGCCGTCCATCGGGCAGGGGGCCGTGCGCCGCCTCCTGCCGGGCGTGCTCAAGGCCCTCGGCTCCCAGGTGGAGCTGGTGGAGAAGGGCCGCCGGGCCACCGCCGACCTCTTCGCCGGCATGATCAAGCTCTATTCGTTCGGCTCCCGCGAGGTCGACCCCGGCGTCGCGCGCTTCGCCGAGCGGCTGATCGAGGCCACCCCGATCGACGTGGTCGCCGAGTTCTACCCGGCCTTCCAGGTCCACGACAAGAGCGCGGCCCTCCAGGGGTTCGCCGACATCCCCGTCACCGTCATCGCCGGGGACCGGGACATGATCATCCCGCCCGGGCACAGCGTCGCCATCAAGGAGGAGCTGCCGGCCGCCGAGCTGGCGGTGCTGGACGAGACCGGGCACCTGATGATGCTGGAGCGCCCCGAGATCGTGACGGGCCTGCTCACCGGCCTGCTGGAGCGCGCCGGAGCCGTCCCCGCACCGACTAACGTTGGGGCGCATGGAAGACGTACAGCGGGAAGCGCCGCGCAGCCCGGCCGCTGAGGCCCTGGCCGAGGCCGCCGCCGAGACCCTGATCACCGTCGACTCGCCCGCCTCCATGCAGGAGCTGGGCCGCAGGATCGCCGGCCTGCTGCGCCCCGGCGACCTGGTCCTGCTGACCGGTGAGCTCGGCGCGGGCAAGACCACCCTGACCCGGGGGCTGGGGGAGGGGCTGGGCGTGCGCGGGGCCGTGACCTCGCCGACCTTCGTGATCGCCCGGGTGCACCCGTCCCTGGGCGACGGGCCGCCGCTGGTGCACGTGGACGCGTACCGGCTCGGCGGCGGGCTGGACGAGATGGAGGACCTGGACCTCGACGTCTCGCTGCCCGATTCCGTGGTCGTCGTGGAGTGGGGCGACGGCAAGGTGGAGGAGCTCTCCGACGACCGGCTGCACGTGGTCATCGGGCGGGCGGTCGGCCACGAGGAGGTCCTGGACGACGTGCGCGAGGTCGCGCTGCGCGGCGTGGGCGCCCGGTGGGAGCAGGCCGGTCCGGAGCTGGCGCGGCTGGCGCCGGCGTAGCCGGGCGGGCGGGCCCACCACCGGCGGGCTCGCCGTCGGCCGGTTCACCGACGGGGTACCGACAACCCGTCGGGAAAACGTTGCGCGGGTACGGGCCGGCGTGATGACATGGTACCGAGCGCTGGTTAGGTGTACCTAAGTTCGGCGTCCCGGGGTCTCAGGAGGCAGCCATGTCGGCAGCAGGAGCAGAGCGAGCGCCCGTCGTGTCCATGCGGGCCCTGCTCGCGGCGGGCGCGGCCGCCACCGCGGTGTCCACGCCGCCCGCCCGCCCGGAACCGGACCCCCGGGACCCCGCGGCCGAGGACGCGGCGGACGCCGAACGGGCCGCCCCCGCGGAACCGGAAGCGGCCTGACGCCCGCGGGAGCCGGCGCGCGGTACCCACGTACGGGTGAAGGGTCTGCCCGGAAGCGCGGGCCGGTCTACTGGACGACGACGATCTTCGAGTTGTAGAGCGCGAAGGCCCACATGGCGTCGCCGTCCGCACGCGACATCCGGATGCCGCCCGTCTTCTTCGACGGGTCCGGCTGCGGCAGCTGCCCGTCGACGCGGGCGCTGAAGCCGATCCCGATGCCCTCGGTGCTGCTCGCGAACCGGACCACGTGCTCGATCGGCACCCCGTCCGAGCCGGTGACCGTGCCCGCCCGGGAGTTGACCAGGTAGCTGCCGGGTGCCGGGTGCACCGTGCTCGGCACCACCGTGAAGGTCTTCGGCTCCTTGCCGTCCTCCGTGACCAGCCACACCCGCCGCTGCGACACCGAGTACACGACCCGCTGCCCGGTCCCCGACGCGGCCGGCAGGGCCGCCGGCTTCGCCGCGTCCTGCTGCGCCGGGGCCTGGGGCTGCGGCTGCCCCTGCGCCGGCGCCTGCCCGGCGGCCTTCGCCGGGTGCGCGGGAGCGGTCGCGTGCGCCTGGTAGCCGAGGAAGCCGATGGCGGCGATCGCCGCGACCGTGAGGCCGGCCACGATTCCCGAGCTGCTGCGTGCCACCTTGCTCCACCTCTCCGCGCCTGCGCGTGCTGGTTCCTGCTGCGTTGCGAAGCCGCGCGTCCCGGCGCTTCGTCGCCGCGTCGCACTGCCGGTCGAAAGGTAGCAGCCGGACCCCCGCTCCGACCGGCCGCAAGGCCCGGGGGCCCGGGAGTCGTAGGCTGTTCGCGTGCTCTTGCTCGCCGTAGATACCGCCACGCCCGCCGTCACCGTCGCCCTGCACGACGGGGAGTCCGTCCTGGCCCAGTCCCACCAGGTCGACGCCCGCCGCCACGGGGAGCTCCTGCTGCCCTCAGTGGACCGGGTCCTCGCCGAGGCCGGGGTGAAGCTCGACGCCCTCACCGGCATCGTCGTCGGCGTCGGCCCCGGCCCCTACACCGGGCTGCGCGTCGGACTCGTCACCGCCTCCACCTTCGCCGCCGTCCTCGGCATCCCCGTCCACGGCCTGTGCACCCTCGACGGGCTCGCCTACGCCGCGGGCACCGCCGGCATCGAGGGCCCCTTCACCGTCGCCACCGACGCACGGCGCAAGGAGGTCTACTGGGCGCGCTACGAGGACCCGCGCACCCGCGTCGGCGAGCCCGCCGTCGACCGCCCGGCCGACATCGCCGAGCAGGTCGCCGGCCTCCCGGCCGTCGGCCAGGGCGCCCGTCTCTACCCGGAGGTCTTCACCGACGCCCGCGACCCCGAGCACCAGTCGGCCGCCGCTCTGGCCGGCCTGGCCGCCGAACGCCTCGCGTCTGGCGCCGCCTTCCTCCCCGTGACGCCGCTCTACCTGCGCCGCCCCGACGCCCAGGTGCCGAAGAACTACAAGGTGGTCACCCCGCAGTGACCGCCCCGACCGCTGTGCTCCGCGAGATGCGCTGGTGGGACATCGCACCGGTGCTGGAACTGGAGCACGAGCTCTTCCCCGAGGACGCCTGGTCGGCCGGGATGTTCTGGTCCGAGCTCGCCCACGCGCGCGGCCCGCACGCCAGCCGCCGCTACGTCGTCGCCGAAGACCCCGCCTCGGGGCGCATCGTCGGCTACGCGGGACTGGCGGCCTCCGGCGACCTGGGCGACGTACAGACCATCGCGGCGGCCAAGGACCAGTGGGGCACCGGACTCGGAGCCCGGCTGCTCACCGAACTGCTGCGCGCCGCGACCGCCTTCGAATGCGCGGAGGTGCTGCTGGAGGTCCGGGTCGACAACACCCGGGCCCAGCGGCTCTACGAACGCTTCGGCTTCGAGCCGATCGGCTTCCGGCGGGGCTACTACCAGCCGGGGAACGTCGACGCGCTGGTCATGCGCCTGACGGACCCCGCCCGCACGGCCGCCCCGGCCGGCGAGTCGGCCGAAGCCACCGGCACCGCCCCGGCCGACCCCACCACCGAGACCACCGAACACCCTGAGAGCAGTGAGACCCATGGCAGCTGACGAACCCCTCGTCCTCGGCATCGAGACCTCCTGCGACGAGACCGGCGTCGGCATCGTCCGCGGCACCACCCTGCTGGCCGACGCGGTCGCCTCCAGCGTCGACGAGCACGCCCGCTTCGGCGGGGTCGTGCCCGAGGTCGCCTCCCGGGCCCACCTGGAGGCGATGGTCCCCACCATCGAGCGCGCCCTGAAGGAGGCCGGCGTCAGCGCCCGCGACCTCGACGGCATCGCCGTCACCGCCGGCCCCGGCCTCGCGGGCGCGCTGCTGGTCGGCGTCTCGGCGGCGAAGGCGTACGCCTACGCGCTGGGCAAGCCGCTCTACGGGGTCAACCACCTCGCCTCGCACATCTGCGTCGACCAGCTGGAGCACGGCCCGCTGCCCGAACCGACCATGGCCCTGCTGGTCTCCGGCGGCCACTCCTCGCTGCTCCTCGCCCCGGACATCACCAGCGACGTCCGCCCCCTCGGCGCGACCATCGACGACGCGGCCGGCGAGGCCTTCGACAAGATCGCCCGCGTGCTCCAGCTGGGCTTCCCCGGCGGGCCGGTCATCGACCGGCTGGCCAAGGAGGGCGACCCCCGGGCCATCGACTTCCCGCGCGGGCTGACCGGGTCGCGCGACCCGGCGTACGACTTCTCCTTCTCCGGCCTCAAGACGGCCGTGGCGCGCTGGATCGAGGCGAAGCGGAACGCGGGCGAGGAGGTGCCGGTGCGTGACGTGGCGGCGTCCTTCCAGGAGGCCGTGGTGGACGTGCTCACCCGCAAGGCGATCCGCGCGTGCAAGGACGAGGGCGTGGACCACCTGATGATCGGCGGCGGCGTGGCGGCCAACTCCCGGCTGCGGGCGCTGGCGCAGGAGCGGTGCGACGACGCGGGCGTCATCCTGCGCGTGCCGCGGCCCAAGCTGTGCACCGACAACGGCGCGATGGTCGCGGCCCTGGGCGCGGAGATGGTCAAGCGGAACCGTCCGGCCTCGGACTGGGACCTGTCGGCGGACTCCTCCCTGCCGGTGACGGACCCCCACGTCCCGGGCACGTCCCACGAGCACGGTCAGGGCGACGGCCACGGGCACGGCCACTCCCACGGACACGCGCACTCCCACGACCACGTGCACGAGCTCAGCAAGGACAACCTCTACTCGTGAACACCGTCATCGCGCTGATGTGGGAGGCCCGGGCCGTCGAGGGCCGGGGCAACGAGCTGCTGGAGTGGGCCCGGGCCCAGATCCTCGCCCGGGAGCCGCTGCGCCGCGAGGTGCTGCGTGCCCCGCAGGACCGGGTCCTCGTGATCACGTGGTGGCCGGCCCCGGAGGGGGGCTCCGCGGAGGAGCTGCCCGAGCTGCCGGAGCCCGCCGCCGACCTGATCACCCGGCCCGTGCACCGCTGGCACTTCGAGTCCGTCGAGGTCACGCAGGGCGGCTGAGCGGCGGTCGAGGAGCGCTGCGGTGAAGCTCCACGGGGCGCCGCTAGGGTCATGCGCATGCCTAGGCCGTCTCTTACGGATCCTGCCGGGCCCGCGTCGGCCGGCACCGCACCTCGCCGCGTTGGCGGAGCACCCGCGTACGTCCCGTACGAGGGCGCCCCGCCGACACGGCGATGCGCGGCACCGCACGACGCGGGTTCGACCGGCACGATCCGAGGGAGACGGCCCAGCCGTCGTGACCTGCCGCCCCCGCCGCCGCCCGCGCACCTGCGCGAGTGGCTGGACGAGCGCGTCGTACGGGCCGACCGCGCGCGCCACCTCGCCGACCTGAGCCGCCGCAGCCTGGGCCTGGGGCGGCTGGCGCTGCTGTGGGTGCTGGCGGCGGTCTTCGCGGTGGGCTGGACCTTCGTGAGCACGGCCGTGATGACCTTCGAGTCCGGCGCCGGGCCGGAGCGCCTCTTCGGGGCCGTCTTCGCCCTGATGGGGCTGGGGGTCCTGGTGCCGGCCGGCTACTGCTTCGTCCGCGGGGCCCGGCAGGAGCGCCGGGTGCACCGGCTGCTGTGCGCGTGGGCCGTCGCGGACGAGGGGCCGGGGGCGGGCGCGGGGCTGCGCGCCCCGGTCCGGAGCGCGGTGTGGCTGCTGGCCTCGCTGTCGCTGGGCGCGCTCGGCTTCTGGACGGCCTTCACCGCGGCGGCGGGCGCCCGGCCGGGCACGGACACCGTCGGGGAGGTCGCGTACTCCATGGGCCTCGGCCTGATCCTGTGGATCACCGCCCTCCTGGGCCTGGCCAAGGCCGCCACCCACTACAGCTGGTCCCTCCGCACCCGCCGGGCCGCCCGCCCGGGGCCGGCTCCCCGGTCCCCCGCTCCCGGCCCGGCCCGCTCCCGCCCGGAGCCCGGCCAGGCCGACGCCCCCGCCCCGGGCCGTCCCCGCCCGGCCCGCTCCCGCCTCGCGGGCGTCTGAGACGCGGCACCCGCCCACCGCGGGACCCTCCGCGCGACGGCGCCGCCCGCGCGACGGCGCCGCCCGCGTGACGGTGCCGCGCCGACCGCACCCCGCCCGGCCGGGCACGGGCCCCGCTACGCCACCGGGGCGCCGATCAGCATCGCCGGCGCCCCGCCCACCCGGGTCAGGAAGACCGTCGCCGCGTTCGGACCCGACGGCTTCACCTTGCGCCGCAGCTCCTCCGGCTCGATCGCGGACCCCCGCTTCTTCACCGTGAGCACCCCCACCTCCCGCTCCCGCAGCAGCGCCTTCAGCTTCTTCAGCCCGAACGGCAGCACGTCCGTGATCTCGTAGGCCGTGGCGTACGGCGTCGGCCGCAGCTCGTCGGCCGTGATGTACGCGATCGTCGGGTCGATCAGCCGCCCCGCGAGCCGCTCCGCCACCTCGGCCACCAGGTGCGCCCGGATCACCGCCCCGTCCGGCTCGTAGAGCCAGCGGCCCACCGGCCCCGCCTCGGGGTCCGGCAGCGGCTCGGCGGTGCGCAGCCCGACGGGTCCCGGCAGCAGGGTGGCCCGTACCGTGCCGGGGGCGGTGCCGAACCACAGCACGGCCTCCTTCACGTCCCCGTGGTCCGAGATCCACTCCGCCTCGGCCTCCGCCGGCACCGCCTCGTGCGGAATCCCGGGCGCGATCTTGATGGCGGCGTGGCGCGCGGCCCGCGCCGCCCCGACCGCCCACGACAGCGGCGGCGAGTACGCCTCCGGGTCGAAGATCCGCCCGCGCCCGCCGCGCCGCGCCGGGTCGATGAACACGGCGTCGTACGAGGAGACGTCGACCGTCGTCACGTCCGCCTCCCGGACCTCGATCAGGTCCGCCAGCCCCAGCGCCTCGGCGTTGGCCCGCGCGACGGCCACCGTCAGCGGGTCGAGGTCCACCGCCAGCACCCGGATCCCGCGCCGTGCCAGCGCCAGCGCGTCCCCGCCGATTCCGCAGCACAGGTCCGCGACGCTGCGCACGCCCAGCTCGGCGAGGCGCTCGGCCCGGTACGCGGCCACCGACGCGCGGGTGGCCATCTCCCCGCCGCCGGGGGTGAAGAACATCCGGAACGCGTCTTCGGCCCCGAACTTCGCCACCGCCCGCTGCCGCAGCCGGGCCTGCCCCAGCGCGGCCGACACCAGCCCGGCGGGGTGCTCGCGGCGCAGCCGGGTGGCCACGGCCAGCTCCTGGGCGGGGTCGTAGTCGCGGAGCGAGTCGAGGAGCGTGCGGCCCTCGGGGGTGAGGAGCGCGGCGAAGTCTTCGGGAGTCACGGCCCCATTGTCGGCCAGTCGGTGGACGGGAGGGCTCCGGCCGTGGTGTCGAGCGGGGAGCCGGGCCGCGTGGTGCGAGGATCCGCTGCTATGCAGCTAGTACGACAAAAGGGAAATTCCACGCAGTTTGGTCACCGGCCCGCGGCCCGTCCGCGCGCCCGGTACGGGGTGGCCGCGGCCGCGCTGCTGGTCGCCGCCCTGGGCACGGGGTGCGGCGCCGCGGACCCGGCCGCGCCGGTCAAGGGCAAGGCCGGCCAGTCCGCCGCCGAGGCCGGCTCCGGCGCGGCCGGCGCCCTCGCCAACTCCGCCGAGAAGCTCAAGGCGGCCCAGGCGGCCCGCGCCGCCATGGCGAAGAAGTGGGGACTGGCCAAGACCCCGCTCATGGCTCCGGCCGGCCCGAAGGCGAAGCCCGAGATCACCACCCGCGAGGGCTTCGAGGTCGAGGGCCAGGACGAGCTGCCCCCGGTCTTCACCACCGTCCCGACCGAGGACAAGGTGGTCTTCCTGACCGTCGACGACGGCGCCGAGAAGGACCCCGAGTTCATCCGGATGATGCAGGAGCTGAAGATCCCGTACACGGCGTTCCTCAGCGACTACCTCGTGCGGGACAACTACCCGTACTTCAAGGAGATGCAGGCCGCCGGCGTCACCCTGAACAACCACACCCTCAACCACCGCTACATGCCCGGCCTCAACTACGAGCAGCAGCGCGAGGAGATCTGCGGCCAGCAGGACACCATCCAGAAGCAGTTCGGCGAGCGGCCCCGGCTCTTCCGGCCGCCGTACGGCAACTACAACCAGGACACGCTGCGCGCGGCGAAGTCCTGTGGCATCAAGGCGGTTCCCCTGTGGAACGCGGAGGCCTTCCCGAACCGGATGGACTACCGTGAATGGGACAGGGACCTCCACCCCGGCGACATCATCCTCACGCACTTCCGGGGTCGTGAGGACTGGAAGGGCACGATGCCTGACATGATCCGTCATGTCAT
Source organism: Streptomyces racemochromogenes (assembly GCF_044129415.1). Taxonomy (GTDB): domain Bacteria; phylum Actinomycetota; class Actinomycetes; order Streptomycetales; family Streptomycetaceae; genus Streptomyces; species Streptomyces racemochromogenes_A. The sequence continues at coordinate 9,720 of NZ_JBBDHD010000105.1, forward strand.
GAAGACCGTCACGGACAAGGGGTACGCCGTGGCCCGCCTGGAGGATTACCTGTGAAGTACGCGCGCCGGCTGGTAGCCGGGACGCTGACGGCCGGCGCGCTCGCGCTGTCCCTGTCGGGATGCGGGAACAGCGTGGATCCGATCGAGAGACTGGGCCGCAAGGCCACGCAGACGGGGGGCCCTTCGGCCTCCCCGTCCGCCAAGGCCTCTGCGGCCGCCTCGGCCCAGGCGGGCACCCCGGGCGACGAGGCGTACCGCAAGTGGGGGCTGACCGCCCCGCTGCAGTACGCCCCCAAGCCCGCGCAGAAGCCCCGGCTCCCCCAGCCGGCGGGGCCGGGCAAGCCGGTGGTCGTGGACCGAATACCCGTGGCGCCGAACGACAAGGTCGTCTTCCTGACCTTCGACGACGGCGCGGAGAAGGACCCCGAGTTCCTGAAGATGGCGGCGGACCTGAAGCTGCCGATCAGCATGTTCCTCACGGACAACGTGGCGTCGTCGGACTACGGCTACTTCGAGAAGCTCCGCGACAACGGCTCGAACAGCACGGTGAACAACCACACGCTGACGCACCCCAACATGCGCACGCTGGCGTTCGCGGCGCAGAAGAAGGAGATATGCGGCCAGCAGGAGCGCCTGGAGAAGCGCTTCGGCAAGCGCCCGGTCCTCTTCCGCCCGCCCTTCGGCAACTACAACGACGACACCCTGAAGGCCGCCTCGGAGTGCGGCATCGGCACGGTCGTTCTGTGGCGGGAGTCGATGCAGATAAACGACTTCCAGTACGCCGAGGGCTCGGCCCTCAAGCCCGGCGACATCATCCTCGCCCACTTCCGCGGCCCGTCGGAGCTCAAGGGCGCGTCGGAGATCCACATGGTGACGCGGATGCTCCAGCACATACAGGAACAGGGCTACACGGTGGGCCGTCTGGAGGACTACCTGTAGGGGTACGGGGCTCGGCGCGGGCGGGGGCGCCTACCGGACTCCCGCTCCCGCCACCACCGGGGTGATCGTCGTTTCCACCGGGCCGCGGGCGTCCGCTTCCCGTTGGCGTTCCGCGCTGTCGCTGATGCGCAGCAGGAGGGCGATCATGATCCAGTTGGCCAGCAGGGACGAGCCGCCCTTCGCCAGGAAGGGCAGGGCCTTGCCGGTGAGGGGGATCAGGCCCGTCACGCCGCCGGCGACCACGAAGACCTGGAGGGCCAGCGCCGAGGCGAGGCCCACGGCCAGCAGCTTGCCGAACGGGTCCCGCGCGGCCAGCGCCATCCGCAGGCCCCGCTGTACGAGCAGCGCGTACAGCAGCAGGACGGCCATGACCCCCGCCAGCCCGAGCTCCTCGCCCACCGTCGTCAGGATGAAGTCGCTGCGCCCCGCGAACTTGATCAGCTCGGGGTGGCCCATCCCCAGGCCGGTGCCCGAGACGCCGCCCGTGCCGAAGCTGAACAGGGCCTGCGCCGACTGGTCGGAGGTGACCCCCGGCGGGCGGTTCTCCCAGTAGTAGGACAGCGGATTGAGCCAGGCGGCCACACGCGCCTTGACGTGCGGTTCGGTCGAGCCGACCACGAAGGCGCCGCCCGCCGCCATGACCAGGCCGCACACGATCCAGCTGGTGCGCTCGGTGGCCACGTACAGCATCACCACGAACACGCCGAAGAAGATCAGCGAGGTGCCGAGGTCGCGCTCGAAGACCAGCACCAGCAGCGAGATGATCCACACCGTGATGATCGGCCCGAGCTGACGCATCGGAGGCAGCCGCATGCCCAGGAACCTCCGGCCCGTCAGGGCCAGCGAGTCCCGGTGGACGACCAGGTAGCCCGCGAAGAAGATCGCGATCATGATCTTCACGAACTCGCCCGGCTGGAGCGAGAACCCGAACAGGATGATCCAGCGCTTCGCGCCGTACGTGTCCGCGCCGAAGAACGCCGGCGCGATCAGCAGCACCAGCGCGACGGCCATCGTGATGTAGATGAACCGCTGGAGCAGCCGGTGGTCCCGCAGCAGCGCCACCACCAGCAGGCAGGCGGCGACCCCGACCACCGTCCACATCAGCTGGCCGGGCGCGTTCGCGTCCGACCCGTAGCGCTCGATGTACCCCTGGTCGAGCCGGTGGATCAGGACGAGCCCCAGCCCGGTCAGCAGCATGGCGAGCGGGAAGACCAGCGGATCCGCGTACGCCGCGAACCGGCGGATGCCGAGGTGTCCGACCAGCGAGAGCAGGGTCATGCTGATCACGAAGCTGGTGAGGTGCTGCGGCAGCTCGCCGTTCATGGCCAGGCCCGCGCTGACGTGCCCGAAGACGGCGATGCCGACGACGAACACGAGCAGGAGCGCTTCGGTCCGGCGGCGGGCTCCCGCCACCGTCAGCGGCCTCAGTCCGCGCACGGGACGCCGCCACCGTCGACGGAGTCCTGACCCGCCCGCGAAGGAGCCCGCGAAGGAGCCCGCGAAGGAGCCCGCGAAGGAGAAGGAGACGCTGCGCCCGGTGCACTCGGGGTCGCAGGGGCGGTCCGCGGACCGATCTGCTCGGCAATGAGGCGCTTTATCTTCATATCGTCTATGACGTTGACGGCCTCCCGATGGTTCCTTCCGAAGCCCTCGACGGGCGGCTCAGCGCCTCCCCGACGGGATCCGCAGCTCCAGCAGCGCGCCCCCGTCCGGGGCGCCCAGCGCGCGGACCTCGCCCCCGTGCGCCCGGGCGATCTCACGTGCGATGGCCAGGCCCAGGCCGGTGCCGCCGCTGGCGCGGCCCCGGTCCGCGTCGAGCCGTACGAACCGCTCGAAGACCCGGTCCCGGTCTGCCTCCGGGATCCCCGGACCGTCGTCGGCCACCTCCAGCACCGCCCACCCGTCCCGCGCGGCGGCACGCACCACGACCCCGCCCGCCGCGTAGCGCAGGGCGTTGTCCACGAGGTTGGCCAGCGCCCGCTCCAGCCGCGCCGCGTCCCCGTACGCCGGGACCGGAGCCGGGGCCTCCACCCGTACCGGCACCCGGGGCGCGGGCCGCCGCGCCGCGTCCTCCGCGGCCAGCAGCGCCAGGTCCACGGGCTCGCGGCGCGGCGCGGGCCCCCCGTCGAGCCGGGCCAGGAGCAGCAGGTCGGCGGCGATCCGCTGGAGCCGGTCGGTGTCGGCCAGCGCGGCGGCCACCGACGCCCGGTCGGGCCGCTCCCTCGCGAGGGCCACCTCCAGCCGGGACCGGACGGCGGCCAGGGGGTTGCGCAGCTCGTGCGAGGCGTCGGCGGTGAACTGCCGCTGCCGCGCGTCGGAGCGCTCCAGCCGGTCGAGGGTGTCGTTGACGGTCCGCGCCAGTCGGGCGATCTCGTCGGCCCCGCCCGGATCGGGGACGCGGCGGTCCAGCTCGCTCGCCGTGACCGCGGCCAGGCCGGAGCGGATCGCGGTGACGGGGCGCAGGGCGTGCCCGGTGGCCCACCAGGCGAGGGCCGCGGCGAAGGCGGTCATCGGGGGCGCCCCGGCGAGCAGTCCGACCGCGACGGCCCGTGTGGCGTCGTCCACGTCGCCGAGCGCGGTCATGGCGTACACGGTGTGCGGGGCGGCCGGGTCGTGCGCCCCGGGCGGGCCGGGGGCCGCGACCGCGACGACCACGCGCCGCTGCGCGCCGGGGTGCGCGGGCGGCAGCACGGTTGAGCGGGAGTCCTGCCCGGGGCCGGGGCGCAGCCCGTCCAGGCGGGGGACGTCCCGGGGCTCCCCGCCGGCGGCGGTGCTGGCGACGGTGCGGCCCCGGGCGTCCCGGACGAGGACCAGGTCGACCCCGCTCTCCGGCGCGGGCAGCCGGCCGCCCGGCGGGAGGGTCCGGGTGTCGACCTGGGCGGCGACCTTCCGGGCGGCGAGCTCGGTGCGGCCGGTGGTGTTGTCGAGGAGGTTGCCGCGCATGAGGGTGTACAGCCACAGGCCGCCGGTGGCGAGCACCGCGGCCATCGCGAGGGCGGCGGCGAGCGCGGTCCGCGCGCGCAGGCTGCTCACCACGGTCAGCCGCCGTCGGGGGCCAGGCGGTAGCCGGTGCCGTGGACGGTGAGGATGGAGCGGCGGCCGAAGGGGGTGTCGATCTTCCTGCGCAGCGAGGAGACGTACACCTCCACGATGTTGGGGTCGATGCCGTCCGGGGAGTCCCAGACCTCGTCCAGGATGTCCTGTTTGGCGACGGCCCGCCCGGGGCGCTCCATCAGGCAGGCGAGGACGCCGAGCTCGCGGGCGGTGAGCTCGATGTCCCGGTCGCCGCGGCGGCAGCGGCGGTCGTGGGGGTCGAGGACCAGGTCCCCGGCCCGGAGCACGGCGGGCGTGTTCCCGGGGCCGGCGGCGCGGCGGGCGAGGGCGCGCAGGCGGGCGCCGAGGACGACGAAGGAGAAGGGCTTGGTGAGGTAGTCGTCGGCTCCGGCGTCGAGCCCTTCGGCCTCGTCGTACTCGCCGTCCTTGGCGGTGAGCACCAGGACGGGGGTGGGGTCGCCGTGGGCGCGCATCCGGGTGCAGATCTCGGCGCCGCCGGGGCCGGGGAGCATGAGGTCCAGCAGGACGACGTCGTACGGGCCGCCGGTGAGGGCCAGTTCCAGGCCCCGGTGTCCGTCGTGGGCGACCTCGACGCGGTGGCCCTCGGCGGACAGGCCCTGCCGGAGGGACTCGGCCAGGTTCTCTTCGTCTTCGACGACCAGGATGCGCACGCGCCAAGCCTCACATACCGGGCGCCGGAGCCCGCGGGGCCGGATGCGGGGGAGGGCCGGGTTTGGGCCAAACGGGGCGACCCGCGGCCGGAATGCGTGGAACCGGCGGAGCGTGTTGGCACTCCGCTTGACCGAGTGCTAATCGCCGGAATAGTGTCACACCTGGCACTCGCCACCGGTGAGTGCCAACACAGCGACAGGCAGGTCCGGCACCCGCGACGACGGATCGACCTGGTCGCCACCTCAGACAGTTAACCCCGGATCTCCGAAGGGGGAGGTCGGATCGTGACGACCGCCAGCTCCAAGGTTGCCATCAAGCCGCTTGAGGACCGCATCGTGGTCCAGCCGCTCGACGCCGAGCAGACCACGGCCTCCGGCCTGGTCATCCCGGACACCGCGAAGGAGAAGCCCCAGGAGGGCGTCGTCCTCGCGGTCGGCCCGGGCCGCTTCGAGGACGGCCAGCGTCTCCCGCTGGACGTCTCCGTCGGCGACATCGTGCTGTACAGCAAGTACGGCGGCACCGAAGTGAAGTACAGCGGCGAGGAGTACCTCGTCCTCTCGGCCCGCGACGTGCTCGCGATCGTCGAGAAGTAATCACTTCTCACGCATTGCTTTGAACTGCGCCCCTGGTCACCCCGCTGCTTGCCGGGCGGCGAGGGGCGCGGTTCGTTAACCCGAGTTTTCGAGAGGGCTGAACCGCTCCCATGGCGAAGATCCTGAAGTTCGACGAGGACGCCCGTCGCGCCCTTGAGCGCGGCGTCAACAAGCTTGCCGACACGGTGAAGGTGACGATCGGCCCCAAGGGCCGCAACGTCGTCATCGACAAGAAGTTCGGCGCGCCCACCATCACCAACGACGGTGTCACCATCGCCCGCGAGGTCGAGCTGGACGACCCGTACGAGAACCTCGGCGCGCAGCTCGTGAAGGAGGTGGCGACCAAGACCAACGACATCGCGGGTGACGGCACCACCACCGCCACCGTGCTCGCCCAGGCGCTCGTCCGCGAGGGCCTGCGCAACGTCGCCGCCGGCGCCTCCCCGGCCGCCCTGAAGAAGGGTATCGACGCCGCGGTCAAGGCCGTGTCCGAGGAGCTCCTCGCGACCGCCCGCCCGATCGAGGACAAGTCGGACATCGCCGCCGTGGCCGCGCTCTCCGCGCAGGACGCCCAGGTCGGCGAGCTCATCGCCGAGGCGATGGACAAGGTCGGCAAGGACGGTGTCATCACCGTCGAGGAGTCCAACGCCTTCGGCCTGGAGCTGGAGTTCACCGAGGGCATGGCCTTCGACAAGGGCTACCTCTCCCCGTACATGGTCACCGACCAGGAGCGTATGGAGGCCGTCCTCGACGACCCGTACATCCTGATCAACCAGGGCAAGATCTCCTCCATCCAGGACCTCCTGCCGCTGCTGGAGAAGGTCATCCAGGCGGGTGGCTCCAAGCCGCTGCTGATCATCGCCGAGGACGTCGAGGGCGAGGCGCTCTCCACCCTCGTCGTCAACAAGATCCGCGGCACCTTCAACGCGGTCGCCGTCAAGGCCCCGGGCTTCGGTGACCGTCGCAAGGCGATGCTCCAGGACATGGCCACCCTCACCGGTGCCACCGTCATCGCCGAGGAGGTCGGCCTCAAGCTCGACCAGGCCGGTCTGGACGTGCTGGGCACCGCCCGCCGCGTGACCATCTCCAAGGACGACACGACCATCGTCGACGGCGGCGGCAACGCCTCGGACGTCGCGGGCCGCGTCAACCAGATCAAGGCCGAGATCGAGGCCACGGACTCGGACTGGGACCGCGAGAAGCTGCAGGAGCGCCTGGCGAAGCTCGCCGGCGGCGTCTGCGTCATCAAGGTCGGCGCCGCCACCGAGGTGGAGCTCAAGGAGAAGAAGCACCGTCTGGAGGACGCCATCTCCGCGACCCGCGCCGCGGTCGAGGAGGGCATCGTCTCCGGTGGTGGCTCCGCGCTCGTCCACGCCGTCAAGGTCCTGGAGGGCAACCTCGGCCTGACCGGCGACGAGGGCACGGGTGTGGCGGTCGTCCGCCGCGCCGCCGTCGAGCCGCTGCGCTGGATCGCCGAGAACGCCGGCCTTGAGGGCTACGTCATCACCTCGAAGGTGGCGGAGCTGGAGAAGGGCAACGGCTTCAACGCCGCGTCCGGCGAGTACGGCGACCTGGTCAAGGCCGGCGTCATCGACCCGGTCAAGGTCACCCGCTCCGCGCTGGAGAACGCCGCTTCCATCGCCTCCCTGCTGCTCACGACCGAGACCCTGGTCGTCGAGAAGCCGGCCGAGGAGGAGGCCGACGCCGGTCACGGCCACGGCCACGGTCACAGCCACTGAGGCTGATGCCTGAGGGTTAGCCGCACGAGAAGGCCCTGGTCACCGCTGCAACGCGGGGGTGACCAGGGCCTCTTGCGTACGGGGCGCACCGTGCGCGCGGGCCGGTGCGCCGGCCGGCTACTCGGGAAGCATGCCCATCTGGCGCATCAGGCCGGGGGCGTCGTAGTACCACCAGCCCTCGGCGATCCGGCCGTTGGCGAGGCGGAAGGTGGTGCAGCCCGACATGGTCACTTCCCTGCCCGTCGGGGCGACCCCCATGAACTCGCCCTTCTGGGTGCCCTTCCAGTTCCAGAGGGTCGTGACACAGTCGCCTTCGGCGATCTGCCGGGTCTGGTCGAAGGAGAAGTCGAAGGCGTCCCTCCACATGGTGATGGTCTGCCGCATGCCGTCGCGGCCGTCGCTCTGCCCCTCGCTCTCCATGATGTCGTGGTCGGTGTAGTCCGCCGCCAGGCACTCGTCCAGCGCGGCGAAGTCGCCCTTGAGGATGCACTCCTCGAACATCCGGTTCACGACGAGCTTGTTGAGGTACTCGTCGCGCACCACGTCGAGGTTCATGAACGTGGGCATTCCCTCGCAGAGGGCGACCATCTCCTGGAACATCCGGTCGGTCTCCGGGAGGTGGGAGTTCTTCATCGCCTCCTCGTACGAGGGGAATTCGACGAGGTCCACGTAGTGGGTCTGGGAGTCGCGGTCCTTGCCGATCATGGTGTGGGTGACCGTGCGCCTGCCGCTGGTCTGTTCCGCGTAGCGGTCGATGAGGGCGTTCATCTCGTCGAACCGCCTGGTTTCGTAATCGATTACCTGTACGAATGTCATCGCGTCGCCTCCCGCGGTGGATGAGACACGTCCAGTTTAGGGAGATTCCACCCTTTTGATCCGATTACCGATGGGTCGTACGGGGCATCATTGCGGGCCGTACTTGCGCCCCGTACGGGAGGACACGCCGCCGAGCAGCCCGCGCGGCGTCAGCTTCACCACGCCCATCAGCGCCTTGTACCGCGGGTCCGGGATCGAGACCGTCTTCCCGCGCGCCAGGTCGGCCAGCGCGGCGGAAACCAGCTTGTCGGCGTCGAGCCACAGCCAGCCCGGGATGTTGTCGGTGCCCATGCCGGCCCGCTGGTGGAACTCGGTCCGGACGAAGCCGGGGCACAGCGCCATCATCCGCACCCCGCTCCCGGCCAGGTCCCGGGCCGCGCCCTGGGTGAACTGCACGACCCAGGCCTTGCTGGCGCCGTAGGTGCCGCGCGGGACGAAGGCGGCGACCGAGGCGACGTTGACGACCCCGCCGCGGCCGCGCGAGCGCATGGACGCCGTCGCCGCCGAGGTCAGCCGCAGCACCGCCTCGACGTGCACCTTCAGCATGGCCAGCTCGTCGGCGAGGGAGACCTCCAGGAAGCGGCCCTTGTTGCCGAAGCCCGCGTTGTTGACCAGCAGGTCCACCGGGTGCGTCCGGTCCCCCAGCCGGGTCTCGACCGCGGCGATGCCCTCCTCCGTGGAGAGGTCGGCGGCCAGCACCTCGGCCTCGATGCCGTGCCGGTCGTGCAGCTCCGTGGCCTGTTCGGCCAGCCGCTTCGTGCCCCGGGCCACCAGGACGAGGTTGTGGCCCTGGGAGGCGAGCCGCCGGGCGAAGGCGGCGCCGATGCCCGCCGTGGATCCAGTGATCAACGCAGTCGTCATGTGCGCAAAATAGCCGCCCGCGCCGGCTCCCGTACCCCCCGAGGGCCTCCTTCTCAAAGTCACGCCTGGGCGGGGCCGCCGCGGCAAAAGGCGGGCTTATGCTCGAAGGGTGATTGAGGCCCGCCACCTGCGGATCCTGCGCGCTGTCGCCGGGACCGGTTCCTTCTCCGCCGCCGCCCGTGAACTCGGCTGCACCCAGCCCGCCGTCTCCCAGCAGATGAAGGCGCTGGAGCAGTCGGCCGGCACCCCGCTGCTGGTCCGTACGGGTCGTGAGATGCGGCTGACCCAGGCGGGGGAGGCCCTGGTGCGGCACGCCGCCGGGATCCTGGCGGGGCTGACCGCCGCCGAGGAGGAGGTCGCGGCCATCGCCGGGCTGCGCGCCGGGCGGGTACGGCTGGTCTCCTTCCCCAGCGGCAGTTCCACCTTGGTGCCGACCGCGCTCGCGGCGATGCGCGCCGAGCACCCCGGGACCCGCATCTCCCTGGTGGAGGCGGAGCCGCCGCGCTCGGTGGAGATGCTGCGGGAGGGGGAGTGCGACCTGGCTCTGGCCTTCCGCTACGCCGGCGCCGCGGCCGTGGCGGAGTGGGAGGACCTCGTGGTCACCCCGCTGCTGACGGACCGGCTCGTGGGGCTCGTGCCCGAGGGGCACCGGCTGGCCGGCGCCGGGCGGGTGGGCATGGCCGACCTGGCGGACGAGCCGTGGATCGCGGGCTGTCCGCGCTGCCGCCGCCATCTGGTGGAGGTGTGCGAGGGCGCCGGCTTCACCCCGCGCATCGACTTCGCCACCGACGACTACCCGGCCGTGGTCGGCCTGGTCGGCGCGGGGCTGGGCGTGGCGGTGCTGCCGGAGCTGGCGGTGGAGTCCGTACGGGCGAAGGGTGTGAGCACCCTGGCCGTGGAGCCGGCGGTGGAGCGGGAGGTCGTGGCGCTGACGCTGCCCGACCTGGCCCGCGTGCCGGCGGTGGCGGCGACCCTGGGTGAGCTGGTGCGGGCCGCCGCCCGCTGACGGTCGGAGCCGGGTCGGGGAGCGATGAGAAGAAACGTTCCTTCGTCCGGTCGGCGCGGCGCGGTCAGTGCGGTGTGGCAGGGCTGATCGTGCTGGTGGCCGGGATCAGGCGGTGTCGCGCGCGGCCCATCAGTTCCTCGCGTTCGTCCTCGGTGAGGCCGCCCCACACCCCGTAGGGCTCGCGGACGGCGAGTGCGTGCGCGGCGCATTCCGAGCGCACCGGGCAGCGCATGCAGACCTCTTTAGCCGAGGCCTCGCGCGCACTCCTGGCCGCGCCCCGCTCGCCCTCCGGGTGGAAGAAGAGGGAGCTGTCGACTCCGCGGCAGGCCGCGAGCAGCTGCCAGTCCCAGAGGTCGGCGTTCGGTCCGGGGAGGCGGGAGAAATCTGCCATGAGTATTCCTCTTGGTGCCGGTACTGAGGCGGATACGGTCCATGTCTCCACACCTACTGTCGTAGTAGATGTAAATATGACTCATTGGGAATCTAGCCTCAGTCACGTGCCAAACGGAAGGAAAGCCGCCAAATAGGGCATAGCGCCAGATGGAGGACGCGCGGCGGGTGGCTCCAGCGTCGTGATCGCTTCCTCACGTAGAGTGCCGAAGGTGTCCGTCCGACCCGTAACTCTTTCGAGTGACCATCGTTGAGAGAGCGAGTGCGGTTGAAACGAGAAGTTCCCGGACAGGTGTCCGAGGACGTCGACCGCACAGGTGACGATACGTACCAGCCTGGAGGCTCAAGGTGACGCGCATCAGCAGCTGCGGAGGGCGGTCATGACTTCCGTCCTCGTCTGCGACGACTCCCCGCTTGCCCGAGAGGCGCTCCGTCGCGCGGTTGCCACCGTGCCCGGCGTCGAGCGTGTGACGACGGCTGCCAACGGCGAGGAAGTCCTCCGCCGCTGGGGTGCCGACCGCTCCGACCTGATTCTGATGGACGTACGGATGCCCGGCCTCGGCGGTGTCGAGACCGTCCGCCGGCTCCTGTCCGCCGACCCGGGCGCCCGCATCATCATGCTGACGGTCGCCGAGGACCTGGACGGAGTGGCCCTCGCGGTCGCCGCCGGCGCCCGCGGCTACCTGCACAAGGACGCCTCGCGCGCCGAGCTGCGGGCCACCGTCACCCAGGCGCTCGCCGACCCGACCTGGAGGCTGGCCCCGCGCCGGCTGCGCTCGGCCGAGATGGGCGCCGCGCCCACCCTCACCGCGCGCGAGATCCAGGTGCTGGAGGGCATGAGCCACGGCCGGTCCAACGCGGAGATCGGGCGCGAGCTCTTCCTCTCCGAGGACACGGTCAAGACGCACGCCCGCAGGCTGTTCAAGAAGCTCGGCGCCTCGGACCGGGCGCACGCCGTGGCGCTCGGCTTCCGCTGGGGCCTCGTCCGCTGACCGCGGGAGTGGCCTCCGGGTGTCCGGAGCGGTCCCGTCCGCCGATGGCGGGCGGGGCGGCAGGCCCCCCGGGGGTGACGGGATGCGAAAGTCCCGTCCCGACCGGTGTCCCGTCGGGGATTGGCGGGGCACAATCCGGGGGACGTGTCGCTTCGGGCGCGATGCCGCATCCTTGATGGTGTGCCGCATTCTTGGAGAGGTCGAGTCCTCGGGGACGACGATTCGGGCCGAGCGGAGGGGAGGGCGCAGAAGATGGGTTCCGGCGCACCCGCTCATAACGCTTCGACGCACAACACGGACCGCGATGCCACGAACGCTCCGGCGCCAAGGCACCATGGATTGATGCGCGACGACGAGGCCCTGGGGTCAGCCCCGGCCACAGGCCCCACCGGCGCCGCCAAAGGCGGCAACGCCGGAGCCGTCAGCGCGCTCGTGCGCCGCGCGGTCGACGGCGACGAGCAGGCCACGCACGATCTGCTGGCCTTCGTGCACCCCCTGGCCCTCCGCTACTGCCGAACCCGGCTGTCGCGGCTGCCGGGAGACGCCCGTCACTTCGTGGAGGACCTCGCGCAGGAGGTGTGCGTCGCCGTCCTGATGGCGCTGCCCCGCTACCGGGACACCGGGCGCCCCTTCGAGGCGTTCGTCTTCGCCATCGCCGCGCACAAGGTCGCCGACCTCCAGCGGGCCGCCATGCGGCACCCGGGAAGCACCGCCGTGCCGTCCGACGAGATGCCCGAGCGGCCGGACGACTCGCTCGGCCCCGAGGAGCGGGCCCTGCTCAGCAGTGACGCCGCCTGGGCCAAGAAGCTGCTGGCCAACCTGCCCGAGAACCAGCGCGAGCTGCTCGTCCTGCGGGTGGCCGTGGGCCTGACCGCGGAGGAGACCGGGCAGATGCTCGGCATGTCCCCGGGCGCCGTGCGGGTCGCGCAGCACCGCGCGCTGAGCCGGCTGCGCGCGCTCGCGGAGCAGTAGCCCCCTTTTTTCGCTGTAGGAAGCTACGAAACTCCTGGTTGACCTTGGTCGTGGAATGAGACGCCTCGGTATCCCGTTAGCATGGACATCCGCGCTGAGCAAGACCATTGGGAAGGTGTCATGACCGCCGACGGAGTACCCGACAAATTCGCCGCGCTCGGACTGACCTACGACGACGTGCTGCTGCTGCCGGGCGCGTCGGACATGGCTCCGGACGAGATCGACACTTCCTCCCTCATCTCGCGCAACGTCCGCGTGAACGTTCCGCTGCTGTCCGCGGCCATGGACAAGGTCACCGAGGCCCGGATGGCCATCGCCATGGCCCGCCAGGGCGGCGTCGGCGTCCTGCACCGCAACCTCTCCATCGCCGACCAGGCCAACCAGGTCGACCTGGTCAAGCGCTCCGAGTCCGGCATGGTCACCGACCCGATCACGGTGCACCCGGACGCGACGCTGCGCGAGGCCGACGAGCTCTGCGCCAAGTTCCGCATCTCCGGCGTCCCGGTCACCGACCCCGCCGGCAAGCTGCTCGGCATCGTCACCAACCGCGACATGGCCTTCGAGTCGGACCGCAGCCGCCAGGTGCGCGAGGTCATGACCCCGATGCCGCTGGTCACCGGCAAGGTCGGCATCTCCGGCGTGGACGCCATGGAGCTGCTGCGCCGCCACAAGATCGAGAAGCTTCCGCTGGTCGACGACGCGGGCGTCCTCAAGGGCCTCATCACGGTCAAGGACTTCGTCAAGGCCGAGAAGTACCCGAACGCCGCCAAGGACAAGGACGGCCGCCTGCTGGTCGGCGCCGCCGTCGGCGTCGCCGGCGACGCGTACGAGCGCGCCCAGGCCCTGATCGAGGCGGGCGCCGACTTCATCGTCGTCGACACCGCCCACGGCCACTCCCGCCTGGTCGGCGACATGGTCGCCAAGATCAAGTCGAACTCCTCGGTCGACGTCATCGGCGGCAACGTCGCCACTCGCGACGGCGCCCAGGCCCTGATCGACTCGGGCGTCGACGGCATCAAGGTCGGCGTCGGCCCCGGCTCCATCTGCACCACCCGCGTCGTCGCCGGCATCGGCGTCCCGCAGGTCACCGCGATCTACGAGGCCTCGCTGGCCGCCAAGGCCGCGGGCGTCCCCGTCATCGGCGACGGCGGCCTCCAGTACTCCGGCGACATCGCCAAGGCCCTGGTCGCGGGCGCCGACACCGTGATGCTCGGTTCGCTGCTCGCGGGCTGCGAGGAGTCCCCGGGCGAGCTGCTCTTCATCAACGGCAAGCAGTTCAAGTCGTACCGCGGCATGGGCTCGCTCGGCGCGATGCAGTCCCGCGGCGACCGCAAGTCCTTCTCCAAGGACCGCTACTTCCAGGAGGGCGTCGGCGGCGATGACAAGCTGATCCCCGAGGGCATCGAGGGCCAGGTCCCCTACCGCGGCCCGCTGTCCGCGGTGGTCCACCAGCTCGTCGGCGGCCTGCGCCAGTCGATGTTCTACGTCGGCGGCCGTACGGTGCCGGAGCTCCAGGAGCGCGGCCGGTTCGTCCGGATCACCTCGGCGGGCCTCAAGGAGAGCCACCCGCACGACATCCAGATGACGGTCGAAGCGCCGAACTACTCCCGCAAGGGCTGAACACGATGACCGCCCGGAGGGGCGGGCCCGCCCGGGCCCGCCCCTCCGGCGCGTCCGCACCGGGTTCGCGGGTGCGTCCGTACAGCGGTCATCGGAACGCGGGTCCCCGGCGTTCGGGGATACTGGACGGGCAGACCCAGAGGAAAGGCCACCACACGTGACTGAGATCGAGATCGGGCGCGGCAAGCGCGGCCGCCGGGCGTACGCCTTCGACGACATCGCCATCGTCCCCAGCCGGCGTACGCGGGACCCGAAGGAGGTCTCGATCGCCTGGCAGATCGACGCGTACCGCTTCGAGCTCCCCTTCCTGGCCGCCCCCATGGACTCCGTGGTCTCCCCGCAGACCGCCATCCGCATCGGCGAGCTCGGCGGCCTGGGCGTGCTGAACCTGGAAGGCCTGTGGACCCGCTACGAGGACCCGCAGCCGCTGCTCGACGAGATCGCGGAGCTGGACGAGGAGGCCGCCACCCGCCGCCTCCAGGAGATCTACGCCGCGCCGATCCAGGCCGACCTGATCGGGCAGCGCATCAAGGAGGTGCGCGACTCGGGCGTCGTCACCGCCGCCGCGCTCTCCCCGCAGCGCACCGCGCAGTTCTCCAAGGCCGTCGTGGACGCGGGCGTCGACATCTTCGTCATCCGCGGCACCACCGTTTCGGCCGAGCACGTCTCGGGTGCCGCGGAGCCGCTGAACCTCAAGCAGTTCATCTACGAGCTCGACGTCCCGGTCATCGTCGGCGGCTGCGCCACCTACACGGCCGCCCTGCACCTGATGCGCACCGGCGCCGCGGGCGTCCTCGTCGGCTTCGGCGGCGGCGCCGCGCACACCACGCGCAACGTGCTCGGCATCCAGGTCCCGATGGCCACGGCCGTCGCGGACGTGGCCGCGGCCCGCCGCGACTACATGGACGAGTCCGGCGGCCGCTACGTGCACGTCATCGCCGACGGCGGCGTCGGCTGGTCCGGCGACCTGCCCAAGGCCATCGCCTGCGGCGCGGACGCCGTGATGATGGGCTCCCCGCTGGCCCGTGCCACCGACGCGCCCGGCAAGGGCCACCACTGGGGCATGGAGGCCGTCCACGAGGACGTGCCGCGCGGCAAGAAGGTCAACCTCGGCACGGTCGGCACGACCGAGGAGATCCTCACGGGCCCGTCGCACACCCCGGACGGCTCGATGAACCTCTTCGGCGCCCTGCGCCGTTCGATGGCCACGACCGGCTACAGCGAGCTCAAGGAGTTCCAGCGGGTCGAGGTCACGGTCGCGGACTCGCAGCACCGCCGCTGACCCGTCTCCTTTCCGTACGTACGCCGGAGGGGGGGGGGCCCCCCCCGGGGGGGGGGGGGCCGGGCGGGGGCGGCCGCGGGGGCGGGGGGGGGGGGGGCGGGCGGGGCCGCCCCCGCGCGCGG
>NZ_JBBDHD010000106.1:0-24659 GCF_044129415.1 Streptomyces racemochromogenes
GCTGCGTCCGGAGCAGGCCGAGTACATCGGCGTCAAGGTCGAGGGCCCGTACAAGCCCGACCACTACCGCTACTGACCGCCCAGACACCGTGGACACCATCGTGAAGACCGCCGCGGAACCGGCCCCGCCGGCCACCGCCCCGGACGCGCGGGACCCCTGGCTGCCGGACCTGCTGCTGCGCACCGAACGGGACGCGCTGATCCCGCTGTTGCGCCGCACGCCGGAGGCCATGTACGGACTGCGTACCGCCTGCCCGGGCTGGACCGCCCGGGACGTCCTCGCCCACTGCGCGGCCGCCCTCGTGCGGATCGTCGAGGGCCGGCTGGAGGAAGGGGTCTTCCTCCCCGCCGCCAACGCCGCCGACGTGGCCGAGCGCGCGGACTGGCCGGTGGGCCGCATCGTCGACGAGCTGGAGCGCGGCTTCAGCGAGGCCGGCCCGGTCATCGCCGCCGGTGACGGCAGGCTGGACGCGGTGGCCCTGGGGGAGTGGATCCACGCGGGCGACGTCCGCGAGGCCTTCGGGGAGCCGGGCGCGTACGCCGGGGACAGCCTGGTGCTCGCCCTGCCCCTGCTGCGCGTCACCAGCCGCACACGCGAGACGCCCCGGCTGATCGCCGACATCGACGGTCACACCGGAGCGCTGGAACTGGGCAACGAGGTGGGCGGCCGGCCCCCGGCCCGGTTCAGCGGGGACGCGCCCACGCTGATCCGCATCTACTCGGGCC
This sequence comes from Streptomyces racemochromogenes, assembly GCF_044129415.1. Classification (GTDB taxonomy): domain Bacteria; phylum Actinomycetota; class Actinomycetes; order Streptomycetales; family Streptomycetaceae; genus Streptomyces; species Streptomyces racemochromogenes_A. Next base: position 727 of record NZ_JBBDHD010000106.1, read on the forward strand.
GCCCGCTGGTCGCCACCCGCTACGAACTGGCGGGCGCGACCGAAGCGGAACTGCTCATCTACCGCTGAGCACACGGGTCCGCCCGGGCCGGGACCCGGCCCGGGCGGACCTCAACCGTCGATCCGCACCACCTGGAAGGCCTCCGCCATCCGCCCGGCCGGCAGCCCCGCCGCCCGCGCGTGCTCGCCCAGCCACTCCCGCAGCAGCCCCGCCAGGTCGTCGAAGTGGGCGGTCTGCGAGGTGTGGATGCGCAGCGCCTCGACCTTCCGGTCGAAGACCGGGGTGACGTCCACGTACTGGTTCGGCGTCGGGCCGGTCATCAGCCACAGCTCGGGCACGATCCACGGCTCCAGTCCCTCCTCCTTGAGCAGGGACGGATGGGCGAAGGGGTTGCGCGCCTCGGGGTAGACCGCCCGGAGGGCGGCGTCGCCCACCGCCCGGTGGTCGGGGTGCAGGTCGGCGACGCGGGACCAGTTGATCTCCGGGCTGGGGATGACGGCCCGCTGCGGACGGACCTGCCGGATCACCCGGCACAGGTCGCGGCGCAGCTCCACGCTCGGCTCGACGTAGCTGTCGGGATAGCCGAGGAAACGGACGTCGTCGACGCCGCTGCGCTTGGCCGAATGGACCTGCTCGGCCCGGCGGAGGTCGCCCATGGCCTGGCGGGGGAGCCGCTCGTCGTAGCCGCCGGCGCCGCCGTCCGTGACGATGCAGTACGTCACGCGCTTCGTGCCCTGCGCGATCCACCGCATGACCGTCCCGCTGACGCAGAACTCGATGTCGTCCGGGTGCGCGGCCACGACCAGCAGGGATTCCGGTGCGCTGCGGTCAATGGGATTGGTCGCGAAGTGTTCCATGCGATCAGCCTGTTGGGCCCGGCCGTGGCCCGCAAGGCGGCCCCTTTGGCGTACTCGCGACATGTCGCCTGTACGCCACCCGAGGACTTCACCGCGGCACAACGCCCAGGAACCACGCGCGCGCGTGGGAAGCGGAGGCATCCGTACATGTGCAGGATCTTCGGCTCCCTCTCGGCGGCGCCGGCCCACCCCGACCTGGCCGAACTCGCCGCCGTCTCCGCCCGCCAGCGGCACGGCGGCCCCGACGAGCACCGGGTGCTGCGCGGGCCCGGCTGGGCGCTCGGCTGCGACCGGCTCGCCGTGACCGACCCGCGCGGCGGGAGCCAGCCGTACCGACTCGCGCACCTGCCCGGGATCACGGCCGTGCTGAACGGCCAGATCTACAACCACACGGCGCTCCGGCGCGCCCTCACCGCCCGCGGCCACCGGTTCCCCGACCTGTGCGACGGCACCCTGCTGCCCGCGCTGTACGCCGAGTACGGGCCCGACTTCGCGGAGCGCCTCGACGGGATGTTCGCCGTCGCCGTCCTCGACCTCCGGGCGGCCCCCCGGCTGGTCCTCGCCGTCGACCCGCTCGGGACGAAGCCCCTCCACCACCACCGGAGCGCGGACGGGACGTTCCGCTTCGCCTCGGAGATCCCGGCGCTGCTGGCCTTCGACGGGGTGCGGACGGCCCCCCGCGAGGACAGCCTCGACACCGTCCTGTGCCTGCGCACCCCGGTCTCGGCCCGCACCGCGCTGGAGGGGATCGGCCTGCTGCCGCCCGGCGCGACCGCGCTCGTACGGCCGGGACGCACCCCCGTCGTACGGCGCCGGCTCCCGCAGCCCCAGGACCCGGTGGAGGCCGGCGAGGACACCCGGGACCTGCTGCGCCGCGAGGTGCGGCGCCTCGCCCGGGCCGACGTGCCGGTGTGCGCCCTCACCAGCGGCGGCCTCGCCTCCGGCCTGGTCACGGCCCTGGCCGCCGAGTACGCCCGGGAGACCGGGGCACCCGCCCCGCACACCTTCCACCTCGCCCTGCGCGGCCGGTGGCCCGGCGCCGAGGACGCCCGGGCCCGCCAGGTCGCCCGGCGCACCCGCACCGTCCACCACGAGGTCGCCCTCGACCCGGCCGAACTGCCCTCGCTGCTCACCCGGACCACCCGCCACCTGGGCCAGCCCGACGCCGACCCCGCCGCCCTCGCCTCCTACGCCCTCTTCCGGGCGGTCCGGCAGGCCGGCTACACCGTCGCCCTGACCGGGGAGGGCGCCGACCGGCTGTTCGGCGGGGCCGCGCGGCTGCACGCCGCCTCCTCGGCGCCCTCCGGCCCGGACTGGGCCGCCTCCTACACCGACGCGCTGGGCGCCGCGCCCCGGATGCTCCGCGAGTGGCTGTACACGCCCGCCTACCGCGCCTTCCTCGCCGACGAGGGGTCGGCCGCCGACCGCGTCGAACGGGAGCTGCGGTCCTGCCCCGGTGGTGACCGACGGGCCGCCGTCACCGCCTTCGACACCCGCTGGCTGCTGCCCGCCGGCCCGCTGCGCCGGGCCGACCACCTGGGCATGGCCTGGTCGGTGGAGGCACGGATGCCGTTCTGCCGGCCCGCCGTCGCCGCCCGCGCACGGGCCCTCGCCCCCACCGCGACCCCGGACCGGCGGGTCCTGTCCGGGGCCGCGCGCGAACTGCTGCCCCAGGCCGTGGCGCAGCGCTCCCACCGGCCGTCCGCGCTGCCCGTCGCCGCGCTGATCGCCCCCGGCGGCCCGCTGCTGGACCCCGTACGGGAACTGCTGGCGCCCGAGCGGCTGCTGCGGGCCGGTCAGGTCCGGCCCGAACGGGTGCGGGCCCTGCTGGCGCGCCAGTGCGAGCGTCCCTCGGACCGCGACGCGCTCGCCCTGTGGGCGCTGGCCGCGCACGAGCTGTGGACCGAGGTGGTCCGGGGCATGCGCGTCCCGCTCGACCACGCCGCCTGACCGGCCGCCCCGCGGCCCGGCCGACCGGCCGGTACCTCCTGGCGTATCCACGCAACGGCGTGAACGCGCACCCGCATATCAGACCGCGCGGTTCGTTTCTCTGTCACGCTGGTACGGCACCCCGGGCTTCCCGGCGGCCGGGCGGCGGGAAGCCGCCCCGACCCCCGCTCATCCCGTGCCAAGCCCCGCTGCGTACCGCGCACCACCACGTCAAGGAGGTCCCATGAGCACCCCCGTATGGATCACCGCGACCCCGCCGGCCACCCACGGCGAACTGCACGTCGGCCACCTCGCCGGCCCCTACGTCGCGGCGGACGTCCTGTCGCGCTACCTGAGGGCCGAGGGCGAGCCCGTCCTGTTCACCACGGGCACCGCCGACCACAACAGCTCCGTGCACGCCCGCGCCCTGCGCGCGGGCCGCAAACCGGAGGAGGTCGCGGAGGGCTACCGGGCCGCGATCACCTCGGACTGGCTGCGTTCGGGGGTGGAGTTCGACCACGTCGTGCGCCCGCGCCAGGACAAGGGCTACGGACGGTGGCTCGCGGACCTCTTCCGGCGCCTGCACGCCGAGGGCGTCATCGCCGCCCGCACCCGCCTCACCCCGTACTGCGAGTCCTGCGAGCGCTGGCTCCACGGGGCCCACGTCACCGGCGGCTGCCCGCACTGCGCGGCCTCCAGCGACGGCGGCATGTGCCACGAGTGCGCCCGCCCCAACGACGGCGGCGACCTCCTGGAGCCCCGCTGCGCCCAGTGCGGCTCCGCGGCCGTGCCCCGGCGCTGCCGCCGCCTCTACGTCCCGCTGGAACCGCACCGCGAGGCCCTCGCCGAGTACTGGGCCACCACCGGGCTGCCGCCGCGCCTGGCCGCGCTCTGCGAGTCCCTCGTCGAGGACGGCCTGCCGGACATCGCGGTGGCCCACCCCGCCGAGTGGGGGCTGCCCGTCCCCGTCGACGGATTCCCCGAGCACCGCATCGACGGCTGCTTCGAGGCCGCCGCGATGCACCTGTTCGGCTACGGCGACCAGGCCCTGCCCGAACGGGCCATCCACTTCTGCGGGTTCGGCCACGCCTTCTGCCACGCCGTGCTGCTGCCGGTCCTGCTCTTCGCCCAGGGCGTCAAGCTGCCGCAGCACTTCTGCGTCAACGAGGCGTACGTGGTGGAGGACGCGGCCCTCGTCTGGGGCTCCGGCCAGAAGGCCTGGGCCCTGGACCTGATCACCGAGTACGGGTCCGACACCCTGCGCCGCCACGTTCTCCAGGCCCGTCCGCTCGGCCGGCGCACCGAGTTCCGTCCCGAGCGGCTCGCGGCCGCCCGACGGGAGCTCGACGAGAGCTGGAACAGCTGGCTGGCGCGGTTGTTCGCGGCCGTCCGCGAGGAGTGCGCCGGGCTCGCCCCGGCGGCCCTGCCGGGCGGCGCCGGCTGGGAGGTGCTGCAACGGCGGCTGCTGCGCGCGGTGGAGGACCTGCGCGAGGCGTACTCGCCGGAGTCCTTCGACCCGCGCAGGGCCGTCTCCCTGCTCGACGAGATGGTGCGCTCGGCGGCCGACTTCGGCCATGTCAACGCGCACGAGGCGCACCGCCCCACCGCGGACAGCCGCCACCTCCCGGCCCTCGCGGCGCAGCTGGCCGTGGCCCGGGCGCTCGCGGCGTGGGCGCGGCCGGTGATGCCCGAGGGCGCGGACCGGCTGGCGGCCGCCCTCAAGGCCGAGCCGGGCGGGCCGGTTTCGGTGGCGGCCCTCGTCCCGCCCGCCCCGGGCACCCGGCTGGCCCCGACCTCGGGGCCGGTCTTCGGCTTCTGACCGGGGCCGTACCCCTACCCGGACCCCCACCCGAAACGCCGACCCGGCCGGGCCGCCGCCCCCACACGGCTGGCCCCTCCCGCACCGCCGCACCACCCGCACCCCAGCGGGACGACCACCCTCCTTCGCCGCGTGACCGCGCGCCGGCCACCCGGCGGCGCGGGGCGCGCGGCCTCTCCCCGTAGGAGTTCCACGTGTCCCTGCGCGTCGCCATGCTCAGCGTCCACACCTCGCCGCTGCACCAGCCCGGCACGGGGGACGCGGGAGGCATGAACGTCTACATGGTCCAGCTCTCCCGCGCCCTCGCCGAACAGGGCGTCGAGGTGGACCTGTTCACCCGCTGCCGGGGCGAGGAGCACCCGGACCCGGCCGGTCTCGGCCCCGGGGTCCGGGTGCGCCACCTGGTGGCCGGACCGCGCGCGCTCCTGCCCAAGGAGGACATGCCCGCCCTGGTGGTGCCGTTCTCACTGGCGCTGCTGAAGGAGGAGCGGCGCTACGACCTGGTGCACTCGCACTACTGGCTCTCCGGCCAGGCGGGCCGGATCGCGGCCGCGGGCTGGCGGATCCCCTTCGTGCACACCGCCCACACCCTGGCCCGCGTCAAGAACGCCGCTCTCGCGGAGGGCGACCTCCCCGAGCCGGAGCTGCGCGTCCGCGGCGAGCACCAGGTCGTCGGCTCCGCCGACCGGCTGATCGCCAACACCGCGGACGAGGCACGGGCCCTGCGCGAGCTGTACGGGGCCGACGCGCGCCGGACGCAGGTCGTCCGGCCGGGTGTGGACCTGGGCACCTTCGGCCCGGGCCGGGGGAGGGCCGAGGCGCGGGCCCGGCTGGGACTGCCGGCCGACGCGTTCGTCCCCTTGTACGCGGGCCGCATCCAGCCCCTCAAGGGGCCCGACGTGATGGTCCGCGCCGTCGCCGGACTGCTGGAGCGCGCCCCGCACCTGCGGGCGCGGACCCTCGTCCCGGTGGTGGGCGGCGACTCGGGCGCCGGACCGCGCGGGGAGGCCTGGCGGCTGGCCCGGGAGCTGGGGGTCTCGGAGGTGCTGCGGCCCCACCCGCCGGTTCCGCAAGCGGAGTTGGCGCTGTGGTACCGGGCGGCGGACGTGCTGGTGGTGCCCTCGCGCAGCGAGTCCTTCGGGCTGGTCGCGCTGGAGGCGCAGGCGTGCGGGACCCCGGTGCTGGCCTCGGCGGTCGGCGGGCTGCCGACCGCGGTACGGGACGGGGTCACCGGGGTCCTCGTCGGCGGCAACGACCCGCGGGAGTACGCCCGCCGGCTGCTCTGGTTCGCCGAACACCCGCAGGAGGCCGCGGTGATGGGACGGGCGGCCGTGGCCCACGCCGGGAGCATGAGCTGGCGGGGCGCCGCGGCCGCGACCCTGGAGGTCTACCGGGACGTGCTGCGGGAGGAAGGGGCGCGCCCGGGCGCGGACATGGGTGAGGCAGGAGCGGCGGCACGCCCCTGCCTCGCCGACACCTCTCCCCTGGAGGGCCGAGAAGGCCGGAATTCCACCCTAGCAGCACTTTTGGGCTGACCAAAGGTGTGGAACTGTAACGTGTGCATGAACTCCTGCAGATCCGCCTCAGGTGCGCTATAGGGAACTGGCCCGCCACGGGAACGCGTACGACAATGGAGAGGTCTTCGAAGGAATTCCGGCGGCACGGATCCGTGAAGACCGAATCGACCTTTCGCAATTCCTGGAGGAATCATGTCCGCTGCGCACCCCGCCCCCGTCCGTCCGCTCTGTACGCTCCGCACCAACGGCAACGGCTGGGACTGAACGGCCGGTCGAGCGGGCGGACACCGCCCCGCGCCCGCCCCTTTCGGGCAGCGCGGGGCATTTTCCGTTCCCGGTGGAATCAGTCCAGCCAGCCGAGCCGCTGGGCGCGCACTCCCGCCTCGAACCGGCTGGACGCCCCCATTTCCTGCATCAGTTCGGACAGCATGCGGCTCACCGTCCGCAGGGAAACCCCCAGGGTCCGGGCGACCTTTTCGTCCTTCATTCCCGACGCCAGCATTTTCAGGGCGGCCCGCTGCTGTTCCGACAGCCCGTCGCCGCCGAGTTCCGGCGCGACGTCGTCGCCGTAGGGGGTGGCCGCGTGCCAGCAGTGTTCGTACAGCGCCAGATAGGAGCGGACCAGGGCCGGGCCGCGGGCGAGGATCGCTCCGGCGGAGCGGTCGTCCGGGTGTACGGGCAGGACCGCGAACTGCTGGTCGGCGATGATCATGTTCATCGGCACGGCGGGGGAGAGGCGGATCTCCACACCGGCCTCGACCCGCCTCCGGAGCATCTCCACCGCCTCCGGCGACGTGGTGATCCGCTGGTGGTAGATGGCGCGGATGCGCACCCCGTTGTCGATCTGCCGGCGGTCCCGGCTCAGCACCCGGTCGGCGACCTCCCGCACCAGGGCGGTCACGTGCATGGACGTCAGGTCGTGCCGGATGACGTCCGTGATGTCCTCCAGCACCTGCTGGATCCGTCCGTAGTCGTCGAGGATCTCCACCTCGACCTCCGAACCGCTGAGCGTGCCGGGCCGCAGGAACCTTCCGACCAGCGTCTCCAGGGCGCTGTAGGCGCGGTCGGACTCGTCGAGGTGCTCGCGCAGCCGCTCGCGCTCGCGCTGGAGCATCCGCAGCAGGGCGATCTCCGGGTCGACCGCGGCGACGGCGTCCGGGCCCGGCCGCCACGCGCCGGACTGGAGGTCGGCGCGGGTGGCGTGGGTGGTGCCGGTGGGCACGATGAGGCCGAGCGCGATCAGCTCCGCGCGCCACTTCTCGCGCTCCTCGGGCGGGAGGGCGAGCTCCTCGAAGGCGTCGTTGAGGTTGGACACCCCGCGCAGGCGCAGCTCCTGATAGAGGGCCAGCACCCTGTCGGCCGACTGGATGCCGTCCCTGCCATCGCCCGTTGCCATCGCGAAGCGACCCCCTCGTCTTACGAATCGACAGTCACACTTTGGCACATGCCAATGCGAGAGCCGACGCCCCCCTGTTTTCGATGTGACGGGGGTCACAGGGGGGTTCTGAGGTGTGCGCCTTCGCCGGGGCTCAGTCCTGGGGCGCCTTCCGGCAGTCGGGGCACAGCCCCTTGAAGACGACCTCCGCGCCGCCGTCCATCCGCCAGGCGGCGAGCGTCCCGCCGGCCGGTCGCGGCACCTCGGCCTCGACGTTCTCCACCCGTCCGCACCGCACGCACAGCGCGTGCTGGTGCGGCGCGCCGGCGATCTCGAACACGGCGGGCAGGCCCGGACGGTCGAACTTGGCGGCCAGGCCGGTCTCCTGGAAGTGCCGCAGCATCTCGTAGACGGCCTGGCTGGTGAGGGTCCCGAGCCGCTCGCGGGCGGCGGCCGTGATCGACTCGACGTCCATGTGGCCGCCCGCGGCCAGGACCTGGAGCACCTCCAGGCGCGGCCCGGTGACCCGCAGCCCCACGTCACGCAGGCGCTGGATCACCGCCTCGCGGCCGGTCGACTCCTCCACGACAGCCATCACTGCGCCACCATCCGCCATCTGGTCCACTCAAACCTTTGGGTTCATCGTACCTCTTGCGAGCCCCTCTCAAGCGGAGGCCGAGAGGGGAGGGCGGGAGGGCGCGGAGCGGCGGGGTGGGCCGTTCCCGTCAGCCGTCGGCGCGGCAGACCAGCAGGACGCTCTCGGTCCGCGCGTCCACGCGGTGGGCGCGGCGCCGTTCCACCCGCAGCCCCGCCGCCTCCAGTTCGGCGCCCAGACACTCCGGATCGATGATCCACTTGTCGGTGGTCCGCGCCACCCGCTCGGTGCGCACCTTGCCCGTGCGCACGGAGTGGTACGTGATCCGCTCGGTCATCGCGTCCAGGTCGAAGACCTGCCGGGCCACGGTCCACTCCTCCACCCCGTCGAACCGGGGCACCTGGAACACCCAGGTGCGCCGGGGCTCCTCGGAGAGCCCGCGCAGCCCGTGGGCGGTGAAGTCGAGGGCGAGCGCCCCGCCCGGCTCCAGATGTCCGGCGATCTCCCGCAGCAGCCCGGGACGGGCGTGGGGCGGTACGGCCGAGATCATCGTCCCGGCCAGCAGGGCCAGCCGGTACGTCCCCCGCAGCCGCAGCTCCGCCAGGTCGGCCCGGGTGGTGACCAGGAGCCGCGAGACCGGCGGCCCGATCCGCCGGCCCCAGGCCCGCAGCCGCTCCAGGCTGGCCGCGTCCCGGTCCACGGCCTCGACGCGGAAGCCCTGCCGGGCGAACGGGACAGCCAGGCGCCCCGCCCCGCAGCCCAGGTCCAGGACCGGGCCGCCGCACTGCCGGGCGAGGCCCAGGTAGCGGACGATGTCGGCGCTGTGCGGTCCCAGCAGAGCGTCGTGCAGCCAGCCGGCGTCCTCGTCCGCCGGGGCGGCCGACTCCAGGCCGGGCAGGTAGTCCGCCGGAGGCAGTACGGCCGTCCCCTCCTGTGCGCAGGGGCGGGGACCCGCCGGGGCGGGCGGCGGGACCGGTGCGAACGCGGCGGGCACGACCGGCATGACGGGCAGGGAAGTGCCGCTCGGTGTGTGCATCGCTCCTCCAGGGGCTCGCTCGGTCCAGCCGTCCGGGGCGTGGCTCCCGTGCCGCCGGGGGACCGCGCCGCTGGTCACATCCTGTCCCGCGGGCTCGCGCCGGGGCCAGCGTTGCGGGCTGCGTGAACACGCGATGGCGTGGATCTGCCACGGTCCCCGGAGGAGGGGGGCGGGGGCTCTCAGAGGGTGCGGCCGAGCCGGACCGGGGTGAGCGCGGTGAACCCGTGGTGGGTGAAGAACGGGAGGGCCGGGGCCCCTTCGGCCGGCAGCGTGATCCGCTGGGACACCGCCCCGTGCGCCCGCATCCGCCGGCCCGCAGCCGCGAGGAGGGCCGTCCCGACGCCCTGGCGGCGGTGGTCCGGCGCGGTGCACAGGGAGTAGATCTCGCCCCCGGAGGGGAAGGGGACCCCTCCCGAGGCGGCTCCCACCACGGTCCCGTCCGCGTCGGCGGCGACCAGCCAGCCGAGCCAGGCGGGCGCCCCGCCGGGAATTCCAATTTCCGCTCGAATGCGGGGGAGTGAGCAATGGTCCGACACCAGCCGGCCGACGCGCATTTCGCCGAGGAGGCTGCCGTAGTCCTCGCGTATGGCCTCCGCGAGGAGCCGGGAAATCGCCGCAGCGTCACGCGGAGCCGCCGTCCGCACGTCAGCCAGCAGCATCTTTCCCCCACCTCTCGCCGTACCGGTCCTGAGCCCGCACGCGCCCACAATAGCGGTCAATTCGAGGGGTCGGGGTCGGTGGGAAATCTACGAATTTGCTTAGTAAATAACGGGGTTGGCCGATCCCGCTTTCAACCGGTCCAGCAGCACAGCGCGACCAACGGCAGGATGGCCAACGCCGAGGCCGCGACCGCGAACAGCCCGCGGAGCACCGGACGTCCCGTCCGGCGCGGCCCCAGGATGCGGCGCATCCGCACCGCCGCCGAGGGGCCGCCCGCCGCGAACGCGTCGTGCGGTGCCTGGCCGGTGGCCAGGGCGTACAGCGCCGTGGCCAGCGCATCGCTCGAACAGCCCCGCAGCGCACGGTCGTCGGCGGCCATCTCCAGCAGCAGCGGCACCGTCCGCCCGCCGATCCGGGCCAGCGGGAGCCGGCGGAACACCGACGCGTACGCACCCGCCGCCGCGACCAGCAGATGGTGGCGTCCGCCGATGTGGGCCCGCTCGTGCGCGAGCGCGGCGGCCAGCTCCCGCTCCGTCAGCATCTTCAGGGCGCCGGTCGAGACCACCACGCGGCGCGAGCGTCCCGGCAGGCAGTACACCGCCGGGCGGGGGTCCTCCAGCACGGTCACCCCCAGCCGCCGGTCGTACCGGCCCACCAGCCGCAGCAGTTCCGCGTGGCGCGTACGGGCCCGGCGCGCCCGCACCAGCTCCCGGACGAACCCGGTCCCGGGCACCGCCAGGACGGCGAGCGCCGCCAGCGCCGCGAGGGCCTCGCGGGACGTCGCGTCCACCAGTCGGCGGGGGGAGGGTGGGTCCAGGGTCAGGGCCATGTCAACCAGTCGGTGACTGGTGTGCGCGGGCAGCACCAGCTGCGCCGGCAGCATCGCCGTCGACGCCGCGAAGAGGGCGCCGCACAGGATCCACACGGCCAGCCCCAGCCGGGGCGCCTGCTGCGCCCACACGGCGCGGACCAGCATCCACGGCAGCATCAGCCCGGTGACCAGGGCGAGTCCCAGCGGCGGCAGCACGTGGTGGTTCACAGCGCCCCGCCCGACGCACCGGACGGCCGCTCCGCGCGGGCGGCGCGCAGGGCCTCGTCCAGCGCCTCCACGTCCTCGCGGGACATCCGCTCCACGAACCGCAGCAGCGCGGCCCGGCGGTCCTGGCTGTCGCCCAGCGCGTCCTGCATGAGCGCCGCGGTGTACTCCTCGCGGCTGCGCACCGCCTGGTACATCCACGCCCGGCCGGACTTCTCCCGGCTCAGCCAGCCCTTGCGGTACAGGATGTCGGCGACGGTCATGACGGTGGTGTAGGCGACCGTGCGGCCCCGGTTGATGTCGTCGACGATCTCGCGGACGGAAGCGGGCCGTTCCCACTGCCACACCCGGTCCATGATCTCGGCTTCCAGCTCTCCCAGCCGGCGTACGCGCATGTTCGTCGCCCTCCCCTCGGCAGCGGCTCATCGTACGGCCCGCCCTCCCGGGGCCGGCATACCCCGGCCCGGTACGCCGGATCCGGGCGCGGGACCGCCGCTCACGCCGCGAGCCCCTGCGCACGGACTTCGTGCGGAGGGGCTCGCGGCGTGAGCGGCGGCCGCCGGGTTACGCGCGGATCAGCCGGGCTACGGCCCTGCTCGCCTCGCCGACCTTGACCCTGGCCTGGTCCCCGCCCTGGGCGATGGCCTCGGTGACGCAGCAGGCGAGGTGCTCGTCGAGCAGGGTCACGGCGCAGGACTGGAGCGCGGCGTTGATCGCGGACACCTGGGTGAGCACGTCGATGCAGTAGACGTCCTCGGCGACCATCCGCTGGACCCCGCGGACCTGGCCCTCGATCCGCCGCAGGCGCCGGATGACGTCTTCCTTGTGTTCTACGTAACCGGCCACGGGGGCTCCTCAGTTGGAGGCGGCCCGGAAGCCGCGCAGACGCAGGCTGTTGCCGACGACGAAGACCGAGGAGAAGGCCATGGCCGCTCCGGCGATCATCGGGTTGAGCAGTCCGGCCGCGGCGAGCGGCAGGGCGGCCACGTTGTAGGCGAAGGCCCAGAACAGGTTCGAGCGGATGGTGCCGAGCGTCCTGCGGGCCAGCCGGATGGCGTCGGCCGCGGCCCGCAGGTCGCCCCGTACGAGGGTCAGGTCGCCGGCCTCGATGGCGGCGTCGGTGCCGGTGCCCATGGCCAGGCCGAGGTCGGCCTGGGCGAGGGCGGCGGCGTCGTTGACCCCGTCGCCGACCATCGCGACGCTGCGGCCCTCGGCCTGGAGCCGCTTGACCACGTCCACCTTGTCCTGCGGCATCACCTCGGCGATGACCTCGTCGATGCCCACCTCGCGGGCCACCGTCTCGGCCACGGCCCTGTTGTCACCGGTCAGCAGGATCGGGGTCAGGCCCAGGGCGCGCAGTCGGCGGATCGCCTCGGCGCTGGTGTCCTTGACGGCGTCCGCGACCTCCAGCACCGCGCGGGCCTCGCCGTCCCAGGCCACCGCGATGGCGGTGCGGCCGGCCGACTCGGCATCGGACATGGCGCGCTCCAGGTACGGGGGCAGCTCCATCGCCCACTCGGCGAGCAGCTTGCCGCGGCCGACGAGGACGGCGTGGCCCTCGACGACGCCCTGGACGCCGAGGCCCGGGATGTTGGCGAAGTCCTCGGGGACGGGCAGGGTCCCCACCCGGGCGGCGGCGCCGGCGGCGACGGCCTGGGCGATGGGGTGCTCGGAGGCGTGCTCCAGGGCTCCGGCCAGGCGCAGGACCTCGGTCTCGTCGGCGCCCTCGGCGGTGTGCACGTGCAGCAGGGTCATCCGGCCGGTGGTGACGGTGCCGGTCTTGTCGAGGACGATGGTGTCGACCTTGCGGGTGGACTCCAGGACCTCGGGGCCCTTGATCAGGATGCCGAGCTGGGCGCCGCGGCCGGTGCCGACCAGCAGGGCGGTCGGGGTGGCCAGGCCCAGGGCGCAGGGGCAGGCGATGATCAGGACGGCGACGGCGGCGGTGAAGGCGGCCGAGAGGCCGGATCCGGTGCCGAGCCAGAAGCCGAGCGTGGCCAGCGCGATGGCGATGACCACCGGCACGAACACGGCGGAGATCTTGTCGGCGAGCCGCTGGGCCGCGGCCTTGCCGTTCTGCGCGTCCTCGACCAGGCGGGCCATGCGGGAGAGCTGGGTGTCGGAACCGACGCGGGTGGCCTCGACGACCAGCCGGCCGCCGGCGTTCAGGGTGGCGCCGGTGACGGAGTCGCCGGCGGACACCTCGACGGGGACGGACTCGCCGGTGAGCATGGAGGCGTCGACGGCGGAGGAGCCCTCGACGACCGTGCCGTCGGTGGCGATCTTCTCGCCGGGGCGGACCAGGAAGCGGTCGCCGACCTGGAGGTCTGCCGTGGGCACGGTCACCTCCTGGCCGCCGCGCAGCACGGTGACCTCCTTGGCGCCCAGCTCCAGCAGTGCCTTGAGGGCGGCGCCGGCCTTGCGCTTGGACTTCGCCTCGAAGTAGCGGCCGGCCAGGATGAAGGTGGTGACGCCGGCCGCCGCCTCCAGGTAGATGTTCCCCGCGCCGTCGGTGCGGGCGATGGTGAACTCGAAGGCGTGCCGCATGCCGGGGGTGCCGGCGGTGCCGAAGAACAGCGCCCACAGCGACCACAGGAACGCGGCGATGGTGCCCACCGAGATCAGGGTGTCCATGGTGGCCGCGCCGTGCTTGGCGTTGGTCCAGGCCGCGCGGTGGAAGGGCCAGGCCGCGTACGTGACCACGGGCGCGGCGAGGGTCAGCGAGAGCCACTGCCAGAAGTCGATCTGGAGCGCCGGGACCATCGCCATCGCGATGACGGGCACGGACAGGACGACGGCGGTGGTGAGGCGCTGGCGCAGCGGGGCCAGCTCGTCGGCCTCGGCCGGCGGCTCCTCCCCGGCGCCGGACGGGGCGGAGGAGCGGGGCGGCGCGGGCTCGTGCGCGGTGTAACCGGTGGCTTCGACGGTGGCGATCAGGTCCGCGACGGAGATGTCGGCGCCGGCGTCGAAGGTGACCTTCGCCTTCTCGGTGGCGTAGTTGACGGTCGCCTCGACGCCGTCCATGCGGTTGAGCTTCTTCTCGATGCGTGCCGCGCACGAGGCGCAGGTCATGCCGCCGATGGCGAGCTCGACCTGGGCGGCGCCGGGGGTGATGGTGGTCATGAGTGCTGCTCCTCGTTCGAGCGCGGGGCCGGTGCCGGGGCCCGGTGGACGGACGGGGCCCCGGCGTCCGGGTGGGTCGGGGTCGGGCGGGTGTCAGGCCCGGCCGGTGAGCTCGTAGCCGGCGTCGTCGACCGCCTCGGCGATCGCGGCGTCGTCCGGCTCGCCGGCCGTGGTCACGGTGACCGTGCCGCCGTCCACGTCCACGTCCACCGAGAGGACCCCGGCGAGCGCGCCGACGGACGCGGTGATGGCGGTCCGGCAGTGTCCGCAGCTCATGCCGGACACGCGGTAGACGGTGGCGGTGCTGTCGACGACGGCGACGGTGGTCGTGGTCTCACCGTTAGAGGCGCAGGCGCCATCGGGGGAACAGCAGGAAGACATGGGCTTCTCCTTGGTCGTGCAGATCGTGCGGATACCCTCTGGGGGTATCCGGGCTGACTCCAGATATACCCCCCCTAGGTATCCGTACGCAAGAGTTTCCCACGCTTGACTTGATACCCCCTGGGGGTATGGTGGAGATCCATTGAACCGCTGTACGCGGCACCTACGTCGTACGGGAGACCAGGCATGAACACCGGAGTGAAGATCACCGCCTTCGCCGCCGCACTCGCGGCGGCCTTCGGCGCCGCCTACGGGGTCGGGGCGGGCGTCGGCCCCGTGGGCGCGCCGGCGAAGACGGAGCACGCGGGCCACGCGACCCAGGCCAAGGCCCCCGCGGCGGAGGGCGGGCACGGAGGTCACGGCCAGGCGGCGCCCCAGGGCCCGGCGGCCGGCGGCCTCCAGGTCTCCGACGCCGGCTACACGCTCAGCCTGGACACCCCGCAACTGGCCCCGGGCCAGGGCGAACTGCGGTTCTCGGTGAAGGATGCGGCCGGGCGGAAGGTCACCGGATACAAGACGGAGCACGGCAAGGAGCTGCACTTCATCGTCGCCTCACGCGACCTGACCGTCTACCGCCACCTCCACCCGGTGCGCGCCGCGGACGGGACCTGGTCGACCCCGGTGGACCTGCCGGCCGCGGGTGCCTACAAGGCCTTCGCCGACTTCGCCCCGGCGGCCGGGGACGCGAAGAACGTCACGCTCGGCGCGGACCTCGCCGTCCCCGGCGCCTACGCCCCCGGTCCGATGCCCCCGGCCGCGCCCACCGCGGACGTGGACGGGTACCAGGTGGCGCTCGGCGGCACCCTGGACCCCGGCCGGCCCGGCGAGCTGAAGCTCACCGTCAGCAAGGACGGCCGGCCCGTCACCGACCTGGAGCCCTACCTCGGGGCCTACGGACACCTCGTCGCCCTGCGCGACGGGGACCTCGCCTACCTGCACGTCCACCCCAACGAAGGGGGCCCGGGCCCCGACGTGTCCTTCACGGCCACGGCCCCCAGCGCCGGCACCTACCGGCTCTTCCTCGACTTCCAGCACCAGGGCAAGGTCCGCACCGCGGCCTTCACCGTCCGCGCGGGCGGTGACGGGGCGGCCCCCGCCCCCGCCGCGCAGCCCGCGCAGCCGGCCGGGGAGGAGCAGGGCGGTCACTCCCACTGACCGCCCGGCGGAACATCCCGCGGCCCGTCCTCGTTGTCGACATACCCCCCAGGGGTAAAGAAGGCCCGATGAAGGGAAGCGATCGCCGTGCCCGGTTACACCTCCCACAAGGACGACGTCCTCAAGCGGCTGCGCCGCATCGAAGGCCAGGTGCGCGGCCTCCAGCGCATGGTCGAGGAAGGCACGTACTGCATCGACGTGCTCACCCAGATCAGCGCCGCCACCAAGGCCCTGCAGTCCTTCGGGCTGACCATGATGGAGGACCACCTGCACTCCTGCGTCGCCGACGCCATCGCCGAGGGCGGGGACCAGGCCCGCGGCAAGGTCGAGGAGGCCTCGCGGGCCATCGCCCGCCTGGTCCGTTCCTGAGCCGGCGCACCCCGGTGCCGCCCGTCCGCCGTCCCGCCGTGGGAACGGGTCCGGGCCGGCCCCGGTGGGGGCCGGCCCGGACACGGTGCGCACGGACGCGCGGGACGGGTCAGACGAGGTCGAAGCGGTCCAGGTCCATCACCTTGGCCCACGCCGCGACGAAGTCCTCCACGAACTTCTCCTTCGCGTCGTCGCTCGCGTAGACCTCGGCCAGTGCGCGCAGCTCGGAGTTGGAGCCGAAGACCAGGTCGGCCCGACTGCCGGTCCACTTGAGCGCGCCCGTCGCGGCGTCACGGCCCTCGAAGGACGTCTCGTCCTCGGACACGGCCGTCCACGTCGTGCCCAGGTCGAGCAGGTTGACGAAGAAGTCGTTGGTCAGGAGCCCGGGAGTGTCCGTGAGGACGCCCAGCGAGGACCGCCCGTGGTTGGCGCCCAGCACGCGCAGGCCGCCGACGAGGACCGTCATCTCGGGCGCGCTCAGGGTCAGCAGGTTCGCCCGGTCGAGCAGCAGGTACTCGGCCGGCAGCCGGTTGCCCTTGCCGAGGTGGTTGCGGAAGCCGTCGGCCGTCGGCTCCAGCGCGGCGAAGGACTCCACGTCCGTCTGCTCCTGCGAGGCGTCCACCCGGCCGGGGCTGAAGGGCACCTCGACGTCGAAGCCCGCGTCCTTCGCGGCCTTCTCGACGGCCGCGCCGCCCGCGAGGACCACCAGGTCGGCCACCGACACCTGCTTGCCGTCCGAGCGGCCCTCGTTGAAGGACCGCCGTATCCCCTCCAGGGTGCGCAGCACGCCGGCCAGCCGGTCGGGCTCGTTGACCTCCCAGCCGTTCTGCGGCTGGAGGCGGATGCGGCCGCCGTTGGCGCCGCCGCGCTTGTCGCTGCCGCGGAAGGAGGAGGCGGCGGCCCAGGCGGTGAACACCAGGTCGGAGACCGACAGGTCCGAGGCGAGCACCCGGGCCTTGAGGTCGGCGACCTCGGCGGCGCCGATGGTCTCGTACGTCCGGGCGGGCAGCGGGTCCTGCCACAGCAGCTGCTCGGCCGGCACCTCCGGGCCCAGGTAGCGGACGACGGGGCCCATGTCGCGGTGGGTCAGCTTGTACCAGGCACGGGCGAACGCGTCCGCGAAGGCGTCGGGGTCGGCCTGGAAGCGCCGCGCGATCGGCTCGTAGACCGGGTCGAAACGCAGCGAGAGGTCGGTCGTCAGCATCGTGGGGGCGTGGGTCTTCGACGGGTCGTGGGCGTCGGGCACGGTGCCGGCGCCGGCACCGTCCTTCGGACGCCACTGGTGCGCCCCGGCGGGGCTCTCGAAGAGCTCCCACTCGTAGCCGAAGAGGATGTCGAAGAAGCTGTTGTCCCAGGTGGTCGGGGTGTCGGTCCAGATGCCCTCCAGACCGCTGGTGATCGTGTCCCCGCCCTTGCCGGTGCCGTACGCGTTCGCCCAGCCCAGGCCCTGCGCCGACATCGGGGCGCCCTCGGGGGCCTCGCCGACGTTCTCGGCCGGGCCCGCGCCGTGGGTCTTGCCGAAGGTGTGGCCGCCCGCGATCAGGGCGACCGTCTCCTCGTCGTTCATCGCCATCCGCTGGAAGGTCTCGCGTATGTCGCGGGCGGCGGCGACGGGGTCCGGAGTGCCGTTCGGACCCTCCGGGTTCACGTAGATCAGGCCCATCTGGACCGCGCCGAGCGGGCTCTCCAGCTCGCGGTCCCCGGTGTAGCGCTGATCGCCGAGCCAGGTGGTCTCCGGGCCCCAGTACACGTCCTCGTCGGGCTCCCAGACGTCCTCGCGGCCGCCGCCGAAGCCGAAGGTCTCGAAGCCCATCGTCTCCAGGGCGACGTTGCCGGCCAGGATCATCAGGTCGGCCCAGGAGAGGCCGCGGCCGTACTTCTTCTTCACCGGCCACAGCAGGCGGCGGGCCTTGTCGAGGTTGCCGTTGTCGGGCCAGCTGTTGAGCGGCGCGAAGCGCTGCTGCCCGGCACCGGCGCCGCCGCGGCCGTCGCTGATCCGGTAGGTGCCCGCGCTGTGCCAGGCCATGCGGACCATGAAGGGGCCGTAGTGGCCGAAGTCGGCCGGCCACCAGTCCTGCGAGGTCGTCAGGACCTCCGCGATGTCACGCTTGACGGCGGGGAGGTCGAGGGTCTTGAACGCCTCGGCGTAGTCGAACTCCTCGCCCAGTGGGTTCGCCACGGCGGGGTTCTTCGCGAGGATCCTCAGGTTGAGCGCATCCGGCCACCACTGCCGGTTCCCGCCGCCCTGGGTCGGGTGCGGGGCGCGACCGTGGGCGACGGGGCAGCCTTCGGTTTGCTTTTCAGACATGGGAATCCTTCCGCACCGCGGGTAACGCGGTGCTCGGAAATCGCTGGAGTGTTTTCCTGTCCCTTGGCTATTGGCAGATCAGATCCTACGATGGACGGATTCCAAGTCAAGAAGCATGCCGGACAACGCTGCCCCAGGAATGGGTGACCATATGAGCGACCTGCTGGAACGACTTCGAAGCCGCGGCTGGCGGATGACCGCGCAGCGCCGCGTGGTCGCGGAGGTCCTGGACGGGGACCACGTGCACCTGACGGCGGACGAGGTGCACGCCCGTGCCGCCCGGCGGTTGCCGGAGATCTCACGGGCGACGGTCTACAACGCCCTGGGGGAGCTGGTCGCCCTCGGCGAGGTCGCGGAGGTCTCCACGGACGGCCGGGCCAAGCGCTACGACCCCAACGCGCGCCGGCCGCACCAGCACCTGGTCTGCTCCCGCTGCGGGACGATCCGCGACGTCCACCCGCAGGGCGATCCGCTGGCGGGACTTCCGGAATCGGAACGCATGG
Source organism: Streptomyces racemochromogenes (assembly GCF_044129415.1). Classification (GTDB taxonomy): domain Bacteria; phylum Actinomycetota; class Actinomycetes; order Streptomycetales; family Streptomycetaceae; genus Streptomyces; species Streptomyces racemochromogenes_A. The sequence continues at coordinate 19,390 of NZ_JBBDHD010000106.1, forward strand.
GATTCACCGTGTCGAAGGCCGAGGTCACCTATCGCGGCCTGTGTCCGTCCTGTGCCCGATAAAGCGGTAATTCCGCCGTGGCGAATTCACCGGGCCCCGCGCGGGAAGTCCGGGCGCCGCCGCGGCGGGGGATCACCCCCTCACCCGTGACGGTGAGTAGTCGTACCGCTCGTCCACAGCCGCCGCCGGACGGGACGGGAGTGTCCCAGGGTGCCGTTAGGCTTCTCGGATGGCCCTTTCGGACGCTTCCCCCGAGATCTCAAGCGAGGTCTCCGACGCTTTGCGGGTGCTCCACCGCGTCTTCGGTTACAGCTCCTTCCGCGGTGACCAGCAGGAGATCATCGAGCAGCTCATCGGCGGCGGCGACGCCCTCGTCCTGATGCCCACCGGCGGCGGCAAATCGCTCTGCTACCAGATCCCGGCGCTCGTCAGAGAGGGCACGGGCATCGTCGTCTCCCCGCTGATCGCGCTGATGCAGGACCAGGTGGACGCGCTCACCGCCCTCGGGGTCCGGGCCGGCTTCCTCAACTCCACCCAGGACCCGTACGAGCGGCAGGCCGTCGAACAGGCCTTCCTCGCCGACGAGCTGGACCTCCTCTACCTGGCCCCCGAACGGCTGCGCACCGAGGGGACCCAGCGGCTGCTCGACCGGGGCAAGGTGTCGCTGTTCGCCATCGACGAGGCGCACTGCGTCGCCCAGTGGGGCCACGACTTCCGGCCCGACTACCTCACCCTGTCGATGCTGCACGAGCGCTGGCCCAAGGTCCCGCGGATCGCCCTCACCGCGACGGCCACCGAGGCCACCCACGCCGAGATCGCCTCCCGGCTGGGCCTGGGCGACGCCAGGCACTTCGTCGCCAGCTTCGACCGGCCGAACATCCAGTACCGCATCGTCCCCAAGGACAACCCGGCCCGGCAACTGCTGGAGCTGATCCGTGCCGAGCACGAGGGGGACGCCGGCGTCGTCTACTGCCTCTCCCGCTCCTCGGTGGAGAAGACCGCCGCCTTCCTGGTCGAGCAGGGCATCGACGCGGTCCCGTACCACGCGGGCATGGACGCCCGCGCGCGAGCCGCCAACCAGGCCCGCTTCCTGCGTGAGGACGGGGTCGTCGTGGTCGCGACGATCGCCTTCGGCATGGGCATCGACAAGCCCGACGTGCGGTTCGTCGCCCACCTCGACCTGCCCAAGTCCGTCGAGGGCTACTACCAGGAGACCGGCCGCGCCGGCCGCGACGGCGAGCCCGCCACGGCCTGGCTCGCGTACGGCCTCCAGGACGTCGTCCAGCAGCGCAAGCTCATCGACGGCTCCGAGGGCGACGACGCCCACCGCCGCTCCCTGGGCATGCACCTCGACGCCATGCTCGCGCTCTGCGAGACGGTCGACTGCCGGCGGATGCGGCTGCTGGAGTACTTCGGCCAGCAGGGCGCCCCCTGCGGCAACTGCGACACCTGCCTGACGCCCGCCGAGTCCTGGGACGGCACGGTCGCTGCCCAGAAGCTGCTGTCCACCGTGTGGCGGCTGGCGAAGGAACGGCGCCAGAAGTTCGGCGCCGGCCAGATCATCGACATCCTCCAGGGCAAGAAGACCGCCAAGGTCATCCAGTTCGACCACGACGCGCTCTCGGTCTTCGGCGTCGGCGCGGACCTGGGCACCGCCGAGTGGCGCGGGGTCGTACGGCAGCTGCTGGCGCAGCGGCTGCTGGCCGTCGAGGGCGACTACGGCACCCTCGTCCTGACCGACACCAGCGGCGAGGTGCTCGGCGGGCGGCGCACCGTGCAGATGCGCAAGGAGCAGAAGGCGCCCGCCGCCTCCCGCCGCAAGGAGGGGGGATCCCGTTCCGGGAAGGCCGCCCGTGTCCCCGTCGACCTGCCGGCGGAGTCCGTGCCGGTCTTCGAGGCCCTGCGTGCCTGGCGGGCGGCGACGGCCCGTGAGCAGGGCGTACCGGCGTACGTCGTGTTCCACGACGCCACGCTGAGGGAGATCGCCACGCGGCTGCCCGGCACCGTCGAGGAACTGGGCGGGATCGGCGGCGTCGGCGAGGCCAAGCTCGCCAAGTACGCCGAGGGCCTCCTCGACGCCCTGGCCGGACACCGGGCCGACGGAGCCGCCGCCACAGCGACCGCCACCCCCCCTCCCGCAACGGCTGCCGCCGCACCCCGGCCCGCAGTGCCGCAGCCCGCAGCACCCCGGCGGGCCGCGCCGCAGGCGCCCCCGGACGAGCCGCCGTTCGAGGACGAACCGCCCTTCGACCTCGACGAGATGGATCCCCCCTGGGACGACTGGCGCTAGGCTGCCCGGCGCGGCCGGCGGGGCGGTCCCTTGCGGGACGCCCGCCGGCCGCGCCCGTCAGGCGCCGACGTACGCCGCCAGGTGTTCGCCCGTGAGCGTGGACCGGGCGGCCACCAGCTCCGCCGGGGTGCCCTCGAACACGATCCGGCCGCCGTCGTGGCCGGCACCCGGACCGAGGTCGATGATCCAGTCGGCGTGCGCCATGACCGCCTGGTGGTGCTCGATCACGATCACCGACTTGCCGGAGTCCACCAGCCGGTCCAGCAGCCCCAACAGGTGCTCCACGTCCGCCAGGTGGAGGCCGGCGGTCGGCTCGTCCAGGACGTAGATCCCGCCCTTCTCACCCATGTGCGTGGCCAGCTTCAGCCGCTGCCGCTCACCGCCCGACAGCGTCGTCAGCGGCTGTCCGAGGGTCAGGTAGCCGAGCCCCACGTCCACCAGCCGCTCCAGGATCCGGTGCGCGGCCGGGGTGCGCGCCTCGCCCGCGCCGAAGAACTCCTCCGCCTCCGCCACCGGCATCTCCAGCACCTCGCTGATGTCCCGGCCGCCGAGCCGGTACTCCAGCACCGACGCGTCGAACCGCTTCCCCTCGCAGTCCTCGCACGTCGTGGCCACCCCGGCCATCATCGCCAGGTCGGTGTAGACGACCCCGGCACCGTTGCAGGTCGGGCAGGCACCCTCGGAGTTGGCGCTGAACAGCGCCGGCTTCACCCCGTTGGCCTTGGCGAACGCCTTGCGGATCGGCTCCAGCAGCCCCGTGTACGTCGCCGGGTTGCTCCGCCGCGAACCGCGGATCGGCGTCTGGTCCACCGACACCACCCCGGCCGAGGCCGGCACCGAGCCGTGGATGAGCGAGCTCTTGCCCGAGCCGGCCACTCCCGTGACCACCGTGAGCACCCCCAGCGGCACGTCCACGTCGACCCCGCGCAGGTTGTGCGCCGACGCCCCGCGGATCTCCAGCGCCCCGGACGGCACCCGCGGCGCCCCCTTCAGCGCGGCCCGGTCGTCGAAGTGCCGCCCGGTGACGGTGCCGCTGGCACGCAGCCCCTCCACCCCGCCCTCGAAGCACACCGTCCCGCCCGCCGCCCCGGCGCCGGGCCCGAGGTCGACGATGTGGTCGGCGATCGCGATCACCTCCGGCTTGTGCTCCACGACCAGCACCGTGTTGCCCTTGTCGCGCAGCCGCAGCAGCAGGCCGTTCATCCGCTCGATGTCGTGCGGGTGCAGACCGGTGGTGGGCTCGTCGAACACGTACGTGACGTCCGTCAGCGCCGACCCGAGGTGACGGATCATCTTGACGCGCTGCGCCTCGCCGCCCGACAGCGTCCCCGCGGCCCGGTCCAGCGACAGATAGCCCAGCCCGATCTCCACGAAGGAGTCGAGGGTGTGCCGCAGGGTCGCCAGCAGCGGGGCCACCGAGGGCTCGTCGAGACCGCTCACCCACTTGGCCAGGTCGCTGATCTGCATCGCGCAGGCGTCGGCGATGCTGATCCCCTTGATCTTCGAGGACCGGGCGCCCGCGCTGAGCCGGGTCCCCTCACAGTCGGGACAGGTGGTGAAGGTGACCGCCCGCTCCACGAACTCCCGGATGTGCGGCTGCATCGCCTCCTTGTCCTTGGCGAGCATCGACTTGCGGAGCCGCGGGATCAGCCCCTCGTACGTCATGTTGATCCCGGCGATCTTCATCCGGACCGGCTCGCGGTGCAGGAAGTCGGCGAGCTGCTTCTTCGTGTACGAGCGGATCGGCTTGTCCGGGTCGACGAGGCCCGACTCGCTGTAGAGCCGGTGGTTCCAGCCGCCCGGCTTGTAGCCGGGGATGGTGAGCGCCCCCTCGTTCAGGGACTTCGTGTCGTCGTAGAGCCGGCCGAGGTCGAGGTCGGTGACGGTGCCGCGGCCCTCGCAGCGCGGGCACATGCCGCCGGTGACGCTGAACGCGCGCCGCTCCTTGACGGTCTGCCCGCCACGCTCCAGGGTGACCGCGCCCGCCCCGCTGATCGAGGCCACGTTGAACGAGTACGCCTTGGGGGAGCCGATGTGCGGGTCGCCGAGCCGGCTGAAGAGGATCCGCAGCATCGCGTTGGCGTCGGTGGCGGTGCCCACCGTGGAGCGGGGGTCGCCGCCCATCCGCTGCTGGTCGACGGCGATCACCGTGGTCAGCCCGTCCAGCACGTCCACGTCGGGGCGGGCCGTGGCGGGCATGAAGCCCTGCACGAACGCGCTGTACGTCTCGTTGATCAGCCGCTGCGACTCCGCGGCGACCGTGTCGAACACGAGCGAGCTCTTGCCCGACCCCGAGACGCCGGTGAACACCGTCAGCCGGCGCTTGGGGATCTCGACGCTGACGTCCTTGAGGTTGTTCTCGCGCGCGCCGTGCACGCGGATCATGTCGTGGCTGTCGGCGGCGTGCGGTGCGGGCGGCCGGTCGTTCGTCGTGCCCCTGCTCATCGTCTCTCCCTCGTCGGCGCGGCCGCGGGGTACCTCGGTGCCGCGGCCCGTTCCACGCTACGCGAGGGCTCAGGGCCGCCGCTTCTCCGATCGTGACCGGTCCGGGCACGCGGGGAGGGCCGGCCGGTCCTTCGTCCGGACGGCCGGCAGCCAGGCGCTCGCGCGTGCGGCTCCGCCCGGCAGGCGCACCCGGTACCAGAGCGTGGACCGTAAGTCCGACTCGTCGACGACGGGCTCCCCGTAGGCGAGTTCGCAGTCGGCGTCCAGGACGTCGGAGTGCCACACCCGGGCCGGTACGACGTTCTCGGCGGTGTAGGGCCGCACGGGGTCGACCGCCAGGCCGAGGCTGCACCGCGGGTCCCGGTCGGTGCGGTCCTGGCAGGCCCGTTCGGCGTTGAACACCCGGCACCGGCCTCGGTGCCTCCCGAGAACCGCCCGGCGGGGCCGCCGCGACCTTCCCGCCCGACCCGGACCACAGCGCGGCGGCCGCCGCGCCGCAGGCCGCCGCGGCCGCGAGGGCCGCCCGGTGCCGCCG
>NZ_JBBDHD010000107.1:0-24343 GCF_044129415.1 Streptomyces racemochromogenes
CCCCCCCGCCCCCCCCCCCCCCCCCCCCCCCCCCCCCCCCCCCCCCCCCCCCCCCCCCCCCCCCCCCCCCCCCCCCCGTGGGCGGTGTCGGTGTCCGGATGCGCGCGGGCGCGGTCAGCCCGGGATCAGGCCGTCGTCGCTGAGCATGTGCCGGACCTCGTCGATCGTCGCGTCCGGGGCGGGCAGGATCAGCTCGGAGGGCTCCAGGGCGTCGTCGGGCAGCGGCGTCCCCAGCCGCCGCACGGCGTCGAGCAGGGCGCCCAGCGTGCGCCGGAAACCCGCCTCGTCGCCCGACTCCATCTCCGCGAGGAGTGCGTCGTCCAGCGTGTTGAGCTCGGTGAAGTGGCTGTCGGCCACCGTGAGCTGCCCTTCCCCCATGATGCGGACAATCATGACGGGCCCCTGTCCTACTGCTTGTCGAACCGGTGCTGGGTCTGCTGCGGCCGGTCGGTGCCCGGGGCGCCGCCCTCGATGGCCTGCTGCTGCGCCGACGGTCCGCCGGCCAGCTCCGCCTTCATCCGCTGGAGCTCCAGCTCGACGTCGTTGCCGCCGGAGAGGCGGTCGAGCTCGGCCTGGATGTCGTCCTTGGAACCGAGGCCGCTCTGGTCGTCCAGGGCGCCGGAGGCCAGCAGTTCGTCGATCGCGCCGGCGCGGGCCTGGAGCTGGGCGGTCTTGTCCTCGGCCCGCTGGATCGCCAGGCCGACGTCGCTCATCTCCTCGGAGATGCCGGAGAAGGACTCGGCGATCCGGGTCTGGGCCTGGGCGGCCGTGTACGTGGCCTTGATGGTCTCCTTCTTCGTGCGGAAGGCGTCCACCTTGGCCTGGAGGCGCTGGGAGGCCAGCGTCAGCTTCTCCTCCTCGCCCTGGAGCGTCTGGTGCTGCGCCTCCAGGTCGCTGACCTGCTGCTGGAGCGAGGACCGGCGGGACAGGGCCTCGCGGGCCAGGTCCTCACGGCCCAGGGCGAGCGCCTTGCGCCCCTGGTCCTCCAGCTTGGCGGACTGGCTCTGCAGCTGGTTCAGCTGGAGCTCCAGACGCTTGCGGGAGGTCGCCACGTCCGCGACGCCGCGGCGCACCTTCTGCAGCAGCTCCAGCTGCTTCTGGTACGAGTAGTCGAGGGTCTCGCGCGGGTCCTCGGCCCGGTCAAGGGCCTTGTTCGCCTTCGCGCGGAAGATCATCCCCATACGCTTCATGACACCGCTCATGGGCTTCGCGCGCCCCCTTCTAGACGGACTGTGCTCCAGGTCACCGACAGGACCCACAGTACGGGCCCTGCTTCCATTACCGCACTGTTCGGGTACGGATGCGCTCCTCCTCCAGGACGAGTACCCCCGGCGCCGTATCAGGCGTAAGGAGTAGGTGATCCCCGAGGACCTCAGGAGCCTCGTACGGGGAAGACGCCCGCCGTTGCCGGATCGTTCCCCGCCGAGGTGGGCCGCCCGCCCGCGACCACGTAGGGTTGTGTCTGTGTTTGGTAGCCGCTCCTCCAAGGAAGAGAAGGCCGCCGCCACCGAAAAGGTGAGCGCCGACCTCTCGCAGCCCCGTGACCCGCAGGCCCCCAAGGGCCGCCCGACGCCGAAGCGCGCTGTCGCACAGTCGCAGCGCAAGGCCGTCGTGGCCTCGACCGGCAACCGCAAGGAGGACGCCCGCCGGGCCCGCGAGCGCCGCCGGGAGGAGATGGCACGCCAGCGCGAGGCGCTGGCCAACGGCGACGAGCGCTATCTGCCCGCCCGCGACAAGGGCCCCGTCCGCCGGTTCGTCCGCGACTTCGTGGACTCCCGCTTCTCCGTCGCCGAGATGTTCCTGCCGCTGGCCGTGATCATCCTGGTCCTGAGCATGATCCGGGTCCCGTCGATCCAGAACATCGCGCTGCTGCTGTGGCTCGGCGTGATCGTCCTGATCATCCTGGACTCCATCGGCCTGGTCTTCCGGCTGCGCAAGGCGCTCAACGAGCGCTTCACGAACGAACCCCGCCGCGGCGCCATCGCCTACGGCCTGATGCGCACCCTCCAGATGCGCCGGCTGCGTCTGCCCAAGCCGCAGGTCAAGCGCGGGGAACGGCCCTGACCGGAGCGACGCCCGCACCGTCAGGGGCGTCGAAGGGGGAGGGCTTCTCGGGGGGAGCCAGGCTCTGGCTGGAGGGCCTGGGCGGACTGCGCAACGCCGTCCGCCAGGAACTCGTCGGCCGGCAGGTCGAGGAACAGATCACCCAGCGCTTCCCCGTCGGGCAGCGGCTGCGCGTCCTCGACGTCGGCATGGGCCAGGGCACCCAGGCGCTGCGCCTCGCCCGCGCCGGGCACATGGTCACCGGGCTGGAACAGGACGCCGCCATGCTCGCGGTCGCGCATGCCGCGCTGGCCGCCGAGCCGGCCGGGATCCGCGACCGGGTCGAGCTGATCGAGGGCGACGGCCGCGAGACGGGCGCGCACTTCGGGCCGGGCAGCTTCGACGTGGTGCTGTGCCACGGCGTACTGATGTACGTCTCCGAGCCGGACGCCATGCTCGCCGGGCTGGCCCGGATGCTGGCGCCGGGCGGACTGCTGTCCCTGCTGGTGCGCAACGGCGACGCCCTCGCGCTGCGGCCGGGGCTGTCCGGGGACTGGTCGGGGGCGCTGGCCGCCTTCGACACCGTCGACTACACGAACCGGCTGGGCCTGGAGGTGCGGGCCGACCGGCTCGCCGACCTGACGGCCACCCTGTCCGGCATCGGCGCCCCACTGCACACCTGGTACGGGGTGCGCGTCTTCACCGACGGCACCGAAGCCGCCGCGGAGCTCCCGCCGGAGGAGGAGCTGGAGCGGCTGCTCGCCGCCGAGGAACGGGCGGGACGCACCGACCCCTACCGGTCGGTGGCCGCCCTGCTGCACCTGTGCGGGGTGCGGGGCTAGCCCCCCCCCACCCCCGGGGCGGGCGGGGCGGGGTGCGCCGCCGCGCGGAGCCGGTCCCCGTCCCGCCCTTCCTCCGTCCGCGCCTCGATCCGCCGGCGCGGCGGGTTCCGTCAGGCCTCCGCTGCCGCGCTGAGGCTCATCTTGTAGATCTCCGTCGCGTCCTCGAACAGGGTCACCCGTTCCGCGCCGCCGTCCAGGAGCTCCTTCCAGACCTCGCCGATCCAGGACTCCGCGTCCCCCTGGGTGGTGAACTCCTCCGGTTCCACCGCCGGGCTGGTCTCGCTGCCGTCGGCCGCCTCGAACCGCCACGTCCACGCCATGTCCGCCTCCGTTGCTCGTCCGCTACTCGCCTTGAGTGTGCCCGCAGCGTAACCGGGCGCGCACCAGTACCGGCGAAGCGAGAGGATCTCCGTGTGGAACTCACTCTCCTCGGCACCGGTACCCCCGAAGGACTGCCCCGCCCCGGCTGTCCCTGCGCCGTCTGCGCGGTCTCCGTCGGCACCAGGGCGCGCGCCGCGACCTCCGTCCTCGTCGACGGCGCGCTGCTGCTCGACCTCACCCCCGGGGCGGTGCTCGCCGGGGCCCGCGCCGGGCACTCGCTGGGCGGCGTGCGGCAGGTGCTGCTGACCCACCCGCACGACGGGCCCGCCGTCGAGCTGCCGCCCGGGCTGCCCGCCGCCGGGCGGGTCCCCGACGGGCGGGAGCTCGCCGTGATCAGCGGGCACCGGGTGCGGGCCGTACCGATGGACGCGCCCGGCACCGGGTACGAGGTCACCGGCCCGGACGGGGCCCGGCTGCTGTACCTGCCGCCCGGCGGGGCACCGGCCGGCACCGAGGGCGTGCCCGCGCCCCGCCCGTACGACGTGGTCCTGGCCGACGTGCTCGGCCGGCCTGAGGCGCTGGCCCGGCTCCGGTCGACCGGCGCCGTCGGCCCCGCCACCGACGTGATCGCCGTCCACCTCGACCACGACACCCCGCCCGGCCCGGAGCTGGAGCGCCGCTGCGCCGCCGCCGGAGCCCGCGTCCTGCCCGACGGTACGACGGTGACGGCCGGCGAATACCACGCCGTACCGGACGTGCCCCGCCGCACCCTGGTGCTGGGCGGGGCCCGCTCCGGCAAGTCCGTCGAGGCCGAACGGCGCCTGGAGGCCTTCCCCGAGGTGACGTACGTCGCCACCGGCGGCACCCGCGACGGCGACGCGGAGTGGGCCCAGCGCGTCGGCCTCCACCGCGAGCGGCGGCCCGCGCACTGGCGCACGGCCGAGACCTGCGACCTGGTCCCGCTGCTGGAACTGCCCGGCGCGCCCCTGCTGATCGACTGCCTCGCGCTGTGGCTCACCGACGCCATGGACCGGGCCGGGGCCTGGGACGACGCCGTATGGGCGGGCGGCGGGCGGGAACAGCTGCGGATCCGCACCGGCGAACTGGTGGCGGCGGTCCGCGCGACCCGCCGGACGGTGGTGCTGGTGAGCAATGAGGTGGGCTCCGGGGTGGTGCCCGCGACCGCCGCCGGCCGGCGGTTCCGCGACGAGCTGGGCCGGCTCAACAGCGCGGTCGCCGGGGAGTGCGAGCACGTCCTGCTCGTGGTCGCCGGGCAGGCCCTCGTCCTCAAGGAACAGCCGTCGTGACGGATCCACAACCGGCCCCCGGAGCAGGGCCCGGGCGGCTGTAATCTCTGGCAGATGACCACGCTGAATCTCGACGACTTCTCCGATCTGATCGAACGCCCCGACGGGGGCGTCCGACGTGACGCCGAGGAGCGTCGTGGGCGCCTCGCCGTGCCGCCCGGCGCCCTGGGCCGGCTCGACGAGCTCGCCGAATGGCTGGCCGCCGCCCAGGGCCGGGTACCGGTCAAGCCCATCGAGCGGCCGCGGGTCGTCCTGTTCGCCGCCGACCACGGCATCGCCGCCGGCGGCGTCTCCGGCCGGCCCGCGGGCAGCGCCCACGAACTGGTGCGCGGGGTGCTCGACGGCACCAGCCCGGTCGCGATCCTCGCCGAGCGCTTCGGCGCGGGCGTCCGCGTCGTCGACGCGGGCCTGGACTGCGACCCCGCACTGCTGCCCGAGGACGTGGTCCGCCACCGCGTACGGCGCGGCAGCGGACGCATCGACGTCGAGGACGCCCTCACCGCCGAGGAGGCCGAGGCCGCGCTCAGGCTCGGCATCCGGATCGCCGACGAGGAGGCCGACTCCGGTACCGACCTCGTCGTCCTCGGCGACATCAGCGTGGGCGGCACCACCGTCGCGGCCACCCTGGTCGCGGCACTGTGCGGCACCGACGCCTCCGTGGTCACCGGCCGCGGCGGCCTGCCGATCGACGACCTGGCCTGGATGCGCAAGTGCGCCGCCATCCGCGACTCGCTGCGCCGCGCCCGCCCGGTGCTCGGCGACCAGACGGCGCTGCTGGCGGCGGTCGGCGGCGCCGACGTCGCCGCCATCACCGGCTTCCTGCTCCAGAGCGCGGTCCGCCGTACGCCCGTCATCCTCGACGGGGTCGTCTCGGCCGCCTGCGGGCTCGTCGCCCAGCGGGCCGCCTTCCGCGCCCCGGACTGGTGGCTGGCCGGGCAGGGCAGCGGGGAGCCGGGCCAGGCCAAGGCCCTGGACCGGATGGCACTCAACCCGGTCCTCGACCACGGCGTCACAGTGGGAGAGGGAACCGGTGCCCTGCTGGCGCTCCCCCTGGTCCAGGCGGCCGCCGCGCTCGCGGCGGAACTGCCCGTCAAGGCCCCTCCCGGCGGCAGCGGGGAGAGGGCGGCCGGAGAGCCGCCGGCGGACCGGAAGACGGACTGAAAGTACCGGGCACCACGGGCCTGACCAGTCCGCAGTGCCCGTACGGCCTGCGGACCGGTGACGCCCATATCATCGCGTTTCATGGGAGAGGTCCGCTTGACCAGCGTAGAAACCGACCGGAACAGCCTCGATCAGGCTTCCGGCAAGGGTTCCAACAACAAGAAGGAGAAGGAGCAGGCAGGAGAGGCCGCCGCCAAGCCGGAGACCCGCAGGGGAAGTCCGCGCTCGCGGCGCAGCGCCGCCTTCGCCGTCTGGTACCTCCGTGCCGTCACCTTCGTCAACTTCCTCAGCGCGGTGTGGCTTTCGCTCGGGCAGGACCTGCGCCGGCACAACACCGCCGACTTCTACACGCCCTACCTGCTGACGGCCGGCTTCGCCTCCGGCCTGTTCTCGCTGCTGCTCGCGGTCACCATGGGCCGCCGCAAGCGGGCCGCCTGGATCCTGAACCTGGTGGTCAGCGGCATGCTGCTGCTCGCGTTCGCGGTCGCCGCCTTCGCCCCCTGCACCGGCGGCGAGTTCAGCCTGTGCTACCCGGAGTTCCGCGACCACGCCCAGAACTGGGTCTCGCTCGCCCTCACCGCCGCCTTCGTCGGCGCCCTGCTGGTGGGCCGCCACGAGTTCTACGCCAAGGGCGACCGCTCCAACCCCAAGCTGGCCACCGCCGTCGCCGCCGTCGGCCTGCTGCTGACCTCGCTGGTCGCCGCCCTCCTCGTCGGCGCCACCAACACCGACCCGGACCGGGCCGACGCCACGTTCCTGGCCCGCTGGCGCTACGGCGTGATGCGGCTGATCACCCTCGCCCCCGACGACAAGGCGTACAACGCGATCACCACCCCCGCCTGGGTGGACGTGTTCATCAACGTCATGTCCATGCTGCTGCTGCTCGCCGTGCTGTTCGCGGCCTTCCGCTCGCGCCGCGCCGTCGACCCGATCACCCCCGAGGACGAGGAGCGGCTGCGCGCGCTGCTCGCCAGGCAGGGCGACCGCGACTCCCTCGGCTACTTCGCGCTGCGCCGCGAGAAGTCCGTCATCTGGTCCCCCACCGGCAAGGCCGCCGTCACCTACCGGGTCGTGGGCGGCGTCTCCCTCGCCTCCGGCGACCCCATCGGCGACCCCGAGGCCTGGCCCGGCGCCATCGAGCCCTGGCTGGCCGAGGCCCGCGAGCACGGCTGGGTACCGGCCGTGATGGGCGCCTCCGAGGAAGCCGGACAGATCTACGCCCGGCACGGGCTGGACGCCCTGGAGCTCGGTGACGAGGCCATCGTCGAGACCGACGAGTTCACGCTGGAGGGCCGCGCCATGCGCACCGTCCGGCAGGCCTACAACCGCGTCAAGCGCGCCGGCTACACCGTCCGCATCCGCCGCCACGCCGACATCCCCGCCGACGAGATGGCCGTCCTGCTCCAGCGCGCCGACGACTGGCGCGACGGCGCCACCGAACGCGGCTTCTCCATGGCCCTGGGGCGCCTCGGCGACCCCGCCGACGGCCAGTGCGTGATGCTGGAGTGCACCGACGGCAACGGCGACCTGCGCGCCGTGCTGTCCTTCGTGCCGTGGGGCCCCAAGGGCCTGTCGCTGGACCTGATGCGCCGTGACCGGGACTCCGAGAACGGCCTGATGGAGTTCATGGTCATCGAACTCCTGGAACGCTCGAAGGAGATCGGCGTCACACAGGTCTCACTGAACTTCGCGATGTTCCGTTCCGTCTTCGAGCGGGGGTCCAAGCTCGGCGCGGGACCGGTGCTGCGCATGTGGCGGTCGCTGCTGAGCTTCTTCTCCCGCTGGTGGCAGATCGAGTCCCTCTACCGGGCCAACGCCAAATACCGTCCGATCTGGGAGCCGCGGTTCATGCTCTTCGAGAAGAGTTCCGACCTGCTGCGCATCGGCATCGCGGCGGGCCGGGCCGAGGGCTTCCTGGAGGCGCCCGGCCTGCCGAAGTGGCTGCACCGCAGACATCTGGAGACGATTCGTTGACGTCGTGGACGACGGCCTCACCGCGGCGGTTCGCCCGCCGCGAGTGGGGCCCCCTGTTCTGGACCCTCAGGGCCGCACTCGTCCGCGACAAGTGGCGGGCCGTCCCGATGACCATCGGCGCGGTCTGTCTCACCTCGGTCTTCCAGATCGTGCAGAACACGCACTGGGGCTTCCAGCCCGTCCAGAACCTCGGGTCCGTCAAGGCCGTCGACCCCCTGTGGCTCGCGCTGCTGCGCACGCCGCTGTCCCTCTTCGTCCCCGCCCTCGACCTGCCGGTGTGGGGGGCGCTCGCGCAGATCCTGCTCGTCTTCGGGATCGCCGAGATCTGCATCGGCTGGTGGCGCACCCTCCTGATCGGCTACGTCGCCACCCTCGCCGGGACCACCTTCGCCCGCATCGGGCTCTCCCTGGGGCCCGACCACCCCTTCGGCCTGCCGGTGACCGACCGCGTCGTCAACGACACCGGCCCGTCGGCGGCGGTGGTGGGCCTGGCCATCTACGTGTGCTGGCGCTACCGGGCCTACGTCACCGGCGCCCTGGTGATCCTCGTGATGATCGGGGAGGTGCTGGTCAAGGACAACCTCGCCGGCAAGGAACACCTCGCGGCCATCGCCGCCGTCATGGTGGTGTGCGTGGTGCGCGCCAAGTGGGGCCCGCCCCGCTCACGCGCCCCCCTGGGCCGCCGCACCCCGCCACCGCCACGGCCCGGGCCGCCACGGCCACGGCCCCGGCCCGGCCGGCCCCGCTCCCGCGGCGGCGCCTGAGGGCCCCGGGTGCGTGAGCCCGTACCGTATCCGGGTGACGACCACAGACCTCGGTCCCGGGCCCTTCCCCACCGGTCGGCAGTGGATGCGGGCCCATCCGCTCGCCACCGACGCCGTTCTGGCGGTCGGGGCGCTGGTCGCCATGCTCCTCGGGTCCTTCGTCGACCCGCACGGCCCGCTCGGCCCCTCCTTCCGCACGCGCGCCCCCGAACCCGTCTCCCTGCTGCTGATGCTGCTCGCCGCGGCCGCCCTCGTCTTCCGGCGCCGCAGCCCCCGCACCGTCCTCGCCGTCACCTGCGGGCTCACCCTGGTCGAGCTGGCGACCGGCGAGCCCCGGGCGCCCGTCGCCATGAGCGCGGTGATCGCCCTCTACACCGTCGCCGCCCGCACCGACCGGCCCACCACCTGGCGCACCGGACTGCTGACGATGGCGGGCCTGACCGGGGTGGCCATGCTGGCGGGGCCGCTGCCCTGGTACGCGCAGGAGAACATCGGCATCTTCGCCTGGACGGGGATGGCGGCGGCCGCCGGCGACGCCGTCCGCAGCCGCCGGGCCTTCGTCGACGCCATCCGGGAACGGGCCGAGCGCGCCGAGCGGACCCGCGAGGAGGAGGCGCGGCGGCGGGTCGCCGAGGAGCGGCTGCGCATCGCCCGCGACCTGCACGATGTGGTCGCCCACCACATCGCCCTGGTCAACGTGCAGGCGGGGGTGGCGGCGCACGTCATGGACAGGCGGCCCGACCAGGCCAAGGAGGCCCTGGCCCACGTACGGGACGCCAGCCGCTCCGCCCTGAACGAGCTCCGGGCGACGGTCGGCCTGCTCCGCCAGTCCGGCGACCCGGAGGCGCCGACGGAGCCTGCGCCGGGACTGGCCGTGCTGGACGAGCTCCTCGACACCTTCCGGCACGCGGGCCTGCCGGTGGAGGCCACCGTCCAGCTGGGAACGGGGGCGGCCCCGGACCCGCTGCCGGCGGCGGTGGACCTGGCGGCGTACCGGGTGATCCAGGAGGCCCTGACCAACGTGCGCAAACACGCGGGCCCGGGGGCCCAGGCGCAGGTCAGCGTGGTCCGGGCGGGCGCCTCGGTGGAGGTGACCGTCCTGGACGACGGCGGCGACTCGGCCGACTCCGCCCCCGCCCCGGGCGACCCGGGCGGCGGCCACGGCCTCCTGGGCATGCGCGAACGCACCACGGCCCTGGGCGGCACCTGCTTCACGGGCCCCCGGTACGGGGGCGGATACCGGGTCCACGCCATCCTGCCGGTGTGAGGGGGCGGAGCGGGCGGAGTCACCGCTCCGCCCCGGCGTACGGGGGGCGCCTCGCGGCCCGGGCCCGCCATCTCCCCCGCGAGGGGCCGGGGGCTGGTCGGTGTCTGCCCACCCGCCTCCCCGTCTGCGGGACGGTGGGTGGGGGCGGGGTCCTGCCAGGCGGTAGTGAACCTTCGGCCGGTACCGGGGAGGGCGGGGCCTGAGCGGGTCGGTCTCAGGGA
The DNA here is from genome assembly GCF_044129415.1 of Streptomyces racemochromogenes. GTDB lineage: Bacteria > Actinomycetota > Actinomycetes > Streptomycetales > Streptomycetaceae > Streptomyces > Streptomyces racemochromogenes_A. Next base: position 9,901 of record NZ_JBBDHD010000107.1, read on the forward strand.
GGGTTGGGGCTTTCCCGTCAGTCTCATCGTCCTTCCGCGTCGGGCCGGTCAGTCAAGAGCGCTCCTTCGTCGCGTCGCTTCGCGATGGCCTCCGGCCACTCTTGACAGCCCGTCCCGCCACGGAAAAACGAAGACTGCCGGGAAACCCCAAAGAAACGGGACGGATGTAAGGAGGGCATGCGGCTCCCTCAGCGACGAGCCGAGGAGTCGGGGGCCGCCTCGCCGGGCATCCGGGCCGCCCTAGACAGCAATCGGGACCGACGTACGCGTCAGATCGCTACGCGCTCCTCCCGTCTCGGCGTCCGGCGGCCGTCTTGGGCCGCTACCCGCACGAAATGCCGATCAGAGGGGCATCCGGGGCCGGTGGGCGCACCAGATCGCTACGCGCTCCTCCCGTCTCGGCGTCCGGCGGCCGTCCGGGGCTGGTACCCGCACGAAATGCCGATCAGAGGGGCATCCGGGGCCGGTAGGCGCACCAGATCGCTACGCGCTCCTCCCGTCTCGGCGTCCGGCGGCCGTCCGGGGCTGGTACCCGCGTCGCATGGGCGGAATGTAGCGGCACGGATCAGGCGAGGCTGTCCGTGCGTTCGGCCAGAGCTCTGAGTTCGTCCGAGGCCGAACGGCCTGCGGCCAAAGCCAGGTCTCTGACGGCTGCCCGGGATGCCGCGTGGGTGCGGATCATCTCGGGTGCGAGGGCTTCGGCGCGCAGGAGGCAGTCCAGGGCGTCCGCGTGCTGGCGGCGTTGGACGTGTGCCCGGCCGATGTCCATCAGCAGTCGTGCTTGCCGCTCAGGTGACAGCCCCTCGGCTCGGAGGCCCTTCGCAATGTCGAGGGCCTCGCCCGCGTCGCCGAGGTCGACGGCGGTGGAGATGGCGTGGATCTCCACGTTCGTGGGGCCGAATTCGAGGTTGAAGTCGTTGCGGTCCTCGGCCAGTCGTCGGCCGATGTCCCGGGCCGCGTCGATCTGCTGCCGTGCGGATGCCCTCTCGCCGGCGCGGGCGTGTACGAGTGCGAGCGTCAGGTGAAGGGAGCCGAGGACGGAAAGGTGCTCGGGGGTGGGCTCGTTGGTCTCGATGTAGCGGCGGAGCACGTTGACTGCCGTGGCGGCGGCGTGCTCGGCCTGGTCGAGGTGCTTGAGACGGACGAAGGCGTGGCACAGGCGGTAGATGCCGGCGAACACACCGATCGGATCTCCCGCCAGTTCGGCCTCGCGGATCGCCCGGTCGGCCGCGACCCATGCCGCGTCCGCTTCGTTCTGGCGGACGAAGGCCGCCGCGAGGGCTTGGTACGTCCTGGCCAGCAGGGCGTGTATGTCGCGCTGTTGCTCGGGCGCCGCCGTGCGGGCGGCGAGTTCCAGCCTCGGGACCAGCGGGCCGATCGCGGCGCTCAGTTCGGCGAACTGAGAGTGGTGCGCGAGTTCCCAGATGCTGTCCACTGCCGCGCTGAGGCCGGGAAGTGCGTCGGGCTGGAAGGTCGTGCTCGGGTTGAGGAGCGCGTCGAGTGCGGGGTGGCCGGAGAGGACCAGACGGGCCTGGTCGAGGTCGTTCGTCTGCGGATCTGTCATCGCTCCGGCCTCCGCCGGAGGAGGAGCGTCGGGTTGGAGGACCTGGAGCGGCACGCCGAGGCCGTCAGCGAGAAGGCGCAGCACGTCCAGGCGGTTCACCGGCTGGATGCCCCGTTCGACCTGGGACAGCCAGCTCGCGGTACGCCCGATGGCCGCCGCGAGTTCCCCCTGTGTCATGCCCTTCTGCTTGCGCAGATCGGCCACTCGTGCGCCGAAGGCGCGCCGCTCCTCGGAACTCACAGGCCTGTTGCCACCTTCCCGCTGACCGCGTCGAGGAACGTGACCTCGACACTGGCAAGGTACTGCTCCCGCTCGGCGAGGAAGTACTTGGTGTGCGGCTGCGCCTCGTGCGCATCGAACGCGGCACGGTCCGCGTACAGCTCGTAGAAGACACGGACCAGCGGCTCGCCCTGCGGCACGTGGACGACGTAGGTCAGCGTCCCCGGCTCACTTCTCTTGATGCCCTCCAGGGTCGTCGCACACAGCTCGTCGAACGCCCTCGCGGCTTCCTGGTCGTGCAGCGCGAAGCGCACGACCAGGCCGAATCCCTCGCTCACATGTGCTCCTTTCGAGTCGCGGACAGTCTCGCAAATACGCAGCACTCCTGCGAGTAGCAGATTTTCTGGACTCACAGAAACTCTGCGAGTAATCTCGTAGTCACCCTGCTACCCAGGGTGACCGAGTGGTTGCTCCGCTGTGCAAAGGAGACGTGTTCATGCATGAGGTCCCCATTGATCCCGGCCCCGACATCAGGCACGACGACGAGGCCTCACCTCGGGTGGCAGCCGCCGCCGTGTCCACGACCTCGCGTCCGGCACCGAGGGCGAACTGATGGCCGTCATCAACGAGGACGTCTCCGACTGCCCCACCTACGAGCGCTGGATGGAACTCGCCTACATCCGGGGCGCATCCGGCCGAGAGTTCACCACCGCCGTCGCAAACGTCGTCCCGCCTACGACCAGCCCCAGCCGACTCCCAGACGCCGAGACAGTGGCAGCGCGTAGCGATCTGACGCGCCCACGACCTCCGCATGCCACTCTGTTCGTCATTCGGTGCGGGTACCAGCCCAAGACGGCCGTCGGACGCCGAAATGGGAGAAGCGCGTAGCGATTTGTGGCGCCCACCGGCCCGAGATGACGAATCCGTCGTCCTCCGGCGACCGCAGCAACCCCAGGCGGCCACCGGACGCTGAGACGGGAGGAGCGCGTAGCGATCTGATGCGTGGGGTGGCGCCGATTGACGGTGACGGGGGCCGGAAGGCTGGTCTGCCGTGTCCCGACGACCCCGAAGGGTCGCTGACACGGCCGTATGTCCGTCTCCGGACCGTCCCGTTCCTTTGGGGGGTTCCCGGCAGTCTTCGGCTTTTCGTGGCGGGTCGGTCTGTCAAGGGTGGCCGGAGGCCATCGCGAAGCGACGCGACGAAGGAGCGCCCTTGACAGGGCGGCCCGACGCGGAAGGACGATGAGACTGACGGGAACCCCCCAACCCTCCCTGAGGGAGCTGAGTAATGTCCCGCCCTCCCCCGGCGCCGGCCGGCAGTTCGGTAACCGCAAGGCGGGGGAACGGTGTTCAGCAGGGCTTTCGCCAGGGGCCCAGTTCGTATTTCTTCTCCATCGAGCTCAGTTTCAGTTTCTTCGAGCGGTCGCAGAACTCGTCCGTCGAGCGTTCGTACTCCACGTGGAAGACCGCCTTGTCCGCCTTGATGAAGGGGGTCAGGCTGTCGCATTCGCCGTACTCGGCGCACTGTTCGTTGACCGCGAAGTCGAAGTCGCCGACCAGCTGCGGGATCTGGTCCAGGTCGTTCTTCAGGCCGGCCGCCATGCCCCGGTCGTGGGCCAGGCGGGCGATCAGGCGGTTGTAGGCCAGCTGGTCCGAGGCCGTGAGGGGGAAGCCCGTCTTGTTCTTGTATCCGTCCATGTTGTCCGGTTCGACCGCGTCGAAGCCCTTGTCCCGGCACATGTCGAAGCGCTTGGCCATCAGGGGTTCCAGGACGGACGCCTGGCGGATGTCCAGCCAGCGTTCGCCCTTCCAGCCGTTCCCCTCCCCCAGCAGGGACTTCGGGAAGGCGTCGGCGTCGGGGCGGAAGTCCTCCCAGGCGCCCGTGGAGATGTAGCAGATGGTCCTCCGGCCGGCCCGCTTCAGATCCGCGACCTGTTCCTTCGTCGTGTTGAACCCGTCCACGTCGTACACCGGCACCTTCACCGACGTGTCCAGCTTCCCGCTCAGCTGCCACTGCCAGGCCGTCCCCGGCCGGGGCTGCCAGCGGCCCCCCGGCGCCTGGGAGGTCTCCGGGGCCGGGGCTTCCCCGTCGTCGCCGTCGTCCGGGCCCGCGGTGCAGGCGGCGGTGAGCAGGAGCAGGCCGGTGACCGCCAGCGCGGTGTGACGCTTCATCCGGTGGCCTCCAGGGCGTGCGGCAGTGTCCCCCACGGGTGGGCGCCGGTGCCTGGGACGGCGCAGTGGACCCCCGCGTGCCGTTCGGCGGCCAGTCGGGCCGTCGGGGCGTTCGGCGGGGCAGCGTACACCAGGTGGCAGAAGCGGTCGGCGGGGTGGTCGGCGGTCCACGGGGGCGGGGCGGCGGTGCCGTCGCGGTACGCGTCCCAGGGGCCTTCGAAGGTGACGAGGAGGTCGGCGAGGGCGGCGTAGCCGGGGTGCGGGTGGACGCCGTGGTTGAGGACGAGCGTACGGGCCCCTGCCGCGCGGGCCGCGACGGCGAGCCGGCCGTAGTGCGGCAGGAGTTCGGGGCCGGGGGCGGCCTGGTCGAGGAAGGCGCCGTCGGCCCGGTACCAGTCGCGGTGGCGCAGCAGGTCCTGGACGACGTCCGCGTGGGGCCGGCGTCCGTAGTCGGTGTCGGTGTAGCCGAGGACGGGCACGCCGGCCTCCCGCAGCCGGGCGGCGACGGCGGCGAACCGCTCGTCGGGGGCGGTGCCCGGCCCGCTGGCGGGGTTGAGGACGACCGAGTGCAGCCGGCCGGCGCAGGCGATGAGCCGTTCCCACGCCTCGGGCCGGTCGGCGGGATGCTCGTAGAGCGGTACCAGGAGCACGGGGGCCTCCTCGGGGTACGGGGTCATCGGTGGGCCGTCGCACGGCCGAGGAGCAGGCAGACGAGGACGGCCAGGACCCCCGCCGCGGCGCCGGCGACCGCCAGCTGGACCAGCCGGGGCTGACCGGCGCCGGCCAGGAGGGCCAGGCTCTGGGCGGCGGCCGCGGCGGCGCAGACCGCGGCCGCGGGGCGGACGGCGCCGAAGGACTGGAGGAGCAGCCCGGTCCACATGACGGCGCCGAGCAGCAGCAGGGTGGCGACGCGGTCCCAGGTGAGGCCGGGGGCCTGCGGCCACAGCAGGGTTCCGGTGGTGCCGAGCAGGAGCAGCACCGTCAGGTAGACGGCGAGGCAGCGGGCGAGGGTGGTGAGCATCCGGCGGCGGAACGCCCGGGGTGAGCGGGCCGCGCGGAGCCCGGCCAGGCTGCCGCTGCGGAAGCGGTGCAGCAGCCATTCGGCGGGGCCCATGCTGAGGGTGAGGGCGACCGCCGAGGGGGCGGCGACGGCTTCGGCGGGGCCGCCGGTGAGGACCTCCCCCAGGGCGGCGTACAGCACCAGCAGGCCGGTCCCGAGGCCGAACACCCCGTAGGGCACCGAGTCCCCGATGCGGGGCCCGCGCCGGCCGTGTTCCTCCTCGGCCCCGCGCAGCATCCGCCAGCGGACGGTGCCGCCCCCGCCGCCCGGGTGGGGCTTCGTCCGGACGGGGGCACCTCCCAGCGGCAGCCGGGGGAGGATCCTGCGCACCGCGGCCCGTACCCCCTCGGCGAGCGGCAGCTCCCGCAGGGCCAGGGAGCAGGCGGCGGTGAGGGAGACCAGCAGCAGGGCCACCCGCAGCGGCACGGGAGGGTCGGTGAACAGCGCGAGGACCGATCCGGCGGCCATCGGGCCGAGCGCGGCGAGCAGGAGCCGTTCGCGCCGCAGGACGAGCAGGACCGTGGCGGCGCCCACGTACAGGGCCTGCCCGGCGGCGAAGGCGTAGCTGAACCGGGGCCCGCCCGGGACGGCGAACGCGGCGGCGGTGCCGAGGAGGGCGCCGACGGGGGCGCCGACGAGGAGGGTGCGTCCGGCGGCGGCGCGGTCGCCGAGGCCGAGCCAGGTGTAGGCGCGGTGGGAGAGGGTCTGGTCCCAGACCCAGCCGATGAGGGCGCCGGCGAGCAGGGTGAGGGTGCCGGCGGGGAGTCCGAGCCGGTCGGGCGGGCCTTCGAGGAGGGGTTCGCCCAGGAGGTAGGCGAGGCCGGGGAGGGCGAAGATCAGCCCGCGCAGGAGGCAGGCGGTGAGGGAGACCTTCCAGGGGTCGGGGAGGGCGTCGGGTTCGGGGAAGGAGCGGGGGACGCGGGCGTAGAGCTCCTCGGCGAGGGTGAAGGAGTCGTCGCGGCCGTAGGTGAGGCGGATGTGCTCGTCGGTCATGCCGTCGGATTCGAGGACGGCGGCGATCTCGTCGGGGTGGACGGCCGCGGCGACGAACGCGCCGAAGCGTCCGGCGAGTTCGTCCAAGGGGTCGGCGCCGGAGTCCCGGGGCCCGTGGCCGGGCCCGGGGAGGACGGGCAGGGTGTCGGTGGCGCCGGGGCTCGGGCGGCGGGCGGAGGCCGCGTGGGCGATGTGCACCCAGGGGCCTTCGGGGCCGGGGGGCTTGAGCCAGAGGGATCCGCTCACCACAGGCTCCCGTCGGCCGCGAGTTCCCGGTACCAGGGGTCGGTGAGGCGCTGGGGCCACTGGCCGCCGGGGTGGACGGGCAGGACGGGCTGCCCCGCGAGTTCCCGGTAGATGTGGCGGAAGCCGTCCACGGACTGGTGGAGGGTGAACTTGTCGACGACCCGTTTGCGGGCCATGCGGCCGAGTTCGGCACGGCGTTCGTCGTCGCGCAGCAGGGCGAGGGTGGCGCGGGCCATGGTCTCGGGTTCGCGGGGCGGGACGACGAGGCCGGTGTCGGCGACGGCTTCGCGGACGCCGCCGACGTCGGTGGAGACGGTGGTGCGTCCGCAGGACATGGCTTCGATGATGCTGAAGGGGAAGCCTTCGCTGATGCTGGAGAGCATGACCACGCTGCCGGCGGCGTAGGCCTTGGCGACCTCGGTGATCCGGCCCTCCCAGGCGACGCCGTCGGCGACGCCGAGTTCGGCGGCGAGCTTCTCCAGGCGGAGCTTGTACTCCTCGCAGCCCGCCGGGACGGGGCCGAAGAGGCGCAGGCGCAGGGCCGGGAGTTCCCGCCGCATGAACGCGTAGGCGCGCAGGAGGGTTTCGAGGTCCTTGATGGGGTCGATGCGGCCGCACCAGCTGAGGGTGGGCACCTCGGGTTCGGGGCCGGCCTCGGGGAAGGCGTGCGGGTCGACGCCGTTGTAGACGGTGCGGATCCGCTCGGAGTGGGCGCCTCCGCGTTCCTCCCAGCGGCGGTTGTACTGGTTGCAGGGGGTGATGAGGTCGGCTCGGCGGTAGCCCTCGGAGTTCAGCTCCCGGTAGAAGCCGAGCATCAGGGCCTTGACGGGCCAGCGCTGGGCGGCGGTGCGGTAGCCGAGGTAGCGCTCGCGCAGGTAGATGCCGTGTTCGGTGAGGAGGAAGGGGACCCCGTCGAGGTGTTTGGCGGCGAGGGCGGGGAGGGTGGCCAGGCCGCTGCTGACGGCGTGGGCCACGCTGTCGGGCGGGATCCGCACGGCGAGCGGGCGCAGGGCGTGTTCCAGCAGGTCGGTGGCGGTGAGGGCGTCGTGGACGGTGGGGTCGGCGGCGGCGGTGGCCAGGCCGGGGCGGGTCCAGACGTCCATCAGCAGGCGCAGGACGGGTTCGGAGCGCAGGGCCGGGGCGAGCCGGCCGGCGCGGGCGAGGCGGGCGAGTTCCGCCAGGGCCTCGGAGAATCCCCCCGCCGCCGCTGGGAGGTGCCCCCTGCCGTGCTCGGGGGTCCCCCCGGCGGTGGCCGGGGGAGGCTGGATCAGGGAGAGCAGGAAGGTTTCGTAGACCTCGGTGAAGCGCCGGTGGGCCTTGCCGCGGAGGGTGGTGCGCCGGGCCTTGGAGGGCGGCGGGCCCCACAGCGGGACGGAGGTGTGCCGGTAGACGTTGCGCGGCAGCTCCCAGGTGACGGGCTCGCGTCCGGAGCCGGTCAGGGCTATGACGTTGAAGTCGACTTCCGGCATTCCGCGTACCAGTTGGTCGCACCAGGTGCTGACGCCGCCGTGGACGTGCGGGTAGGTGCCTTCGGTGAGCATGGTGACATGACGCCCATGGCTCATGTGCTGAGTCCCCCCAGGACTGAAAAGGGGCCGGCGCCCGTGGTGGGCGGACGCCGGCGCTGGGTACTGCCGGGTGGTGCGGGTGTCAGCGGGGCGCCGGGTCCCGCGGTCGGGGCGGGTCGGCGCTCTCGGGTCAGGGCAGGTGGAGGGTGACCGCGGACTGGAGCAGTTCGGGGCCCGTCCAGGTGGAGCGGGTGCCGGCGTAGGCGGTGCCGAAGTCCGCGGTGCCGAGCAGGAGCTGCTTCTTGGTGCCGTTGGGCGCGGTGACCGGGGCGAGGACGCCGGAGGGGGCCTTGACGGTGATGTCCTTGCCGATGCGGTAGGCGGTGACCTGGCCTGCGGCGATGGCCTTGTTCCAGGTGGCGCGGCGCTGGAGCTCGACGCCGGTGGCCTTCATGCTCTGGTTGACGATGGGCGCGCTGGGTGCGTAGAGGGAGCGGTAGGTGTCGAGGACCTGGTTGAGGACGGGGTAGAGGGTGCGGTCCTCGGCGAGGTTGGACTGGTGGACGTAGTGCGGCTTGGGGTCGTTGTTCAGGACGTGGCGCATGGCGGTGCGGGCCTCGGCGGGGACGATGTAGTCCAGGTAGCCGGTGGCGGCGTCCAGCGGGGCCGGCAGGCAGGTGGAGGTCGCGGGGTTGTCCTCGCAGAGGCCGCTGCCTCCGTCGGCGCGGCTGGTGTAGATCCAGTTGTACTCGTCGGCCATCTCCGCGTTGGTGCCCGTGTTGTAGAAGACGTTCATCGGGTAGCGGGGGACGGTCAGGGCGGCGCCGACCGCCCGCTGGTCGGGTTCGCGGGAGTTGTCGCTGCCGGCCCACTTGACCCCGTTGTCGGCGAGGGCGCCGGCCAGGTTGGGGTTGTCCTCGGGCTGCTGCGGGAGGGTCTTGAGACCGGAGTGCTCGCCGGTGACGAGCTCGGAGCGGTCGGTGGTGAGGCCCTTGGAGACGGCCCAGTTGTAGTTGTCGCGGATCTGCGCGGAGATGTCCGCGCGGCTCATCCAGAGGGTCTGGCCCTGGGCGTCCTTGGTGCAGGTCCAGGGGCTGACGCTGACGTCCTGGGTGCAGCCGAGGAAGAGGTGGGTGTAGGTGTGGTTCATCCAGCGGTACTTGGCCTTGTCGGCCAGGAGCTGGGTGGTGAGGGCGTCGGTGCCGCCGTTCTCGGTCTTCCACTCCTCGCCGGCGCCCGCGTTGAAGAGCAGGTCCAGCTTGAAGTCCTTCGAGGTCTGCCACTGCGCCAGGTACTGGGCGTCGGCGGCGGTCATGCGGATCGTCGACTCCTTGCCCTCGCCGCCGGCGCAGGCGTAGTCGCCGGGGGTGCAGTTGAGGCTCTTGTCCCAGCGGGCGTCGGGGGCGAAGACGTCGTCGACGTGGACGGCGAAGTAGTTGCGCTCCTGGCCGAGGTGGACGCCCTGGGTCAGCCACTCGACGATGCCGCGGGCCAGCAGCCGGAACTGCTGCTGGTACTGGTTGTAGCCGAAGGTGACGACGAGTTCGCTGCGCCCGTCGTGGGCGTACTCGCCGACCAGCGAGCCCCGTCCGGAGCCGACGGGGGCGTCCACGTAGCTGGTGTAGCCGGCCATCGGCTTGGCGATGAACCCGTAGCTCTCCGGAATCAGGGAGGAGTTGTCCTCGAAGGCCACTTGACCGCCGAGGTAGCCGAAGGGGCCCGCCTTGCCGGCGGCGGTGACGGCGGCCTGCGTGCCGTCGAGCGTGCCGGCGTAGCCGCCGTTGTCGGTGTACTCCAGGCCGACCTCGGGGTGGGCCCAGGTGTAGGCGTCCACCTGGCGGATCCCGTACGCCGTCTCGTACGCGGTGAGCGCGGCCATCTCGGCGGAGCCGGTGCCGAAGGGGTTCTCGTTCGGCAGGACCACGCCCTGGTACTTGGCGCGCGGCCGGCCGCTGACGGTGTCGCTGAGGAAGGCGGCGTCGATCACCGGGCGGCCGGCGCTGCCCAGGTCGATCCGCGTGAACGGGACTCCGGTGTCGCGGAGTTCGGCGGTGATCGCCCCGATCGAGCTGCCGCCGTCGTCGACGACGAGCACCTTCAGGTCGATCCGCGGGGCCACGGTCGCCGCGTGGGCGGTCGTGGCGGGTACTGCGACCGACATCAGCGCCGCTACGCCCATGGCTGCCGCGGCCCTGTTCATCCGGTTCTTGTTGACCATTTCGGCCTTTCCCCCCGCAGGCGTCCCTCGGCGCGGCCCGTGGCGGAAGGCCGGGCCGGGGAGGCTCTGTGGAAATCATGCAAAAGGACCCCGCGTCCCCTTGCGGAAGCGGCTCGATCCTCTCGGACCTCGTCAGGTCTCAGCGGGAAACCTGGAGCAGAGTCCACGGATGGGTGAACCTGACGGCCCGGCCGTCGAACACCTTGACAAACCTTCGAGTGACGTACGGATCACGCTCTGCGCGTAGGCTCGTTTCCGGCGGCCGTCGGGCCCGAATACGATCGCTGCGGAGCGGCCGGCGACCCCGACGCGACAGAAGCGCCCATATAACACAAACGGAAGCGAGACTTCACCACCGTGACTGCTCTGACTCTCAGCACTGCCGGCGCGGCGACGCTGCGCGCCGACGCCCTCGTGGTCGGCGTGGCGAAGGGCCCGAAGGGGCTCGTCGTGGCCGCCGGCGCGGAGGCCGTGGACACGGCGTTCGACGGAAAGCTCGCCGCCGTGCTCGACGCGCTCGGCGCCTCCGGCGCCGAAGGCGAAATCACGAAGCTGCCCTCGCCGGCCGGGCTCAAGGCCCCGGTCGTGCTGGCGGTCGGCCTGGGCTCCGCGCCCGAGCAGGACCAGTCCTTCGACGAGGAGGCCCTGCGCCGCGCCGCCGGCTCCGCCGCCCGCGCCCTGCACGGCTCCAAGAAGGCCGCCTTCGCCCTCCCCCTGGAGGACGCCTCCGCCGTCACCGCCGTGGCCGAGGGCGCGCTGCTGGGCGCCTACGCCTTCACCTCCTACCAGGGCGGCGAGAAGAAGAACGGCAAGGCCGAGAAGAACGGCGGCCCCAAGCTGCCGCTGGCCGAGGTGGCCCTGCTCGGCGCCAAGCCGCGCGACAAGGAGCACAAGGCGGCCGCCGAGCGCGCCACCGTCGTCGCCGCCGAGGTCAACGTCGCCCGCGACCTGATCAACACCCCGCCGAACGACCTCACCCCCGCCGCCTTCGCCGCCATCGCCGCGGCGACCGCCAAGGAGCTCGGCCTCAAGGCCCAGGTCCTGGACGAGAAGGCGCTGGTCAAGGGCGGCTACGGCGGCATCATGGGCGTCGGCAAGGGCTCCGAGAACCCGCCGCGCCTCGTCAAGATCGCCTACACCCATCCCGAGGCGGAGAAGCACCTCGCCTTCGTCGGCAAGGGCATCACCTACGACTCGGGCGGCATCTCCCTGAAGCCGGCCGGCCACAACGAGACGATGAAGTGCGACATGTCGGGTGCCGCCGCCGTGTTCTCCTCGGTCGTCGCCGCCGCCAAGCTGGGCCTGAAGGTCAACGTCACCGGCTGGCTCGCCCTCGCCGAGAACATGCCGTCCGGCTCCGCCACCCGCCCCGGTGACGTCCTGCGCATGTACAGCGGCAAGACCGTCGAGGTCCTGAACACGGACGCCGAGGGCCGCCTGGTCCTGGGCGACGCCCTGACCAAGGCCTCCGAGGAGAACCCGGACGCGATCGTCGACGTGGCGACCCTGACCGGCGCCATGGTGCTGGCGCTGGGCGACCGCACCTTCGGCATCATGGCCAACGACGACGCCTTCCGCACCTCGATCCACGAGATCGCCGAGGAGGTCGGCGAGTCCTCCTGGCCGATGCCGCTCCCCGAGGACCTGCGCAAGACCATGGACTCCCCGACGGCCGACATCGCCAACATGGGCGTCCGGATGGGCGGCGGCCTGGTGGCCGGCCTCTTCCTCCAGGAGTTCGTCGGCGAGGGCATCACCTGGGCCCACCTCGACATCGCGGGCCCCGCCTTCCACGAGGGCGCCCCGTACGGCTACACGCCGAAGGGCGGCACCGGCTCCGCCGTCCGCACCCTGGTGCGCCTCGCCGAGCGCACCGCCACCGGCGACCTGGGCTGACCCGCCCCCTGCGCCGCCCGCCGCGGGGCGCGTCCCACCTGGTGGGACGCCCCCCGCGGCACGCGCCGCGCCCCGGGGCCGCGACGTCGGGCCCGGGGCGTGTTCGCTCTGGAAGAAATCTTGAGGATCGGTAGGTTTCTACGCCCGGGTAACCCGGACTTCGGGCAGAACGACGGTGCACACCCGGGGCCCGGCGTCCCGCGTTCCCCCGACAAATGCGAAGATGGGTTCTCGGCAGGACAGGGCCCCCACCACAGGGCCGAAGAAACAAGCGGCCGATTACCAGCCGCCGCCCGGTCACAGAGGACCGGTGCCCGGCGCACATGCATGGAGGACGTGACGTGGCGAACGACGCCAGCACCGTTTTCGACCTAGTGATCCTCGGCGGTGGCAGTGGCGGCTACGCCGCGGCACTCCGCGCATCGCAGCTGGGTCTCGACGTTGCGCTGATCGAGAAGAACAAGCTCGGCGGCACCTGCCTGCACAACGGCTGCATCCCCACGAAGGCTCTGCTGCACGCCGGTGAGGTCGCGGACCAGGCGCGCGAAGCCGGACAGTTCGGTGTCAAGGCCTCCTTCGAGGGCATCGACATCGCCGGTGTGCACAAGTACAAGGACGAGGTCATCGCCGGCCTGTACAAGGGTCTGCAGGGCCTGGTCGCCTCCCGCAAGGTGACCTACATCGAGGGTGAGGGCCGCCTGTCCTCCCCGACGTCCGTCGACGTCAACGGCCAGCGCATCCAGGGCCGCCACGTCCTGCTGGCGACCGGCTCCGTGCCGAAGTCCCTGCCCGGCCTGGACATCGACGGCAACCGCATCATCTCCTCGGACCACGCGCTGGTCCTGGACCGCGTGCCCCAGTCCGCGATCATCCTCGGCGGCGGCGTCATCGGCGTCGAGTTCGCCTCGGCGTGGAAGTCCTTCGGCACCGACGTCACCGTCATCGAGGGCCTCAAGCACCTCGTCCCGGTCGAGGACGAGAACAGCTCCAAGATCCTTGAGCGCGCCTTCCGCAAGCGCGGCATCAAGTTCAACCTCGGCACCTTCTTCCAGAAGGCCGAGTACACCGAGTCCGGCGTCCGCGTGACCCTCGCCGACGGCAAGACCTTCGAGGCCGAGGTGCTGCTGGTGGCCATCGGCCGCGGCCCGGTCTCGCAGGGCCTCGGCTACGAGGAGCAGGGCGTCGCGATGGACCGCGGATACGTCCTGGTCGACGAGTACATGCGCACCAACGTGCCGACCATCTCGGCCGTCGGTGACCTCGTCCCGACCCTCCAGCTCGCGCACGTCGGCTTCGCCGAGGGCATCCTGGTGGCGGAGCGCCTGGCCGGTCTGAAGACCGTTCCGATCGACTACGACGGCGTTCCGCGCGTCACGTACTGCCACCCCGAGGTCGCCTCCGTCGGCATCACCGAGGCCAAGGCCAAGGAGATCTACGGCGCGGACAAGGTCGTGGCCCTGAAGTACAACCTGGCGGGCAACGGCAAGAGCAAGATCCTGAAGACCGCGGGCGAGATCAAGCTCGTCCAGGTCAAGGACGGTGCCGTGGTCGGCGTCCACATGGTCGGTGACCGGATGGGCGAGCAGGTCGGCGAAGCCCAGCTGATCTACAACTGGGAAGCCCTGCCGGCCGAGGTCGCGCAGCTCATCCACGCGCACCCGACCCAGAACGAGGCGCTCGGCGAGGCCCACCTGGCCCTGGCCGGCAAGCCCCTTCACGCACACGACTAATCCACAGTCACGGGCGCGACGACCACTTCCGCACTTTCGTTAGGAGCAACAGAAACCATGCCGGTTTCCGTAACCCTTCCGGCGCTCGGTGAGAGCGTCACCGAGGGCACTGTCACCCGTTGGCTGAAGGCCGAGGGCGAGCGCGTCGAGGCCGACGAGCCGCTGCTCGAAGTCTCGACCGACAAGGTCGACACCGAGATCCCCTCCCCCGTCTCGGGCATCCTCGCGTCCATCAAGGTCGCCGAGGACGAGACGGTCGAGGTCGGTGCCGAGCTCGCGATCATCGACGACGGCTCGGGCGCCGCTGCCCCGGCCGCCGCTCCGGCCGCCGAGCCCGCCGCCGCCCCGGCGCCGGTCGCCGAGGCCCCGGCCCCCGGTGCAAGCACCGGCTCCACTGGAGCGGCTGCCGCCGCGCCCTCTGCTGCGGCCGAGACCCCGGCCGCCCCGGCCCCCGCCGCCGCTGCCGCTCCGGCCGCGTCCGGCACCGATGTCGTGCTCCCCGCGCTGGGCGAGTCCGTCACCGAGGGCACCGTCACCCGCTGGCTGAAGGAGGTCGGCGAGTCGGTCGAGGCCGACGAGCCGCTGCTGGAGGTCTCCACGGACAAGGTCGACACCGAGATCCCGGCGCCGGTTTCCGGCACCCTGCTGGAGATCCTGGTCGGCGAGGACGAGACCGCCGAGGTCGGCGCCCGTCTGGCCGTCATCGGTGTCGCGGGCGCCGCCCCGGCCGCCGCCCCGGCTCCCGCCGCCGCCGCTCCGGCACCGGCCGCACGTACGGCGCCCCCGTCCGCCTGGCCAGGTGCGACAGCGTCACGAAGTACGGCCGCAGCCGCTCCC
>NZ_JBBDHD010000108.1:0-23990 GCF_044129415.1 Streptomyces racemochromogenes
GGGGACTGCGCGCCGATGGACACCGAGACCCCGCAGGAGGCGCCGTCGAAGCCCTTCTTCGAGGAGTCGTAGCCGATGTCGAGGATGGCGCCCCGGACGAGTTCGGCGATCGGCGCGTACGCGGTGGTGGTGACCTCGCCGGCGATGTGGACCTGGCCGGTGGTGATGAGGGTCTCGACGGCGACGCGGCTGGCCGGGTCCTCGCGCAGCAGGGCGTCGAGGACGGTGTCGCTGATCCGGTCGGCGATCTTGTCGGGGTGGCCCTCGGTCACCGACTCGGAGGTGAAGAGCCGCTTGCTCATGCCTTCACCTCGGCGGAGAAGAAGTGGGTGGCGATGGCGTCGAGGGTGCGGATCTCGTCGACCTCCAGGGTCTCCATCTGGATGGCGCGGCCGCTGTGCTGTTCGAGCAGGAAGACGAACTCGACGAAGGACAGGGAGTCGATCAGCCGGTTCTCGATGAGGTCCAGGTCGGAAGCGATGTCGTCCAGCTCCTCGTGGCGGGCGAGGAGCCAGTTCTTCACGAGCTGAAGGCCTTCGGACATGGTGTCTCTCCTTGGAGTGCTGTGTACGGGTTGCGGGGTGGGCGCGGACCCGGCGGCCGGGTCCGGGGGTGCGGGCGGTACGGGGGGACCCGGCGGTCCGGGCTCCAGGAGCGGGGCGGCGACCGCCACGGCGTAGTCCACGTCGTGGCTGATGGTCACGGTGATGCCGGCGATGCCGGAGTCGGCGGCCATCCCGGCGGCCGCCCCGCGCAGTTCGACGAGGGGCCAGCCGCCCTCGGAGCGCCGTACGACGATGTCCCGCCAGGGCAGGACCACGGCCCCGACGCGCAGGGTCTTGAAGGCCGCCTCCTTGGCCGCAATCCGCCCGCACAGGCTCAGGACGTCGAGCCGGGCGGAGGTGTGGCAGTCGGCGAGTTCGCCGGGGGTGAGCATGCGCTGGAAGAAGTCCTCGCCGTATGCGGCGAGCAGCCGGCGGACACGGCCGACGGACACGATGTCCATGCCGAGGTTCGCCCAGCCCAGGCCGCCCGCCGGCGGGGCGACGGGTCGGGTCTGCACGTCAGATCGCCGGACCCGCCGCGTTCGCGCTCAGGACGGCGGCGGTCGCCGCGCCCCAGCTGCCGTGGCGGCGGGTGAGCGCGGACAGCCAGCGCTCCAGGCCGAAGGCGACGCAGCTGGTGAACGCCGGCCCGCCGCCGGAGGCGAGGGGGATGTCGCAGCGGTCGCCGAAGAAATTGCGGTGGGTGTTGACCGAGGCGATCGCGAGGTCCTCGTACAGGAACTCGTGCTTGACCGGGGTCAGTCGCTGGAGGACCGCCTTGGAGCTGCCCTTGTCGAAGAAGGGGTCGCAGGCGGCCTCCTTCGTCAGCGGCAGGTCCAGGGCCTCGGCGAAGGCGTTGATGCGCCGGGTGAACCGGGCCAGGTGCTCCTCGGCGTGCTCCCGGGTGCCGATGGCGACGATCTCCCGCATGCGGAAGCCGAGCTGGCGGCGCAGGCCCTCGTAGTGCTGCTCCTTGCGGAAGCACCAGCCGACCACGGTGACGAGTTCGTCGTCGGCGGCCGGGCGGCCCTGGTGGTCGATGTAGACGGCGTAGCAGGACGCGGACGGCAGGCCGAGGGCGGCCGGTTCCAGTGCGTCGCAGGGGAAGCAGCCGGTGTCGGTACAGAACTCGCTGGTCTCCCGGACGTCCAGGTTCAGCGGGGCGGCGACGACGGCCTGGTGGGGGAAGTTGTCGTAGTAGTCGAGCCGGGCCAGGTCGGCGGCGGGCAGCAGCGGGGGCATGGTCATCGAACGGGCCCCGGCGTGCACCCCCCAGCTCTCGAAGGTGTCGTCGAGGAGCCGCAGCAGGGCGGTTCCCTCGGGGCCGAGTGACGGCAGGCCGCGGGTGTCTGGGGTGGTGGTGTGGACGGTCGTGACGCTCATGGGGGTGTCACCTCTCGGACGGCGGTGGTGCCCTCTCAGACGACGGGCAGGACGTCGTCCGTGAAGATCCCGGTCTTCAGGAAGAAGCCGAGCGGCTTGCGGATGGCCTTGCGCTCGTGGGGGCGGCGACGCTCGTCGGCGACGAGGGCGTTGCGCAGGCCGATGGGGTCGGCGATGCCGGCGTCCCGGTACACGTGGGGGTTGTAGAGGGAGTTGATGCTGTAGACGACGTAGCGCTTGAGGTAGGCCTCGACCTCGGCGACGCGGGCGGCGGGGACGGCCTCCTTCATCCGGGTGAAGAGGAGGGAGACCAGTTCGCGGCCGAAGGCGATGTGGCGGGACTCGTCCTGGTGGTGGATGCGGTTGACCTCGCGGATGGTGTGGCACAGCGACTCGTCGCGCGCCATCCGCGTGTTGTAGTGGTCGACCAGCTCCTCGAAGAACAGGATCCGGGAGAAGACCAGGAAGTTCTCGACCTCGGGCTCCCAGGCGGAGTCGGCGCGCAGCGCCGTGGAGCCGTAGATCTTGTCGCCGTAGCGGCGGCAGAACTCGGCGAAGAACCACATGTGCTCGTTCTCCTCACCGATGAAGTGGTGGAAGAAGTCCGAGGGCACCTCGAAGCCGGGCATGTGGATGCGGCCGACGACCTCGATGAGCAGCTCGCGGATGCCGTGCACGTTGAGGCTGTAGAAGTTGATGCTCTCCCACTTCGAGAGGCGCTGGAGGGTCTCCTCGCCGAGCTCGTCGTAGAAGGGGGTCCCGTAGACGGTGAGCAGCTCGGGGGTCATCCACATGCGGCCCTCGTCGAGCTTCTCGGGCCAGTCGAACTGCTGGTACGGGTTGTAGTACTCCTCGATGGAGCGGGAGCTCAGCCGTTCCAGGACTTCCAGGAACCGGTCGTTGACGGGCAGGGGGGCGCTGACGCCCATGGTGACTCCTCGTCGGTGGTGGTGGGGGCCGGGGCGTGCGGGCCCCGGGCCGGCGGGCCGGGCGCTACGGGCGGACCTCGTAGACGGCGTTGACCGGGGTCTCGGTCGCGCGGCGCCAGCGGGTGAAGCCGGCCTCCTCGGCGATGGCGCGGAAGGCCTGCTCGCCGGAGTGGTTGCCGAGCGCGTGGGGGCCGTGCTGGGCGACGGCCACGGGCAGGCACATCACGGCGGAGAGCGCCATGAACATGCGCGCGGGCGCGGTCTGGGTGTCGATGTCCTCGGGCGACACGTTGGACTCGACGAGCATCCAGGTGCCGTCGGCGTCGAGGGACTTGTGCACGTGCCGGGCGGCGGAGACCGGGTCGCCCATGTCGTGCAGGGCGTTGAAGAAGGTGACCAGGTCGTAGCCGCTGCCGGGGTAGTCGTCGGCGGAGGCGACGTCGAAGACGACGCGGTCGGAGAGGCCGGCCTCCTCCGCGAGGCCCCGGGCGATGGCGATGGCCTCTTCGGAGTAGTCGAAGCCGTGGACGGTCGCCTGCGGGAAGGCCTTCGCGATGAGCAGGGTGGTGTGGCCGACGCCGCAGCCGACGTCGGCGACGGTGCCGCCGGCGGCGAGCTTGCCGGTGACCCCGGTGAGGGCGGGCAGCCATTCGGGGACGAGGCGGTGCTCGTAGGTGGGCTGGAAGAAGCTGCCCATGCCGGTGTCGAGGGCCGCGTCGTGGTCGGCCCAGCCGACGCCGTCGCCGCTGCGGTAGGCGTCGACGAGGAGGTCCTCGGTGCCGTAGAGGGCCTTGAGGGCGGTGAAGAAGCCGGCGGCGAAGGTGATCGCGTTCGGGTCGGCGAGCACCGGGACGTGGTCGGCGGGCAGGGTGTACGTGCCGGCGGCCGGGTCGCGCTCGACGTAGCCGGCGCTCAGCTGGGCGTGCAGCCACTCCTCGGCGTAGCGGGGGTGGATCCCGGCGTGCCCGGCGAGGGCGGCCGGGGTGAGCGGGCCGGCCTCGGCGAGGGCGCGGTAGAGGCCGAGGCGTTCACCGAGGGCGACGGTGAGGCCGCGGACGGCGGCGCCGGCGTCGCCGATGACGCGCTGGTGGAAGTCGTGGGTGGCGCTCATGCCGCTCTCACCTCGGTGGTCGGGAGGTCGCAGGTGAACAGGAAGGACCGCGGGACGCGCGGGACGCTGCGCGCGGGGACCGGGTAGGGCCAGCGGCCGAAGTCGGCGCCGTCCTCGCCGGGCTGGCGGACCTCGCGGACGTCCCAGCCGCAATCGGCGAGGAGCTCCTCGGGGGTCTCGGTGCCGAACAGCCAGGGGTTGCCGTCCTCTTCCAGGCACTTCAGGAAGGGGCGGGAGAGCGGGTTCTCCAGCGCGGACTTGCTGATGACGTCGCCGAGGAGGACCGAGCCGGGCGCGGAGTGCGCGGCCAGGGTGGAGATCAGGTTGCGGACGGCGGCCTCGGGGAGGAAGAAGAGGAGGCCCTCGACGACCCACAGCACGGGCTCGTCGGAGCGCCAGCCGGCCTCCTTCAGCGGGCCGGTCCAGTCCTGGGTGAGGTCGACGGGGACGGCGGTGCGGGTGCGTCCGGCCGGCTGCGGCTCGCCGGCCAGCATCTCGGCCTTGGCCTCCAGGAGGGCCGGGCGGTCGAGTTCGTAGACGGTGACGCCGTCGGGCCAGGGCAGCCGGTAGAAGCGGGTGTCCATGCCGGCGGCGAGGAACACGACCTGGCGGATGCCGTGTTCCTCGACGGTCCTGACGATCTGCCGGTCGAGGTAGGTGGTGCGGATCGCGAGGAACGGCACGGTGCCGGCTCCGGCGTAGCGCTCCAGGAGTTCGAAGCCGATGGTGTCGGCGACGGTGCGGGCGTACGGATCGGCGAACAGCCGGTCCTCGCGGTCGGTTTCCAGGGCCCGCGCTGCGGCGGTCCACTGGGCGGTGCGGGATACGGCCTCCACGGGAGGACTCCCTTTCACTTCGGCGGACGGGGAGGGGGCGGGCGCGGTACGGGGTCCCGCGCCCGGCCGGGTCAGGCCAGGGAGCTCACGCGGACGACCGGGTCCTGCGCGGCGCAGGGGTGCGGCGTCGCGCACTCGGCGGGGCGGCGCCGGAAGATGCTGTGCAGGACCATGCTGAAGACGACGTTCCCCTGGGCGTCGGACAGCGTGCACTTGGGCTGGACGACGCCGGTGGCGGGGTTGAACGGCGAGGGGCGCGAGCCGAGGATCTCGACGCGCGCCGTGAGCACGTCGCCGGGGCGGACGGGCCGCAGGTAGCGGATCTCGTCGACGCCCGGCGAGCCGGTACAGGCGCTGTAGGCGAGCAGTCCGTCCACGTAGCGGCGCATGAACATCGAGGCGCTGTGCCAGCCGCTGGCGATGAGGCCCCCGAACGGGCTCTGCGCGGCGAGCTCCGGGTCGGTGTGGAAGGGCTGCGGGTCGAAGCGCCTGCCGAACTCCAACACCTCCTCCGTCGTGACGGTGATGGTTCCCAGCTCGTGGACGTCACCGGTCCGGAAGTCCTCGAAATAGCGCATCACGCGCCCCCCTTGACATAGAGGAGTGTTTCTCTGGCGTGAACCAATCTACGAATCGCACGCTTATTTTGTCAACCCAAAAGAAGACCGCAGTGCCTGTTCAGCGTCCTGCCAGAGGTCCTCCGGGTCCTCGATCCCGACGGACATCCGCACCAGGCCCGGACCGATCCCGGCCCGCCCCAGCGCCTCCTCGTCCAGCTCCCGGTGGGAGGTGCTGGCGGGGTGCGTGACCAGCGTCTCCACGCCCCCCAGCGACAGCGCGAGCCGGGCCAGCCGGACCCCCTCGACGAAGGCCCGGCCCGCCTCCCGGCCACCGTGCAGTTCGAAGGAGAGCAGCCCCCCGCCGCCGGAGAGCACCTTGCGGGCGAGGGCGTAGGAGGGGTGCGTTCTCAGCCACGGCCAGTGGACGGCCGCCACGGCCGGGTGGGCCGCCAGCCGCTCCGCGAGCAGGCCCGCGTTGGCGCAGTGCTCGCGCATCCGCAGCGGCAGGGTGGCGATCCCGCGCAGGGTCAGCCAGACCGCGAACGGATCTGCGCTGGCCCCGAGTTCGACCGTGCGCGGCCATACCTCGCGGCGCAGGGCGTCGTCCGCGAAGACGGCCGCACCACCGAGGACGTCGGAGTGGCCGGCGAGGTACTTGGTGGTGGAGTGGAGCACGATGTCGGCGCCGTGCTCGATCGGACGGCACAGGACGGGCGAGGCCAGGGAGTTGTCGACGGCGCTGAGCACGCCCAGGCGCCGGGCCGCCGCCAGCAGTCCGGGCAGGTCGGGGACCTGGCCGGTGGGGTTGGCGATGGTCTCCAGGACGAGCAGCCGGGTGCGGGGGCCGGCCAGCGCCTCGAACTCCGCCGTGTCGTCGCCGCCGATGTGGTCGACCCGGATCCCGTAGCGCTCCGACAGGTCCTTGAGCGCCGCGTACGTGCCCCCGTACAGGCAGCGTTGCGCGATCACCTGGTCGCCGGGGCGCAGCAGGGCGAGCAGGACGCCGCTGATGGCGCCCATGCCGGAGGCGAAGGCGATGGCCGAGGCCCCGCCCTCCAGGCCGGCGAGGGTGCGTTCCAGGGCGCGCACGGTGGGGTTGCCGCGGCGGCTGTAGACGTAGTCGCCGTCGGGCCCCGCCATGGCCCGCGCCAGCGCGTCGGCGGTGTCGAAGGCGAAGGCGGAGGACTGGACGAGCGGGACGGACAGCGGCCGGCTCGCGGGGAGGTCGAGCTCGCGGTCCACGTGCACGGCCCGGGTGCGGATGTCCTTCATCAGGGTCTGCCTCTCTCGTTCGGGTACGGAAAAGGGGCCGCCCGACGTCCGGGGAGGACGTCGGGCGGCCCCTGGGGTGAGCGCGGGGCCGTCCCCCGTGCGTCAGACCCCCGCCGTCTGGCTGTGCGACGCGGGGGCGTCGGCGGCCGGGGCGGCGGCAGCGGCGACGGCCTTGTCGCTCTTCATGGCGAGGAGCGTGACCAGCGCGCCGACGGCCGCGATGACGGCGGCGGCCATGAACGCCGCGCTGAACCCGTCGGTGAGGGCGGGCAGGTTGCCCAGTTCGCCGGCGCCCTGGGTGGTGGCGAGGGCGGTGAGGGCGGCCAGGCCGAGGGCCGAGCCCACGTTGTAGGTGGTGTTGACGATGCCGGAGGCCAGGCCGGCCTGCTCCTGCGGGGCGCCGGACATCGAGGCGATCATCGCGGGGATGTAGGCGAGCGCCATACCGAGCGCCGCGACGAGCGAGGCGGGCAGGACGTCGACCAGGAAGGAGCCGGTCGGCTCGACGGCGGAAAGCCAGAGCAGGCCGAGGGCGAGGGCGAACAGACCGCCGACGATCAGCGGCTTGGCGCCGAAGCGGCCCATGAGGCGGGCGGTGATGGCCGTCATGAAGATCATCAGCAGGACGGTCATCGGAAGCAGGGCCGCACCGGAGGCGAAGGCGCCGTAGCCGAGCACCTGCTGGAGGTACAGGTTGAGGAAGTACCACATCGGGATCCAGGCGGCGCCGAGCAGGGTCATGGCGAGGTTGCCGGAGCCCAGGCGCGGGATCCGCCAGACGCCGAGCGGCATGAGCGGCTCGCGGACGGCCTTCTGGATCACGAAGAAGAGGACGAGCAGGACGGCGGCGCCGATCAGTTCCAGCACGGTGGCGGTGGAGCCCCAGCCGGCCTCGGGGGCGCGGACGACGGCGAAGACGGCGAGCGCGAGGCCGGCGGTGACGGCGACGGCGCCGAGGACGTCCACGGAGCCGCGGCGGGACTGGACGGCGGGCAGCAGCCTGGTCAGCGCGAGGGTGGCCACGCCGATGGGGACGTAAATGGCGAAGCACCAGGGCCAGCTCACCCACTCGGTGAACACGCCGCCGAGGAAGACGCCGGCGGTGCCGCCGGCCGGGGCGGCTGCGCCGTAGAGGGCCATCGCCTTGCCGAGCTCCTTCGGGTCGTGCCCGAAGAGCATCATCAGGAGGGTCATGGCCGAGGGCGCGATCAGTGCGCCGCCGACGCCCTGGACGGCCCGGCCGGCGATCTCCACGGAGGCGCTCTGCGCGGCGGCGGCGAGCACGGAGCCCACGATCATCACGACCCAGCCGGTGGCGAAGACCTTGCGCGCCCCGAACAGGTCGGAGAGCCGCCCGCCGAGCAGCAGCAGTCCGCCGAAGACGATGACGTACGCGTTGAAGACCCACTGGAGCTCGCCCTGCGAGAAGCCCAGGTCCTTCTGCATCTCGGGGAGCGCCACCCCGATGATCGAGGTGTCCATGATCACCATGAACTGAGCGGCGGCAAGCACGCCAAGTGCCCACCAGCGCCGGGGATTGACGGTTGACATTGCCCTGGCCCTTCCTCTGTCGTATACCCCCAGGGGGTACCTGCGCGATGCAAAGTAGCATACCCATGGGGGGTATGTAAGCGTGCGGTTCGGGACTTGAGCGGAACTCGATCCGCGCGGCCGCCCCCGTCACCCGCACGGCCCCGCCCCGGGCGCGGGCACGCTGCGGCCGCCCCGCCGGCGGGATATCAAGGACCGTGAAGGTGAGCCCGCCGGGCCCGGCGGCCGCCACCCGGCCCGGAGGAGTGCGAACCGTGGAGTTCGAGGTCAACGGCGTCCCGCACACGGCGGACACGGACGACGACCCGGCGGCCGTGGAGGTGCTGCGCGAGCGGCTCGGCCTCACCGGCACCAAGCTGGTCTGCGCGGGCGGGGTGTGCGGGGCGTGCACCGTCCAGGTCGACGGCGAGCCCCTGGTCTCCTGCCTGACCCCCGCGGCCCTGCTCGCAGGGCGCCGGGTGACCACGGCCGAGGGCCTGGCGGGCCACCCCGTGGCCCGCGCCTTCGCCGGACAGGACGCCCTCCAGTGCGGCTACTGCACCCCGGGCTTCGTCGTCGAGGCGGCCGTGTTCCACGACCGGTGGCGGGCCCGGCACGGCCGCACCGCGCCCGGGCGCGAGCGGATCACCGAGGCCCTGGAGGGCCACCTGTGCCGCTGCGGCGCCTACGAGCGGATCCTCGCCGCGGTGGACGCAGCCTGCGCGGGCGAGTACGACGCGGAGCCGGACCCCGCGGCCGCTCCCCCGCGCGCCGAGGCCCCCGAGAAGGTCGCCGGGACGGCCCGCTACACCACCGACCTGCGCCCCGAGGGGCTGCTGGAGGGGGTGGTCATCCGCTCCCCGCACGCGCACGCCCTCGTACGCTCCCTCGACGCCGGCGACCTCCCCCTGGTGCGGCTGCTGCCGCCCGACGGGGTGGTCCGCTACGTCGGCCAGCCCGTGGCCGCCGTGGCGGCGGCCACCCGGGCCGAGGCGCGGGCCGCCGCCGCGAAGGTCCTCGTGGACTACGAGGTACGGCCGGCGGCCCTCGACGTACGCGACGCCCGGGCCGGCCGGGGGCCGCTGGTCTACGCGGACAAGGCCGCCCGCAAGGGGGCGCCCAGCTCCGGCGAGGGCGGCCTCGGGCTCCCCGCGAAGTGGGAGGGCAACCGGCGCGGCCCCGTCAGCATGAACAAGCGCGGCGGCGAGGCGGTGCGCCGGATCCTCAGGGCCCGCGCCAAGAGCCCCGCCCGGCTGGTCGAAGGGCTCTACACCACCGCCGCCCAGAGCCACACCCCGCTCGAACCGCACGCCGCCCTGGCCCACTGGAGCGACGGCACCCTCCGGCTGGAGGTCTCCACCCAGGCCGTCCAGCGCGTGGCGCGGCTCGCCGCAGAGCGCTGGGGCCTGCCCGCCGAGCGGGTCCTCGCCAGCGCCCCGCACGTGGGCGGCGGCTTCGGCTCCAAGGTGGGACTGACCACCGACGTCGTCGCGGCCGTGGAACTCTCCCGGCTCCACGGCGCCCCCGTCCGGGTGGCGCTCGACCGCGACGAGGAGCTCACCGACGGCGGCTACCGCCCCGCCACCCGGATCCGGCTGGCCATGGCGGCCGACGCGGCCGGGGACCTGGCGGCGCTGGCCGTCGACGCCGACAGCGACGGCGGGGTCTCCGTCGGCGGCTCCGTGGCCGCGCTGGCCCGCTTCATGTACGGACGCGCCCCGCGCCGGCTCCGCGACTTCGACACCGTCACCCACCGGCCCCCGGGCGCACCCTTCCGCGGCCCGGGCGGCCCGCCGCTGTGCTGGGCGCTGGAACAGGCCGTCGACGAGATGGCCCACCTGCTCGGCGAGGACCCCATCGACCTGCGCCGCCGCTGGGACGGCAACCCCAAGCGCCGCGCCCTGTACGACTGGGCGCAGGCGCTGCCCGTCTGGACTCAGGTCCGGCGCGGCGGCTCGGGCCGCTACCGGCGCGGCGTCGGCGTCGCCGCCGCCAACTGGCTCTACTTCGTCGACCCCGCCACCGAGGTGGAACTCACCGTCGAGGACGGGACCGTCGTCGCCCGCTGCGCCGTCCAGGACATGGGCACCGGCGCCCGCAGCGTGCTGCGGCGGGCCGTCGCCGACGGGCTCGGCGTCGAGGCGGCCCGGGTCCGCGTCGAGATCGGCCTGAGCGGGCGCGTGCACGGCCCGATCTCCGGCGGCAGCCGGACCACCCCCTCCCTCGCCCCCGCCGCCCGGGACGCCGCCGAGCGGCTGCGCGCCGCGCTCGGCGGCGGCGACGTCGCCTCCCGCCTGGACTCCGCCCACGGCACCCGCGTCACCGGCAGGCGCCCCCGCGACCGGCGCGGCTTCGCCCTGCCGTTCACCCTGGGCGGTCTCGCGGTCGGCCGCGGCTTCACCGGCTCGGTGCAGGTCGCCGAGGTCGAGGTGGACACCCGGCTGGGCCGGACGCGGGCCCTGCGCGTGTGGAACGGCATCTCCGCCGGCCGGATCCACGAGGACCGCCTCGCCCGCAACCAGTGCGAGGGCGCGGTCGTCCAGGGCGTCGGCTACGCGCTGTACGAGGAGCGGCGCACCGATCCGCTGACCGGCCGGGTACTGACCGAGAACCTGGAGGACTACCGGATCCCGGGCATCGGCGACACCCCCGAGATCACCGTCCACTTCCACCAGGAGGGCTTCGAGCACGTCCCCGGCGGCGGGGTCGGCCTCGGCGAGGTCGCGACGCTGCCCACCGCGGCCGCGCTGGCCAACGCCGTGTACGACGCCACCGGCTGGCGCCCGTACGACCTGCCGATCCGCCCCGACCGGCTCCTGGAAGGACTGCGCACGTGAGCACCGAGCCCGCCCTCACCGACCTGTCGGCCGCCGTCCTGGCGCGCGGCGGGGAACTGCGCGCCGGCGGCACCGACACCACCGCCCGTCAGCGCTCGGGCGTCTCCCCGGGCCCGTTCACCGACCTGTCCGGCGTCTCCCACCTGCGGGGCGCCACCCCGCTGCCGGGCGGCGGGTTGCGGGTCGGCGCCCTGACCACCCTGGCCGAACTGGCCTCCGACCCCCTGGTGCGGGACGGCTGGCCCGCCCTGGCGCTCGCGGCGGGGGCCGCGGCCACCCCGCAGGTCCGGGCCGCCGGGACGCTGGGCGGCAACCTGCTCCAGCGCAACCGCTGCTGGTACTACCGCAACCCGCACACCGCCTGCCTGCAGAAGGGCGGCACCGGCTGCCCCGCCCGCGAGGGCGACCATCACCTCGGGGTGGTCGCCGGGGAGGGCCCGTGCGTCGCCCCGCACCCCTCCACCCTCGCGGTGGCTCTGCTCACCTACGACGCGCAGGCCGAGGTGCACGGCGAATCCCCGCGCCCGGTCGCCGCGTTGTACGGGGACGGCAGCCGGCTGCACGACGTCGACCACCTGCTGCCGCCCGGCCGGATCCTCACCTCCGTCCGGCTGCCCGCCCCCCTGTCCGGCGAACGCGCCGCCTGCCGCCGGGCCATCAGCCGGGCCCGCGCCGAGTGGCCCCTGGTGGAGGCGGTGGCCCGGATCTCGCTCCGGGGCTCCACCGTCACCCGTGCGGCCGTCGCGGCGGGCGGGGTGGCCCGGGTCCCGCTGCGGCTGCCCGAGGTGGAGGAAGCCCTGACCGGCCGGGAGGCCACCCCCGAGGTGCTCGCCGAGGCGGCGTCGACGGTCCTGGGCCGGTGCCGGCCCCTGCCGCGCACGGGCTACAAGACCACCCTGTTCCGCGCCACCGTCCTGGAGGCCCTGGAGCGGGCGGTGGCCCGGGGGCCGCGCCCCGGGGAGGCCGTCACCGGGCCCCGCCCTCCGGGGCGGTGACCCGTTCCAGGTCGGTCGTCAGGGAGTCCAGCCAGGACACGGCCGCGTAGTAGCGGCGTGGCGCGCCGGGCGGCTCCGCGGCGGACCCCCGGTACGCGGGGTCCCGTAGCGCGGGCACGGGCGGGTTGTCCCCGCCCGGGTCCAGGTGCGCCGAGACCAGCAGCATCCGTCCCGCCACCCGGTCTCCGAGCCCCGTCAGCCGCTCGGCCGGCTCGGGGCCCAGGGCGGCGGACGAAACCGGCCCGTCGGACGGTGCCGGTCCGTCGGTCGGGGCCGGTCCGTCGGACGGGGCCATCCCATCCGACGGGGCAGGCCCGTCCGGCGGAGCCAACCCATCCGACGGGGCAGGCCCATCCCGCGGAGCCAACCCATCCGGCGGGGCGGGTCCGTCGGGCGGGGCCGTCAGCCGGTCGGCGCCCCACAGGACGTGGTGACCGGCCATCAGGGCCGCCTGCCAGTCGGGGCCGGGCGGCCCCGGGGCGGCGGTCCCCAAGCGGGCTGGCTCGCTCTGGAACTGCGCGTACGCCGACTCCGCCAGGACCAGCGCGTGCCGCAGCGACCGGTACCCGCGCCCGGCCACCGCGTCCTGCCCGACGGCGCCCGCGGCGACGCAGGCGCCGGTCGCCACCACGGTCTCGGCGGCCCGGCGCAGCAGACCCGCCGCCGCCCGCCCCAGCTCGTCGTGCGCGCCCCGGGGCCAGGCCAGCAGCCCGAACACGCCGCCGATCAGGCTCCCGATCAGCACGTCCGCCATCCGCACCCCGGCCAGCCGCCAGGTCGCCGGGGCCAGCTGCGCGAAGACCATCGCCACCAGCACGGTGAACAGCCCCTGCGCCCATCCCACCCCCTTCACCGGCCCCACCGTGAACGCGAAGAGCATCCACACCGGCAGGACCACGGCGTACACCGCGGTGTGCGGTCCGACCAGGGTGAGGAGGACGGCGGTGAACAGGGCGCCGGCGAAGGTGCCCGCCAGGGCGATGCGGATGGTGCTCCGCGTCTCGCCGAAGGTGGTCCGCGTCATGGAGAGCGTCGCCAGCATCGCCCAGAACCCGTGCGGCAGCGTGTCCAGGCCGGCGACCAGCCGGGCCGCGGCCAGCGCGAGGCCGATCCGCACCGCGTTCTGGAAGAACACCGACCGGCGTCCGGCGTGCCCCCGGATCCGGTGCCACCACAGCAGCGGCGCGGGCGTCCGGGCGTACCAGAACCGCCCCGGCTGCACCCGGTCCGCCGCCGCGCGGCCCCGTACGGCGAGGGAGGCGGCCGTGGCCGTCGTCAGCGCGGCGTCCGCCACCTCCAGCACCGCCGCGTCGCGGCGCAGCACGGCCGGGGCGGCGGCGGGGGCTGCGACCAGTCGCGCGCGGGCCGCGACGAGCTCCTCGTACGCGTCCCCGGGGCCGGCCCCCGGAGCGGTGCCGGTGCCGGGAGCGGTGGTGCCGTCCGGCCGGGGCCGCAGCTCCCGCGCGGTGCTCTCCGCGAGCCGCGCCACCGCGCGGAGCACCTCAGCGGCCCCGTCCGGCGGTCCCTGGAGCGCCGAGAGCCGGCTGAGCAGGGTCCGCGCGGCCAGGCCCGTGTGCGTCAGCGCCCGGTCGCGCCTGCCCGGCCCGGCGGGCCGGTCGGCCTCGGGCACCCTCAGCGACCGCAGGGCCGTGCCGTCCCGGCGCGCCCGTTCGGCGGAGGCCGGCGACAGCGCGTACGGGGGTGCGGCCAGCTCCCGCGCGCAGTGCGCGGCGGTGGCGCCGGCGGTGGCCGCGAGCTCCCGGTAGGACGGCGGCGCGGGCTCGGGGAAGAGGTACCGCTCGGCCAGGACCAGCAGGGCGAGCCCGGCGGTGGTGCCGATGAGCCGCAGGCCGAGCGAGCCGGGGTCGTAGGGCGGGAAGGACGGCAGGATGTACAGCAGTTGCAGCCCCGGCCCGGCACCGGCCGGCCCCGGACCGCCCACGGCGGCGAAGGCCAGTGCGAAGCCGATGACGAGCATCCCGGCGACCGCGCTCCAGGTGCGCACCGACAGGAAGGTGCCCACCACGACCAGCAGCCAGCACACCGGCACCAGCCGCACTACGGTGGCGGCCCGCTGCGGCCCGGTCCCGGGGATGCGCGACAGTCCGGCGAGGGCCACGACGGAGAACAGCGCGTACGTGGCGGCGGTGGAGGAGCCGAAGCCGTACAGGAACAGGTAGAACCCGGCGGCGCCCACCAGCGCCACCCGCACCGCTCGGACCGCCGGGGCCGTGTAGGCCGCGGGCAGCCGTCTGGGCACACCACCCACCCCCTCAGGATCACCCCCCTCCCCCGCCCCGGCACCACGACCGTCGGCCGGGCCGGGCCCTCACACCGCCCCGTCAGCCGGCGGCGGGGCGGCGCCCGAGCGGCAGCAGGTACTGGAGGGGCTGCTCCAGGTCGTCCAGGCCGAGGAGCTCGTGGGCCAGGTCGTCGTGGAATCCGCCGAGCGGGGTGCCGGCCAGTCCCAGGGCCGTACCCGTGAGCAGCAGGTTCTGCGCCAGGTGGCCCGTCTCCAGCAGGGCCAGGCGCAGGGCGCGCAGGCCGTAGCGGCGGCGCAGCAGGCCGAGCTCCGCGTACAGGGCGAGGACCACCGGGGCCCCGTCGATGCCGATCCAGTGCGGGTCGGTCGCGGGCCGGGACAGGTACGTGGACAGCGAGGCGATCTCCGCGGTGGCCGGGGCCGGGCCGACGGGCCGCAGCGTCCGCCGCTCGGGCACGCAGTCGTACGTGCCCGCCGGGACGCCCTCGACGTCGAGCACCAGCAGCCGCACCCGGGCCGTGTAGAGGCCGCCCGCGCTGGGGTGGGCGCGGTGGACCGGGGCGTCCTCCGGCAGCGGACGCCCGCCGCGCTCCCCGTCGGCCAGGGAGTGCCACAGGAGCGCCCCCAGGCCGGCCGCGTCCAGCGGCCCGCCGAGCGCCCCGCGCACCGAGGCCCGGCCGGCGAGGGCCGCGCCGAGCGACACCTCGGGCAGCGGGCCGGCGGGCAGGGGGAGTTCGGGCGCCGACGGCGCGGAGCGGGCCGGCCCGGGCGGCACCGCGCGCAGGGCCGTGTCCTGGTTCCGGCCGATCTGGAACTTGCTGCGCTCCAGGTACTGGAAGTCGGGGGCGGTGTGTCCGTCCGGGAAGTAGCCGGCCGGCTCCCCCGTCTCCATCAGGGTGCGCGCGACCAGCCGGCACACGGCCCGCTCCTCGTCGGGGGTCACCCCGAGGCGGTTGAGCAGCATGTGCAGCTGCGAGCCCCAGATCCAGGCCGTCGCGTCGGGGGCCGCGTCCGCCCCCTCCCCCGCGCGGAGCAGGCCGTCGGTCGCGCGGACCCGCCGCTCCCACCGCAGGAGCCAGGGGGCCGCGGTGCCGTCCGCGAGCCGCTCCCGCAGCCCCCGCGCCCGCCGCTCCAGGCCCGAACGCTGCGCGGCGTAGACGGAGTTGACGCGGGTGTGGACGGAGGCCCCCGGCAGCAGCGGCACCTCGCGCACCCACCGCCAGCCCGCCGCGTGCCGGCGCAGCCAGCGGGCGGCGGTGAGCCGGTCCAGGCCGAGGGCGTGCACCGTGGCGTGGACCAGGTCCGAGGCGTGTGCCAGCCGGGCCGACGCCCCGCCCCCGGCGGAGAGGTCCCGCAGGACCCCGAGCACCACCTGCGAGGACTCCACGAAGACCTCCTCGGCGAGGGGCAGCGCGCGCGGGCCGCCGTACCGCTCGGTCTCGGGCACGTACGGCACGGCGCGGACCTCGCCGTGGCGGGAGGACCAGGGGCCGGGCACCGGGGTCACCTTGCCGGCCGCCCGGGCCAGTTCGTCCGGGAGCCGCGCGGCGGCGGCCGGGGCGAGTCCGCGGACCCGGACGCGGACCTGGGGGCCGTCCTCCGCGTACCTGATGAAGAACCACCGTTCGGCCTCCCCGGCCGCGACCAGGCCGTCGAGGAGCGGGGCCGCCTCGTGGAGCAGGAACGCGTCGGTGTCCTCGGTTCCGGCGTGCAGGAAGACGTAGAGGCTGTGCCAGGGGTCGGTCGTGTTCATCTGCGGTCCTTGGCGGGAGGCGGTGCGGGTCAGGGGAAGGGGTGCGGGTGGAGGGCGAGGTCCTCGTGGCGCTGCGGCCGCGGGGTGCGGCCCAGGCGGTGCGGCACCTCCAGCAGCCGGGGAAGGCCCCGGGTGCGGCGGTTGACGTGCCCGAAGGTCATCGGGAGCGCGCCGGGGACGACCACCTTCACGCAGTGCAGGCCGAGCCGGTCGCGCAGTCCCGGTTCGGTCTGGTCGACGGTGACCACCTCCAGGCCGGCGCGGGCCAGCCGCTCCACGGTGGCCGTGAGCAGGGCGGCGAGGTCGGCGACCGGCTCCGGCGCTCCCGGCCAGGCGCGGTCGGCCGTGACGGCCGGAGTGTCGGCGAAGAGGAACTCCAGGCGCGGGGCGGCCTCGGGGAGGGCGCTGAGCCCCACGTGGTCGTCCAGGCCCACCACCAGCTCGGGCCGCTCCAGCATGGGCCGCAGCCGGCGGGGGTCGCGGGCGCCGTCCTCGGCGAACGAACGCCCGGGGGATTCGAGCACGTTGGTGACCACCTCCGCCACGGCGGAGCGGATCGCGGCGCGCGGGTCGTGGTGGGCGCCCGCCGCGAGGAGCATCCGGGGCGCGTCGGGGTGGGAGCCCTCGTAGCGGCAGACGGCGACGACCGCGGGGATCCCGAAGTCGTTGGTCGCGTCGAGCAGCCGGAGCCGGTAGCCCGCCACGGCGGCCCGGTCCGCGAGCAGGGCGGTGTCGGGGTCGTCGGGGGGCGGCTGGATGCGGCGCAGCGGGGTGGCGGCGTACCAGGCCATCAGGAAGGCGTCGCGTTCCGCGACCTCGAACAGGCCGTAGAGCGCGGCCTCTTCGGGGCTGCTGCCGAGGCCGCAGCCGTTGGAGGACTCGTACACCACGCGCGGCCGGCCGGCGCCGGGCACGTCCCAGTAGGCGACGTGTTCGGGGACGAGGAGCGGGCGCCGCCGGGTCAGCGACCAGCCGCGTACCCAGTCCAGTTCCAGGCCGGGTGCATACGGGACGGTGGATGAGGCCGGGTGCCCGTGGTGGGCGGGGTCGGGCAGGCCGAGCCGCTCGGGGTCCAGGGCCCGGTCGGGGCCGAGGGCGGCGAAGGAGGCGCGCAGGTCGGTGCGGCGGCCGGTGGGCCGCATGCCTGCGTACCGTTCGACGGCCTCGAACAGGGCGATGCGCTCGCTGTCGGCGAAGTCGCGGGCGCGGCCGTATCCGCCGTCGTCGACGGGGCGGCCGTCGGTGACGAGCGCGCTGGTCAGCGAGAAGGCGGAGTCCTCGGAGCGGAAGAGGCCGCGCACCGGCCCGAACCGCTCGTCGTGCAGCGCCTCCCGCAGGCCTTCCGGGCCCGCGGTACGGGGGTTGGGGACGCGCAGGACGTACGGGTCGGGGAGCGGGCGGGGCGCACCGGGCAGCGGGGCGGGCTCGGTGGCTGAGTCGGCGGGGAGGGGGTGGCAGACGGCGCAGCCGCCGATCGGGCGGGGGCGGTGGGTGGACCAGGTGCCGCGCGCCTGGTGGACGACGTGGACGACGGCCGCCCCGTCGTCCTCCGCTGCCCGTGCCCCGGCCAGCAGGTCCTGCACCAGGGCGCCGAGCGGGCCGGCCAGGGCCGGGGAGGGCACGCCGGCCAGCTCCAGCAGCGGGCTCCGCCAGGGCACCCGGCCGCCGGCGGTGGCCAGCCGCTGGAACTCGGTGCAGCTCAGGCAGGCGGCCGCGCCGGGCGCGAGCAGCGGCCCCACCACGGCCAGAGGCCCGTCGAACCGTACGGGAACCAGCGCGACGGGGTGCGTGAGCGCGTGCCGGCTCAGCTCCTCGGCGAGCCCCAGCGTCCACCGGGTCATCAGCACCACCGCCGAACCGCTGGTGGCGGCCAGCGCGGCGGCGGGCCCGAGAACGGGAACGGACAGACCCCCCAGGGGCCCGGGGACGGTCACGGCGCCTCCTTCCCGGTGATGTCCACCACCGCGAACCCGAAGGCGCGCAACTGGCTGACGAGTTCCCGGACCCCGGCGGCCCCGAGGGAGCCGGGCCCCGAGGGCGCGGGCAGTCCTAGGGAGCCGACGCCCCTGAGCACGCCCCTGATCCCGACGCGGTCAACGGGCCCGACGCCGTCCCATGGCCCGAGGACGCCGGGGGGCGCGACGCCGTCTCCGACGGGGTCCAGGGGTTCGAGGCCGTCAGGGGGCCCGGCGCGGCCGGCGAGCCCGACGGCATCACCGCGTACCACCGCGCCGGAGAGCGCGACGCCGTCGGCGGGTTCGCCGCGGTCGGAAGGCCCGACGGCGTCGGCTACGTCGGGGAGGCCGGATCCCGTGAGCCGGTGCAGCGCGGCCTGGAACGCTTCCTCGCGGCCGGCCACGTCCGCCATCCAGCCGTTGGTCCACCCCGCGTCCTCCCAGGCCGCGATGCGCGCCCCGGCCGTGGCCAGCGGCGCGACGGCCCCACCCGAGGGCGGCACCCGCCGGCCAACCGGCCCCGTCACGGCCGGGACGGCGGGCGCTGGCGGAGTAGGGGTGGTAGTCGGGGCCGGTGGGGTGGGGGCCGTCAGGGCTGAGACGGCGGCGAGGGCGGCGAAGGCCGCCGCGTCGCCCGGGGTGGCTTCCACGGCCTCGCCGAGCGGCGGCGCCGCGGCGGGGGCGCCGGCCCGGTGGACGACCGCGCGGTACACCTCCTCGCCCGGCGCCGCGCGCACGACCTCCAGCCGGGCCGGGACACCCAGGCGGACGGTCAGCGTCGTCCACCAGTGCCGGGCCTGCGGATGCGCCGACCACCGCTCCTCGGGCACGGCCGCCCCTCCGGGGAGCCGGGCGGCGGCCGCCCGCAGGGCCCGGCCGCGCGCGTGCCCGGGGTCGGCGCCGATGACGAACCCCTCCCCCAGCAGCAGTTCGGCCGCCCGGCAGAACAGCTCCAGCCGGGCCAGGTCCAGCCGGGGCGCCCCGCCCGTGAGCGATGCGCCCGGCACCCCGTCCCCGGGGAGCACGCACCGGGCGAGCGGTACGGGCAGCTGGCCCAGGTCGGCCGGCTCCGGCCCGGGCAGGACGCCGCAGCGCCCGTCGCCGAGGGCGTCCAGCCGGCGCAGTGCCTCGCCGAGGGTCCGCGCGGGGGCGAGGCCGGTGCGCCGGTCGGCGTCGAGCCGTTCGGGGCCGAGCCAGCTCCGGTAGTCGGCGCGCAGCGGACGGGCGTCGGCGAGGAGCACCGCGGGCAGCCCCGGCAGCAGCCGTTCGTCCCCGCCCTCGGTCGCGGGGTCCGCCAGCCCCGCGGCCGCGCACAGCAGCCGGTGTGCGGCCGTGCCGGCCAGCAGCGGGAGGAAGGCGGCGGGGGCCGCCTCCTGCGCGGCGGGTCCGAGCCGTGCCTCCAGGGCCCGCGCGTCGGACCGGGCCTGGGCGGGGCTGCCCGGGGCGGTCGCGTAGCCCCCCCCGCCGCACCGCCCGGCCGCGACCGCCCGGTCCGGCCCGTCGCCGTGGACGCGGAGCAGGACCCGGCCTGCGGGCAGGCCCGGGTCGGCGGTGTACGCGACGGGCAGTCCGCCGTGCGCCAGCGCCTGACCGGCGGCCCGGGCCAGTGCCGCGTCCGGGTCGGCGGCCAGCACCTCGGCGCGGGTGGCGGCGAGCGCGGCGGCCGAGGCGGCGGGCCGCCCGGCGCTCTCCTCCAGCCACTGCCCGACGGGGCCGGGCGCCGGGGGCCCCGCCTCTCCGGCGGCCAGCAGGCCGTGCGCCTCCAGCTGCCGCAGCAGGGCGTCCACCGCCCCGCGCACCGCCGACCCGGGCGCCATCCGTGCGAGGAGGTCTTCGAGCCGGCCCTCCCGCAGCGGTTCCTCCAGCAGCTTCCACAGGGCGGGCAGCGCGTCGCTCCCCTCCAGGGTGAGGCTGCCGCCCCGGCCCCTCAGGTGCAGGCCGGCCCGCAGGGGGGTCACGGCCACCCCGGGCCGCAGCCTCCGTACGGCCGTCGGCCGCGTGACGGTGGTCATGCCCGGCCCTCCACCGCGTCGATGGTCTCGCCGATCTCCGTGCGCCAGTCGCTGCCGGTCAGCCCGGGCGCCGCGCGGACGACCAGGTGCGCCGCCAGGTACCGCTCCAGCGGGCGGACGTCGCAGATCGCGAGCAGCCGGTACAGGGCGTTGGTGCAGGCCCGGTGGACCAGGTAGTCGGGGCTGGCGAACATCCGCCCCCGGGGGTCGGCGCGGCTCAGCAGCCGGTGGAACTCGCTGTAGCGGGTGCGGAGGTCGCGGTTCCAGCGTTCCGCCGTGCCGGCGTCGCCGGTGGCCAGGGCGCGGGCGCCGTACTCGGCCGGGCTCCCGGACAGGTCGGCGCCCGCGTCGTGGCGGGTGCGCGCGAGCCGCCAGGCGCCGGCGGAGAACTCGGGCCAGGCGCGTTCCCAGCCGCGTGCGCCGCCGTCGGCGATCCGTCCGACGAGGGCGGTCACCGCCGCGTCGGCGCGCTCGGCGTACTGCTCGAAGCCCTGGCGCAGCCGGCCGTCCGGGTCGTCGTGGAGGAGGAAGTCCTCCAGGTGGGAGACGTACGACCAGTGGCCGCCGGCGAGCCCGTCGGGGTGGGCGCCCGCGTGGGCGGCGAGGGCGGTCACCGCGAGCCTGATCCGGGCCCGCGCGCCGTCGCCGTGCTCCCCGAGGTAGCCGGCGCCCGCGCGCAGCGCGCCCAGGCCGGCCCGGAGCAGGTCGTCACGCAGGTCGGCGCCGTCCTCGCCGAGCAGGCCCCGTACGGAGGAGCGGTCGACGGTTTCGACCCGGACCGTGTTGTCGGGCTCGATGGGCCCGTAGGGCGGGGGGACGAGTTCGGCGCGGCCGGCCTCGGCGGACCGCTCCAGCAGCTGGGCGTCGGTGAGGTCGGCGTGCGAGGGGTGCTCGCGGAGCCAGTCGCGCAGCGCGGCCGCGGCGGATTCCGCGGTCCGGGCCACCTGACGTGCGGGGCCCCGGAGCCGCAGCCGCAGGTGGGGGCCGTGCAGCCAGTGGCGTTCGACGTGGGCGGCCAGTCCGCCGGCCACGGCCGACTCGGCGAGGGGCAGCAGGGCCCCGCGCAGCAGGGGGGCCTTGTCGGGGTGGTGGTAGTGGGTCACCACGTCGAGGGCGTGGTCGTGGGCGGGCATGTGCGCCGTTCTCCCTTCCGTCGTCGTCCGGTACCGGCTCATCGGCTCATCCGCTCGTCGGGCCGTCGCCGTCGCCCGCTCCGGTAGACCTCCAGGACGAGTTCGACCGCGCGGGCCGGGGCGTCCTGGCCTCCGGGGGCGGGCAGGGCCTCTTCGAGGACGGCTCCGGCGCCGTGGCGGGAGAGCCATTTGGGCAGGCAGCGCAGGTGCAGGGCGTTGCCGAGGTCGACCAGGTGCGGTTTGGGCCGGCTCAGCCCGGTCAGGAAGTCCTCGGCGGCCCGGCCGGTGGGTACGGCTCCGGCGGGGTGCAGGAAGACCTGCTCGGGGAGGTCCAGGGCCGCGCGCCAGCGGGCGGCGGCCTCCGCCGGGACGGGTCCGGCGGCGGCGAGGTCGGCGCGCAGCCGCTCCACCGCGGCGGGCGGCAGCAGCCAGCGGCGGCGGCGGAGCACCAGGTCGCGGTGGCGCAGCCGGGGGACGTGGGTGACGCGGCCGCCGCCGGGTGCGGGACGGGTGCCCCGGGGGACGAGCGGGCGGAGGTCGACGAGGCCGTGGGGGTGGTCGCTGAGGTGGGCGCCGAGGCGGCGCGGCAGGAGGACCGGGGCGAGGAAGCCGGGGTAGAGCACGTCGAGGAGTTCGCCGGTGCCGCGCAGCCGGACGCGCACCTGGTCGGCGGTTTCGTCGTGGACGAGTTCCAGGTCGGCTTCGCCGAGGGAGGCCCAGCGGCGGTCGGGGCCGATCTCGTCGGGGACGAGGAGGGGGTGGAGGTTGGCGTTGAACCCGCCGACGGGCCGGATCTGGGCGGCGTGCGCGCCGGGGCCGAGGGCGCGGCGGACCTGCCGGGACACCTCGGTGCGGGCGGCGGGGTCGAGGGCGTCCAGGAAGCGGCTGGTGAAGCGGCCCCAGCCGCCGTAGACCTGGTTGACGCAGAGCAGGCCGTGGCGGGGGTCGCGCTGGAGGAAGTAGGCGTAACTGAGCGGCCGGGCGAGGGCCCAGTCGGGCAGCCGGTCGCCGAGTCCCTTGAGGAGGTCCGGCGGCAGGAGGACCTCGCGGGTGGTGGCCGGGTCTGCGTGCAGGGCGTCCCGGACGGCCCGGACGGCCTCGGCGCGCAGGGCCGCCGGCCCGTCGGTGCCGCTGGGGAGGGGGTCGGCGGGGTCGAGGTCGGCGAGCCGTCCGGCTGCTTCCCAGGCCTCCGCGATGTCGGCGCCGAACTCCCACGGGTGGGGGCAGCGTCCGCCGGGGCCGTAGCGGGCGACGAAGCGGTCGCGGACGGTCCGGCGCAGGAGGTGGCCGAGGTCGAAGAGCTCCGCCAGGGCGGTGACCTCGGCGAGCGCCTCGTGGTCGGCGGGGCCGAGGAAACCGTCGAGGTCGAGGGGGCCGGGTGCGACGACGTCCTCGGAGACCGGGCTGAGCGGGGCGGACACCGCCGGGACGGGGCGTCCGGCGGCGGCCAGTGCCTCCGTCCAGCGGTGCGAGAGACCGGTCAGCAGGGCGGGACGGGCGGTGGCGGGGGCTTCGGCGAAGGCGGCGGTCAGCCGGGCGATCCCGTCGAGGCGGTCGGCGTGGGCGGCGTCCTCGGCGGTGTCCCCGTCGAGGGAGCGCAGCCAGCCGGCGATGCGGCCCAGCGGGTCGGGGTCCTGCGGCGGGACCGGGTCGGCGGGGACGAGCAGGCCGGTGTCGGCGAGGCGGGCGAGGAATCCGGTGGCGGCGGCCCGGCCGTCGCGGTGCCCGTCGCCGTCCCGGGCCCCCTCCCCGTCCCCGACGCCGGTGCCGGTGCCGGTCAGGGCGGCCGCCAGCAGCTCCGTCAGCTCGTCGAGGGGTACGGGACGCCCCGCGTGGTCGGTGACGAGGGCCAGCGGGCCGGTGTGGGGCAGCCGTGCCTCGTCCTCCGCGGCCATGAGGTAGCGGCCCCCCGCGAAGGCGGTCCGGTCGCGGGAGTACGCCGCCCGCCCGTCGGTGACGCGGGCGGTGCTGGTGATCCGGTGGGGCAGGGCGGCCCGGCGGTGAGGGGCGTCCAGGAGGGCGAGGGTCAGGGCGGTGGTCAGGGTGCGGCTGGGCTGCACGACCTCCCGCAGGGGTCCCGTGAACAGCGGCGCGCGGCCCCAGGCGGGGACGGTGCGGCCCGTGGCCGCCGGAAGGGGTCCCCAGCCGACGGCCGTGAACCAGGACAGCGGGCTGGTCTTGGTGCTGGCCCGCAGGGCGTAGCGCAGGACGGCGGGTTCCTCCTTGCGGGTCCTGCGGTCCTGCGCCCCGGTGCCGGCCCGTTCGACGGCGCGTAACAGGTCGGCGCTGGTGAGCGCGACGGCCTTGGTGAGGGCCGGCTCGCGGCACAGGGCGGCGAGGGCGCGGCGTTCGGCGGTCAGGGCCCGCTCGGCGGCCGGGGCCAGGTCGGCGAGGAGCGCGGCGCGGCGGGTGCGCAGGTCGAGCCAGTGGGCGAGCCGGGGCAGGCGGGCGGGGAGGTCGCCGAGGCGTTCCAGCAGGGCGGGGCGGGGTTCGCGCCCGTTGTGCAGGGCGCGGCGCAGCGGGAGGACCACGTCGCGGTGGAGCCCGGCCGGGTGGCCGTCGCGGCTGTCGTGCAGGTCGTCGCAGAGCGGGGCGGTGGTCTCCAGCAGCTGCCGGTCGAGGTCGTGGAGCCGGGCGAGCAGCGTGCGGAGACCGGTGGCGGCGGCCGGCTCGGCGGGATGGGCCAGCACCGTGGCGCGGACCAGCGCGTACGGCGCGGAGGACACCCGGTAGGCGTCGACGCCGGTGTCGGCTCCCGAGCGGGCCGCGCCCGCGGTCGCGGCCGCGGGCGGCGTGCCGGGTGGCTGCTGCATGCTGGTCCCCGTCCTGTGGGTGGTGGCGGGCCCGCTTCCCGCCGCACGGGGTGCGGCGGGAAG
>NZ_JBBDHD010000109.1:0-22597 GCF_044129415.1 Streptomyces racemochromogenes
GGGGCGGGGGGGGGGGGGGGGGGGGGGGGGGGGGGGGGGGGGGGGGGGGGGCGGCGCGGGCCCCCCCCCCCCCCCCCCCCCCGGAGCCGGTTAGGCTCTAGTCGGCGAGGCCGTCCCAGGCCCCACGCCACCGCACACCCAGCGTCACATCCCAGAAGGAGATGCTCGTGCCGTCCATCGACGTCGTCGTAGCCCGGGAAATCCTGGACTCCCGAGGCAACCCCACGGTCGAGGTCGAGGTGGGCCTCGACGACGGCAGCACCGGCCGTGCTGCCGTTCCGTCCGGCGCCTCCACCGGTGCCTTCGAGGCCATCGAGCTCCGTGACGGTGACCCCAACCGTTACATGGGCAAGGGTGTCGAGAAGGCCGTCCTCGCGGTCATCGAGCAGATCGGCCCGGAGCTCGTCGGTTACGACGCCACCGAGCAGCGCCTGATCGACCAGGCCATGTTCGACCTCGACGCCACCGACAACAAGGGCTCCCTCGGCGCCAACGCCATCCTCGGCGTCTCCCTCGCCGTCGCCCACGCCGCGTCCGAGGCCTCGGACCTGCCGCTCTTCCGCTACCTCGGCGGACCGAACGCGCACCTGCTGCCCGTTCCGATGATGAACATCCTCAACGGCGGGTCCCACGCGGACTCCAACGTGGACATCCAGGAGTTCATGATCGCCCCGATCGGCGCGGAGTCCTTCTCCGAGGCGCTGCGCTGGGGTGCCGAGGTCTACCACACCCTCAAGAAGGTCCTGCACAACAAGGGTCTGTCCACCGGCCTGGGCGACGAGGGCGGCTTCGCCCCGAACCTGGAGTCCAACCGCGCCGCGCTCGACCTCATCATCGAGGCCATCAAGCAGGCCGGCTACACCCCGGGCAAGGACATCGCGCTCGCCCTGGACGTCGCCGCGTCCGAGTTCTACAAGGACGGCAAGTACGAGTTCGAGGGCCAGTCCCGCTCGGCCGCCGAGATGACCGACTACTACGCCGAGCTCGTCGAGGCGTACCCGCTCGTCTCCATCGAGGACCCGCTGTTCGAGGACGACTGGGCCGGCTGGAAGACCATCACCGACCGCCTGGGCTCCAAGGTCCAGATCGTCGGCGACGACCTCTTCGTCACCAACCCCGAGCGCCTGGCCCGCGGCATCGAGGAGGGCTCCGCGAACGCCCTGCTCGTCAAGGTGAACCAGATCGGTTCGCTGACCGAGACCCTCGACGCCGTCGAGATGGCCCAGCGCAACGGCTTCAAGTGCATGATGTCCCACCGCTCCGGCGAGACCGAGGACGTCACCATCGCCGACCTCGCCGTCGCGGTGAACTGCGGCCAGATCAAGACCGGCGCCCCGGCCCGCTCGGACCGCGTCGCCAAGTACAACCAGCTGCTGCGCATCGAGGAGATCCTCGACGACGCCGCGGTGTACGCCGGGCGCAGCGCCTTCCCGCGCTTCAAGGGCTGAGTCCTCGCCTGGCCTCCCTACGTCCCCGCACTCGGTCCCGTACCGTGTGCGGGGACGTATTGCGTAGCGCGCACCAGGGGAGGCGGATCAATGGCCGGGAACCGGGATCGGTTCTCCACCTTCTCCACGGCGACCAGGCTCCGGCAGCTCGGCGAGCGGACCGCGGCCCACGTCTACCGCTCGCAGTCCCGCCGGGTCGTGCGCCGCAGCCGGCTCACCGGCCGGGCGGCGCTGCTGGTGCTCGTCCTCTGTACGCTGGTCGTCGCCCTCGCGTACCCGATGCGCCAGTACGTGTCCCAGCGCTCGGAGATCGCGGACCAGCAGCGGGCCGCCGCCACCGCGCGCAAGCGCCTGGAGCAGCTCCGCGACGAGAAGGCGCGCTGGCAGGACCCCGCCTACGCGGAACAGCAGGCGCGCAGACACCTGCACTTCCTGCGCCCGGGGGAGATCGGCTACATCATGACCGACCCCGGCGCCGCGGCCGCGGAGCACCGGCGGAGCGGCCAGAGCGGATCCGACCGCCCCTGGTACTCCAACGTCTGGGACGGGGTCGACAAGGCCGACCGCCCCGGCGACTGAACCACCGCGACCGCACCACCCGACACGACCGTCACCCACGACCAGCGAAGAGACTTCCTCCAGGCATGCAGACGCCCCCGCCCCAGACCGACCGGACCGAGCCGACCGCCGCCGACATCGAGGCGTTCGAGCAGCAGCTCGGCCGCCCGCCGCGCGGGCTGCGCGCCATCGCGCACCGCTGCCCCTGCGGCCAGCCGGACGTCGTCGAGACCGCCCCGCGCCTCCCCGACGGCACCCCCTTCCCCACGCTGTACTACCTCACCTGCCCGCGCGCGGCCTCCGCGATCGGCACGCTGGAGGCCAACGGCGTGATGAAGGAGATGCAGGCCCGCCTCGCCGAGGACCCGGAGCTCGCCGCGGCGTACCGCAAGGCGCACGAGGACTACATCCAGCGGCGCGACGCCATCGAGGTGCTCCAGGGCTTCCCGAGCGCCGGCGGCATGCCGGACCGGGTGAAGTGCCTGCACGTGCTGGTCGGCCACTCCCTCGCCGCCGGCCCCGGGGTGAACCCCTTCGGCGACGAGGCCCTGGCGATGCTGCCGGAATGGTGGGCCAAGGGCGCCTGCGTCACCCCGTGCGGTGAGAAGGCGAAGGAAGAGGAGTCCGCATGACCCGCGTCGCCGGCATCGACTGCGGTACGAACTCCATCCGCCTCCTGGTCGCCGACTGCGACCCGGCCACCGGCGAGCTCGTCGAGCTCGACCGCCGGATGACCATCGTCCGGCTGGGTCAGGGCGTGGACAAGACCGGCCGGCTGGCCCCGGAGGCGCTGGAGCGCACGTTCGCGGCCTGCCGCGAGTACGCCGCCGTGATCAAGGAGCTGGGCGCCGAGCGGGTCCGCTTCGTGGCCACCTCGGCCTCGCGCGACGCCGAGAACCGCGAGGACTTCGTCCGGGGCGTGCTGGACATCCTGGGCGTGGAGCCCGAGGTGATCTCCGGCGAGCAGGAGGCCGAGTTCTCCTTCACCGGCGCCACCAGGGAGCTCACCGGCTCCGCGGCGCTGGAGCGGCCCTTCCTGGTGGTGGACATCGGCGGCGGATCGACCGAGTTCGTCGTCGGCGAGGAGCACGTGCGCGCCGCCCGCTCGGTCGACGTGGGCTGTGTCCGGATGACCGAGCGGCACCTGGTGGTGGACGGCGAGGTCACCGACCCGCCGACCGCGCAGCAGGTCGCCGCCATGCGGGCCGACATCGAGGCGGCGCTGGACCTGGCCGCCGAGACGGTCCCGCTGGAGGAGGCCCGCACCCTGGTGGGTCTGGCGGGGTCGGTGACCACGGTCGCCGCGATCGCCCTGGACCTGCCGGAGTACCGGTCCGAGCGGATCCACCATGCGCGGATCTCCTACGAGCAGGTCCGCGAGATCAGCGGGCGCATGCTGACGGCCACCCACGCCGAGCGCTCGGCGATCCCGGTGATCCACCCGGGCCGGGTCGACGTGATCGGCGCCGGCGCCCTCGTCCTGCTCGCGATCATGGAGCGCATCGGCGCGTCCGAGGTCGTGGTCTCCGAGCACGACATCCTGGACGGCATCGCCTGGTCCGTGGCCTGACCGGGCCGCCGTCGCGCCGTGGGAGGGGGCGTCCCGGTCCGGGGCGCCCCCTCCACCCGTTCGAGGG
Source organism: Streptomyces racemochromogenes (assembly GCF_044129415.1). Classification (GTDB taxonomy): domain Bacteria; phylum Actinomycetota; class Actinomycetes; order Streptomycetales; family Streptomycetaceae; genus Streptomyces; species Streptomyces racemochromogenes_A. Next base: position 3,644 of record NZ_JBBDHD010000109.1, read on the forward strand.
CGGTCCTGCGGCGGTCGTCGTGCGGGGCTGTGGCCGAATATCGCGTTCCGGCCGATGAGTGGCTGGTGGGGCGGGGGAGTACGCCCGGGGCGGGGGCAGTGCGAGGGCGGTGTGGGGGCTTTCGGGAGGCCGAAAAGGCCCTCCCGCGCACCAGGTTCGTGAAGTTCTTCACAAGGAAAAAAGGCCCTCCGGGTCAACAAGAGGGTCGTTCGACGGGTTCTTGAGGGTCGCAGGGTCGTTTCGGCACCTGTTTGTGCGATGCGAGGCCGCTGCGGGTTTCGTATCAGAGGTAAGGACGAACGCCAGTGGTCCAGTCCGGTTGAGGCCCTGGAGGCCAGTTCAGGGCGGGTGAACAACGAATCCCGTTACACCGTGGTTCCCGTCGCGTGCCATGATCTGGGTCACGCGGGGCGCGCAGTGTAGCAGAGGTCTCCCAGCTCCTTGTGAAGGGGCTCACGAGCATCACCCCTTGGGGTGCTGGATACTCATCTCATGAGCACCACGGAGCGTCCCAGGATCCTCGTTGTAGGAGGTGGGTACGTAGGCCTGTACGCAGCCAAGCGCATCATGAAGAAGATGCGCTACGGCGAGGCGACCGTCACGGTCGTCGACCCGCGCTCGTACATGACCTACCAGCCCTTCCTCCCCGAAGTGGCCGCAGGCAGCATCTCGCCTCGGCACGTCGTCGTCCCGCTGCGACGCGTGCTGCCCAAGGCTGAGGTTCTCACCGGCCGGGTCACCAGCATCGACCAGGACCGCAAGGTCGCCGTCGTCACGCCGCTGGTCGGCGAGGCGTACGAGCTGCCCTTCGACTACCTGGTGATCGCGCTCGGCGCCGTCTCGCGCACCTTCCCGATCCCCGGCCTGGCCGAACAGGGCATCGGCATGAAGGGCGTCGAAGAGGGCATCGGCCTGCGCAACCACGTCCTCGAACAGCTCGACAAGGCCGAGTCCACGACGGACGAGAACGTCCGCCGCAAGGCCCTCACCTTCGTCTTCGTCGGCGGCGGCTTCGCCGGCGCCGAGACGATCGGCGAGGTCGAGGACATGGCCCGCGACGCCGCGAAGTACTACACCACGATCAAGCGCGAGGACATGCGCTTCATCCTGGTCGACGCGGCCGACAAGATCCTTCCCGAGGTCGGGCCCAAGCTCGGCACCTGGGGCAAGGAGCACCTGGAGTCGCGCGGCATCGAGATCTACCTCAACACCTCCATGGACTCCTGCGTGGACGGCCACGTGGTGCTGAAGAACGGCCTTGAGGTCGACTCCGACACCATCGTGTGGACCGCGGGCGTCAAGCCGAACCCGGCGCTGGCCCGCTACGGCCTGCCGCTCGGCCCGCGCGGCCACGTGGACACCGCCCCGACCCTCCAGGTCCAGGGCACCGACTACATCTGGGCCGCCGGCGACAACGCCCAGGTCCCCGACGTCGCCTCCCGCAAGGCCGGCGTCGAGAACGCCTGGTGCCCGCCGAACGCCCAGCACGCGCTGCGCCAGGCCAAGGTCCTCGGCGACAACGTGGTCTCCGGCATGCGGGGCTTCCCGCAGAAGGAGTACGAGCACTCCAACAAGGGTGCGGTGGCGGGCCTCGGCCTCCACAAGGGCGTGGCGATGATCGTCATGGGCAAGATGAAGATCAAGCTCAAGGGCCGTCTCGCCTGGTACATGCACCGTGGCTACCACGGCATGGCCATGCCGACCTGGAACCGCAAGATCCGCGTCTTCGCGGACTGGACCCTCGGCATGTTCCTCAAGCGCGAGGTCGTCGCCCTCGGCGCCCTCGAAACCCCGCGCGAGGAGTTCTACGAGGCCGCCAAGCCGGCGCCGGCCCCGGCCGCCGCCGCTGCCCCGGCCCAGAAGGCCAAGGCCTCCTGACCCCGGCACCCACGCCGGGTCCCTGAGCACGACCCCGAAGGGGCCGCCCGCCATCCGTGGTGCGGGCGGCCCCTTCGGCGTGCCCGGGGGACGGTCGCGAGCCCCCCGCGCGGCTCCGGCGCACGGTCCGGTCAAGGTGTGCTCAAGGTGCGGTCCAGGTGTGATTCGGCGGAGAATGGCCCCGTTCGGATATGGGTAGCGGGTTGTCGGAACACCTTGGAGGTGCCTCGATGACCGACGCCGCGCCGCGGCTGGCAGCCCTTGCCGAAACCCTGCTGGGCGCCCCCCTGCCCGTCCGCATACGGGCCTGGGACGGCAGCGAGGCCGGCCCCGCCGCCGGTCCCGCCCTCGTCCTCGAAAACCGGCGCGCCCTGCGCCACATGCTGTGGAAGCCGGGCGAGTTGGGTCTCGCCCGCGCCTGGGTGTCCGGTGACCTCACCATCGACGGCGACCTCTTCGAGCTGCTGGACGAGGTGGCCGGCCTGGTCTGGGAGCGCCGGCCCGCCGCCGCGCCCGCCCCCGCCGGGCGCCCCCGTTCCGGCCTGGCCAAGCTCGCCGCGTTGCGCCCGCACCTGCCCGCGCGCGCCTCGGGTGCCGCCGGTACGGCCGCCCTGCTGCGCGACCCGGCGACCCGGGCCGCCGTGCGGGAGCTCGTGGCCCTGGCCCGCCCGTGGACCCGCCCCGCGCCGCCGCCGGAGGAGGCCGCCCGCCAGGGCGGGACCCGCCACTCCAAGAGCCGCGACCGGCATGCCATCAGCCACCACTACGACGTGGGCAACGCGTTCTACGAGCACGTCCTCGGCCCCTCGATGGTGTACTCCTGCGCCTACTGGACCGAGGGCGGCACCCTGGAGGAGGCCCAGCGCGACAAGCTGGACCTGGTCTGCCGCAAGCTCGCCCTGGCGCCCGGCCAGAGGCTCCTGGACGTGGGCTGCGGCTGGGGTTCCATGGCCCTGCACGCCGCCCGCGCGTACGGCGTCCAGGTCACCGGCATCACCCTCTCCACCGAGCAGGCCGCCTACGCCCGCAAGCGGATCGCCGAGGAGGGCCTGACCGACCGGATCGAGATCCGCGTCCAGGACTACCGGGACGTCAAGGACGGCCCCTACGACGCGATTTCCTCGATCGGCATGGCCGAGCACGTGGGCTCCGAGCGCTACCGCGAGTACGCCGGGATCCTGCACGCACTGCTGGCTCCCGGCGGCCGCCTGCTCAACCACCAGATCGGCCGGCCCCCGGAGCCCGACGAAGCGGCGTACGAGATCGACGAGTTCATAGACGCCTACGTCTTCCCCGACGGGGAGCTCTCCCCGATCGGCTCCACGGTCGGCGAGCTGGAGAAGGCCGGCTTCGAGGTCCGCGACGTGGAGGCGCTGCGCGAGCACTACGCGCTGACCCTGCGGGCCTGGGTGGCGCGGCTGGAGGAGCACTGGGACGAGGCCGTACGGCTCACCTCGCCCGGCCGGGCCCGCGTCTGGCTGCTCTACATGGCGGCCTCCGCGCTGGGCTTCGAGCACGCCCGCCTCGGGGTCAACCAGGTCCTGGCGGTGAAGCCGGCCGGCGGGGGGCTCTCGCGGATGCCGCTGCGCTCCCGGGTCTGGGGCGGCGCGTAGCCCCGTACGCGCACGGCGCGCAAGGGCCCCGGGGCGTGTCGCCCCGAGGCCCTTCGCGTCCCTGCTCCCGCGCCGGCTACTCGGTCTTGATGGCCGTCAGCATGTTCAGCCGGGCGGCGCTGCGGGCGGGCCACATGGCGGCCAGGACGCCGACGACGGCGGCCAGCAGGAGGAAGACGGCGAGGCGGCCGTAGGGGAGGATCAGCTCGTAGCCGGGCACCGCCTTGGCGAGGGTGGTGCCGACGGCCCAGGCGAGGAAGAGGCCGATGCCCATGCCGAGGACCGCGCCGAAGAGCGAGATCACCACGGACTCCAGGCGGATCATGTTCTTCACCCGGGCGCGGTCGAGGCCGATCGCGCGCAGCATGCCGATCTCCTGGGTCCGTTCGAAGACGGACATGGCCAGGGTGTTGACCACGCCGAGGACCGAGATGATCAGCGCCATGCCGAGGAGGCCGTACATGATGTTCAGCATCGTGTTGATGATGCCGCCCATCTCGTTGCGCATGTCCTGCCGGTCGGCGACGGTCATCGCCGGGTTCTTGCCGAGGGCGTCGATGACGGCCTGCTGGCCTGCCTTGGAGTCGCCGGCGGTGGTGTTGACGTAGACCTCGCGGACGTACTGCTGGTCGGTGTGCGCGCTCAGGACCTTGTTGTCCAGGACGTACGGGGACAGCAGGCCTTCCAGGTCCTTGTAGACGGCGCCGATCTTCAGGGTGGTCTTCTGACCGTCCTCGAACTGGGCCTGGAGGGTGGAGCCGACGGTGAGGTGCTGCTTCTTCGCGGTGCTCTCGGCGACGGCGGCCTCGCCCTTGGCGAGGGAGGCCAGCGAGCCGGCCGTGACGTCGATGTTGAGCAGTTCGCCGATGGTGGCCGGGTTGACGCCGGAGGCGGCGCGGAAGCTGTCGCCGATCTTGAAGTAGCCGTCGGCCTGCGGGGAGACGGCCTTGATGCCGGGGGCCTTGGCGAGGGTCTCCGCCACGGACTTGTCCAGGCCGCCCATGCCGCCGGCCATGGAGACCTTGTAGTCGGCCTTCAGCTTGTCGGTGCTCATCCGGTCGACGGCGGTGCCCATGGTGATGCCGAGCACCGACAGGGTGGTGACCAGGGTGAGGCCGATGGCCAGGGAGGCGGCGGTGACGGCGGTGCGGCGCGGGTTGCGGACGGCGTTCTGCGCGGCCAGCTTGCCCGGGACGCCGAACACCTTGTGCAGCAGCGGGCGGACGGCGCCGATGACCGGCCGGGACAGCAGCGGCAGCAGCACGATCATGCCGATGAGCATCAGACCGGCGCCGGCGCCGATGACCATGCGGCCGTCGCCGCCCATGGACACGCCGAGGAAGACGACGCCGATGCCCGCCAGGCTGATGAGCGTGCCGAGGACGTTCCGCACGACCAGGGACTTCGCGGTGGCCGGGAGGTGGGCGCTGCCCATGGCGGCGACGGGGGCGATCCGCCCGGTGCGCCAGGCCGGCAGCAGGGCGGCGACGGTGGTGACGACGACGCCGATGAGCAGGGCGGCGACGATCGTGCCCGGGGCGACGACGAGGTCACCGGCGGGGATCTTGGCGCCGATGGAGTCCATCAGGGAGCGCATGCCGACCGCCAGGCCGATGCCGGCGGCCAGGCCGATCACGGCGGAGGTGGCGCCGATGACCAGGGCCTCGGCGAGGACCGAGCGCATGACCTGGCCGCGCTTGGCGCCGACGGCGCGCAGCAGGGCCAGTTCCCTGGTGCGCTGGGCGACCAGCATGGTGAAGGTGTTGTAGATCAGGAAGACGCCGACGAAGAGGGAGATGCCGGCGAAGGCGAGCAGCATGGTGCTGAAGCTGCTCATCTGCTTCTCGATGTCCTTGGCCTGCTGGGCGGCGAGTTCCTTGCCGGTCTGGGCCTTGGTGTGCTTGCTGTCGATCAGCGGCTTGATGTCGGCGAGCAGCTGGTCGGCGGAGGTGCCGGCCTTGGCGGCGACGGCGAGCTCGTCGTAGAAGCCGGGCTGGAGGTAGAGCTCCTGGGCGACCTTGGTGTCGAACAGGACCAGGCTGCCGCCGGCGTTGACGGCGCCGTCCTCCGTGGTGAAGACGCCGGTGAGGGTGAACTCCCTGACCGGGCCGTTGGTGGCGACGCGGACCTTGTCGCCTGTCTTGTAACCGCCCTTGGCGGCGGACTCCTTGTCGAGGGCGATCTGGTCGTCCTTGGCGGGGCCGGCGCCGTCGGTGAAGGTGTAGCGGGGGTCCTTGCCGTCCTTGACGGGGGCGTAGTTGGAGCCCTTGTTGGCCCAGCCGGAGCCGATCAGCCTGCCGTTCTCGTCGCCGACGCCGGCGAAGCCCGAGACCCGGCCGGAGACGCTGTCGACGCCCTTGACGGACTTGACCTTGTCCAGGGTCTGCTGGCTGATGCCGGGCTCGCCCTCCTTCGTGCCGTCGTCGGTGCGGGAGGGGCCCCACGAGGTGACGGAGACGGCTATGCCGTCGTAGCTCTTGGCGGACTGGCCGGAGAGGGCCTTGCCGAGGGTGTCGGTGAAGACGAGGGTGCCGGAGACGAAGGCGACGCCGAGGGTGACGGCGAGGACCGTCATCAGCAGCCTGGCCTTGTGCGCGAGGACGTTGCGCAGGGCGGTACGGAACATGGGGTTATCAGTCCTGGGCTGGAAGTCTGTTCGTGGCTTCGGTGATCAGTGACCGATCAGCTGGTGCGGCCCTTGGCGTCGAAGGCCTTCATCCGGTCGAGCACGCCGTCGGCGGTGGGCGCGTACATCTCGTCGACGATGCGGCCGTCGGCGAGGAAGATGACGCGGTCCGCGTAGGAGGCGGCGACCGCGTCGTGGGTGACCATCACCACGGTCTGGCCGAGTTCGCGCACCGAGTTGCGCAGGAAGCCGAGGACCTCGGCGCCGGAGCGGGAGTCGAGGTTTCCGGTGGGCTCGTCGCCGAAGATGATCTCGGGGCGGGCGGCGAGGGCGCGGGCGACGGCCACGCGCTGCTGCTGGCCGCCGGAGAGCTGGGTGGGGCGGTGGGAGAGGCGGCCGGAGAGGCCGACCATGTCCACCACGGTGTCCAGCCACTGCTTGTCGGCCTTGCGGCCGGCGATGTCCATGGGGAGGGTGATGTTTTCCAGGGCGGTCAGGGTCGGCAGCAGGTTGAACGCCTGGAAGATGAAACCGATCTTGTCGCGGCGCAGCTGGGTCAGCTGCTTGTCCTTGAGGCTGCCGAGTTCGGTGTCGCCGATGCGGACCGAGCCGCTGGAGAAGGTGTCCAGGCCGGCGACGCAGTGCATCAGCGTCGACTTGCCGGAGCCGGAGGGGCCCATGATCGCGGTGAACTGGCCCCGCCCGAAGTCCACGGAGACGTTGTCCAGCGCGACCACCTGCGTCTCGCCCTGGCCGTACACCTTGGAGAGCTGCGTGGCGCGGGCGGCCACGGCCTGGGCGGTGTGCTGCGGGGCGTAGTTCATGGCGGTCACGGGGGGACTCCTGTCGGGCGGTGGTGCTGCGCGGTGGCGGGACCCTTCCATCCTCACCGCGGCCCCACCCGCGGGGGATCAGCCGAGGTGCCCGTTCGACGGCCCACTGGAGTCTGACCACAGGGGCGGTCGCCTCCTCCTCTGGTATGACGGGACCCCTCGGGGCGGCCCGTCGCGGAGGGGTGGCCCGGGGTGGCGCGGGGCAGCGAAATCACGTCATTTGCGAGGCGGGGCAGAGCGTCGCCCTCAGCACGGCCCACCGTGACTTATCGGTCCTGACGCCCACTCAATCGCCAATAAAATCAGACAACATCGGATAGACGGGCCCCTGGTGGGCGGGGTCTTCCGGATAGGCTCACCGCAGCGTTCAAGGCTTTTACCACGGGGCCCGCTGCGCCCTGCCCGGATGGTGGAATGCAGACACGGCGAGCTTAAACCTCGCTGGCCCTCGGGCCGTGCCGGTTCAAGTCCGGCTCCGGGCACTTCCGCGCCTCCGAGACGGCCCCGTGCACCGCTCGCGGGGCCCTTCCGTCGTCCTCGGCGATCCGCCGCGTCTTCTCCTAAGATCCTCCTCCAGCAGTAGGGTGCTTTCTTTGCGAACGCATTACCCTTGACGCAAGGCCGCGCACCGTGGCCACGGAGGAGTGAGATGAGGAGCAGCAACCCGGTCTTCTCGCGACGGGGGTTCAGCCGCGACACCGGCGGCTACGCGGGCTTCGACGCGCAGTACGCGCAGGCCGGGACCGCGACCAACCCGTACGCGACGAATCCTTACGCCGTCGACCCGAACACGGGCATGCCGGCCGCCCCGGCCCGCGGCACCACCATGACGATCGACGACGTCGTGAGCCGTACGGCCATGACGCTCGGCACCCTGATCGTCACCGCGGCCATCGCCTGGCTCGCCCTGCCGGTCGACCCGGCGAACCTCAACAAGTCGTACGTCATCGCCGGCGGCGCGGCGCTCGTCGCCTTCGTCCTCGCGATGGTCCAGAGCTTCAAGCGCAAGCCGTCCCCGGGCATCATCCTCGCCTACGCGGCCTTCGAGGGCTTCTTCCTCGGCGTCATCTCCGCGGCGACCAGCTACTACCTCAGCGCGGGCGTGGTCATCCAGGCCGTGCTCGGCACGATGTGCGTCTTCGCCGCCGTCCTGGTGGCGTACAAGATGCGCTGGATCCGCGTCACCCGGCGCTTCACCGGCTTCGTGATGGCCGCGGCCCTCGGCTTCGTCCTGCTGATGCTGGCGAACTCGCTGTTCATGCTGTTCGGCGGCGGTGACGGCCTCGGCTTCCGCAGCGGCCCGCTCGGCATCGTCTTCGGCATCGTCGGCGTGGTCCTCGGCGCGTGCTTCCTCGCCATGGACTTCAAGCAGGTCGAGGACGGCGTCACCTACGGCGCCCCGCGCGAGGAGGCCTGGCTGGCCGCCTTCGGCCTCACCATGACCCTGGTGTGGATCTACCTGGAGCTGCTGCGCCTGTTCCAGATCCTCTCCGGCGACGACTAGTCGGAGCGGCGCGGTCAGTGGAACGGGGAAGGCCCCGCGAGCGACGCTCGCGGGGCCTTCCCGCATCTCGGGGGTGTACGGGGCAAGGGGGCCGGGGTTCAGCCGAACCGGCGGGCCGCTCTGCGCAGCCCGTACTCGTGGACGATCGCCTTCGCCTGGCCGTGCGACAGCTCGTGCGCGCCGAGCAGCCAGTTGACCTTCTCCTCGAACCGGAGGAGGGAGGGGCCCTCGTCGACGGTCCGGAGCCAGTCGGAGATCTCACGACCGGTGGTCTGGGGGATTCTGTCGATCATGTTGCGGTGGGTCTGCTCGGAGAACTCAACGGACATGGGCGCCTCCGGGGGTATCGCCGTGCTGTTCTCTTCACTGCACCGTGCCGGAGAGTTCGCCCGTTGGCAATGGTGCGGTGGCGGCGCGTAAGGTCGGCCGGGTGCTCGATACCTCGCCCCTGACCGCCGCCGTGGAACGTCTCGCCGACCGGCTGCGGGCCGCCCCGCAGAGCCGGCTCCAGCGCGGGGCCGCCGCCGAGGCCCTGGAGCTGGCCCGTGAGCTGGCCGCGGCGGCACAGCGGCTGGAGGACCCCTCGGGGGCGGCTCCGGCGCGCGTGATGCCCGACGAGGGCGTCTTCGTCGTCGGGGACCAGGTGGCGGTGGCCGGGCAGGACCTGGCGGAGGCGCTGCGCGCCGCCGCGGCGGGCCCCGGAAGCGCGAAGGCCCCGTCCGAGATGCTGGACGAGGCCGTGGCGCTGGTGGAGCGGGCGGAAGTCAGAGCGATGCGATGACCCGGTCCGCGAGGATGTAGACGTTGCTGTCGGGGTCCTCGGCGTCACCGCAGGAGAAGGTCAGCGCGTAGGCGCCGGAGATGCCCGACCCGCCCAGCAGGACCGGCGCCGTGCCCGAGCGCAGCGCCTCGGCGAGGCGCTCCGCCGTCTCCCGGTGGCCCGGGGTCATGCACAGCGTGGTGCCGTCCGTGAAGACGTACACGTCGAGGGTGCCCAGCGGGCCGGGGCGGACGTCCGCGAGGGCCGTTCGGGCCTCCGCGAGCTCCTCCAGGCGGCTGACGGTGCGCTCGTGGTCGGCGCCCGGGTGCGACTGGACCGGTACGAAGTCGGGGTGCGAGGGGTGGCGCCGGCGGGCCGCGGCCAGCTCGGCCGAGTCCTCCGGGTACTCGTCGGCCAGGTCGTCGCCGAGTACCGGCTCCAGGCCGACCAGGTCCGCCTGCCGGGGCAGGAAGACGGGGCCCTCCTCGCCCAGGCCCGGCAGCCCGCCCAGCAGGCTGGGAGCGTCGGCGGCGTCACGGGCCTCCTGCGCGGCCCAGAAGGCCCGCGCCTCGGCCAGCTCGCGCTCGCGCTCCTCGGCGAGGGCGGCGGCCACGGCGGCTCGTATCTCGGCGGCGGGGGACTCGGCGGCGCTGCGGGCGTGCGGGACGCTCGCGCCGCGGGCGTGGGCCGGTACGGCGAGCTCATCGCGCAGGGCCGACACCTGCTTGCGCAGTCCGTGTACGGCGTGCAGCGCAGCAGCGCCCACGGCCGTGGCAGCGGCCGTGGTCAGCAGCAGGGCAAGAGACATGGCGCTCACTGACTAACTCCTGATTGATTCGATCCCCCGACTTCCTACATCAGCTTGTCCTGTGCTGGGAATGGCGTGCAGTGCATTACGTCATGAATTGGACAGGTCTTTCGTCCTTCAGGCCGCAGGGGGATCACGTCTGACCTGGGCAAATGCCGATCCCCCAGGACAAAGGTCACATCCTGGGGGAGATTCGGTCACAGGTCGGCCGCGACGGGATTGGGCCTGATGTCAGTCCACCGTATGGATCTGGAGGATCCCTTGCGGGAGCTGGGGGCCCGGCTGGAGCGGTGCCGGACCCCCTACTCTCCGCTGTGTGGCCCGGGTCTCAGCTGAGGCGCTCGATCACCATGGCCATGCCCTGGCCGCCGCCCACGCACATGGTCTCCAGGCCGAACTGCTTGTCGTGGAACTGGAGGCTGTTGATCAGCGTGCCGGTGATCCGCGCACCGGTCATCCCGAACGGGTGACCGACGGCGATGGCCCCGCCGTTGACGTTCAGCTTCTCCAGCGGGATCTCCAGGTCCCGGTAGGACGGGATGACCTGCGCGGCGAAGGCCTCGTTGATCTCGAACAGGTCGATGTCGCCGACGGTCAGGCCCGCCCGCTTCAGCGCCTGCTTCGACGCCTCGACCGGACCCAGGCCCATGATCTCCGGGGACAGGGCGGTCACACCGGTGGACACGATCCGGGCCAGCGGGGTCAGGCCCAGCTCACGGGCCTTGGTGTCACTCATGATGACGAGCGCGGCGGCGCCGTCGTTCAGCGGGCAGCAGTTGCCGGCCGTGACCAGGCCGTCGGGACGGAAGACCGGCTTGAGGCCCTCCACGCCCTCCAGGGTGACGCCGGCGCGCGGGCCGTCGTCCTTGCTGACGACCGTGCCGTCCGGGGTGGTCACCGGGGTGATCTCGCGGGCCCAGAAGCCGTTCTTGATGGCTTCCTCGGCGAGGTTCTGCGAGCGCACGCCGAACTCGTCCATGTCCCGGCGGGTCACGCCCTTGAGGCGGGCCAGGTTCTCGGCGGTCTGCCCCATGGCGATGTAGGCGTCGGGAACCAGGCCGTCCTCGCGCGGGTCGTGCCAGTCGCTGCCCTCGCTCTGGGCGACGGCGGCCGTACGGGCCTCGGCGTCGGCGAACAGCGGGTTGTGCGTGCCGGGCATCCCGTCGGAGGACCCGTTGACGAACCGCGACACCGTCTCGACACCGGCGGAGATGAAGACGTCGCCCTCGCCGGCCTTGATGGCGTGCAGCGCCATGCGGGAGGTCTGGAGGGAGGAGGAACAGTAACGGGTGATCGTGGTGCCGGGCAGGTAGTCCATGCCCATCTGCACGGCGACGATACGGGCCAGGTTGTGGCCCTGCTCCCCGCCGGGGAGGCCGCAGCCGAGCATCAGGTCGTCGATCTGGCGCGGGTCCAGCTCGGGCACCTTGGCGAGGGCGGCCTGGATGATCGTGGCGGTCAGGTCGTCCGGCCGGACGTCCTTGAGGGACCCCTTGCCGGCGCGCCCGATGGGGGAGCGGGCGGTGGAAACGATGACGGCTTCGGGCATCGGGACTCCAAGGGGTGTGCGTACGTCGTTGCGGGACCGCAAGCGAAGTTACCGCCCCGTACGGTCGAGGTCACCGGGGCGATGGTGTGATGCCCGTCGCTCGGGACGCGCCACCGGCCCCCGCGAGGGGGCGGGACCGCCGCCGGCCGGCCCCGCCTCACGGCGTGGACGGCGCCGCCGGTTCCGGGAGCGGCTCCGCCGGGAGGCGTCTGCGGCGGCGGTGTTTCAGGAGGGCCCACGGTCCCCGGGCCGCCGTGACCTCCGTGCCCGGTTCGCCCGCCGCCGCCGAGGCGGCCTGGGCCACCGGGAGCATGTCCTCGTTGCGGGAGATGTCCAGGCGGTCCGACTCCGGCCACACGCCGAGCGCCGCGCACAGGGTCGGCAGGACGGCCATCGCCGCCGTCGCGTAGCCCTCCGCCGACGGATGGTAGGAGTCGGGGCCGAACATCTCCCGGGGGTTCGCCGCGAACTCGGGGCCCAGCATGTCCCCCATCGACACCGTACGCGCCCCCAGCGCGACCACCCCGATCGTCTGGGCGGCCGCCAGCTGGCGCGAGACCCGCCGGGCCATCCAGCGCAGCGGCTGGTACACGGGCTCGATCGTGCCCAGGTCGGGGCAGGTGCCGACCACCACCTCCGACCCCGCCAGCCGCAGCCGCCGTACGGCGGCGGTCAGCAGCCGCACCGACTGCGTCAGCGGCATCCGCCGGGTCACGTCGTTCGCCCCGATGATGATCACGGACACGTGCGGCGCCGGCCCGTCCGCGTCCAGCAGCAGCGACACCTGGCGGTCCAGGTCGTCCGACTTCGCCCCCGACAGCGCCACGTTCCGCAGTTCCACCGGCCGCTCCGCGACCGCCGCCAGCCCCGACGCCAGCAGCGCCCCCGGGGTCTGGCGGGCCCGGCGTACGCCCAGGCCGGCCGCCGTCGAGTCGCCCAGCATCGCCATCCGCAGCGGTCCCGGGCTCAGCTCCGGCCCGCCGAACTCGCTCCCGTAGAAGCCGTCCGCGCGCGGGGGATCCGGCAGGCCGGTCCCCACCGTCCGCTTGGCGAACTGGACCTCCGCCAGCACCAGCCCCACCGCGGCCACCCCGACCAGCCCGAGTCCGCCCCCGCCGTACGCTGCCCCCGCCGCGATCCGGCGGGCCGTTCTCGCCCTGGACACCTCTTGGGCCACCTCCTCGGTCGTGTTGACCTTCCTGCCCCGTACTGCCGGTCGGCCAATCCCTTTCCGCATACTCTGGCCGGACCTCCCGGAGAACCCGTGGAGTCCCCTTCTTGGAGAACATGGTGCAATTCCACGACTCGATGATCAGCCTCGTCGGCAACACCCCGCTGGTGAAGCTCAACCGCGTGACCGAAGGCCTGCAGGCCACCGTGCTGGCCAAGGTCGAGTACTTCAACCCCGGTGGTTCCGTGAAGGACCGGATCGCCGTCCGGATGATCGAGGCCGCCGAGCAGAGCGGTGCCCTCAAGCCGGGTGGCACCATCGTGGAGCCGACCAGCGGCAACACGGGCGTCGGACTCGCGATCGTGGCCCAGCAGAAGGGCTACAAGTGCATCTTCGTCTGCCCTGACAAGGTCTCCCTCGACAAGATCAACGTGCTGCGCGCGTACGGCGCCGAGGTCGTGGTCTGCCCGACCGCCGTCGACCCGGAGCACCCGGACTCGTACTACAACGTCTCCGACCGCCTGGTCCGGGAGACCCCGGGCGCCTGGAAGCCGGACCAGTACAGCAACCCGAACAACCCCCGTTCGCACTACGAGACCACCGGTCCCGAGCTGTGGGAGCAGACGGACGGGAAGATCACCCACTTCGTGGCCGGCGTCGGCACCGGCGGAACCATCTCCGGCACCGGCAACTACCTCAAGGAGGTGTCCGGTGGGAAGGTCAAGGTCATCGGCGCCGACCCGGAGGGCTCCGTCTACTCCGGCGGCAGCGGCCGCCCGTACCTCGTCGAGGGCGTCGGCGAGGACTTCTGGCCCACCGCCTACGACCCGAACGTGACCGACGAGATCATCGCGGTGTCCGACAAGGACTCCTTCCAGATGACCCGCCGCCTGGCGAAGGAGGAGGGCCTGCTGGTCGGCGGCTCCTGCGGCATGGCGGTCGTCGCCGCGCTGCGCGCCGCCGAGGGGCTGGGGCCGGACGACGTGGTCGTCGTCCTGCTGCCGGACAGCGGCCGCGGCTACCTCAGCAAGATCTTCTCGGACGAGTGGATGGCCGGTCACGGCTTCCTGGAGGAGGCCGGCCCGGCCGCGCGCATCGGCGCCGTCCTCGCGGACAAGGAGGGCGGCATCCCGTCGCTCGTCCACATGCACCCCGAGGAGACCGTCGGCCAGGCCATCGAGGTGCTGCGCGAGTACGGCGTCTCGCAGATGCCGATCGTCAAGCCGGGCGCCGGCCACCCGGACGTCATGGCCGCCGAGGTCATCGGCTCGGTCGTGGAGAAGGAGCTGCTGGCGGCCCTGTTCGCGCAGCGGGCCTCGCTGGGCGACCCGCTGGAGAAGCACATGAGCGCGCCGCTGCCGCAGGTGGGTTCCGGTGAGCCGGTCTCCGAGCTGATGGCCGTGCTCGGCGAGGCGGACGCGGCCATCGTGCTGGTCGAGGGCAAGCCGACCGGTGTGGTGAGCCGCCAGGACCTGCTGGCCTTCCTGGCGAAGACCTCGAAGTAGGCCGCCCCGACGCCGGGGCCGGGGTCCGTTCCCGGCCCTTGGCGCGAACGGTACGGTCCCGACACGTGATGGCAGCGCCCGCTTAACACGGCACCGGCACAGTGGTCCTGTCGGCGGGACAGTCCGGGGAACCGGGGTCCGGCCGGCACCAGTGCGGCGTCACCGTGCCTCCGGAGCGGCTCCCGGAGCGGGTCGGCGCCCCAGGACGCGGACGGCCCTGACCCGGCCCGTGTCCCCGGCGGGGCCGCCGCCGTCCCGCCCTCCGGGCCCGCCCGGGGGTGCGGCGGCCCCGCCGATCCCTTCCCCCGCCCCGGCCTCCCTCCGTCCCCGGGGCCCCGCACGGCGGTACGCCCGCCCGCATCACGGGCACCGGCTTGCCGTCCTGCATAAGCACATGCAGAGTGCACCCTGACTGAATAACTCGCTCGGACGGAGGGGACGGCGATGAGCGACAGCCCGGCCGCACGGCTGCAGAAGCTCTTCGAAGGGCACCGGCTGACGCCGACCCAGCGGCGGATCGCGCACTGCATGGTGCGCGGCGCCGCGGAGGTGCCCTTCCTGTCGAGCGTGGAACTCGCCGAGCTGGCCGGGGTGAGCCAGCCCTCGGTGACCCGCTTCGCCGTGGCCCTCGGCTTCGACGGGTACCCGGCGCTGCGCCGGCACCTGCGCGAGGTGGCTCCGGCCGAGCCGCCGGCCGCGCGCGAGGAGTCGTACAACGAGTACCAGCAGGCCGTCGAGGGGGAGATCGAGAACCTGCGGCGGCTGGCGACGATGCTCGCGGACCCGGCGCCGGTGGAGGAGGCGGGCCGGCTGCTCGCCGGATCCTCCCCGCTGCCGGTGCTCGGGCTGCGGGCGGCGTCCTCGCAGGCGCGCGGGTTCGCGTACTTCGCCGCCAAGGTGCACCCGGACGTGCGCCTGCTCGACGAGGGCGGCTCGATGCTCGCCGACCGGATCGACGCGGCGGCCGCGGCCGGGGCGTCGGCGCTGCTGTGCTTCGCCCTGCCCCGGCACCCGCGCGAGGTGGTGGAGGCCCTGGAGCACGCGCGGGCGGCCGGGCTGACCACGGTGACGGTGGCGGACTCGGCGTTCGCGCCGGTCGCCCGGTACTCGGACCTGCTGATCCCGGCGCCGGTCGGCACGGGGCTGGCCTTCGACACGGCCTGCGCACCGATGCTGCTGGGCCGGGTGCTGCTGGAGGCGATGGCCGACGCGCTGCCGGACGCGCAGGCCCGGCTGGAGTCCTTCGACGCGCGCGCCGCGGCCCGCGGGCTGTTCGTGGACTGAGCCGGTCCGGGGCGCGGGCCGGAGGGCCCCGCCGGGCCCGCGACCCGGGTCCCTGCGACAGGCCCTAGAGCAGCGCGTCCCCGCGGTCCCCGCCGGCTTCCGCCACCAGCTCCGCCTCCGTCTGGGCCGGGCGGGCCAGGGCGAAGCGGACCGTGCCCGCCGCGTCGGCGGTGAAGCCGTGGACTGAGGGGCGCGGCAGGCTGTTGTAGCCGTAGTGGGCGGTGAAGAAGTACGCCCCGGTGTCCGGTAGGGCGACCAGGTCGCCGGGGGCCAGTTCGGGCAGCTCCCGGGCGGTGGCCAGCAGGTCGCCCGCGAAACAGGCCGGGCCCGCGACGTCCTGGGCGACCGGCGGGCCGGTCTTCGGGGTGCCCTTGGCGTCGTAGGCGAGGATCCGCAGCGGCCAGGCCGCCGGGGCGTAGACCGTGCGGGTGGCCACCTGGACCCCGGCGTGGGTGAGGGCGATCCGGCGGCCGCCGGCGGTCTTGGTGTACTCGACGCGTGCGAGCACCGTGCCGTGCTTGGCCAGCAGGGACCGGCCGAACTCGGTGACCAGCCCGTACGAGCCGTCGAACAGCGCCGGGACGGCCTCGCGGAGGGCGCCGGCGTACTCGGCGTACGTCGGGGTGTGCTCGTCGGAGGCGAAGTTCACCGGCAGGCCGCCGCCGATGTCGAGGGTGTCGATCCGGCGGTGTCCGGCGGCCGCGTTGATCTCCTCGGCGAGCGCGTGCAGCTCCCGTACGCCCTCGGCGATGAGCGGCAGCGGCAGGCCCTGTGAGCCGGAGTGGGCGTGCAGCCGGGTCAGCCAGGGCCGGTCCAGGCAGGCCCGTACCAGCCGTTCGCGCGCGCCTGGGTCGCGCAGGGCGATGCCGAACTTCGCGGTGGCGGTGGCGGTGGAGAGGGCGTCGATGGAGCCGGCGCCGGTCTGCGGGTTGACCCGTACGCCGACCGGGGAGCGGACGGGGCCGCCGGGGGCCGCGGCGACCAGGGCGTCGAGCCGCTCCAGTTCCTGGTGGTTGTCGGCGTTGACGGTGATCCCGAGGGCCAGGGCCTCGCGCAGTTCGCCGGCGGTCTTGGCGGGGGAGTCCAGCACGATCCGCGCGGCCGGGATCCCGGCGGCGCGGGCCAGCGCCAGCTCGCCGGGGCTGGCCACCTCGCAGCCGAGTCCGCACCCGGCGAGCAGCCGCAGGACGGGGACGAGCGGGGCGGCCTTGGCGGCGAAGGCGTGCAGGACGGGTGTGCCGGGGGCCGTGACGGCGTCGAAGGCGGCGGTCAGGGCGGCGGCGGAGGCCCGGATCCCGGCGGTGTCCAGCAGGCAGACCAGCGGTTCGGAGTCCAGCAGCCCCTGCGCCACGGCGGCCCGCACGGCCCGGTCGCGGCGCCGCGCGGCGTCCTGCCCGGCGGTCTGCCCGGCCCTGGCGGCGGCCGCCGCGGGGGTCTCCCGGCGCCCGGCTTCGTCCCGTAAGGCGTCCATGTCCGCCATCCCATCATCCCGGTGGCCCGCGCGCAGCTGTTGACTGAATCTATTCAAGCCGCCAGGATGTGAATAGATAGACCAACATCCGGAGGAGGCACCCGCCATGTCAGGACCCCGCCCCGTACGGGCCGCGCGAGGCACCGAGCTCAGCACCCTGGGATGGCAGCAGGAGGCCGCCCTCCGCATGCTGCAGAACAACCTCGACCCCGAGGTCGCCGAGCACCCCGACAAGCTCGTCGTCTACGGCGGCACCGGCAAGGCGGCGCGCGACTGGCGCTCCTTCGACGCGATGGTCCGCACGCTGCGGACCCTCAAGCAGGACGAGACGATGCTCGTCCAGTCCGGCCGCCCGGTCGGCGTGATGCAGACCCACGAGTGGGCGCCGCGCGTCCTGCTCGCCAACTCCAACCTGGTCGGCGACTGGGCCAACTGGGAGGAGTTCCGCCGC
Source organism: Streptomyces racemochromogenes (assembly GCF_044129415.1). Lineage (GTDB taxonomy): Bacteria > Actinomycetota > Actinomycetes > Streptomycetales > Streptomycetaceae > Streptomyces > Streptomyces racemochromogenes_A. The sequence continues at coordinate 21,097 of NZ_JBBDHD010000109.1, forward strand.
CTGGAGCACCTCGGCCTGACCATGTACGGCCAGATGACCGCCGGTTCCTGGATCTACATCGGCACCCAGGGCATCCTCCAGGGCACCTACGAGACCTTCGCCGCCGTCGCCGCGAAGAAGTTCGGCGGCACCCTGGCCGGCACCATCACCCTCACCGCCGGCCTCGGCGGCATGGGCGGCGCCCAGCCGCTGGCCGTGACGATGAACGACGGCGTCGCGATCTGCATCGACGTCGACCCGCGCGCCATCGAGCGCCGCATCGAGCACCGCTACCTGGACGTCAAGGCCGACGACCTGGCCCACGCCCTCCGGCTGGCCGTCGAGGCCCGCGACGCCCGCAAGCCGCTCTCCATCGGCCTCCTCGGCAACGCCGCCGAGCTGCTCCCGCAGATGCTCGCCGAGGGCGCCCCGATCGACATCGTGACGGACCAGACCTCCGCCCACGACCCGCTCTCCTACCTCCCCGTGGGCGTCGACTTCGACGACATGGCGGCGTACGCGGCCAAGGACCCGGCCGGGTTCACCACCCGCGCCCGCGAGTCCATGGCCAAGCACGTCGAGGCCATGGTCGGCTTCATGGACGCCGGCGCCGAGGTCTTCGACTACGGCAACTCCATCCGCGGCGAGGCCCAGCTGGCCGGCTACGACCGCGCCTTCGCCTTCCCCGGCTTCGTCCCCGCCTACATCCGTCCCCTCTTCTGCGAGGGCAAGGGCCCCTTCCGCTGGGCCGCCCTGTCCGGCGAGGCCTCGGACATCGCCAAGACCGACAAGGCGATGCTGGAGCTCTTCCCCGAGAACGAGTCCCTGCACCGCTGGATCAAGATGGCCGGCGAGCGCGTCCACTTCCAGGGCCTGCCCGCCCGCATCTGCTGGCTCGGCTACGGCGAGCGGGACAAGGCCGGCGAGCGCTTCAACGAGATGGTCGCCGACGGCACCCTCGCCGCCCCGCTGGCCATCGGCCGCGACCACCTCGACTGCGGCTCGGTGGCCTCCCCGTACCGCGAGACCGAGGCCATGCTCGACGGCTCCGACGCCATCGCCGACTGGCCGCTGCTCAACGCCATGGTCAACGTCGCCTCCGGCGCCTCCTGGGTCTCCATCCACCACGGCGGCGGCGTCGGCATGGGCCGCTCGATCCACGCGGGCCAGGTCACCGTCGCCGACGGCACCAAGCTCGCCGGCGAGAAGATCCGCCGCGTCCTCACCAACGACCCGGGCATGGGCGTCATCCGCCACGTCGACGCCGGCTACGACATCGCCGAGACCGTCGCCGACGAGCGCGGCGTCCGCGTCCCCATGCGCGAGGGTGACTCCGCGTGAGCCGGTCCAGCGGTACCGGCACGGGCGAGGCGCACCGGGACTCCGCCCCGGGCGCCCGCCCCGCCTCCCCGGCCGACGGCCCCCCCCCCCCCCCCCGCGGGGGGGGCCCCCCCCCCCCCCACCCCAATTTTGTGGTTCATCGGGCCCACACCCCCCCCCCCCCAAACCGCGGCTTATCCCC